>NZ_RCHM01000046.1:0-344143 GCF_003671475.1 Ketobacter sp. GenoA1 | reverse complement strand
GATTGAATACAAAGGTATCCTGATCATTGTCATAGCTGGGATAGCGAGTTACCGAGTTATCTTCGCCAACGGTGATTCGATAGCCGGAAAGTATATCGTTCCCTTCTCCGCCGGTGATAATGTCCACGCCATCCAGTCCATAGATGATGTCGTTGCCACCGGTGCCGGTAAGAACATTTGCGTCATTATCGCCCTCTAGTATTCCGGATGCTTGCAGTGAAACGGGTTGGGCATTCACCCACTCCGTGGCGGCGATTGGATCGTCGTTACCAAACTGAATCTGCCCGATACGATATTGATCGGCATCGAACCAATCGAAAACGGTCACCGAATCCTCTGCGTTGATCTGGAAAACAAGATCAAGCCCGTTTCGGTACAGGGTAATGCCAGCGGGGGCGATGCCGGCACCAAACTGCAAAAGAGCACGATTGCTCAAGGTGACTTCATACTCATAGATGATGTCGTTGCCGTCCCCCGGATTGAATACAAAGGTATCCTGATCATTGTCATAGCTGGGATAGCGAGTTACCGAGTTATCTTCGCCAACGGTGATTCGATAGCCGGAAAGTATATCGTTCCCTTCTCCGCCGGTGATAATGTCCACGCCATCCAGTCCATAGATGATGTCGTTGCCACCGGTGCCGGTAAGAACATTTGCGTCATTATCGCCCTCTAGTATTCCGGATGCTTGCAGTGAAACGGGTTGGGCATTCACCCACTCCGTGGCGGCTATTGGATCGTCGTTACCAAACTGAATCTGCCCGATACGATATTGATCGGCGTCGAACCATTCGAAAATGGTCACTGAATCCTCTGCGTTGATCTGGAAAACAAGATCAAGCCCGTTTCGGTACAGGGTAATGTCAGCGGGGGCGATGCCGGCACCAAACTGCAGAAGAGCACGATTGCTAAAGGAGGCTTCATACTCATAGATGATGTCGTTGCCGTCCCCCGGATTGAATACAAAGGTATCCTGATCATTGTCATAGCTGGGATAGCGAGTTACCGAGTTATCTTCGCCAACGATGATTCGATAGCCGGAAAGTATATCATTCCCTTCACCGCCGGTGATAATGTCCGAACCGTCCAAGCCATAAATTATATCATCGTCCGTACTGCCAATCAGTGACTCACTGGCATCGGTACCGGTAACGGTGATGTCATTGGAGCTAAGCGGTTGAGCATTCACCCACTCCGTGGCGGCGATCGGATCGTTGTTACCAAACTGAATTTGCCCGATACGATATTGACCGGCCTTGAACCATTCGAAAACGGTCACCGAATCCTCTGCGTTGATCTGGAAAACAAGATCAAGCCCGTTTCGGTACAGGGTAATGTCAGCGGGGGCGATGCCGGTGCCAAACTGCAAAAGAGCGCGATTGCTCAAGGTGACTTCATACTCATAGATGATGTCGTTGCCGTCCCCCAGATTGAATACAATTGTATCCTGGTCACTATCATAGCTGACAGAGCGAGTTACTGAGCTATCGTCATCAATGGTAATCTTATGGCCCGAAAGGATGTCGCTCCCGCTTCCACCCACAATGACATCCGCGCCGCGTTCACCAGCGATGATATCGTTGCCATCCAGGCCATAAATAATATCATTGCCATTGCTGCCGCTGTAGGTATCGTCTTGATCCGTTAGGGCGAGCCCCAAACCGACGGCGGCTCGCAGATCATCGAATCTGCTGACCCCTTCACTGCCGATTTCGAACTCACCAAGCTGATATGCTTCATCACTGAACCAATTGCTGAAGGTGATTTGCTTCTCCCCGGCAGAGGTATTGGCGGTGACGCGAAGATCGTTGCCGGATTGAAACAGAACGATATCATCCCGGCCTTGAATATCTCCAATCACCAGGCGATCGAAGGCGATGGCCTGCATACTGAGGTCCAGGGTTTGACTGGCATCGCTGGTGTTGTCCAGATAGAGAGCGGTGGTGCAGTCACTGGGTACCGTGATTTCGACAGCCCCCCCAAGGGTGTTATCCAGATTATTGATATCCGCACAGGCCAGGCTGTTGTTGCCGGAAACATCCAGGGTTTGCAGGTTGGTCAGAGCGCCCAGCGAGGTGAGCTCGGTGATGCTATTGCCGGAAAGGTCCAGGCTGGTGAGTGCCATTAGATTACCCAGTGCCGTGACGTTGCTGATGTCGTTATCGGCAAGGTTCAGTTGCTGCAGTGCGGTGAGTGACTGCAGCAGTGTAAGATCGGACAGGCCGGTGTTATCCAGATCCAGTGCAGTCAGGTTCAAGAGGCTGGCAATGGTTGCCAGGTCCGTGAGCGGGTTGCCCGACAGATCCAGTTCGGACAGCGTGCTGTTGTTCAACAACTCGTTCACATTGGTGAGGCCGGCGTCTTCCAGATTCAATGTCTCCAGTGCCGTCAGCAAGCTGATTTCATTCAGATCGCTCAATGTCACCCCGTTGCAGGTCAGACCGGTAACGTTGTTGAGGTTGCCGCTGTATGCCTCCAGGCTGACGTCATTACCGCTTTCAACGAAGCTGCAATTGGCTTCATTGCCTTGTAAGAACGCAGGCAGTGCCGTAAGTTGTTGGCGAGGTGCGGGAGGATTGTCGTTGTCGTCATTCCCGCCGCCACCGCCACCGCCACCACAGGCGCTGAGGGTGGAAAACAGGATAGCCGCGCTGAGCGCAGTGAGTTTAGGATTGAACATCATGCCGGTAATCCTTGTTGATTGAATGAATTCCCTTTACTTGGTGGCGGGTGTTTCGAGTGCCCGTGCATGCAAGTAAAAAAACCGTTACGACAACAAAGACAGGGTGGGATAAAAAAAGCAGAAGAAATCAGCGGGCTTTTTTACAGTGCGCAGAAATCTGCATCCAAGATTGAGCAGAGCACTGCGCACTGTAACGGGTGATCAGGCTTCCTGCAGAATGGACTGCAACACAACCTGTGCCGCCAGGCGGCCGGTTTGTGCTGCGCCGTTCATAAAGCCGTAATATTCATCGCTGGTGTGCTCGCCGGCAAAGATCAGTTTATCCAGAGCGAAGTTTTGCGCTTCATCGGGATCATCGGCTTCTATATACAACCATGCCTCCGCCAGTTCCGTATACTGGCCCGGCTTGAAATTGGTGTAGCCACCGCCGATGTAACGGGTCTTGTGCCACCCCGTTCGAATGAACCGATTGTTGCTGCTGGCGGCCAATGACGGCAGCACGTTGCTGTATTCCGTCATTAAGGCCTGGCCGGTGGCCGCGGCGGTCTCTGTGAACAGACCATCCACTTCATCGGCGCTGATAAAAAACGTCAGTGAGGCTTCCGCCAACTGCGGTTGCCGCAAACTGCTGTCCCACAACAGGGACACGGACTGATCGTTCCAGGCTTCGATTTCAAAACCGTTGTCGTTGGCCCATGCCCGTTGATTTACACCGGCCACGATCTTTTCATTGCGCCCCAGGTCCACTTCGTTGATAAAGCGGCGCAATGAATCGGGCAGTTCAATGTCCAGCTGTACATTGCGCAACGCGGTGAAGGGCAGCGCCAGAATCACATACTCCGCTTCCACATCCCGGCCCCGGGACAGGCTCAGGCGGTAACCGGTTTCCGTGCGGCTGATTTTCTGCAGGGCCCGGTTGGTGTGGATCTGCCCCGCCAGGGCAGCGCGTAATCCCGCCACAATTGTTTCCGAGCCGCCGTTTACCACGTAGGCTTCATCGCTGGTGCTCAGCACCTCCACCTGTTCGCCGTCCACCACCGGCAGCAGATACAGCAGTTGCAGCACCGGGGACTGATCCGGTTCCACACCATATTCCACCCGCACCGCACCTTCGATCAGATCGCGAATGTTGGGATCGGCGGGCAGCTTGTCAGCGTGCATGTCCAGATATTCTGTGAGTGACTGGTTATCAAACAGGGGGGCGTAGGTATCCCAATCCATGTCCAGTAATTCCGCGTCGGCCATCAGTTGGGCGGCAAAGGGGCGCAGCGCGTCGGCCATCTCCGCTTCACTGCGTTTACGACCACCGAAGTAATAGGCCACTTTGTCCAGGGTTGGATTGGGTTCAATGCGGCTGGTTAGGCTGAGCCCGAAATCGTCGATCAGGGCCTGCATGTCGGCGTGATCGCTGTTCACCAGCTCGCCCCCCAAGTCCGTGTCCAGCCCGTTGCCCACCACGCCTTGTACCGTGTGCACTCTGCCACCCACCCGGCCGCGGGCTTCGTACACGTTCACTTTCATACCCGCCTTGCTGAGTTGATAGGCAGCGTTCAGGCCCGCCAGGCCACCACCGATGACGGCCACCCGTTCACCCCGGGCTCCGAAACAACCGCTGAGGCTGCCGGCGGAGAGCAGCGCCGCACCCCCCATGGCGCTGTTGCGCAAGAACGCCCGGCGCGCGGGATCGGCCGGTACCGTGGTACGGCCCTGCTGCTGCAGATTTTGATCGCGGGCTTGGAGCAGAAGTGTACGGAACTGACGAAAGAACGTGCTGTGTGCCATGGAATGATACCTGTCTGATAATGGGCTAATTGGATTAGTCGCAATGGAAGGTAGACAACAGGGGGTTAAAAATAAAGGGATTTTTGTACGGGGGTTGGAAATTGTATACAATCTTTCCCTTTTTAGAGGGAAATCAGGATGGCCGAAGCGTCAGTATTGAGTCAGCAGGATCGCGAACTGTTTCGCGACACCTTTCGCAAGTTCTTGAAAAACGAGGTAGCACCCTATTACGAGCAGTGGGAAAAGGATGAAATATTTCCCCGTGAGCTGTGGCACAAGTTGGGTCAGAACGGCTTTCTGGCAGTGGACGTACCGGAGGAATACGGTGGATACGGGGCCGATTTTGCCCTCAGTGCCATCGTGATTGAGGAGTTTTCCCGCCACAACTATATGGCCCTCGCCTCCAGTGTGTCCGTCCATTCTGACATCGTCACCCCTTATATCTTCCATCTGGGTACCGAACAACAAAAACAGCAGTGGCTGCCCAAAATGGTCAGTGGCGAGGCAGTTGGTGCCATTGCCATGACCGAACCCGGCGCCGGGTCCGACCTGCAGGGCATGCGCACCTCCGCCGTGTTGAAGGATGGTCAGTACAGCATTAACGGCCAGAAGACCTTTATTACCAATGGCCAGCACTGTGATGTGATCGTGGTGGCCGCCAAGACCGATCCCAGTGCCGGCGCCAGAGGCATCACTCTGTTCACCGTGGATACCACCCTGCCCGGTTTTGAGCGGGGCCGAAATCTGGAAAAGATGGGCCTGCACTGCGGCGATACCTCCGAGCTGTTCTTCGACAACGTGACCGTAGCGGAAGCGGATGTATTGGGCGGGCTGGGTAAAGGCTTTGCCAATCTGATGAATGAGCTGCCACGGGAGCGTTTGATTCTGGCTATCAGCGCTGTGATGGCCTGCGAGGGGATGATCGAAAGCACCATTGAGTACGTGAACGAACGCAAGGCGTTCGGCATGGCCGTGTCGCAGTTCCAGAACACCCGGTTCAAACTGGCGGAACTGAAAACCCAGGTGGAAGTGAACAAGGCCTACATCAACCAATGCACCCGCCAATATGAGCAGGGTGCCCTGAGTGCGGTGGAAGCGTCCATGGCGAAACTTTCCAGCACCGAATTGCAATCCAGGGTGGCCGATGAATGTTTGCAGTTGTTTGGCGGCTACGGCTACATGATGGAATACGGCATCGCACGCGCCTACATGGATGCCCGCATACAGCGCATCTATGGCGGTACTTCCGAAATCATGAAAGAAATTGTGGCCCGATCCCTGGTGGGCAAATAAATGACTGGATATTGATTCATGACCGGTGCACTGAAATCCACCCGCTCCCTGAACGTCACCGAAGCCCTGCGGGAACGGCTGTTGCAGGGTGAGTTTGATCCGGGTACCCGCCTGCAGGAAACCTGGCTGGCCGAGCGCATGCAGGTTTCCCGTACTCCGATCCGGGAAGCGCTGCGGGTGTTGGCCAAGGACGGCCTGTTGGAGTATGCGCCCAACCGCGGATACTCGGTACGGCATTTTTCACTGGATGACATCGTCAGTGCGTTCCGGGTGCGCTCGGTGCTGGAGGGGTTGGGCTGCCGCCTGATAGCCGAACGGGGCATGTCCAGTGGCTTGAGTGAATCATTGCACGCCACTTTGCAAACCGGTGAAAACCTGTTGCAGAGTGGCCAACTGCAGCGTGGTGAATTTGATGAATGGCGGGAAATGAACAAAGCTTTTCACCTGGCCATACTGCTGGAGACTCACAACGACTTACTGGTGCGCTTCGCCAAACAGTCGCGCAATATTCCCATTGTGTTTAACGGTTCGTTTCGCTGGTATAGCCTGCGGGAATTTCAGCGGGCCCATGATCACCATCAGGTGATCTTTGATGCCATGGCAAACCAGCAACCGGAGCGGGCGGATTTTATGATGCAGGAACACATAATGCACGCCGCCCTCATTCTGAAAAAAAATTACAACGATTAAGTAAAAGGATTAAGAGAGGAACATTATGAGTTCACTGTTTTCGGTTAACGGTAAAATTGCCTTGGTGACCGGTGGCACCAGCGGCATCGGTTATATGATTGCCCAGGGTTTGGTGAAGCACGGCGCCAAAGTGTACGTGGCCTCACGCAAGGCCGAAGCCTGCGCCAACACCGCAGAAGCGCTGTCTGCCTTTGGTACCTGTATTGGCATTCCTGCGGATCTTTCCACGGAACAGGGTTGCGTGGATCTGGTGAATGAAATTCAGCAGCGCGAAGGCAGGTTGAACATTCTGGTGAACAACGCCGGGGTAACCTGGGGTGCGCCGCTGGAACAATACCCCGCCGATGCCTGGGATAAAATCCAAAACCTGAATGTGAAATCCGCCTTTGTGATGACCCAGAAAAGCCTGCCCATGCTGGAGGCCGCCGCCAGCGCAGCGGACCCGGCGCGGGTCATCAACATCACTTCGGTGGCCGGGCAGATGTACGGCAGCATGCAGGCTTACGCCTATGGTCCCAGCAAAGCGGCGCTGAATCATCTCACCAAAATTCTGGCGGGTGAACTGGCGGCCAAACACATCACCGTCAATGCCATCGCCCCCGGCGTGTTCCCCAGCCGCATGACTACCTTTGTATTGAAAGATGAGAAGATGGCCGAACAGCAACGCAACGCCGTGCCGCTGGGCCGCCTGGGCGAGCCGGAGGACATGGAAGGGTTGGCGGTATTTCTGTCGTCACAAGCCGGGGCCTACATCACCGGTAATGTGATTGCGCTGGATGGCGGTACCGCGGTGAAATCACCGGATATCCTCTAGCAACGCTTTTTCTTGTTGAGCTCGATTCAGCCCGTTCATCAGTGCCAGTGAGTCATCCACTACCCGCTGGCCCAACTCCACATCAAACACCTTATCCCAGATGCCTTTGGCGGGTTTTTTATTAAAGGAAAATATCGTTCCTGATGTGAAATGGTGGGGTTGACTCAGAATCCACGCGGCGGCGTCGGCGGAACGTTTGGGGGTGCTGCTTTCCGGCAGCAGCCAGGCGAACAGAGGTAGAATATACTTCCAACCGAAAACCTCCAGTGCTGTCTGCGTGCGTACCAGGCCTGTGCCGGCCATCAATCCCGGGTCCAGGCAAAAGATCGCTGTATCCTGATCGCAGGTGCGCCTCGCCAATTCCACAGTGGTCACCATATTGAGGAATTTGGAGGTCGCGTAGCGGTCCATTCCGGCCTGTCTGGGGGCAGTGCCCTTGCTATCCGTACTCTCGATTTCAGCGCGGACGCTGTGCTCGATTGACTGAAATCGGGCGCCCCGGAAACCAAAGAGGCCCGCTGTAACGTTTCTTGGATGATGACTGCCGCTACCGATAAATAACACCCGCCCGCCTTGCAAAAAGGGCATCAGCCCCTGGGTAAGTTTGAGTGCCGCCAGATGATTGACGGTGACGGTTTCCTCAAAGCCTTTCGTGTCACCTTGCTGGGGGCTGAAGCGGGTGCGGTCAACAATTTGGATGCCCGCGTTGTTCATCAGGCCTGCCAAGGGCAGGTCCCATTCTGCAATAAATCGGTCCACCTCGTTGAGGTCCGCCAGATTCAGGTAACGAATGTGTACATTCTCATTCCAGCCTTGGGTAAGTCGTTGAGCGTTGTCCGTATCGCGTACCGCCAGTACCACCTGGGTGTTTGCCTGCTGAGCCAGCAAACGCGCGGTAGCCAGGCCCAGCCCTCCTGTGCCCCCGGTAATCATATAGGTATTCATATTCATTCCTTGTTCAGCTATCTGCATCTGGGTTGTGGCATAATCCTAGGTGATCAGAGAAAGAACGGGAATTCGCATCTCATGTTGGAAAAAGAACAACGTCTCAAGCCCCGAAAAAAGCCGGTTCAAGCGCGATCCACCTTCACGGTGGATGCCATTTTCGAAGGTTGTATTCAGGTTTTGCTGGCAGAAGGTCCAGAGCGGTTAACCACCACTAAAGTGGCTGAGTGTGCCGGCGTATCCGTGGGGACGCTTTATCAGTACTTCTCTGACAAATACAGTTTGATGGCCGGTGTGCTGGAGCAGCATGTTCAGGCTATCTCCCGGCGGGTGGATCATGCCTGTGACATCAGTAAAGGCGAACCGCTGGAACGCGCCGTAGGCAATCTGGTGACGGCATTCTTTGCGGCAAAAATGGAACGGCCGGATGTGTCAAAGGCCCTGTATTCTGTGTCCGCCGAGTTGGAGGGTAATGCGTTGGTGATGCGCTATGCGCAACAGTCACAGGCGCGAATCGTTGAGCTGTTGCAGAGCATCCCCGATCTCAAACTGAAAGATCCCCTTACCAGCAGTTTCCTGTTAACCACCATGCTGATTGGACCCACTCAGGCATTACTGACGATGGATGCTCCGGCGTCCTACGTTGACACCGTTTGTAAAGAAGCGGTGTCCATGACGGTGGCGTATCTGCGTGTGCAACCTTAATCGACATAAACTCGGTACTCAGCCAGCACCCGCCTGGGAACCATGATTATGATTCTTGTCTTCATACATGCGTTCATCCACCATCGACACCATGCGATCAATGCCGGTCAGTTCGTTTACCGGAAACAGCCGCGTACCGATGCTGACGCTCAGTTCCATGTCCTGCAGTTCACCTACACATAAGTTTTTCAGCTCAGCCCGAATCCGGGCGCCCATCTTGGGTAAGGCCTGGGCATCGGCGGTCATCATCACCACCACAAATTCGTCGCCGCCGATGCGCCCTGCCACATCGCTGTCCCGCAGCACGTTGTGGATGGCGGCGGCCAGAGCCGAGATGGCTTTGTCTCCCAGGCGATGGCCCTGCTGATCGTTGATCTGTTTCAGGTTATCCAGGTCCAGGTACATCACGCCCACGCTCTGACCCAGACGCTGGGCCAGGCGTACGTGCTTCTCTGCCTGAATAAAAAAGCCGCGGCGGTTCAGCAGGCGGGTGAGTTCGTCTTTGGTGGAGAGTTCAAGCAGTTGCAGAAACTGACTGTTGAGCAGCAGGTCACCCTCTACCAGATCGCGGAACTGCCATAACAGTTCCTGGAAGGTGCGGTTGTAATGGGTAACGGCATAATCCAGCACACAGATGGTGCCAAAGCAGGAACCGTCCGGCCAGTAAATGGGAACGCCCAGGAAGGAATTGACCCGGTGGGACTTAACCAGCGGATTATCCTGCCATTCCGGCATATTGGTGGCATGGTTAACGTACAGCGGCCCGGCGTTTTTGATCACCTGGGCGCTGAACATTTTCATGTCCTTGGCAAACAGCTCGCCGGAGCGGTACGGATTGTTGGCGTTCTGGTTTCCGATGACAACCTGGTAACCTTTTGATGTGGATTGGATAATGTACACCGCTGGCGCTTCGTACAGTTTCGCCACCAAATCCACAGTGGTTTGCCACTTCTTCAGAGAAATCATCGGATTCTGTTGTTCAAGAATCCATTCGTCACGATTGAACATAACCGATGATACTTACTTTATGGGTGATGACCTGAGTATAGCCAGAATTGCTGTCGGGTCTTGGTAAAAGCCTGCAAATGGGAAAAAATAACAAAATTCCGTTTATTAACTGTGCAGTGCCCGAATTAAGTGCGGGTTTAATGGCGCCAGAACATGGGGGTGAACAGCACCAGCAGGGTGAAAATTTCCAGGCGCCCCAGCAACATGGCAAAGCACAGTATCCATTTGGCGGTATCGCTGACGGCGCCATAGTGCTGTGCCACATCACCGATTCCCGGCCCCAGGTTGTTCATGCAGGCGGCCACCGCAGAAAATCCGGTGATGAAATCCATACCGGTGGCCAGCATGGCCAGAAACAGCACGCAGAAGCTGATCAGGTAGATGCCGAAGAATCCCCACACCGCTTCGATGACCCGGTCTGGCACCGCTTTGTTGGACAGTTTGATGATCATCACGGCGTTGGGGTGGATCAGGCGCCGAATTTCACGCAGGCCCTGTTTGAACATGAGGAACACCCGAATCGCCTTGATGCCGCCACCGGTAGAACCGGCACAGGCACCGATAAAACTGCCCATGATCAAGGCGGTGGTGAGTAACGGATGCCAGGCGGCAAAATCCGCCACACCATAGCCGGTGGTGGTGCCGATGGATACGGTCTGGAACAGGGCATGGCGTGCCGCCAAAAACAGGTCCGAGTACTCGCTGGTGAGGATCAGGCCGAAGAAAACCAGCACGCTGATGCTGAGTAACATGGTGAGATAAAAACGGAATTCCGGATCCATAAAATACGACAACACATTGCGCCGGCGCCAGGCAAAAAAGTGCAGCCCGAAGTTGACCCCCGCCAGCAACATGAAAAATACCGTCACCAGCTCAATGCTGGCGCTGTTGAAATGGCCGATGCTGGCATCGTGGGTGGAGAAGCCGCCAATGGCCACGGTGGAGAAGCTGTGGCTGATGGCATCGAACAGATCCATGCCGCAGATCCAGTAGGCCAGGGCGCAGGCCAGGGTCAGTGAAACATAAATGTACCAGAGGGCTTTGGCGGTTTCGGTGATGCGCGGTGTCAGTTTGTTGTCCTTGATGGGGCCGGGTGCCTCGGCGCGATACAGCTGCATGCCGCCGATGCCCAGCATGGGCAGAATGGCCACCGCCAACACAATGATACCCATACCCCCCAACCATTGCAGTTGCTGACGGTAAAACAGAATCGACTTGGGCAGATCATCGATGCCGCTGATCACCGTGGCACCGGTGGTGGTCAGCCCCGAGATGGATTCAAACACCGCGTCGGCCACGTCCATGTGGGGTTTATCCCCCAGCATGAAGGGGATCGAGCCATACAATCCCAGTACGGTCCAGAACAGCACCACCACCACAAAACCGTCCCGCACCCGCAGGTCTTGCTTGCGGTTTTGTACCGGCAACCAGCACAGCAATCCCGACACCAGGGTAATGGCAAAGGCAAAGAAGAACTGCTTTTCGCCGCCATCATCGTAAATCAAGGCCACCAGCGCCGGCAGCAGCATGGTACTGCTGTACACCATCAACAGCAGGCCAAGAATACGCAGGATGACAGCAGGATGCATGGTGGTGTTGGACTCCGCTCAGAAGAAGGTAATGCCCACTTGGAAAAGGCGTTCCACATCCTGGATGCGGCGTTTATCAATCAGGAACAGCACCACATGATCGTCCGATTCCACCACGATGTCGTCGTGGGCAATCAGCACCTGATCCTTGCGCACAATGGCGCCGATGGTGGTGCCTTCCGGTAAATCAATATCACCAATGGCTTTGCCCACAACTTTTGATGATTTCTCGTCGCCATGGGCAATGGCTTCTATGGATTCTGCCGCACCCCGGCGCAGGGAATGCACGTTGGCGACGTCGCCCCGCCGCACATGGGTGAGCAGGCTGCCGATGGTGGCCTGCTGCGGAGAAATGGCGATGTCGATGTCACCGCCCTGCACCAGATCCACATAGGCGGGATTGTTGATCAGTGTCATCACCTTGCGCGCCCCCAGGCGCTTGGCCAGCATGGACGACATGATGTTGGCTTCATCATCGTTGGTGACGGCAATGAAAATATCGGTGTCTTCCACGCTTTCTTCCAGCAGCAGATCCTGATCGGATGCGTTGCCGCGAATGACGATGGTTTTATTCAGCTTCTCCGCCAGAAACCCACAACGTTCCTGGTTGCGTTCAATGATCTTCACCTGGTAGCGGCTTTCCAGCGCCTCGCACAGGCGCTCACCGATGTTGCCACCACCGGCGATGATGATCTTTTTGTAATTGTGTTCCAGGCCCCGCAGTTCACTCATCACCGCACGAATGTGGTTCTTGGCGGCGATGAAGAAGACTTCGTCATCGGCTTCGATGATGGTGGTGCCTTCGGGAATAATGGGGCGGTCGCGGCGGAAGATGGCCGCCACCCGGGTGTCCACCGCCGGCATATGCTGGCGCAGATAGCGCAGTTCGCGCCCCACCAGCGGGCCGTTGAAATAGGCTTTCACCGCCACCAGTTGCAGCTTACCCTCGGCAAAATCCAGTACCTGCAGGGCGCCGGGGTGCTCGATGAGGCGGGTGATGTGATTGGTGACCACCTGCTCCGGTGAGATAATGACGTCTATGGGAAACGCCTCATTGCCGAACAGGCCTTTGCTCTTGGCCAGGTAGCTGGCGGAGCGCACGCGGGCGATTTTGGTGGGGGTTCGATGCAGTGAGTAGGCGACCTGACAGGCCACCATGTTGATTTCATCACTGTTGGTGACGGCGATCAGCATATCGGCATCGTCGGCACCGGCCTGGCGCAACACGCTGGGGAACGAGGCCATGCCGGTGACGGTGCGAATATCGTACCGATCCTGTAGTTCATGCAGGCGCTCGGCGTCGGTATCCACCACGGTGATATCGTTGTGCTCACTGGCCAGATTGGCAGCCAGGGTGCCCCCTACTTGGCCGGCTCCAAGAATGATGATCTTCATGATGCGGGTTCGCTGTGTCGGTTCGGTTTCACTGCAACGGGTCTCATCCTAACATGATCGACATTTCGGCATCAGTGTCCTTGTGTGTCCGCATGTTGCAAGTCGGCCTGCTGCAGCAGGCCGTAGTAAAAACCATCGTGTCCGTCGATGGTGGGAAACAATTGTCGGCCGTGACCGCTGCCGCGCTCTGCGGCCAATCCCCATTGGGCAGAGATGCTGCGCTCACAGGCCCTGGGCTGTTGCTTCAAAAACTGATGCAGCACCCGCGTGTTTTCCTGGGGCAGGATGGAGCAGGTGGCGTACAGCAGTGTGCCTCCGGGTTTGAGCAGCGAAAACGCGATTTGCAGCAGGCGCAGTTGGGTGTCCGCCAGTTTACTGATGTCGGCCCGTTTGCGCAGCCACTTGATGTCTGGATGGCGGCGAATAACCCCGGTGGCGGAACAGGGGGCGTCCAGCAGGATGCGATCAAATTGGGGTTGCGGGTGATCCTGGGCAAACTGTTCCAGGCTGGCATGAACGAGTGTTGCCTGCAGCTGCAGTCGGTCCAGATTTTCCTGTACCCGTTGCAGTCGCTGTACGTCCTGATCCAGGGCGATCAACTCCGCCAGCTGCGGTTGCCGTTCCAACAGATGGCCGGTTTTACCGCCCGGCGCTGCGCAGGCATCAAGAATGCGCTCCCCCGGCTGCGGGTTCAGCAGAAACGCACTTAACTGGGCGGCCTCGTCCTGCACCGATACGGCACCGTCGCTGAAGCCCGGCAGTGTGTTGACGTCCCTGGGTTGTGCCAGATACACGGCACTGTGGGCCCACTGCCCGGCGCGGGCAGGGATGTTGTGCTGTGCCAGCTGCGTCAGGTATTGCTCACGAGTGAGCTGCTGTTCATTCACCCGCAGGCACATGGGGCCGGCCACATTGTTGGCCTTCAGCAGGGCGGCGGCCTGTTCCGGCCAGGCGGATTCCACACTGTCCACAAACCATTTGGGATGTGCGGTCTGGATGGGGGTAGTATCAGGCAGGCTGGATTCCAGCACGGCCTTGTCCCGCTGTGCGGTGCGCAACATGCCGTTGATCACCTTCACTGCCCAGTGGAAACCCAGTTGGCGGCAGGCTTCCACGGTTTCCGAAATGGCGGCATGATCCGGAATACGCAGGTAGAACATCTGGTACAGGCCGATCAATAACAGGGCCTGCAGTTGGGCGTCTTTGCTTTTGAACGGCTGCCGGATCAGGGGCGCGGCCAGTTTGTCCAGCCGGTTGTACCAGCGACAGACGCCGAAACACAATTCCTGCAGCAGCCCCTGATCCTTGTCTGCATCGGCCACCGCGGGCAGCAGCTCCGACAGCGATCGAGGTTGCAGTTTCTGGCGGTTCAGTGGCAGCACCTGTTGCAGGATAACGGCGGCGCGGGCCCGGGTGTTGAGGGCGCCTTCCGTGTGGGTGGCGGCACTCAATGGAAGCGGGCTCCGGCGGGAAACCAGTCGGCCCTGGCATTGAGGATAGCGGCCACCGGCAGGCGCTTGGCGCCGGGCAGTTGCAGTTCGGTGAGCCGCAGGATGCCATCACCGGTGGCAACATCCAGGGCGTCTTTGTGCACCGCCACCAGTGTGCCGGGAACTGCTGTAGCGGTTGGGCTGGCGAGTATGGATTGCCATACCCGCAGGGTTTTGCCGTCCAGCTCGGTGTGAGTCACCGGCCAGGGATTGAAGGCCCGGATCAGGTTGTGCAGTTCCCGCGCCGGTCGATTCCAGTCCAGTCTGCCCTCTTCCTTGGTCATTTTATGGGCGTAGGTAGCCAGGTTGTCGTCCTGGGGTTCGGGCTTGGCGCGGCCCTCGGCGATCTGATCCAGTGCCGTTACAATGGCGCTGCTGCCGATGTCGGCCAGGCGATCATGCAGGCTGCCGCCGGTGTCATCCTCAGTAATGGGTGTGAATGCCTTGAGCAGCATGTCACCGGTGTCCAGACCCACGTCCATCTGCATGATGGTGACGCCGGATTCGGTGTCGCCGGCGGCAATGGCCCGTTGAATGGGAGCGGCGCCACGCCAGCGCGGCAGGATGGAGGCGTGCACATTAATGCAGCCCAGGCGCGGCGCATCCAGTACTGCTTTGGGCAGAATCAGGCCGTAGGCCACCACCACCATCAGGTCGGCATCCAGGGACTGCAGTTGTTCCACCGCCTCTGCCTGTTTGAAGTTCAGCGGCTGGTAAACCGGAATACCCTGCTCCAACGCCAGTGCTTTGACCGGGCTGGGGGTGAGTTTGCGCCCGCGCCCGGCAGGTCGGTCCGGCTGGGTATAGCAGGCAATCACCTGGTGCCTTGACCCCAGAATGGATTGTAAAACAGTGGCCGCAAACTCCGGGGTTCCGGCAAAGATCACTTTCAATGGTGTACTCAACAAGACATTCCCGTAACTGATTCAGGTGGTTGTGATGGTGGCAGTCTGGCGCTTAACGGACCTTGACCCGGTCCTTTTGCTCCTTCACCAGTTTCTTGCGAATCCGTTCCCGTTTCAATTTGGAGATATGATCCACGAACAGCTTGCCGTCCAGGTGATCCAGCTCGTGCTGAATGCAGACCGACAGGATGCCGTTGCACTCCATTTCGAAGGGTTCACCTTCCCGGTTCAGGGCCTTGAGTTTGATGGTTTCGGCGCGGGTGACGGTTTCATAGTAACCGGGCACTGACAAACAGCCTTCATCAAAATCCTGTTCGCCGGAGATGGCTTCGTATTCGGGGTTGATCAGTACCAAAGGCTGATCTTTCTCTTCGCTCACATCGATTACCACGATGCGCTGATGCACGTTCACCTGGGTGGCGGCCAGGCCAATCCCCGGCGCCTCGTACATGGTTTCCAGCATGTCGTCGGTCAATTTGCGTATTTTGTCGTCGACTTTTGTGACCGGCTTGGCCTTTGTACGCAGACGAGGGTCAGGAAATTCAAGAATATCCAGTATTGCCATCTTGAGAATGCCACTTTTCTAGTATAACTATAGATAATGTTGCTAAGATTATGATCATACAGGATTTGCTGTGTTGGTTTTTGTCAAACTTGTCTAAACTGTTAGTCAGATTGCGCAAAACACAACACCGTAAATCGGTCTATAGTGAAATGTAGGCTGATTCCAGCGTGCTGGTGTTTTGCCGTTTCCCATATGCCAAAAACTGCCTGAGTAAGACAGGCACCGATAATGATAAAGGGATTCTCACCATGATGAAATCATTTCTCAGGCTGGCAGCTGGCTGTTTGCTGGGCGTCGCCATGCAGGTTTCCGCGGTTGAATTGAAACCGGGCCACCCTGACGTGTACCCAGTAAAGGAAGGTGACACCCTGTGGGACATCTCCAACGCGTTCTTGAGTGATCCCTGGTTGTGGCCGGAGCTATGGCATGTAAACCCCCAGATCAACAACCCCCACCTGATCTACCCCGGCGACCTGATCAAACTGGTCTACATCAATGGCAAGCCCGGCCTCACCGTTGAACGGGGCCCCATGGTGTTCAAGAAAGGCGATACAGTGAAGCTGACCCCTCAGGTGCGCAGCGAACCACTGGCGTCGGTGATTCCGGCCATTCCCCTGGAGCATATCCAGAGCTTTTTGCGCAACAGCCGGGTCATGACCGAAGAAGAAATTCTTAATTCCCCATACATCCTGGCCGGTGATGAAGATCATATTGTCATTGGTTTGGGAGATTATATGTATGCCCGCCATCAGGTCGGTTGGGAAGATGCCCACCAGAACTATGGCGTCTACCGTAAGGGCCCTGCTTACATCGATCCGGAAACGGAAGAACTACTGGGCTTTGCGGCCCTGGACCTGGGGATGGCCCGGTTTGAAAGTCACGAAGGGGAAGTGGGTCGTTTCAAGGTGACCAATTCCATTGAGGATATCCGCCCCAATGACCGCCTGATTCCTACTGAAGAACGCCGTGTGGATTCCATTTTTTACCCCAAAGCTCCGGATATGGAGGTGAATGGCGTGATTCTGCATGTGTTCAGCGGGGTACGTAATGTGGGGCAGTACGATGTGGTGGTGCTGAATGTGGGTGAACGGGACGGTGCTTCGGTAGGCGATGTGCTTGCGGTGCACACCAAGGGCTCGGTGGTGAAAGACAGAATCACCCAGGAACTGGTGAAGCTGCCTGATGAGCGGCGCGGTATTCTGATGGTGTTCCGCACCTTCGAGAAAGTCAGTTATGGTTTAATCCTGCGTGCTGAGGCACCCTTGAAGGTGGGTGATGTGGTGAAAAATCCATCGTGACAGCCTGAATTCCAAGTACCTGGAAAACCCGTCGAAAGGCGGGTTTTTTCGTTTCAGGGGTTACAAAAGCCAAACAAATCAAGCAGATTGCTGGCCACATTGAGCAAGCGCTGATCAGCGGATAACGGTAAAAAGTTCCTTTCCGGCCCATTACAACAATTACAACGGCAGACCAATGATGAAGTCATCCCCACGGTATCTCAGTGGTGCCGCACTCTGCGTGTGCCTGTGGCACAACCCTGCTCCAGCTCAGCTTTCCCACAACCTGTCCATCGGCAATCCGGTGGCACTGTCCATGGCCAACAGCGCCACGGCCTACATTCGCGGGCCGGACGCCATTCACTACAATCCGGCGGCCCTGGCCCTGGTGGAAACCAAATACGAGCAATACAAACTGCAGATGGGTTTTTTCGATTACGAGGGTACGGTCAGTGGCGCTGCCCCCGGCCGCACCTTTGACCCCCTGTCCAATGCCGATTATCTGGATGATCCGTTGCTGCAAGGTGAACAATCCCGGGATGTGTCGGTGGAATCCCCCTCGGTTTACCTGCCTTTTTTCGGCCATACACCGTTGCCGTTTCTGGTGGCGCCGGGCTACGGTTTCGCCTTGAGAGGAGGGACCCATGATCAATTCGTGTTTGCCAATTCCGCGTTTGCGGTGCAGATCTTCGGCTACGAGCGGGATATGGACAACATTGCCGCCTTCAACGGCCAGCGTTTCGGCATCACCCGGCTGGCGTATTTCAATCCGTCCATTGGATTCGAGCTGACCGACGATCTGTATGTTGGGGGGTCCATCGGTTTTTCCTGGCAGGGCCTGGGTGTCACCACCCGCACCCGCAGTGTCCTCAATACGGTAGGCGAACTCAGTGCGTTGGCGGGTAATCTGGAATCGGAGCTGGGGGTGGATCTGGGGCTGGGATTGAATCCCTACAACGATGTAGGTGTGCTGGAAGTGGAGGCGGAAGATCCCCTGTCGGTGGCCTATACCCTGGGATTGTTGTGGCATCCCACCAACTGGTTGTCGGTGGGATTTGCCTATCAGAGTGAGGGCAAGGCCCGCATGAAAGGGGATTTCAAACTCAGCTATACCGACAGTTTCAATGCCCTGATGGCGGGCCTGCAGCCCGCCGACAATGCCCTGGCGGTGCTGGATGGTGGTGTGATCAGTGCAGAGCCTGCGCAAAGCGGTGATGTGGAAATTGACTTCACCCAACCCCAGTGGGCATCGGTGGGGGTATCCGTGCTGGTGACACCGGATTGGCGCGTGAACATGGATGTGAAATGGGTGGACTACAGCGTGCTCAAGGAGCTGGTGTTCGAGTTCGACCAGGATCTGGATTATCTGGTGCTGGCCAGTGTAGTGAACAATTTGGCCGATATTTATTCGGGAGGGGGCATCGGCGGTGACTACGCTGATCCGGATGTGCTGCGTCTGCAACGCCATTATGAGGCGGTGGTGGATGTCTCCATCGGCGTGGAATACCGGTACAGCGATAACCTGTTTCTGCGGGCCGGTTATGAGCCCCGTTCCTCGTCCATACCGGAAGACCGGCAGGATCTGTTGATTCCCATCGGGGATGCCGATCTCTATACCCTGGGGTTCGGCTATCGCATGGGCGAAGGCGCACAACTGGATGTGGGGTTTGCCTATCTGGTGTCCGAAATTCACATCGCACCCGGTGAAAGCCGTAACGCCACCTCGGCCCTCGAGGGTGATGTAATCTACAATCCCTATCGTGGCCTCCAGATCGATCATAAACTGGAGGGATATGTCTTCTCGCTGGCCTATTCAACCTATTTCTGACCGAGGCCGCGTGTTGTTGCCAGCGCCCGTTATCTCGTGCATGGTTGGAGGTTAAGGCGAGCTGAGCAGGGATGGACTGTCAGGATGGGCTTTCAAGATGGGCTTTCAAGATAGGAAGGTGAATCACAGGAAGGTGAACCGGTTTTACCCCTTTTTATTGCTGCTGGCGGGGTTTGGGCTGGGCTGGTTGAGTGCCCAGCGCTGGGCTGATGGCAGCGTGCCCACCCAGGACAGGGAACCGCATGATCCGCTGGTGGCGATGGTGCAGCCGATCATGGCGCAGCCGGTGCCGGATTCTGCAAACCTGGTCCTGGCCCTGGAGCAGGACAACGTGGACACCGTGGTGCGATACCTGCAAAACCCAGGAGGTCAGACGGCCCCTGCCCCGCAGCTGCGCCAGACACTGGATCGTTTCTTGCGTCAATTACAGGCAGAAGGCCATTGGCCGCGCCTGCGGCACTGGCTCCAGGCCCTGTTGCTGGCGGAGCCGGACAACGCCCTGTGGCAGGATCTGATGATCTCGACTTACCGTGGCCTGCAGCAGCCCCGCGCGGCCCTGAAGTTACTGTTTGAGGCCTATGCCGGCAGCCTTGATCCCCTGCGCCGTCAACAACTGATGCGACGCATCGAGACCCTGCTGTCGGAACAGCTGGACTGGCACCGCCAGCAAACCCCCACTCAGTTAAGCACCAACCCGGATCTGATGGCGCTGCTGCAGTTCGCGTTGGAAAAACAGCCCGAACACGCGGCCTTTGGCTTGATGCTGGCGGAAGTCTACGAACAATCCGGTGATCTGGAACAGGCGCTGACGCAGTTACAATGGATTCCCTACAGCGAATCCCACCAGGCGCAGGTGGAGGAAAGCCGGTTGCGGGTGGAGCGCAAGTTGAGTCAGCAGCAACGGGCGCAGGAAGGCATTGCTCTGAACTCGGTGATGGGCCAGTTCGTGGTGAGGGTAGTGTTTGATGAAGCGGTGGCACTGGATCTGATGATCGATACCGGTGCCACCGTGACCGCATTGAGTCGGGAAGCCGTCGCAACCCTGCATCAGTATGGTGTGCTGCAGGATACACAACAACAGGTACAGGTCAACACCGCCAACGGTGTGGTCATGTCACCCTTGTATCAGGTGGGGCGCATGCGGGTTGGGGACTGGGAAATGCGTGATGTTGAGCTGTTGCAGGTGAATCTGGGATCTCAGGAGGTGGACGGCCTGTTGGGCATGAATTTCCTTGGTCAGTTTGCGTTTTCCATTGATCAACAGCAGGCGCTGTTGTACCTGGACAGCAAGTAAATAGGTCGCGGCTGCGATTAAACCAATTCGGTTAGCGTTAACCGCGCGTTGCACAGAACCTTGTCTATACTCTAGAAAGGTTCATTTAGATTGTATTTGTCCCATGCCTATTACGTCTTCCACTGACGTACACAGCCTCTCCCGACAGCTTTCGGAAGCCTATGTGGCCCTGTCCAAGTCTGACGCGGTGTGGCATTCAAGCCTGGTGCAGGCGTTACGTTACATTACCCAGACGTGCGCCAACGTACTGGGTGTTGAACGGGCCAGCATCTGGCAGACTTCGCCGGATCTGGTGGCCATGGAGTGCCTGTGCCTGTACCGCGAGGACAGCAACAGCTTTGAGCAGGGTGCAGTGCTGGAAGCCCGCTCGTTTCCCCGCTATTTCAGCGCCCTGGCCCTGGAGCGGGTGATCAACGCCAGCGATGCCCTGAACGATCCGCGCACCCGGGAGTTTGCGGAGCCCTATCTTAATCCCCTCAATATCAAATCCATGCTGGACGGCACCTTGCGCAGTGAAGGTGTCACCAGTGGTGTGCTCTGTCTGGAGCAGGTGGGTCAGCGGCGGTTGTGGACGGAGGACGAGCAGAATTTCGTGGGATCGGTGGCGGACCTGGTGTCCCAGGTGCTGCTGTTCAATTCCTTCCGTGACCGGGAGACCCGGTTCAGGGCCTTGTTTGAAGGCTCCGGTGATGCGGTGTTCGTGCTCAAGGGCGCCACCATCATCGAATGCAACCCGGCAGCCCTGCGCATGTTTCGGGCCAACCGGGAGCAGCTGATCGGCGCCAAACCCTCTGATCTGTCGCCGGAAACCCAGCCCGATGGCGCGACCTCCGTGCAGCGGGCCCAGGAGCACATGGTGCAGGCGCTGGAAGGCGATGATCAGTTTTTCGAATGGACCCACCGGCGCCTGGATAATACCCGCTTCGCCGCGGAGGTCACCCTCACCTCCGTGGTGCTGGATGGGGTAAATTGCATTATGGGCTGCGTCCGTGATGTCAGCGATCGCAAGCAGGCGGAAGACGCGCTCATTCAATCCCAGCGGCAACTGGCCTACAGCACGTCACACGACAGTCTCACCGAGCTGCCCAACCGGGATTCCCTGCATCAGAACGCCGCCCGCTTGCTGGCCCAGGCCAAAAAGAGTGGCCAGAAACTGGCGGTTATCCTGTTGGACCTGAACCGCTTCAAGGATGTGAACGATACCCTGGGCCATCGCATCGGCGACTTTATTCTGCAGCAGGTGGCCAACCGCCTTACCAGGCTGGAGCAGGCCGGCGATGCTGAGGTGTACCGCCTGGGGGGGGACGAGTTCGCGTTACTGCAGTCCAATGTCAAAGCCCTGCCCAGGGTGGTGGCGCAGGTAGAGGCGATCATTTCCGCCTTGAGCAAACCGCTGGACGTGGAAGGCATGTCACTGGAAATGGGGGCCAGTGTGGGGGTGGCCCTGTATCCGGAGAACGGCAACAACAGCCACGCGTTGCTGCGCTGTGCCGATGTCGCCATGTATCAGGCCAAAACCCGCGGTGAACGCTATCAGTTTTACCACCCGAGTATGGATGCCCACAGTTCCCGCCGTTTGACCATCCTGGCGGATCTGGGGGCGGCGATTCGGGAAAATCAGCTGCAGCTGCACTTCCAGCCCCGTATTGATCTGGCCACCGGTGCCTGCAATGGCTGTGAAGCCCTGTTGCGCTGGATGCATCCACAACAGGGCATGGTGCCGCCGGGGGATTTTATCCCGCTGGCGGAGATGACGGAGATTATCCACCCCCTGAGCCTGTGGGTGATTCGCGCCGCGTTGTGCCAGGTGCGCAGCTGGATGGACCAGGGTCTGGAGATTGCGGTGGCCATCAACCTGTCAGCCCGTAACCTGATCGATACCCGCTGTCCGGAGCAGATACAGGCCCTGCTTGCGGAGTATCAGGTTCCCAACCATTTGCTGGAAATCGAGATCACGGAAAGTGCCCTGATCACCGATCCGGAGCGGGCCCTGCAGGTGGTGCAATCGTTTCATGATCTGGGCTTGCATCTGGCCATTGATGATTTCGGCACCGGTTATTCCTCCATGAGCTACCTGAAACGGTTGCCGATTCACACCCTGAAGGTGGATCGTTCCTTTGTGAAAGACATGCTGACCGACGAGGCCGATGCGGTGATCGTGCGCTCCACCATTGGCCTGGCTCACAGTTTTGGCCTTAACGTGGTGGCAGAAGGGGTGGAAGATGAAGACACCCTGCAGGCATTGCGGCATCTGCAGTGCGAGCAGGCACAGGGCTATCACATCAGCCGCCCGGTGTCGGCGGATGAATTTAATCGCTGGTATCAGGACCGTTTGCTGAAAAACCCGGACAACCCGAATTTTACTCTCTGATTTTTGCCCGCTTCCCGTCTCTATAGGCAGACATATCCAAGGACGCACCGCTGGAGACGGAATTTCTATGTTGGAGGAGCTGCCATACTGGTTGGCCTTATGGCGCATACCAGGCGTAGGGCCCAGTCATTTCAGGCAGATCACGGATCGCTATCCCAGTATGATGGCCTTCTTCAGCCTGTCTGCGCAGGAACTGCAATCCATTGGTTTTTCCGCCCGCCAAAGCCAGCTGGTCGCCGGTTTCCAGCGCGGTACGGAGCGTTCCCTGTTGGAGGGGGTAAGCCGGGATCTGGACTGGCTGGAGCAGAGTGATGCCCACCATGTTCTGACCTGGGCGGACGACGACTACCCGCCCCTGTTGCGGGAAATCGCGGGCTCCCCCCCGATTCTGTTTGTGCGTGGCGACGCTGCCCTGCTGGGCCTGCCGCAAATTGCCATTGTCGGCAGCCGTCACTCCAGTCGTCAGGGTCGTAAACTGGCGCAGGATTTCGCCGGTTGTTTCTCCAGTAACGGGTTTGTCACCACCAGTGGCCTGGCACTGGGTATTGATGCAGCGGCGCACGCCGGCGCCATGGCGGCGGGGGGCAAGACCATTGCCGTGCTGGCCCACGGGCTGGATGACATCTACCCGAACCGTAACCGTAACCTGGGCCAGGAGGTGATCAGGCAGGGGGCGCTGGTGTCGGAGTTTCCCATCGGCGTCTCACCGCGGGCGGAGTTCTTTCCCCGCCGCAACCGCATCATCAGCGGCTTGAGCCTGGGGGTACTGGTGGTGGAGGCGGCTCTTAAAAGTGGTTCCCTGATCACCGCCCACGAGGCAGTGGATCAGGGGCGCGAAGTCTTTGCGGTGCCCGGCTCCATCAATGATCCCCTGGCCAAGGGCTGCCACGCCCTGATCCGCAATGGTGCCCGTCTGGTGGAAACCGCGCAGCAGGTGGTGGAGGAGCTGATGCCGCTGCTGGGTTTTATGCAGCAAGTGGCGATGCCGGCACAGGCGGATGCCGCCATCGATCACTATGAGCAGGATTCCCTGGAGGGGCGCCTGTTGGCCGCACTGGAATTCGAACCCACCCCCATTGATCAACTGGTGGGGCTCACCGGCCTCTGCGTAGCGGATATCAGCTCAGCGCTGGTGATGCTCGAGCTGGATGGAATGGTGCAGCAGCAGCAGGGCGGATACTGCCGTGTCTAGCTTGCATCAGGTTGCCAGCTGAGGTAACTTCCGGCCTCCATTGGAAACCTTGCCTTGTCGGTGAGATTTAGGAGGTGTGATCATGTCCCAGCCATTTGTTGCCATCATGATGGGCTCTGATTCGGATCTACCCCAGGTTGAACCGACACTGGATGCCCTGGCCAAGTTGAAGATCCAGTTCGAGGTGAAAGTTACCTCTGCCCATCACACGCCTGAGCTGACCCACAGTTACGTCAAGGATGCCGACAAGCGTGGCTGTTGCGTTTTTATCTGCGCAGGGGATATGGTGGCGCACCTGGCCGGTGCGGTTGCCGCTGCCACCACTAAGCCGGTGGTGGGTATTCCCGTCAACGCCGCCCTGAATGGCCTGGATTCCCTGTTGTCTACAGTACAAATGCCGGGAGGCATACCGGTTGCTACCGTTGCCATCGGTAAAGCCGGTGCCAAAAACGCAGCCTATCTGGCGGCGCAGATGATGTCCCTGGCGGACGCCGACCTGGCACAGCGTCTGAAAGACGAGCGCGCCGCCAACGCCAAAGCCGTGCAGGAAAAAGACACCGCCCTGCAGGCCCGCCTGGCTCAGAAAGACTGATATGTTGTCGCTCCGGCACCAGATAGGTGTCGTCCGTGCGCTGGCTCAAGGCAAAGTGATTGCTTACCCGACGGAGTCGGTCTATGGCTACGGCTGTGATCCATTCAACCAGGATGCCGTGTTGCGATTGCTGGCGTTGAAGCAGCGCCCCCTGCACAAAGGCCTCATTCTGGTGGCAGCCGATGTTTCCCAGATACAGCCGTTGCTGGCTGGATTAACCCCGGTGCAGCGTGATCAGTTACAATCTACCTGGCCCGGCCCGGTTACCTGGCTGGTGCCAGACCCGGACAGTATTATTCCCCATTGGGTGAAGGGGGATTTTGATAGCGTGGCGGTACGGGTCAGTGCTCATCCTGTGGTGAAGGCCCTGTGTCGCGCATGGGGTGGCCCCATTGTGTCCACCAGTGCCAACCGCAGCGGCCAGGAACCGGCCCGAAGTGAGTTTCCGCTGAAGAGAATGCGGGCCCTCTATGGGTGGGGGGCAGACTACATATTACCCGGCTACACGTCACGAACCAGTAAGCCCACTGAAATACGGGATTTACAAAGCGGCCGTATCATTCGAGCCGGTTGAAGGGGATAGCATGCAAAACATCGATATTGACGCCGTCAAAACCTACCTGCTGGCGCTGCAGGATGATATTTGCCGGCAATTGTCTGCTGAGGAAAGTGGCGCTCAGGCCTTCCTGGAAGACAGTTGGCAACGAGAGCAGGGTGGCGGTGGCCGTTCCCGGGTGCTGGAAGGGGGTGAGGTGTTTGAAAAAGCCGGGGTGAACTTCTCCCACGTATTCGGTGACAGCATGCCCAAATCCGCCACGGCCCACCGACCAGAACTGGAAGGCCGCCATTTTCAGGCCATGGGCGTGTCCCTGGTGATCCACCCCGTCAACCCCATGGTGCCCACCTCCCACGCCAACGTGCGCTTTTTCATTGCCGAAAAAGAAGGTGCAGAGCCGGTATGGTGGTTCGGCGGTGGCTTTGATCTGACCCCCTATTACGGCTTTGAAGAGGATTGCGTGCATTGGCACCAGACCGCCAAAGCCGCTTGCGATCCCTTTGGTGAGGATGTGTATCCCCGGTATAAAGCCTGGTGTGATGAATACTTTTACCTCAAGCACCGCGATGAAACCCGTGGCGTTGGGGGATTGTTTTTCGATGATCTGAACCAATGGGAATACGAACAATGCTTTGCGTTTATGCGTGCGGTGGGCGATGCCTATATTCAGGCGTACCGCCCCATCGTACAACGGCGTAAAGCATTGCCTTACAACGAATCACAACGGGAATTTCAGCTCTACCGTCGAGGCCGTTATGTGGAATTCAATCTGGTCTACGATCGCGGTACCCTGTTCGGTTTACAGACCGGGGGGCGCACGGAATCAATACTGATGTCCCTGCCCTCATTGGTGAGTTGGAAATACAACTGGCAACCGGAACCCGGTTCTGACGAAGCAAAACTGTACACGGATTTTCTTGGTGCCAGAGACTGGATTTAGCGGATTAGAAACACCATGAGCATTGATCGATACGCCGTGATGGGCAACCCCATCAAGCACAGTAAATCGCCGCAGATTCACAAAGCGTTCGCCGAGCAGGCCGACCAGCATATGACCTACACCAGCATGCTGGTGCCGGAGGCGCAATTCGAGGAATTGGTACGCCGATTTTTCGCTGAGGGCGGCAAAGGGCTGAACATCACGGTGCCCTTCAAGCTGCGGGCATTTGATCTGGCCGATGAATTGACCGAACGCGCCTTGCGCGCCAAAGCGGTTAACACCCTGTGGCAAAACAACGAGGGTCAAATCATCGGTGACAATACCGATGGAGTGGGTATGGTGCGGGACATCATGCACAACCATGATGGCCGCCTGGCCGGTAAAAAACTCTTGATCATTGGTGCCGGCGGTGCGGTACGCGGTGTACTGGCGCCGGTATTGGCGGAGAACCCTGCATCCCTGGTGCTTGCCAACCGTACCTTTGAGAAAGCCCATCACCTGGCGGAGGAATTTACGGATCTGGGCCGGATTGAAGCGCTGCACCTGAATCAGTTAAAGGGGCCGTTCGACTGGATTATCAATGGAACTGCCTCCAGTTTGCAGGGGGAGGTTCCGGATCTGCCGGCATCGGTCATCGGTGAGCACACCCGGGTCTACGACATGATGTACGGCAAAGAGATCACCCCGTTTAATGCCTGGGCGCTGGAGCATGGTGCCGAAAAGGCCTTTGATGGTCTGGGTATGTTGGTGGAGCAGGCAGCCGAAAGCTTTCGTAAGTGGCGTGGTGTGATGCCCTCCACCCCCACAGTGATTTCCGATCTGCGCTCCGCCATATCATCCTAGCAACCGCGTTGCCGGTTCATAAGGGCAATGCGCAGCAAAGAGGTTGGTTATTATGGTCGATACCCCGTATCAGCAAATCATCACGGACTATACCCGCAGCTGGACATTGTTGCTGGGCTACGATGATCAAACCCTGGAATCCGTGACCCAACCCCAGGCCGGGATGCAGGCGCTGGTTTGGGAAGAGGTGATGGTGGCCATTGATGCCTTCAAGCAGCATTTGATGGCCCGGGGGGAGGCTTCGGACTTGTTTGCCCGCCTGCGGGGGGATGGCCTGGCCTCGGCATTGGCCAGCATTGAGCAGGGCTTCGGTGAGGATCTGTTTTACCCCAATGTGGCCAGTCGCGCCGCGCACCTGCTGTACTTTGTTATCAAGAATCATCCGTTAACCGACGGCAACAAGCGTACCGGCGCGTTTCTGTTTGTCTGGTATCTGCGCATCAATCAACACTTGCTGGCACGGCCGCTGGAACAACAGATCAACGACAACACGCTGGTGGCGCTGGCCTTGCTGACCGCCCAGAGCCAACCGGATCAGAAAGACACGGTGATCCGGTTGATTGAGAACCTGATTGTGTTGAAGTAATCCACTATTCCGGCAATGGGTAGCGGGCCACGCTGTCGTTGTAGAGTACATACAGGGTATCGTCCACTACGGTGTAGTGGGAGTACCAGGGAACATTCGGTAATACCGGGGCGATCGCTTGTGGTGCCGCCGGATTGCGGTTGTCCAGTAGTGGTGCGGGGCGATTTTTGTAATCAAGGCTGATCGGAAGTTCGAACAAGACGGATTGAAGCGCACGCCAGTCCGCCCCGTAGGTAGCCAGGTGGATCGGGTTTGCAAGTTCGTAGATATCGTTAATCCCCGCTATTGGTACCGCCAGCAATAATGGCTCGAAGTCATTTGTCCATTGCGCTGTTGAGATGGTGAAGTCGTATTGAGTCGCACCATTGAACCAGCGTTGGCCGGGTTCTGTGGCCAGCCAGCTGGTGCCGTCTTCCATCAGGCAGCGTGCGGCACCGTCCGCTTCGTAGGAATCCAGGCACAGCTGCCCATCAACAACGGTAATCAAATAGGTTGTGCCCACTTCCGGCAACCGCTGGGTGCGCCATTGTTGTTGCTGTGGGTTCCAGATTACGGCTTCCGGCCGCCCGCCCCACGGGTCTTCTATATTGTAGAACCAGACTTCCCCCTGATACGCCAGGGTTCGGAAGGGCATGCCGGGCACCGGTCGTGGCGGCAGGGTTTGCACGACACCAGCGTTATCCACGAACCAGGTGCTGCTCTCATCCACCAGATAAACCCCCGCTTCGGTGGCGTATACCGGTGTCCCGCTGACCCACTGCGCCCGTACCGGCTGCCAGGTGGCCAGCTGGTACTGTTCCAGCATGTACTCACCGTTACCCAGCCGTGCCACGTAAAAATAATCGCCGGGTATGCCCGGCAACACGGTGCTGGGCTCGGTGAGGTAATCCTCATAGATCATCTGCATCACATTGCCGTCGGTGTCGGTAACCGGAATACTCTCAGCGCACACGGTTTGATCGGCTTTGGTGACGCAGACTCGATGGGCGGTGTTGGCTTGCGGTGTCATGCAGTCCGCCGTAGCGCCACCGGGCCAGGGGCTGGGTGTCAGATAAAGAAAATCAAGTTGCCGCGTGTTGGTGAGCAGATTGCCGTCATTCACGGCCGTCAGCAGTTGGTATTCGGCGGTGTTGTCGTAATTGTCAATCTGCAGGCCACAGCTTTGCACGCTGATGACCGGTTCCGGTAAGGGGTTGCCGGGGCTTGGGGTGACGGTCCAGGGGTAGGCCGCCAGGGCACGCTGATCCGTTACCCAGCCGGGAATGTACAACGCCTCCAGATTAGGCAGGGCGCTCAGGTAATCGGTGAGGACGTCGGTGTTGGCGTTGAGACTGAGACGGCGTAACTGTGGGAAATCGCGCAGTGCACTGTAATCTGCAGAGTCAAAATCATAGGCCAGACAATCCAGCTCCGTGACCTGATCGCTGCGGGTCCAGCCGTTCTGGGTGGCGGCGTCTGCAACACACTGCGACAGGCTGTCGGGCAGATTCAGGGTATTCAGTGCGCGGTCTGCGGCCACATAAGTGGGATATCGAAAACGATTGTAATAATTGGTGTCCAGGGCGGTGGCACCAATGGCAACCGGAAAGTTACGATAAGAGGAGTTGGCATTCTCATCCGCGCCCTGGGTTGCCCAATGCAGAGTGAGATACGCATTAATGGGAAGTTTGCCTTTTGCCAACGGCAAGGTATCCGGGCCATTGTTGTCCAGCCACCACACCAGTTCGTCGTCGGCCTGGGACGGGTCGTGGGCCACCAGCATCACCGTGGTGACGGGTTGGCCTTTTACCACCACTACTGAATCCTGCATCAGCATTTGTTTGATGCCCACAAAGACATTGTCCGGATTACTGCGATCATCATTGCGGTAAAAGGGTTGGTGTTGATAATCCGCCAGCGGCAGCGCCGCCAGGATGGGCAATTCACTCACCGCCAGGCGGGGAGCGGAGATGTTCAGCTCGGACAGGTTGGGAAACTGCTGCAAGCCGGCTATGCTGCGAATTTCCACGGCGTCACACTGTACCTGATCCACATCGCTGTTGCGGGTCCAGCCATTGGACACCGCCAGTGCGCTGAGGCACGCACGCAGGTTGGCATCAGGAATACTGCTGCTGGACAGGGTCAGTGGTGATGTTGTCTCGTCGTTGCCGCGTTCATCGGAATTCTGGTTTGTGCTGCCGCCACCACCACAGCCGGATAATAAAGTGCATCCCAGCCACAGGGCCGTTGCCCATAGCGTCCATGTACGGTTCATGTCCTTCCCCCAATACTACTGCTTGATAAAATAATCAGAAAATTACTGCGCATGTGACTGTCGCAGCGAGGCGGATTTTACCACGTCAATGTGATTTGTGGATTTCTGTTTTTCATATGGTTCCGGTTAATTCACACTATGCTGTGACTTATGGCACTGGAAAGCCGTCTAAGTATCTTCACAGCCACCCCGATAGATAGTACAGGACAGCACTATGACCGACGAACTCTCAGATCTCATTGGCGAACTGGTCGACACCTCCCCTGAACAGCAGGATCAGGTGATTCGGCAGGTGGTGGCCACGCGGGAACCTGAGGAAGTGTCGTTGCTGTTGGAATCCCTGCCGTTACCGGTGCGTCTGGAAGCCTGGAGCAAAGTACCGGCGCAGGAGAAACTGCAGATCCTGCTCACCATGCGCGGTGATCCCCGGGAAACGCTGCTGGACAATATGAGCCTGGATGAACTGGACGCACTGTTTCAGGGAATGGCGGCCGAGGATCTGGTGGAGCTGTCGGAATCCCTGCCCCGGCGCATGGTGGACCGGGCCCTCTGGGTTATGGACGAACAGCAGCGCCACTATTTTAAAGAGGCCAAAGGCTATCGCGATGATCAGATCGGGCGCTGGGTCAGTCACGAGTTGCTGGTGTTGCCCACCAACGCCCGGGTGCGGGATGGCATGCGCCTGCTGCGGCGGGAAGTGCCGGAATACATGGATACCCTGTTTCTGGTGAACCGGGCCGGGCACTTTTCCGAGGCGGTGCGCATCGGCAAGATCATCGGCTCTCCGGATCACCTGCCGCTGGTGGATCTGTCGGAAGATGTGTTTACGGTGCTGGAAGGGCAGGAGGATTCGGTGGATGCCGCGCTGAAAGTGCAGCAATCCGGGTTCAGCTCGCTACCGGTGGTGGACGACAGCGGTAAGCTGCTGGGCCGGCTGGACATCGGTACCGCCGGAGAACTGGTGAACACGTATTACGAAGGCCAGTTGATGGCCAGCGCCGGTATGGATGAGGATGAGGATTTGTTCGCTCCGGTGGTGAAAAGCGCCCGTAACCGGGCGGTGTGGTTGGGCATTAATTTGCTGACGGCGCTTCTGGCTTCCTGGTTTATCGGCCTGTTCGAAGCCACCTTGCAGCAGGTGGTGGCGTTGGCGGTGTTAATGCCGGTGGTGGCCAGCATGGGCGGCATCGCCGGCAGCCAGACCCTGACCCTGATCATTCGCGGCCTGGCCATGGGCCAGGTCACCAGTGCCAACCTGAAAGCCCTGATGAAAAAGGAACTCAGTGTGGGCGGCTTGAACGGGGTGTTGTGGGCCATCGTGATCGGCTTTGTGGCATCCATGTGGTTTGGCAGCCCGGTGATCGGCCTGGTGATTGCCATGGCCATTCTGGTGAACATCGCCGCCGCGGCTTTATCCGGGGTGGCGATTCCGGTGTTGCTGGACAAGATGAAACTGGATCCGGCGCTGTCCGGTTCGGTGGTGTTGACCACCGTCACGGACATCGTTGGTTTTGTGGCGTTTTTGGGATTGGGAACATTGTTGTTGGTGTAACAAAAAACGGGGCGGCCTTGCGGCGCCCCGGTTAATGGCATCGGTTGCTGATGCTGGCGTCGTTACAGAGTTTTCAGGTACTCAATCAGCGCGTAGCGTTCCTCATCGGTGAGCACACTGGTGAACTCGTGGCCCTCATTGCCATGACTGTACATATGGGTGTTCATGATCTTGCGGTTTTCCATATTTTCAGTGGTGATGATGGGCGGGAAGTCCAGGTTCCAGGCACCGGTCAGGTTACCGTACAGCCATTCCAGGAAAATCTGAATCCAGGGCGTGGCGTAGATGTTGCGGGTACTGCAGTTGAACCCGGGTGCCACCATGGGCGGCAGGCTTTCACATTGGATGCGATCGTACTTCCAACCCATTTTTTCAGCATCGAAGGCACGCTGCAGGTTGGTGTCGAAGCCCATCACCACATTGCCTTCACCTTCTGCCCGGGGAGCGGATACCCGGCGCCAGATGGGATAGCGATCCTGCGGTTTCAACACTTCCCACACGTTGGGTACAGAACCGTTGTGGAAGTAAGGAGCGGAAGCCCACACACCATAGAGTGGTTGTGCCAGATAGCCTATCTCGCGATCGCCGCGGATTTTCTTCTGCACCTGCGGGCCGCAATCGTTCTCGGTGTCCTTGGTGGCGGGATAACCAAAGAAGTTATCGGCGCCGGTGGTGGCCATACCCTCGGTGTTGGTGAGGGCGCGACGCCGGTCGGTGCCGATGATGTCCAGTGGCACCACGTAACCCGCCATACCCTCCAGTAATGGGGTGGCGAGGAATTCGGGATCGTTGACGTAGCGGGGCGCATAAGCACCGTGACAGCTGGCGCAGGAGCCGTTGCCTTCCGGCCGCGGAATCGGATTGTTGCGATCCTCGGCCCACAGGTCCAGCTCGTGGAACAACACAGCGCCGGTCTTGGCCAGGTCTTCGTCTACCGGCAGTGGGTATGTGGGGGCTTTCATGGTTTCCACCCACAGGTTCATATCCGGGCCGTGGGTGCGCATCCACTCCTGACCCTGTTCACCCAGGCCGGCGGCGGTACCACCAAACAGGCCGAAGATCGGTGTGTAGAACACCGCGTCCACCCGTGGAGCATCCATGGGGAACAGGCCGTCCACAAATTTCAGTGGCCGGTGGCCCATGTTCCACCAGTTGGGGGAATCCATGCTGCCGGTGGAACCGGAGCTCAGGATGTTTAAAAAGCCGCTGATGGTGGGCAGGCCCTGGTCGGGAAACAGGAAGGCAATGTTCACCGCGCTGGCATTATTGGTGCCACGGGTTTGGGTCAGGTTCAGGGGGGTCACACCGGAGGCCAGATAGCCCAGGGGCAGCATGTCCCGCAGGAACAGGTTAAGGTCGGTGGCGCTGGAGCCGCCGAACTGGAAACCCAGATCGGGCCCATCGGCCTTGCTGCCCACTTCGCCGCTGTGACAGCCGTGGCAGGTGACACCGATTCGGCCACTCCAGCTGCCATCGTCCTTGCGTACCTGGGTAAACATTTCCGGGAGTTGGCCGCTGCCGCCATTGGTTTGGTTGGGGTCCTCCCCGGGCAAGGGGTATGGGTTGCGGCCTTCGGAGAAGCCGGAGCCGTAGCGGTTGGATACCAGCTCATCAAAATTATCGGGGCGTTGGCTGAATCCGCCCCAAATCCGCCAGAGACGGTTGTACTGGCTGGCGGTGAAGGTGGCGATGCCGCCGGCGGCGGCCCAGTCGTTGTAGCTGTTGCCTACGAACAGGGCGGCAACGCCGTCGCCACCGGTATCCATCAGCCGTTCGCCGCGATAGAAGTAGTCGCGCAGCTCACCGCAGGTATCCGCGTGGGCTTCTTCCTGAACGGCTTCCGGGTCAACGTGGCATTCCGCCCAATAGGCATTGAAGTGCACTGCCTTGCCGTCGCTGATCCCCGGTTGCACCAGGGTGCGGGGATCTGCGGGCAGGGGTTCGCTGTCGTCCTTGCCGTAACAGTAATCCCATTGCCACAGGCCGCCGCGGCTACTGCCCAGCAGGGCGTCGGGATCGTCATCGTAGACAAAGGCGTGGCTTATTGTGGAAACCGTGAGCGCGCTGCTTAACAGCAGGCACGACAAGGCCGTGGTCGCGCGCCTGAGGGGCGCAACCGGTGTGGTGTCTATCCTCATTGTGAAAATCCTGTTTTCTAATTGTTTTTGGTACTGCTCAATCGGTGTGCCAGAGCAAGTTAGCACCAGCCTATGGATACATCAAGACATTATACGTATTTTGTCTCAGTGGCGCTTGGCTTATGCCTTAAAGCGTGGGCTTTATAATTGTCTCAGGAGGATAGGTTATGGTGCCGCCAATGGGCAGGGTGAGGAACCTGCCCTGATTCAGGGCGCCGTTCCGCACCTGGGCTTCCAGCCGTTGGCGGGGCTCGTCCAGCGGCTCGGCGGATAGCTGGAATGTGGACCAGTGCATACCAATACTGAGGCGGGAGCGGATGTCATTGTGGATGGCGATGGCTTCTTCCGGGTTGACGTGATTGTTTTTCATAAACCAGCGTGGTGCATAGGCGCCAATGGGGATCAGTGCCATGTCCACCGGCCCCAGGCGCTCAAAGGTTTCCTTGAACTGCACACTGTTGTAGCCGGTGTCACCGCCGAACCACAGGCTGAAATCCGCCAGATCCAGGCGCCAGGCGGCCCACAGGGTCTGATAACGGTCGGTGAGCCCGCGGCTGGACCAATGCTGGGTGGGGGTGGCGGTGATGGTGGCACCGTCCATGGTACGGCTCTCCCACCAGTCCATCTCCTCCACCCGAACCGGGTCGATCCCCAGATCCACAAACCAGGCTTTCACCCCCAGCGGCACAAAGTAGCGGGGCCCGTTGCCCAGGGCCCGGATGGTGTCGGTATCCAGATGGTCATAGTGATTATGGGAGATCACCACCCAGTCGACGGCGGGCAGATCCGGCACATCGTACACCAGTGGTGCCAGCCGCTCAGGCCCGGCGAAGGCTAACGGCGATGCCCGGTAGGAGAGAATGGGGTCGGTCAGCAGGGTGCGCCCCTGATGACGAATCAGGAACGTAGAATGGCCCAACCAGGTGACCGTGGGGCGATCCGGTGTTTCTGTCAGAGGGCTTGCCTGCTCCACCACCCGGATCTGATCCCGTTCCTCGTTGTGATCGGCGTAGGGATCGTCTCCAAACCAGCGCATGCGCAGATAGGAGAACACATTCTTGCCTTCATCATCGACGTACAGATTACGAAAGCCGGTGTCGGTATGGTGAGGCGGGCGGGATTCGGTGGTGTCCGGGGCCTGAGGCGGAGTGCCCGGTTCGGTGTCGTTGGCCTGGCAGGCAGACACCGGCAACAGCACCAGACTGAACAGCAAAGTGAATCGTATCCCACCGCAGAGAAGGATCATAATGGCTTGGCCCTTGTATTTTGTTGTCGCTCGACCCATCTAACTTTAATGCTAGAATGAGCTTACATTGGTGCAGACACCGCACTGACATTCCCATGTTCTGTTGATAAAGATGTTGCCATGAATCCATTGCTTGAGCCAAAAGAATTACCCGAATTCAGTCAGATCAAGCCGGCCGATGTTGCGCCGGCCCTGTCCCAGATTATTGACAATAACTATCAGCGCATCGAAGAAATCGTTGCCCACGTGAAGCAGCATGACGTAACCCTGGAAAATTTTCTGCTGCCGTTTGAAGACATCAACGACACTCTGGGCAAGATGTGGTCCCCGGTGAGCCACTTAAACAGTGTGATGAACAACGACGAACTGCGTAACGCGTACAATGCCTGCCTGCCGAAATTGTCAGAATATTCCACCCGGCTGGGTCAACACAAAGGCCTGTATGAAGCCTACAAGGCATTGAAGGATTCCCCGCAGTTTGAAAACTACACCGTGGCGCAGAAAAAAGTGATTGATAATGCCCTGCGGGATTTTCACTTATCGGGCATTGACCTGCCGGCAGAGCAGCAAAAACGCTATGGTGAGATCAGTAAACGGTTATCGGAGCTCACCAGCAAGTTCGCCGAGAACGTGCTGGATTGCACCAACGCTTTCAGTAAACACATTACCGATGTCAACGAACTCAGCGGCTTGCCGGAAACCCAGTTGCATGGTGCCGAGATTGCCGCCAAGGCCAAGGATCTGCAAGGCTATGTGTTGACGCTGGATATACCGGTGTACATCGCCGTGATGACCTACTGTGACAACCGCGACCTGCGGCGGGAATTTTACGAGGCCTACAACACCAAGGCATCGGACCAGGGGCCGTTTGCCGGCCAGTGGGACAACAATCCGTTAATGGAAGAGATCCTGAGCCTGCGTCACGAGCTGGCGCAACTGCTGGGTTTTCATAATTACGCCGAGCGCTCCATCGCCACCAAGATGACGGAAACCACCGAGCAGGTGATGGCGTTTCTGTACGATCTGGCGGACAAATCCCTGCCGGTGGCGAAACAGGAATTTGAAGAACTGAAACAGTTTGCCGCCGCGCAATGCGGGCTCAATGATTTGCAGGCCTGGGATGTCAGTTACGTCAGTGAAAAGCTGAAGCAGGAACGCTACGCCATTTCACAGGAGGCGCTGCGCCCCTGGTTTCCGCTGGAAAAAGTATTGAGTGGTTTGTATGAGGTGGCAGGGCGTTTGTTTGATGTCACTTTCCAACAGGCGGATGGCATCGATCTGTATCACCCTGATGTGCGGTTCTATCGGGTTTACAAAGGGGATGAGCACATTGCCGGCTTCTATCTGGACCTGTACGCCCGCGCCAACAAACGCGGCGGTGCCTGGATGGATGTATGCCGCTCGCGGCGCCGAACCCTGGCCGGTGGTTTGCAAAAACCGGTGGCCTACCTGACCTGTAACTTCAATGGCCCGGTGGGCGACAAGCCGGCATTACTGACCCATAACGAAGTGACCACCCTGTTCCATGAGTTCGGCCACGGCTTGCATCATATGCTGACCCAGGTGGAAGAAGATGCCGTGTCCGGAATCGCCGGTGTGGCCTGGGATGCGGTGGAGCTGCCCAGTCAGTTTATGGAGAACTGGTGCTGGGAAAAAGACGCCATTCCTCTGATGTCCGGCCACTACCAAACCGGCGAGCCGTTGCCGGATGCCATGCTGGAAAAAATGCTGGCGGCAAAGAATTTCCAGTCGGCCATGATGATGGTACGGCAATTGGAATTTTCCATCTTTGATTTTCGCATTCACATGGAATACCAGCCGGGCATGAACATTCACAGCGTGCTGGAAGACGTACGCCAGCGGGTGGCTGTAATCGAGCCACCGGAATTCAACCGCTTTGAATGCAGCTTCAGCCACATCTTTGCCGGTGGCTATGCCGCGGGCTACTACAGCTATAAGTGGGCGGAAGTGTTGTCGGCGGATGCGTTTTCCCGCTTTGAGGAAGAAGGCATTTTCAACCCGCAGGCAGGCCGTGATTTTCGTGAACACATCCTGGAGAAGGGCGGTTCCGAAGAGCCCATGGAACTGTTCAAACGCTTCCGTGGCCGCGAACCGAAAGTGGACGCATTGTTGCGCCACAGTGGGTTGGCCGCATGAGAAAAATGTTCATCGCCGGGGCCAAGTGCCCCGAATGCGGCCAGGAAGATAAAATCTTCGTGTATCAGAAGGATGGCGAAGACATCGCCGAGTGCAACGCCTGTGGTTACACCAGTGTGCGGCCTAAGGATGTGGAGCCGGTACTTAATTCAGAGCAGTTGGTTGATGGGGTATTGAAGATCGTAAAGTGATGCTGATTTTTTGCACTGAACTGTGCCATAATCCGTGGGCTTGATCGAAAGGCGCGATCGTTAAGACGCGCCGTTTTTATATTAATAATGCAATCAATTTAGTTTTAAGGAATTCATTATGGGTACAAAAGCAATTAGGGCCGTTGCCCTGGCTGGCGTGGTGTGCGCGTCTGCTCAGGTCATGGCGGAAGGGGCCTATGTGGGGATGGATTACAGCATCGTGAAAGCGGACATCACCGCGGATTGGTATGCGGGTAAGTTCAGCGCTGATCCCACTGCTTTGCGCTTCAAAGTGGGAACCGGGATTAATCAGAATTTTGCCGTGGAAGGGTATTTTGCCACCGGTTTGTCGGAAGACACCATAGAGGGTGATCTGGAAGCTGAAGTGGATAGCATGTTTGGCATTGCCGCCAAAGGCATCATCCCCGCTTCGGAATCCTTTGCACTGTACGGAAAACTCGGCTTTGCCAAGGTGACGTTCGAAGATTCCGTTGGCGATAAGTATAAAGGTGACGGCCTGGAATACGGTGTGGGTGCCCAGTTCAATGTCAGCGAAGCGGCCGCCATTGTACTGGAGTATTCGTTCCTGCCTGATGCCGACAACGACTATTGGGAAATCGATGTGGAATCCGAAGTGATTTCCATTGGCTTCCAGGCAAATCTCTAGTCTTGCCGCCTTTGCAGTGGCCGGGGGTGCCTGGCCATTGCAGCTTCATTAAAACAATCGTTTGGTCACCGTCAAAAAATAGATATCGCCGTCTATATCAAACTGGCCCACGGATTTGCTTAAGTTAACATCCGCTTTCATATGGCGTACGCTGCCACCCATCCAATAGTTGTCCAGCAGTTGGAATTCAAACCCTGCCCGAGCGTAGGCACCGACGGTAAAATCCGAATGGTAGTTGTCGGCATCTATGTTGATGGTGGTGCCTTCAAAGGATGTGGGTTCCGGTGCTTGCTCCGCCACGTTATCCACTTTGGCTGTGGCGAACAAAAACAATGGTCCGGCCCCAACGTAAAAGCGCAGACGATCAATCGGTTTCAGGCTGGCGTACAGGCCCATAAAGGTTTCAAACGACCAATAATCGTTGTCCACGCTGATGCGAACGCTGCCGCCATCGCCACCGCCGCTGGCATAGTATGAGACGCTGTCGTTCTGCCAGGAGAAAAATCCACCCCCTTCCCAGCCATAGCCGATCACATCGTCTTTCCAGATCACTTGGGCCGCGGCTCCCAGATAGGGAATGCTGTCAGGTAGATCGCCTTCCAATACGTCGTCGTTGGTGTGGATGCTGACCGTGTTGTCGTTCAGTTTTAGTGAACCGAACATAACCTGGCCATACAGTGGTGCTTGCACGCCGGCGCCATGGGCGTACAAGGGCAGCAACAACAAAAGGGTCAGGCAACGCATGAGAAATCCTTTAAACGTGTTCCCGTTGATAGAGACGGTCCAGGCTGATGGAGTGCCCGTTTTCCATTACCCGGCGGGCGTGGTGGCGGCGCAGTTCACGGGATTCCCTGACACCACAGGAATGGGCGATGATCCCCACTTCACGTTCTAGATTGTGGTGGTAATGATAAACCCGCACGGCTTTGTCCTGTGGGTCGAGGCCTTTTTGCAAACGCGGATTATGGGTGGTGACCCCCGTCGGACAGGTATTCTTGTTGCATTGCAATGCCTGGATGCAACCCAGGGAAAACATAAAGCCGCGGGCGGTGACAACAAAGTCCGCGCCCACGCAGATGGCGGTGGCCACGGCGCTGGGGGTGATCAGTTTGCCGGAACAAACCACGCGAATCCGATCCCGCAACCCGTAGGCCACCAGTTTGTCCACCAGCAGTGGCAGGGATTCCCGGATGGGTAATCCCACATCGTCAATCAGTGACATGGGGGCGGCTCCGGTGCCGCCATCAGCGCTGTCCAGGGTGATAAAGTCAGGCGCCGACGCTGCTCCCCGTTGTTTGATTTCAGTGAACAGTTCATCCAGCCAGTCGGGGCTGCCCAGCACCGCCTTGAAACCGGTGGGTTTGCCGGTAATGGTGCGAATGGTGTCGATCATATCCAATAGGTCGCCAGCGCATTTGATCTCCGGGTGGCGGTTAGGGCTGATGGAGGCCTCCCCCTCGGGAATGCCGCGAATGGCGGCAATTTCCGCGGACACTTTAGCCGCCGGCAGAATGCCGCCCTTGCCGGGTTTAGCGCCCTGGCTTAGTTTGAGTTCGAACATGCGCACGTTTTCGTGGGCGGCAATCTGGCGCAGTTTTTCTGCGCTCAATTTACCCTGCGCATCGCGCACACCGTATTTGGCGGTACCGATCTGAAAGACGATGTCGCAGCCGCCTTCCAAATGCCAGGATGACAGGCCGCCTTCCCCGGTATTCATCCAGCAGCCCGCCAGTTTGGCACCGTTGGACAGTGCCCGCACGGCCGGCTTGGACAGGGCACCGTAACTCATGCCGGAAATATTGACGATGGATTTGGTGCTAAAAGGGGTGGGGCAGTCAGGGCCGATGGTAATGGCCGAGTTTTCCACGGCATCTTCATCCAGGGTGGGATAGGGGGTGTTGACGAAGATGATGGCGCCGGGTTTGGTGAGATCCTTGCTGGAGCCAAAGGCCACGGTGCAGTCAATGTTTTTTGCCGCCCGATAGATCCAGGAACGTTGTGCCCGGTTGAAGGGCAACTCCTCCCGGTCCATGGCAAAAAAATACTGGCGGAAGAATTCACCAACGTGTTCGAACAAATAGCGAAAGCGGCCAATCACCGGGTAATTGCGGCGAATGGTTTGCTTGGTCTGGTTGCGGTCCACAAAATACATCACCAGTACCACCGCGGCGGTGGTGCCGATGGCGAAAATAAAAAACGCGGCCATTAATTCCAGCGCGGTAAACAACAGGGTACTGATGCCATCCGGTAACAGGCTACTCATGGTTATGCATCCTTTCTGCGGGCAAAAACAAAAATCAACAGAAACGCCAGGCTGGCGCACAGCACGATGCTGGGCCCGGCCGGGGTATCGGCCTGCCAGGACAGCGTCAGGCCAAGGATCACCGCCGCCATGCCCACCAGGCTGGCCAGCAATGCCATGCGTTCCGGTGTCGTGGCCAGTTTGCGGGCGGCGGCGGCGGGGATGATCAACAGCGCAGTGATGAGCAGGGCGCCCACCACTTTCATGCCAATGGCCACCACGCTGGCCAGCAGCAGCATAAACAGCAGGCGGATCAGGCCCACCGGGGTGCCTTCTGCCTGGGCCAGTTCCTGATTGATGGCGATGTTGAGCAAGGGTGTCCAGATAAAGTAGAGGGTGACACCGATGAACACCACCAGCGCACCCACCCAGTACAGGTCGTCGAACCCGGTGGCCAGCAGATCACCAAACAACAGCCCCAGCAGATCCACCCGCACGGTTTCCATCAAACTGACCAACACCAGGCCCAGGGCCAGTGTCCCGTGGGCCATGATCCCCAACAGGGTGTCGCTGGCGATAAAGCGTTGCCCCTGCAGTACGGTCAACGCCAGTGCGATGCTGCTGCTCACCGCAATCACGCCGATGGCCAGATTCAAATCGAAGAGAAAGCCCAGGGCGATGCCCAGCAGGGCGCTGTGGGCCAGTGTGTCGCCGAAATAAGCCATGCGCCCCCACACCACAAAACAGCCCAGGGGGCCGGCGATGGCGGTGAGCAGCAAGCCCACCAGCAGGGCGGGCAGCACCAGTTCAATCATGGTGGCAGCCCCCCTGATGCCGGTGTTCTTCGGCGGGCCCGTCTTCCGCCACCACATGGCCGTGCAGATCATGATGATGATCGTGGTTGTGGGTGTAGACGGCAATGTCCTCCACTTCAGCATGGTTGAACAAACTCAGATACTCCGGGTGTTGCGACACCGACTCGGCACTGCCGGAACAACACACATGCTGGTTCAGGCACAGTACCTGATCGGTTTGTGCCATGACGAAATGCAGATCATGGGACACCATCAAAATGGCAAAGCCCTGTTCATCGCGCAGTTCCGCCAATAGATGGTAGAGCGCCTGCTGGCCCTGCAGGTCCACACCCTGGGCCGGTTCATCCAGCACCAGCAGGTCCGGTTCCCGCAGCAGTGCCCGGGCCAGCAATACCCGCTGAAATTCGCCACCGGACAGGCTCTGCACGGCGCTGTGGCGCAGGCTGCGGGCGCCAACCCGGCGCAGTACGTCATCCAGCGGGCGGGCATCGCCTTTATTGGCCAGGGTCAGAAAGCGCTCAACGGATAACGGCAGGCTGGCGTCCACCGTCAGCTTCTGCGGCATATAACCGATCTTTAATCCCGGGCGCTGCTTGCAGGTGCCCCGCGTAGGGGTATACAAGCCCAGAATCACCTTGAGCAGACAGGATTTGCCGGCGCCGTTGGGGCCGATGATGGTGAGGATTTCCCGGGGGCGGACATGAAACGAGATTTGATCGAGAACCCGACGACTTTTGAAGTCGAGGCCTACGTCGTGCAGTTCAACCAGGGTGTGTTCGGTCATGAAAGGGGTTCATTCAGGTTACAGTGGTGTCGATGGTGCCATGCTAAACCGGTTGGCCCATAGACACAAATACACGCCGGGTACGTCTGCACATAAAAAATTCATCAAGTTTTCATGGGCCGTTCATGGCGTTGGCCAACACTGGGCGTTTTACACGTCTCATGGCAGGGGAAGAACCATGTGGAATCATAAAATCAACCTGGCCGCCGCCCTGGCGGGATTGTGTCTGACGGGCAACGCCGTTGCCGCCGCTGATCTGCTGATCTCTGAATACATCGAAGGCAGCAGCAACAACAAAGCCATCGAGCTGTTCAACGGCACGGATCAGGCCATTGATCTGGCAGCCTATGAACTGGCGATGTATTTCAACGGCAGTACCAGTGCCGGACTGGTGCTGAACCTGAACGGCAGTGTGGCAGCCGGAGAGGTTTATGTGGTAGCCCACAGCAGTGCCGCCGAACCCATCCTGGCGCAGGCGGACTTCACCAGTAGTGCCGGGTTTTTCAACGGCGATGATGCCATTGTACTGATGAATGGGGGAGTAGCGATCGACAGCATCGGGCAGGTGGGGTTCGACCCGGGCAGTGAATGGGGAAGCGGGGCTACCAGCACCCAGAACAATACCCTGCGGCGCCGGGCCACGGTGGACACCGGTGACGCCAACCCGGACGATGCTTTTGATCCGGCCCAGCAGTGGGTCGGCCTGCCGGCGGACAGCTTTGACGATCTGGGGCAGTATCAGGCGGGTGACGATGGCCAGGAGCCCGCTATTGCCCTGGGTCAATGCGGTGACAGCGCCACCTTGATCAGTGTCATTCAGGGGGCAGCGCAGGCCTCGGCCCTGGAGGGTGAGCCGGTGGTGGTGGAAGCCGTGGTAACCGGCCTGCGTGACAATGGCTTCTTCCTGCAGGAGGAAGCAGGGGATCAGGATGGGAATGCCGCCACCTCGGAGGGGTTGTTTGTGTTTTCCTACGCGGCGCTTGGCAGCGTAACCCCCGGAGCAACCGTGCGCGTACTGGGCACCGTGGATGAATACTACGGCCTGACCGAAATCACCGGCCTTGCCGGCCTGCAGAATTGCGGTGGCAACACCCAACTGGAAGCGGTGGAGCTGACCTTGCCGTTCGCTGATGATGCTGCCGAGGCGGCGGCGCTGGAGGCGCTGGAAGGCATGCTGGTGGCGGTAAACGATCTGCAGGTAACGGACATCAACGACCTGTGGCGTTATGGTGAGATCGGATTGAGCCATGAATTGAAGCGCGCGCCCACGGACCGGTTTGCCCCGGGCACCGCCGGCTACGAGGCAGTGGTGGCAGCCAACCGCCGCAACCTGATCTACGTGGAAGACAACAGCGGCAGCCAATACCCGGACCGGCTCAGTTTCTTCCCGGATTTCAGCTACGCCACGCCCCTTCGAATCAGTGACCGGGTCAGCACCATGGGGCCCCTGAACTATGCCTTTGGCCGCTATCGTATCAATCCCCTGGATACCATTGAGGTGGCAAGCCAGCGCCAGAGCGTACCGCAACTGCAGCGCGGTAATCTCACCCTGGCCAGCTTCAACGTATTGAACTACTTCAACGGCACCGATGACGGCAGCGGAGGGGTTACGTTCGATTATCCCCTCAACCGCGGTGCCGAAAATGCGCAGGAATTTGCTTTGCAGGAGGACCGTATCGTGGCCGCCATGGTGGCCATGGATGCTGATGTCATTGGCCTGATGGAAATTGAAAACGATGGCTTTGGTGATGACAGCGCCATTGCCAGTTTGGTGGCAGCGTTGAATGCACAGCTGGCGGAGGGGGATCACTATGCCTTTATTGCCACCGCCGACGGCAGCCCGGTGGGCAGCGATGCCATTGCGGTTGGATTGCTATACCGGCCTTCGGTGGTGCAGCCCGAAGCCGGCGCCATCACCATCCCCATGCCGGTGCAAACGCTGGATGACGGTTCGCTGGTGCAGATGCGCACTGCACTGCTGCAGCGTTTCCGCCATCGGGATAGCCGGCAACCCTTTGCGGTGGTGGTGAACCACTTCAAATCCAAGGGCTCCGGTTGCTGGGAGGACGCCAACCTCAATGATGTGATCACCACGGCCCAAAGCAGCTGTAATGCCCTGCGGGTGTCGGCCGCGGTGACCCTGGCCAATGGGCTGGCGGCGGCTGGCCTGCCGCAGCGGGTCATGATCATGGGGGATCTCAATGCCTACAGCGCCGAAGATCCTTTGGCCGTACTCACCGGCTATGAGCCGGACCAGCGTGGCTACACCATCATGACGGCGGTCAATACCGCAGCGGACAACGGTGAGTCCGTGGTGGCGCCCACCTTTGACTATCGCAATGTGGCGCCGCAGTTTGATGCTGACGGTTTCTCCTACTGGTTTTATCAAAGCGGCCAGGTGGGCAGCCTGGATCATATTCTGGTGAACGAAGGGTTCAGCAACGACATCGTGGATGCCCGCCACTGGCCGATCAACGCGGTGGAGGCCTATCAACTGCAGTACGACCAGGCACTGACCTATTATCCGGATGCCGATGGCTATGCCTTCACCGGGGTTGGTCCCTTCCGCAGCTCAGATCACGATCCGCTTCTGGTCTCGGTGCAACTGGAACCCCGGCGTCCAACATTGCAGGGTGTGTTCCGTATCGCCCGGGCACTGGGCCAGGCCGCCCAGGGGGAGCAGGAACGCTATGATCTGGATGGCGATGGACGCATCACGGTGCAGGATCTGCTGGCCTATTTAGGGCTGTAAATAGCACCGGGGCGGCCACAATCATGAACCCCTGCATTGGCCATGATATACTGCCCGCCCCGTGTATTTTGCTCCCAGGTCGACTCATGTTGTATCGAACCGTTATCAATAGACTCCTGATCAAACCAAGCCTTGGCATCGTACTGCTGTTGTTATGCTGGGCCACATCGGTGACGGCGGACACCAGGCCCACCCGCCACATCATGGTTTCCATGCGCCCCATTGCCCTGCTGGTGCAGGAGCTGACCCAGGGGCTGCCGGTGCAGGTCACCACGTTACTGCCGCAAGGGGCAACCCCCCATGACTATGCCTTAAAGCCCAGTGACCTGCGTGCCATGATGGAGGCGGATCTGGTGGTGTGGTTGGGTGAAGCCGGTGAGCCCTATCTGGAAGGGGTGGTGGCCAGGACCGGGGCACAGATCGCGTGGTCCGCGCTGCCCGGTTTGGTGCAGTTGCCCCCACGGCCGGCGCTGCACGAGGATCATCAGGGTGGCCATGATCATCACCATGTGGATTCGCAGCAGGGCCATCACCACTCCACCACCTTTGACCTGCATTTCTGGTTCAGTGTGGACAATGCCGTTACCTTGGCCGATGCGGTGGAACAGGCATTGCTGGCCCGTGACCCCAAGCTGAAAAACGCGCTGGCGCAAAACAAGGCGGCGCTGGTGCAACGTCTGCAGCAGCAACGGGATCAGAGCCGGCTGCTGCTGGCCCAGGCGGCGGGCCCGTTTATGTTGTCCCACGATGCTTATTACTATCTTGAGCAGGATCTGGGGATTCAGTCTGAAGGCGCTATTTCATTGGATCCCGAAATCAAGCCCGGGGTCAAACACCTGATGGCCATCAAGGAGCGAATCGAAGACCACAAAGTGCGTTGTGTGATTTCCGATCCCTCAGTGTCCAATGCGTTGCTGAATAAAGTGGATACCCAACCACCCTTGGTGCGGCTTTCCATCGATCCCCTGGCCTGGGATTACCAAGGCAATGGGTTTTCCGAATGGCTGTCCAGTGTGTACGTAAAAATGGTGGTCTGCACCACTGCCGGTTGACCCAGCAGGGAATCAACCGTCCAGCAAACCCAGCTCCTGAAACACGTGATGTTGACGGAGCTGTTCCGAAATAAAATTCTTGAACAGTACCAGGCGGGCACAGCCTCGCAAATCCGGATGCATCAGTATCCAGATTTCGCTGCGAAACGCATCCTGCAGACAGAACAGCCGGTGCAACTCCGGCTTGAATTGATCATCCGGCAATAAAGCGATGCCGCAACCGGCCTGGGCCAGTGCCGACATCGCCATCAGATCATTGCAGCGGGCCACGACCTGGTGTGGTTCCAGATGCTCCTCCGCCCACTTGAACACCGCCAGATGCTGCAGCGATTGATTGGCGCAGATAACCTGCTGGCCAACCAGATCAGTAATGGGATCCGGGTGTTTTGCCAGGTACTCGCTGCTGGCATAGGCTGCCCAGCGCAGTGAAAACAGTTTTTGCCCGATTAAATGTTCCGGTGGATTGGCGGTGGCCCGTATGGCCAGATCCGCTTCCCGCCGGGACAGGTTGTAATCGGCGTTGCTGGCCATCAGGCTGATGGTAATGTCGGGATACTGTGCGTGAAAACGCTCGATCAAAGGCGGCAGGTAACGGTAGGCGAAGTTATGGGGCGCAGTGAGGTGGATGGTGCCTTTCAATTCATCATTGCGATTGAACAGCATTCGTTTCATGTCATCAATGGTGGTGGCAACCCGCTCGGAATAGGTGACCAGTTCCTCACCCAGCACCGTCAGGCGATAGCCTTCCGGCAGCCGATCAAACAATCGCACTGACAAGTCTTCTTCCAGGTGGTTGATGCGTCGAAACACGGTGGAGTGGGTCACCCCCAGGGACTGCGCCGCTTTGGCCAGAGAGCCGTGCCGGGCCACGGCGTTGAAATAGTGAAGGTCGCTCCAGTCGAGTTTTTCCATGGTTCATTCATCCGTGACGGCGTGCTGATCTGCAAAGGTGGTTTGCATAAATAGCGCTGTTCACACCTTGGTAAATCACTATGGTTGATACTGATGGATGTCATGAGTAACGAACAGGAGCCGTCATCATGCAACAACATGAGTTTACACTAATCAGTCACCATTTGTGCCCCTATGTACAACGTTCCGTTATAGTGCTGACGGAAAAAAACATACACCATGAACGCCGCTATATTGATTTGTCCGATAAACCGGAATGGTTTATTGAGCTATCTCCCACCGGCAAGGTACCGGCTTTACGGGTGAATCACCAGGCGACGTTGTTTGAGTCCGCCGTAATCTGTGAATACCTGAATGAAATCACGCCGGGCAGCCTGCATTCTTCCGATCCATTGTTGAAAGCGCAACATCGGGCCTGGATCGAATACGGCTCACAGCTGTTGAACGACATCGGCCGCCTGTATAACGCCCCCGATGAGGTGGCTTACCACAGTCAGGCCGAGGTGATTGCCCGTAAATGGCGGCGCCTGGAGCTGGAAATCCATGGCGATTATTTTGCCGGCTCTGCCTTCGGTATGGTGGATGCAGCCTATGGACCGATATTCCGTTACTTCGATGTGATGGACCCGTACCTGCCTCTGGATGTGTTCGAAGGCTGCGTGCTGGTGCAGCAGTGGCGCCGGCATCTGGCTGCCCGCCCCAGTGTGCAGAATGCCGTGGCGGCAGATTACCCGGAAAAGCTGCTGCGCTTTCTGAAGCAGCGCAACAGCCATATCAGTGGGTTGATCGCCAGTGAAGAAATGGTTGCCTAATCCTGCGCTGGCGGGAAATCCACAGCCTCACCCATGCCCTGGGCAAACCGCGCCAGGGTGTGGCCGTTGCGTACCACACTGCCGTGCCAGAAGTACTGTTGCCGAAACCGGGTATCGGCCGCCAAAGGATAACGGCGCTCAAACGTCAGGATCACCTCATCACCTTTAATGACATTGACGGGCTGCTCGATGGGAAAGAAACTGTGTTTCCAACTGTCGGAGCTGAGCCGGTTTTCAATGTCGCCGGAGGAAATGTCCAGCACCACGTCCGCTGACAGGGTAGCGCGAAAATACCCTTTGAAACCGGTTAGCACCCAGGGCTGTTGCACCGTGAAGCGCAGCGTTTTCTGGTACTGTGGGGGCTGATCCCATCGTCCGCAGAAATCCTGCACGCAGCGGGGTATGGAAAGGTGCCGGGCGGTTGGGATGATGGTGTCGTAATACAGATTGAATGGGCTCTGAATGTTCTTCTGTTGCATGAGATCGTGCAGTTGGTAACGATCATTCAAGGTGAAGACATCACCCCGGTGCAGGCTTTGATGGGCTTTCAACGCCGCCACCGGTACCAGAAAGGTTTGCACGGCAGAGGGAATGGCACAGCCTCGGGGTTTTAGAAAGCGCGCCAACCCATCCTGAAGAATCGGTTGAAAATCTTCGTTGTCGCCGATATTACCGATGATCTCGGAAATCAGTACATCGGACTGCTGCGGCAGCTTCACGTTGTAGGAAAGATCGTTGATCGCCACGAAGCGATCGGCAAAACCCCGTTGTTGTATACGGGTTTTGGCCAGCGCCAGAATGTGAGCATCCATATCGATGCCGTACACCCGCTGGGCACCGGCTTCCAGCGCCCACTGGGCCAGAATGCTGGTACCCGTACCAAGATCCACCACCGTATCACCGGGCTTTACACTGGCCTTGATGGCAGTCTCGTAGGCTTGCATGCGAATGTGATCGCACAACATCAACTGATGAAAGTCCTCATCCCAGTCGCACAGCACTTCAGAAAAAGGCAGCCAGGGTTGTTCCGGATAATAGGGTTTAAACGGTTTGATCATGGTCGGGTACCTGTTGCAGTGCGAAGGCTCAGCCGCGGGCCAGCGTGCCGGGGGTGGGCATGCCATTGCCGGCGGCGGCGCCGGTTTCCTCGCTGTCGGGTTTAATGGCGTATTCGCCGGAGCCGATCAGCATCAGGGCGGTGGACATAAAGGCCAGAAACAGCGGGTATTCCCAACCGCCATTGGCGTTGGTGAACAACCAGCCATTGGGCAGGTGTGCCCAGGTGGCTCCCAACAGAATGGGGATCATGGCCAGTGCAAACTGCCGGGTAAAGATACCCAACAAAATGGCAACACCGCCCACCGCTTCAGCAGCGAATACCACATAGGCTAACCAGCCGGGCAAGCCGATGGAGCTGAAGAAGCTGGCGGTGCCTGGCAACGTAAACACCACCAGTTTTAAATACACGCTGTGCGACAGCAGGACCGCCGCCAGTGCAATCCGTAGTAACAGGGCACCCACACTGGGGTTGTGTAACAGGTTCATAGTGAACTCCTTATTTAAACGACAATGAATGCCTCTATAGTGTATTGAGATCGGCGTCAGTTTTGATCCAATGAATCTGCAAGGGGCGTTTGCACGCTTGCGCAGGGGCGCACCGGCAAATCCCCACAGGGCGGCCCACTGAGCTGACGTCCGTCCTCCAGGCTGAACACGGAACGGTGCAGGGGGCAGCTCAGGGTCTTGCGGGCAGTATTGATGTGCCCGTGATCCAGGCGCCCGCCGCGGTGCGGACAATACCGGGGCACCTGCACCCGCTGCTGTTCCAGTTCCACAATGAAGAATCCGCTTTCTTCATGCTGCGCTATGGGCATGTTGCAATTCCTTTTGTGTGCGAGCTTTATGGACGGCCTGTTCAAACGCATCCAGGGTAATCTGCTGACTGAAGCGCACACCGTACCAGGCCTTCTCCAGGTCCAGGCATTGCTCCTGCGCCATGGCCAGCAGCAGGCGCTTGCCTTCCAGGGCATGAAAGTGATCAATGTGGCAGTGTTCGCTGTAGTAGTGATGGGCGGCAATGCCCAGCCGTTTGCAGGCATCCACGTAACAGGGAAAGAAAAACGGAATCACACTTTCCAGATAGGTGATGGCGCCGGCAAAGTAAGAAGGATCTTCCGCCCGCAGCGTCAACCAGTAGAATTGATTCACAAAGGCGAAACTGCTGTCGGCGATGCGCTCAACATAGTGCAGCCGGTCCAGCGGCATGGCCAGTTCCCGTAACAGATTCAAATACAGGGTGGTGTGCATGCGTTTGGGATTGGCAGAGCCGAACTCGTCGATCAGAATCCGCAGCATGGGCAACTGCGCCGCCAACGGCAGGCGCGGCATAATAAAATAAAAGGCCTGCGCCTCGGTGAGGCCGTCCAGGGCAAACTCCTGTACCAGAATTCGGAATTCCTCCCGTTTCATGCTCTGTGCCACATAGTCCACGGCAGCGGATTCCGAATTGGCCTCCACCTGTACCAACTCGTCAATGGCGTCCACCAGATCCTGCACCGTGTTCAGGCAACCGGATTCATTATCGGTATCCTGCAGTGCCTCCATCACACCTTGCACCCAGTGGGATTCAAATTGCCGGTATTGGGCATCGAACGCGGTGATGTCCTGTTGCAATGCCCGTTGATTATGCTGATACAGGTGTGCTTGCGTGAGCATGGTGTTTGGCCTCCTGTAGGGCGTCCAGTGTCAGATCCGTTGCGATAACCCCTTGCTGAAACAAGATGGTTTTTACGCGTTTATACCAGTCGGGTTCAAAGATACCCTGCTGCCGGCAGCGCTCCACCAGCAGCGTGTTTTCACCGTAGTCGCGGTGGTTGATCACCTGTGCGCAGTGGCCCGGATCCAGGTTGCAGTACGATGCCATGACACCGTCGTGATCATACTGCAGCAGCTTGTCTTCCCAGCCCTGATACACTTTCACACCCATGCGGCGAATGTTGCGCAAATGGGGTGCCAGTTTCTCCTCGCCGTTGGATTCCTTGATGGCCACTACCCGGGGCAGGGCACACAGGGTCAGCAGGGTGTCGACTTCCCATTTGTTGCGGCAAAGTTCGGATTCAAAATACACGTGAATGTCCAGTTCGGTTTGGTCGTGCACCTGAACGAAATGGTTGTAGATGGCAGCCTGGGGCAGGTCCGGATAGAACGGCGCGGTAAAGATAATACCGGTGGCGCCCAACCGTGCCGCTTCATCGGCGTAGGTAATCACTTCGCTGGTACTGGGCCGTTCGATGCCCGCAATGACCGGTTTGCCGGCGGCAAACTCAACGCAGTAACTCACCATATCCTGCCATTGACTGGGGGACAGCAGCCACCCTTCACCGGAGGTCAGGCAGGGCACAAACCCGGTGGCGTGTGGCTGCAGTTGTTGCATCAGTTGCCGCACGCTGTGCCGGCACACATCCCCTTGTGGGGTAAACGGGGTGATCAGTGGAATAAAAACATCCTTGTTAAACATATCGGCTTCCTTTCAAGTCGAGCATTAAAGTGACGGACTGCTGATACAGGGGTTGCAACGGCGGGGGAAACTCGCCGTTGTGATACTCCGCAACCGGGGCCAGCCAATCACCGAACTGGGCCAGGTTGCGTAACTCTGGATCATGGGTGGCCAGGTATCCGTTGCAGTTGATGACCTGTGCCAGTGTGCAGGCCTGTTGCAGACTGAGTCCGGCAAAGCGTTGCTCGCCGGTGGCACACAGCAGATCCTCCGCCTGGTAGCCAATGCGGCGAATATCCATCAGCGTGTGCAGGTTATCCATAAACGGATAGTAAGCATCCTGCTCCGCCCGCTGCCGGGCCCAGATCACATCATCGCACAGGCCCACCTGTTCCAGATTCATGTACAGTACTCTGTCCATGTGCTGAATAAAGAACTGTACCGATTGCCGGCGCCGTGTTTCATCTGCATCGTGCATGCCCAGAAAAAACGTGGCATCAATAAACAGCGGGCGCTTATCCAAGTTCATTGAGGGCGGCCTCCATACGCTCCATGGCTTCGGCAAACAGGGCCTGCTCGCGGGCAAGGGCCACGCGAATGAAACGTTGTCCACGATCGGGGTGTTTCCAGTAAAAATATTGACCCGGCAGCACATAGATCTGATGTCCCAGTAGAAAGTTTTGTACGTCGTCAGCACGCATGGCGGTGTTCTGTATTTCAAACCAGGCCACACTGGTGCGAATCAGGGGTGTTTGGTATTTCAGAATGCCTTTGTCCAAATGACGGATGGCCACCTCCCGGTTGGTATCCAGCAGGGTGCCCACCGAAGCAAAGTCATCCTGCATGCTGTCTTCCACATAGGCCGTCACCAGGCTCAGGATAAAAGGTGAGACGTTAAGCAGAACGCTGGTTACGATGGGATAAATATCATCGTTCAGGTCACGGCTGGTGAGGATGGTGGAACACTTGGCATCCTGCAGGGGCCAGGTTTTGCCGGTGTCCTCCATGGCAATGTAGCGCACGCCGGAATTCTCCAGGATCTCATACACATCGGGCCGCTTACCGCCGGAGGCCAGAATGAACGAGGCAAACGAAAAATCCAGAATCAGAATTTTGTTGAAATCACAGCAGAACCGCACCAGTTCCATAAAGGATTTGGTGCCATCGGCAAACAGGCTGAAGCCGGTGGGGTTGTTGGGGTCTACCAGCACGATGGCATCCAGCGTCAGGGCGTGTTTCATCAGGTTGTCGTAGAGGCTGCCCGCTGCGGTGAACAGGGATTCATCCAGCGCTTGCATCGGCACCTGCATGTGCTTCATCAGATCGTGAAGATTGTCAAAGCAGGGTTCGATCAGACCCACCCGCAACTTGTTTTTCATCAGATAGGTGGCGGTGATCTGCATGCCGATGGAGGCAGCGTACACCAGGTAGATGTCATCGGCCCGTTGCAGGGCGGTGTGTTGTCCATGCAGTGTATAGAACGCGTTGATGAAATCCCGTTCCGCCGCGTACTGGGTGCGTTGCTCTGCCCGGTACCATAGCTGATCCAGATTACTGACGATCTGTTTCTGGGTTGGGCTCTGACGCTGATGGGTATGGGCATCGGCCAGGTTAAAACGGGTTTTCAGGGCATCGATTTCATGCTGGGTAATGTCTTCGTGTTGATCCAGGTACCCGGGTGCAAGTGGTTCGGGCAAAGTAATAGTGTTCATAATGATATCCTTATTCGGTTTAGTCAGTTGCGGTGCGGGTTAAGGTTCGATGACAACTTTTTCCATCATGCCGTGGTCTTCGTGATCCAGTATGTGGCAGTGGGTCACAAAAGCGCCGGTAAAATCTTCGTAGCGGGAACGGATTTCAATGTTATTGGTTTGGGCATCGTTCAGCTCATCCACCAGAATGGTGTCTTTCCAGATACGGTCCACGATCACGCCGGATTCGTTGCGAAAAATCACTTCAAACGGATTTACATGAATGTGATAGGGGTGGTGGGAAAACACCGAGCTGATTTTCCAGGTCTGGGCGGTGTTCAGTTTCAGAATGCGCGGTTGATCGGGATCGTAGGGCTTGCCGTTGATCAATCCCAACCACGGGTCCACCGAAATATCAATGTCGAACTCCAGATACTCCACAATACTGGAGAGCTCACTGTCTGCGATGCTGCGCGGGCGATTGAGGCCGGCCAGCGCGGCATTGGCCGGGAAGCGGTCATACTGGCGTGCGCCCCGCACCACCACCCGCGCCAAAATATTCTGGGCACTGCCGTCCAGGCTGAATTGTTGGTTTTCGGGATTCAGGAAACAGTATTGCGCACCCAGTACCACCGGGCCCACTTCTTCATCCACCAGGTAGTAGGTTCCGCGGCGGCGAACTTTAAGCATTACATCACTGCGGTAGCCCGGCGCCATCAATACACTGTTGTCATCACTGAGCCGTTTGGTGGTGGAGGGAATACCATCTGCCGCCACCTGTACCAGTGGCAGCCGATCACCGGAGCAAGGGTCCAGCAACGCCAGTTTCACGTTTTTACGCACTCCGGCGTGAATGAAACGCCACCGCTCCACCTCACCGGGCTGCAGGATGACTTCCGGCATCACCTGGCCATTGATGGAAATATGCCAGCCCCGGTCGGCTGCCTGCTCCGCCCAGGCCAGCGGCGCAAACGTGTCGTTGTTTTCGATTTCACCCGTGTCGTTAAAGGCAATTTCCTGCAGCATCATGATCCTGTCGTCGGCATCGCGCATGGCCGGCAGGCGATCATAATCTCCTTCGATGATCAGGGCACCGCTCATGCCGCTGCCCACCTGCACTGAGCTGCCGCCGTGCACATGGGCGTGATACCAGAACGTACCCGCCACATGATTTTCCGGAATTTTAATTTCGTAATCAAAACTATCCCCGGATTGCAGTTTGATAAATACGTTGTCGCTGTTGCCGGTGGGGTCCACGTGCAAGCCGTGGGTATGGAGGTTGGTGGTGTTGAAATTATGTGGCCGGTTGTGATTGCACTCACCGTCTTCGCTACAGGGCGGATTGGTTTCCGGCGGCAGTTGATTGTTCAGGCGAATGCGCAAAGTATCTCCCGGCCGTGCCACCAGCGTGTCACCCACGGGTTGCTGGTTGTACTTGCGCAATCGCAGGCGCTGGGTGAACGCCTGGTTATCCTTGAACGAGGTAAAATCGTATTCCAGGTAGCCTGCGGTTAACGTGGTGGTGAGCTCACCGGTGCGTGGGTTCACCCGCTTCAGAGGGGCCTGCTGCAATGGCGGGTGTTGATAGTTATCGGGGCTGCGGAACCGGTTCAGGTTAAAATACTGTGCCGTTTGCAGCGCTGTGAATCGGGTGGAATCCGGATTTTCAACGAGGGTGTCCAGTTGCTCATCACTGACTGGATAACCATTGATCGGGTTGGCGTGGGCGTAAGAGCCGAGCAACGCGCTTAAGGACAGCGCACAACACGCCGTTTTCAAATAAACAGCCATAGGACTTTCCTGTTCTCATGTGGTTAGGCCGAATCAGGTTATCCAGCCAGCTTGAACAAACTGTTGCAGGCAAGACTAAAATTACGAAAACCACGTTTGCACATATGCAAAGGGGGTATTATTGTTGCGCTATGAACCGACCAGCAAAAACCTACACCGTTTCCGTTGATACCCTGCGCTCTCATGGTCGGGCGCTGGAGCAGTTTCTGCTGGAGCGGGGCGATTATCACCAACTGCTGGCCACAGTGGGGGCTCAGGTAGAACAATTGGAGGCGTTTGAACCAGAGGAACGAGTGCCTATTGAGGTGATTGCCGGAAATATAGATCAGGTGGCGGGGTGGGTGGGGGAGCCCAATCTGGGATTAAAAATCGCGCCTCTTTCGTCCCGCTTGCAACCCCGGCTGGCGTTCTTTTTCAAGCAATCGGCGTTATCCCTGGTGGACTACCTGCGGATGATTGCCCGCTACGCCTGCATCAGTACCGAAGTTATGAACATCACTATCCAGCAGGATGCGTCACACTTACTGATGAGCATCACGCCCAATGCCCCCGGACGGGTTAGCCTGCATCAAACCGAAGGGTTTGTTGCCACGGTTTGTGACATGCTCTGGCAGGCATTCGCCATTGCACCGGAGGCCATCGACTTCAGTCACGGCAACCCCTGTCCGCAGGAGGATACGCGCGTCTATGCTGACCTGCTGGGGGTGATGCCCCGCTTTCAGCAGGCACAATCCCGGCTTTACTTTACAAAAACCGACGGCGATAGCCATTACCCTGAGCACACCCCTTCTTCCATCAGCATGGATAACATTCGGGTCATGGAAGCATTGCACAAATCCGAGATTGGCATCGACAGCTGGGCGGAGCGTTGTCGATTCCTGCTGGAAATCCTGCTGTGTTATGGCGAGCCTGATAAACAGGCTTTGGCGGATCTGTTGGCGGTGTCGCCGCGCACGTTGCAACGGCGGCTGGAAGATGAAGGCCACAGCTTTCGAGGTTTGCTGCGTTCGTTGCGCATGGCGTTGGCGGTAAAGTACATCAGGGAGCGATCCCTCAGCAGTGAGGATATTGCGTTCCTGTTGGGCTACCAGGATGTGGGCCAGTATTTCAAGGCATTCAAAAGCTGGTTTGGGATGACACCAGGAGCATTTCGTAAGCAGGATACCTAACGCAGCCTGAACAAGCAGCCTGAACACCACTCACCCAGGCTGGATTGGCTCAAATGGCGATAATCCCGCTGCCTGATAATGGTTAGACTCGTGACCTTACAATAATAAGAGGATGCGAGCATGGCCAAGCAAATAACCTATATGCTGATGATAGTGTTTCCGTTACTGACACTGGCGGCCTGTAACGGCGCCGATCTGGTGCAAGATGACGTTCCTGTTATGGAAGATCTGTTTGCGGAGCTACCCTCCGGGGAACGTATGCACTATCTGGCGGCGGGCAACCCCAATGGCAAGCCGGTTTTATTTCTGCATGGGTTTCCCTCATCGGCCCATCTATACCGTAATATCCTGCACCAGGTCTGTGCTGATTCAGACTCTGATTATTACTGTCTTGCGATCTCATTAATTGGGTTTGGGCAATCCAGTTGCCCTGGTGATGGTTCACAGGTGAGCCCGCTGTACGAGGTGGCGCGGGTGGAGGAATTTATCAGTCTGATGGATCTGAACGATGCAGCGGTAGTGGTACACGACTGGGGCGGACCCATTGGCACGGCGGCTACGCTACGCAACGCCGATCGCTTCAGTCATCTTATCATCCTCAATACCATGTTGAGTTTTCCGGAAAACCGTTTTCTTGAAAACGTCATGGGAGTCACCCGAAATTTTTTCGAGCAACCACGGCCACTGATCGAGCGTATTTATCCGGAGTTTGTTGCCAGTGTCATGCAGACGATGACTACCCGGCGCCTGTCGCAAAGGGTGCTGGATTTGTATCGAGCACCGTTCCGGCAGCAAGAGGAAGTCACGCCCGGCGTTGCGGCTTGCCGTGTCCATGCTGGCATTAATCTATTTGCCAAAGCTGAAATAGATAAGCCGCTTTTTACTGAGATAGAGCAACTGGCTGCGGATTTTTGGGCCGACAAACCTACCGTATTTTTCTGGAGCAGTGATGATTTGTTGTTGGGCTCGCGCTCGTGGATTGGTATAGCGGCTCATGCCGGTATGGAGGCGCTGTTTCCTCAGGCTGGGACCATTTTGGTTCCCCAGGCGGATCACTTTCTGCAAGAGGATCAACCACAGGCGATTGCCAGGGAACTGCTGCACTTTATAGGCGCTGCGTCGGCAAACGATATCAGGGTAGGGCCGCCTGTTCCCGGCGGATAAACTCGAACGCGTCGGCGGCCAGTAACTCAGTAAGGCGCTGTGTTGAGTGAATTTGATCATAGGCCTCGTAGATCTGGCGGGCAGCCAGCCAGGATGAATGGGCTTGCCTCAACAAGGGCTGGGTTGCCTCTGCTGCAACCAGCGTACTCATGTGATAATACAGGTTGCCCAGCCCGCGATTGGCATCGGCTGCCATCGCCGGGCCGAATTGATCCTGATGTTGTAGCAGCGATTGGTAGTGGGATTCAGCCTTTTGCAAAAAAGCCACGTCATCATTTTGGAAACCCAAGGTGTAAGCCACAGCGGCAAGGTACTGGGTTGTATTGCTCCATTTTGCGGGAAAGTGTTCCAGTGGGCGCTCTTGCAGCGCCAATTCAAACGCGGCGTAGGATTGCTGCAGTAAATTGGTGTCTCGGTGTTTCATACCCAGTAATCGCAGTGTTTTGCCCCGGTTACTCTGCAGGCCAGACCAGCGTATTGGATCCCGCTCACGGGTGCATTTCTGCAGGGCCAGCTCATACAGTTCAACGGCCTCCTGCATGGGGTCTGTGGTAGCGTTTTTTAACCCCAGGTCCGTCAACGCACTACCCAGATTGTTCAACACACCAGCCCAGTCGATTGGATTGCTGTCACCGCTGTACACCTCCAGGGCGGATCGATAGGTTGCAATGGCCTCTTCCAAGTGGTGTTGGCCAGGCTCCAACTCTTCCAGTTTCTCCTGCACCAATCCCAGATTGTTCATGGTAATGGCCCAGTCTAAAGGTTCACGGGCCCGGGTCCGTTCTTCCATGGCCGCTTCAAAAGCGGCAATGGCACGCCGGAAGGAGGCGGGATCATGGCTGCGTTTTCCAATCAGGTAGTAAACGGTCGCCAGGTTGGATTGTACGCTGGCCCATTCCAGGGGCACCCGCTCCCGTGTCCACTCCTGCAAGGCAAGCTGGTTGGCGGCCACCGCTTGCTGCAACCGCTCCACGCCGGATTCCCGTTCGGCTATCAAGGCCAGCGCCGAGGCCAGGTTGTGCTGGGTGGTGGCCCACTCCAGTGGGTTGTCCTGTCGGTTCAGTGTATCCAGCATCTCCTGATACATGGGCAGTGCCTGCTCCATGACGGCGCTATCGGTTTGACGCTTTCCCATCAGCAGTTGAGCGGCCACCAGGTTGTTGCGGGTAGTGGCCCAACTGGCGATGGATTGCTGCGGGGTGCGCACCTTCAACGATTGCTGCAGTGCGGCCATTCCCTGTTGCAGTAAGCGGTCGTCGCCTTGCCGCTCCCCCAACGTAATCAAGGTTGCGCCCAGGCCATTTTGTGAGGCGGCCCAGTCTTCCGGCGCGTTGCTCTGAGTCTGCTCCTGCAATGCCTGTTCAAAGGCTGCCCTGGCCTGCAGTAATCGCTGTGGATCACTTTCACGCTCGCCCAACAGGCCAGTGGCCCGGCCCATCTGGCTGTGGATCAAGGCCCACTGCAGGGGGGCATCCTCCCGGGTAACGTAGGTTAATGCCTCCTGATAGGTGTTGATGGCCTGTTCAAGAATATCATTGCGGCCTTTGTGCTCACCAAAATCCGACAGGGCATCGGCCCATTGCAACAGATACTGCCGCTTTATTTGCGGCTGCGATTCCGGTACCAGAGCAGTGGCCTGTTGCAGGTGAGTCACACCGGCCGCAAACTGAAAGCGGGCCAGGGCGGAGGTGCCCAGCATGGCGTTGGCAGCGGCAATATTCAATTGGTGGGAATCGGTTTCCTGCTGGATGTACTGTCTGATCAATGCGTCAGCCTGTTCGTGCTGCCCCTGGGCAATGGCCGTTTCCGCCTGCCCCAGCAGCGCTTGATGGCTGCTGGCGTTGTGCTTCAAACTCGCCAGTTGTGCCAGCATTTCGCGATGCCGCTGGGCGATTTTCTGCAGTGCCGCCGGCAACTTGTCCAGCGCAATCTGCTCCTGTTCCAGCGTGGTAAAAAAGCCACTCAATGCACTCTCGGTAACACCCAGTTGATGGCTGAGGGTTGCCAGCTTGGCGCTGTCTTTCTCTTTCTGATTGATCAGTTCAAGCAGCAACCGGGAATCATTGATGTTGACGGTGTTGCCGCTGCCGGATTGATTGATCACGGTACCGCCGGCCGCTGCCTCGCCTTCCTGAATCACGTCCGGCTGATTCTGCACGTATTGCAGGGTTACTCCGGCAACGATGATCAGTGCGGCAATCCAGAAGCCGTACTTCAGCAATGCATGTACCACAGAGGCACCATCCTGCTGGTTTAGGGGCGGAATAATGCCGGACTTGATGAGGGCGCGGTGGACGCTGAAAAACAACATCAGCACATAACCCACCAGCGCCAGGGGGTGGGTCAGATAAGGGATTACCTCGGTAATCGATGGGTCCATGGGGTGTCCTTATGTAATGAACGGCACAGCATGGATCTGGTTATCGCAAAATATTAGAAGCCCGTAAAGGCTGGTTGCGCATTTACGGGCTGTTCGGGATAAAAACCGGTGCCGATCAGTAATCCTTGGCAGGAAGCCCCCCACCCGTGCTAAGGCGCATCGCCCGCAGATTATTGGAGGTCGCGGGTACATTCTCCACTTGTTCCTCGTCCACCAGTTGCTGCACGGTTTCCACGCTCACGTTCATGTCCTCTGTCACCACCAGGTTGAACACATGCCAGGCTTCTAAGTTTGGATCTCCATTGGCTTGTTCAGAGGTGAAAATGTAAGTCTCGTCAATGAGCTGTAGTTCAACTCGCGCCGGCGAGGTTACGATATTACCGGTGCCGCTGTAGTGGTGCACAAAATACTGATAGGTTCCGGCGGCGGGAAAGTCCGGAATGGTGATGATTTCCGGGCCAAAGCTGGTCGTATCATCCACATCCAGATCAATGACGATATCGTTGATCACGGCGGTTTCGTCTGCGTAGTACACATGAATGGTGGCGTTGGTGCCCACCAGATCATTGGCAATCAAGTGCGAATCCAGATCCGCAGGATTGGCTCCCCAGCTGAGTTTGATGGTGGTACTGCTGCTGTCGTTCCCCAGCACCAGACATTGATCCAGTGTGGCCATCGTGGTGCCGGTGTTGACCACCAGGGTGTTGCTGTTACCACCACGGCGGGCTGTGAGCAGGACGCGGGAATCCTCCCGTACGGGAATCGTGAATTCGCCAAGTTGATTACTGATGGCGGAACTGGAGCCGATGTAATCACTGCCCACGGCCATGACACGGGCATCCGCAATCCGGCGGCCAACGGCGTTTTCTACACACCCCACAAGATCAACGCTGGTGTAGTAATCGTCTGCATTCCAATAGGTGAAGTGGGATACCGTTCCGGCGTACACATAGCCGGCGGCTGTGCTGGTGAGTGTGGCGCTGCCATCCTCCACCCAATAGCCGGTGGTTTCCTCAAAATAGAACAATGGAATGCTGGCCGGTGCCGTGTCCGGATCCACACTACTGGCCAGGGGAATGTTAATGGTGGCACTCACCCCGTTCGCCAGTTGCAGGGGATTACCGCTGCCATCGGTAAAGTTGTATTCCACTGCGCCGAACGACTCGATTGGCCGGAGCTGGCCGTTACCGGGGGATACTACCTGGTAGTCACCAGGCATCAGCGCCGGATCGCTGGAGGGGTCGATAATGGTTGCCGTGGCGGAAACAGCACCGGAATAGGGGTTGTTATTGCGATCCACAAGCGCGTTCGCCGGCAGGGTTGCCAGGTCATAACCGTCAACCGTCAGCGTAAAGGGCGCGGTTCCGGAAAACACCGCATCCAGATCATTGTTCAGCATCAGAGGATCGGCAATCAGATCAGGATTGGTAAGGGAGTTGGATAAAACCAACGTACTGGAACCGTACTGGGCCAGCGTGGCCGACAGCAGAAAACGCTCAGAAACACCGGTGCCGGTGATGCTGAACTCGCCGTTGGCATTGGAGCGGGTGCGCTCGATTTCTGCCATGCCCGAACCGGTATCTGCCACCAGCACCACAGTGGAATTGGCCAGGGGCGCGCCGGTGGAGTAATTTTTTACCACACCGCGCAGGGTGCCCAGCGATGAACAGGTTACCATCAGGTTGTTGATGTCATTGCGTATCACAAACTGGTTGTCGCTAAAGTAGCAGCCCTGGCGAAACGGCCGGTCCTCCACCTGCAGGTTGATACTGGTGCCGTTGCGGAACGATTCACTGAATTCAAAGGCCCCATCGCTGTTGAGTTCAATGGTTTCCCCGTTGGCGCTGATGGTTAACGAGCCCTGCAGCCCGCTTACCGTACCTCCTACATTGAACGATTCACTGTTGCTGCGCGGGCCTACAACTTGCGCGCCACCGTTGTTACCACCGCCACCGCAAGCGGACAGCAGAACGCAAGACGCCAAGGCGATTGATATCAATCCTTTGCTCATGGAAATTCCCCGATTTTTATAGATTTATATAATTGTTGTTGACGATTCAGTTGCACAAAGGCTGATCAGAGTGGATTCAGCGCCCGTGAATAATCTATCCCCGCGGCCGATTATAGGGGAGGGCTGATACCGGGGTAAAGCCCCCCGGCGGGCCTGCCATGGCGCGATACAGGTTCACCATGGCCAGGGTTTGTTCGGTGCGGCTTTGTACCCTGGCGCCTTGAATCTCGATCAGCTCCTGCTCTGCCGCCAGCACTTCAAAAAAGTCGATGTAGCCTTGGCCGTAGCGGGTGCGGGCCAGCTGTGCTGCCGTTGCCGCGGCGTTGGCAGAGCGCTCCAATGCGGCAGTGCGGTGCTGGCTTTGTTGGTAGCGAACCAGTTCGGTTTCTGTTTCCTCCAGGGCAATCAATACGGTTTGCCGATAACGGGCCAGGGCGGCGCGGGCATCGGCGTCGGCGCTGTCCACCAATGCACTGACCCGTCCGAAGTCCAAGAGTGGCCAGTGGATACTGAGGCCGGCGCGGCGGCTGGCACTGGCTCCGGTAAACAGGTCGCCGGGGTCGGCGGCAACGCTGCCCACCAGGGCACTTAACTCCAAGCGTGGGAACCACTGGGCTTGGGCGGCACCAATGGCGGCGGTGCGTGCCGCCAGTTCACGTTCGGCGGCACGCACGTCCGGGCGCCGGCGCAACACCTCCGCCGGCGTATCCAGATCCACTGCGGGCAGCTGCCGGGGCAGATCCTGCACCAATCCCAATTGAGCATTCAGGTGCCCGGCGGGCAGGCCGCTGAGGGTGGCAATACGATGCATCAGGGCGGCGATATCGGCCTGCAGTTGCGGCAGGATGGCGGCGGTGGATTCCATTTGCGCCTGGGCCCGTACCTGATCAAAACGGGTACTGCGGCCGGCCTGCACCCGCGCTGTTACAATGGCTAGGGATTCCCGCTGCAGCCGGAGGTTTTGTATGGCCACCTGCAGTTGCTGCTGGCGCCCGCGCAGTTCAAAGTACTGAGCGGCCAGTTGGGCCACCAGGGTAATTTGCAGGGCTTCCAGATCCGCAGCGGATGCATCCAGCTGCGCCTGCCGGCCCTCACGAATGCGTTGCAGGCGGCCGAACAAATCCAGCTCCCAGCTCAGGGCACCGGCCACCTGATAGCGTTCAATCCGCTCTGCGCCATCGGCAGACAAACGCTCCACCTGGGGCAAATGGCTTTCGGTAGCATCGGCAGCCACGCTGCCCCGGGGCAACAGATTGCGTTTGGCCGCCTGCAGTTGCGCTGCTGAGCGCTGGTAATGGGCCAGTGCCGCCGTCAGCTCCTGGTTGTTGTCCAGCGTGTTCAGCACCAGTTGCGCCAGCATCGGATCGTTGAAGCCGTTCCAAAAGCGGGCCTGCATTTGCAGCGCTGTTTGCGGCGGCGTGGCTGCTTCGGTGGCCGGTGGTTGGTGAATAAAGTGCTCCGGCGCCGTATCCGCAGGTGGTTGATAATCCGGCCCCACCGCGCAGGCGGCTAACAGCAAGGCCAACAGGGGCGTTGAAACAATACGATCAGGCATGGGATTCTCCCGGGAATGAAGTAGAAGCGGTGGAATCGGATTGCGCGCCGGCTTCGCCGCGCTGTGCCAACCGGCGCAGTGCCACGTAAAACACCGGGGTCAGCACCAGGCCAAACAGGGTGACCCCGATCATACCGGTGAACACGGTTACCCCCATGGCGTTGCGCACCTCACTGCCGGCTCCGCTGGCCAGAACCAGTGGCACCACGCCGGCCACGAAGGCCACCGAGGTCATGATGATGGGGCGCAGCCGCAGGCGGCAGGCTTCCAGGGCGGCCTGCACCGGATTCAAGCCGTCGAACTCCCGTTCGCGGGCAAACTCCACAATAAGGATGGCGTTTTTGCAGGCCAGCCCCATCAACACCACCAGGCCCACCTGCACAAACACGTTGCTGTCACCCTGGTTGAGCCAAACCCCGAACAGGGCGGCCAGCAGACACATGGGCACGATCAGAATCACCGCCAGGGGCAGCACCCAACTTTCATACAGGGCCGCCAGCACCAGGAACACCAACATTAACGCCAGGGGAAACACCACCAGGGCGGCCTGGCTTTGATTGATCTGCTGGAAACTCAGGTCCGTCCATTGAATGGCCATGCCGGGGGGCAACACCGACTGCGCAACATCCTCCACCGTGGCCAGGGTTTCACCGGAGGACAAGCGCATGGGATCCGATTGGCCGATCAGATCCGCCGCCGGATAGCCGTTGTAGCGAATCACCGGGTCGGGGCCAAAGCTTTGTTCCAGCGTCACCATACTGCTGAGGGGCACCATATCGCCCAGGCGGTTGCGGGTGTACAAATGATTCAGATCCCGCTCCTCATCCCGGTAGGGTGCATCGGCTTGCGCCATCACCCGGTAGGTGCGGCCGAAAATATTAAAATCATTAATGTAGAGTGAACCGAAGTACAGTTGCAGCGTGCCGAACACGTCATCCAGTTGCACCCCCTGCGCCTTGGCCTGGGCGCGGTCCACCACCGCATCCAGTTGCGGCACGTTGGCCTGGTAGGAGCTGATGGGAAAACTCAAACCGGGGGTCTGGCTTAAGGCGCCGGCCAGTTGATGGGTGGCGTTCTGCAACGCCCCATAACCGGCCGCGTTACGATCCTGCAGATACAGGGAGTAACCGGAACCGGCCCCCAGGCCGAAAATGGGCGGCGGCATAAAGGTGAGGGCAAAGCCTTCCTTAATGGCGGCCAGCTTGCCGTTGAGTTCCTCGGCAATTTCCTGGGCGCTGCGATCCCGCTCACTGAAATCATCGAACAGCACAAACACGGTACCCACGTTGGGGGTGTTGGTGCGTTGCAGGGCATTGAATCCCACAAACGCCGCCGCGTGGGAAACCCCTTCGGTGTTCAACGCCAGTTCACTGACCCGGCGCGCCACCGCTTCGGTACGATCGAGGGAAGCCCCTTCCGGCAACCGGATACTGCCCACCAGATAGGTTTTATCCTGGGTGGGAATAAACCCGCCGGGCACCTGATCAAACATAAACAGGGTAGCGCCGAGCAACACGCCATAGAGGGCGAACACCATACCCCGCCGTTTCAGGTTGCGCGCCACCATCGCCTGGTAGCCATCGGCACTGCGCTGAAAAAAGCGGTTAAACGGGCGGAAGATCCAACCGAACAGAAACTGCAGGGCACGGGCCGGACGATCCGGCTCTGCGTCGTGGGGTTTCAGTAAGGTGGCCGCCAATGCCGGCGACAGGGTCAGCGAGTTGATCGCCGAGATTACCGTGGCAATGGCGATGGTGACGGCAAACTGGCGATAGAACTGGCCGGTAATGCCATCCAGAAACGCCATGGGAATAAACACCGCGCACAGCACCAGGCTGATCGCAACAATGGGGCCGCTCACTTCCCGCATCGCCTGATGCGCGGCCGCCAGTGGCGCCAACCCCTGCTCGATATTGCGCTCCACGTTTTCCACCACCACGATGGCGTCGTCCACCACGATGCCGATGGCCAGCACCATGCCAAACAGGGTCAGGGTATTGATGGAATAACCCAGCAACAACAACAGGCCAAAGGTGCCGATGATGGAAACCGGCACCGCCAGTAACGGAATCAACGAGGCGCGCCAGGTTTGCAGGAACAGAATTACCACCAGCACCACCAACACCACCGCCTCCAGCAACGTCTGGATAACTGCCTTGATGGAGGTACTGACGAACACCGTGGGATCATAGGCCACTTCCCAGTCCAGGCCTTGGGGAAACTGATCGTCCAGCTCCGCCATCTTGGCGCGCACCGCGCGGGACACTTCCAGCGCATTGGAACCGGGTGCCTGGAAGATCGGCAGCGCCACCGCCTGACGCCCATTGAGCAGAGCCCGTAACGTATCCTGGGAAGACGCCAACTCAATGCGGGCCACATCCTTCAGCCGGGTCAGGGCGCCATCGGCACCGGTTTTCAGCACCACATCACCGAACTGCTCCGCGCTGTCCAATCGCCCCTGCGCGTTAATGGAAAGCAGGTAATCCGATCCATCGGGCATGGGGGCGGCCCCCAGTTGCCCGGCGGATACCTGAATATTCTGCTCGCGCACGGCGGCCACAATGTCGTTGGCGGTAATGCCCAGGGCCGCCGCCCGTTGCGGATCCACCCACAGGCGCATGGCGTAATCGCCCGAACCAAACAGCCCCGCTTCACCCACCCCGGGCAATCGCGCCAGCTCGTCCCTGATGTGCAACACCGCGTAGTTGCGAATATAGGTGGCGTCGAAGCGATCATCCGGTGACAGCAGGTGCACCGCCATCATCAGGCTGGGGGACTGCTTGCGGGTGCTCACCCCCTGGCGGCGCACATCCTCCGGCAGCCGTGGCAACGCCTGGGTGACCCGGTTCTGCACCTGCACCTGGGCCTGATCCGGATCGGTACCCAGCTCAAAGGTCACCGTCAGCACCAGGGTGCCGTCACTGCCGGCCACGGATTTCATGTAGATCATGTCTTCCACCCCGTTGATGGCTTCCTCCAACGGCGTGGCCACGGTTTCGGCAATGGTCTTGGGGTTGGCGCCGGGATAACTGGCGGTGACCTGCACACTGGGCGGTACCACCTCCGGGTATTCACTGATGGGCAGCAGCGGAATACTGATCAGCCCCAGCACGAAAATAATGATCGACAACACCGAGGCAAAGATCGGGCGATCAACAAAAAAGCGGGAAAATTGCATGACAGAGCCCCTCGGCGCACCGAGTTGTGCGCCAGTCATTAAAGAATAAACGTGGGTGATCCGCTGGGGACCGGTGGCGGTACTACATCAACAGATTGCCGGTGCCGCCGTGGTTGGCCACCCGGGAAGGTTCCGGCTCCTCCACCAGCTCCGGCGCCACCTGAATGCCCGCCACCGGAATCCGCTGCAGGCCATTGACGATCACCATGTCGCCCACCGTTAAACCCTCATCGATTACCAGCTTGCCCTGAATGCGATGCCGGGTGCTGACCTCGCGGCGGGCAACGGTGTTGTTGGTGTCCACCACGTACACAAAGCGGCGATCCTGATCCGTCATCACGGCTTTCTGATCCACCAGCAAGGCCTGGTTCAGGCGTTCAATGGGAATTTCCACCCGCGCGAACTGGCCGGGCTTGAACGCGCCGTCGGGATTGGGCAACAGGGCGCGGTACTGCAGGGTGCCGGTTTGGCGGTTGAGCTGGTTATCCACAAAATCCAGCACGGCCTGATGAGGGAAGCCGGTTTCACCGGTTACGCCCACCCGGATGGGGGAACCGGGGGCGAACACCGCAACCCCCTGCTGGCGGTTTTGATAATCGGTGGCCTGGTCAATCTCGAAATAAACGTGCACCGGGTCCACCGACACCAACGTGGTCAGCAGGGTTTGATCCGCCGTGGCCAGGTTGCCCTGGGTGATGTGGGCACGGCTCACCCGGCCATTGATAGGCGCGGTGATCCGGGTGAACCCCAGATCCAGACGGGCGCTGTCCAGCTGGGCGCGGGCCGCAGCCACATCGGCTTCGGCGTTGGCCAGGGTGGCCAGCCGTTGGTCCAGCTCCTCCTGGGAGATCGCCCGGTTCTGCAACAGGTTTTGGGCGCGGGTGGCTTCCGTGCGGGCCAGGCTCAGGATACTTTCGGCGCGCTGCAAGGCCGCCTGCGCCGCCCGTTGCCGTGCCTGGTAGGGGCGTGGATCAATCACAAACAGCAACTGCCCCTGTTCCACCAGTTGCCCTTCTTCAAAGTGGATGGAGTCGATATAACCGCTGACCCGGGGCCGCAGGGCCACACTTTCGGTGGCGGCAACGTGGCCGGTGAACGCATCCCACAGGGTGACGTTGCGGGCCTGCAACCGGGTCACATCCACCGCCGGCGGGGGTGGCTCGGCCTCGGTGGCCTGCAGATTATTGTTGCAACCGGACAGGGTGATGGTCAGCGCCACAATACTCGCCGCAATGGCGGTTTTCAGCGGTGGTTTTCTGTGTGCAGAAGCATTAATACTCATCTCAATTACCCCTTTCGAATCGGTACAGCTCAGGGTGTACAGAATAGGGGGCAGGGGCTGGCCGGCGGTAGTCGGTTTCTCTATCGTGATTGCCTATTCCTGCTTTGGTTGGGGCTATACATCGTATAGCTGTAATGTGATTGACACAAAACTGAATGGTAATGCGGTAAAAACGCGATAAATTTCGACAAATAAAGGCATTTGGTGGCGTAAAACCGGTTTGCGAATACTCGCTGATTGCCGAATCCCATCACATTCTTGCCTAATCCTGCATTTCGGGGGTGGTTCCGTCTGGCGCAACCCGCAACCGGGCGTATACTGATTGCAGCTTTCAACCCGGCAGGAGAACCCCGTGATCAGCGAAACCCTGACTGACGAAATGGTGAGCGCCCACCAACAGCAAACCCTGGCCAACGGCATTCTGCGGTGGTCCAGCGGGGATGGCATCACCGAGTGTGCATTGCCGGGGGTTCACCTGATTCGGGCCGACCAGCCCACCGCCACCTGCAATCCCACCGTGTATGAACCCAGCATTGCGTTCCTGATTCAGGGGCGTAAAACCGTGCACTTGGGGGATCGCGAGATCGTCTACCACGAGCTGAGCTATCTCACCACCAGCGTTGCGCTGCCGGTGCTGGGCCATGTGGTGGAGGCCTCGCCGGAAAAACCCTATCTGGCCATCAAGCTGAAGTTCACCCCCCAGGAGGTGACCGACATGATCCTGCAGGCGCAGATCAACGAACCCATGGAGACCGGCCCCCTCTGCAACTGCGGCCTGCAGGTGGCGGCCATGGAGCCGGATTTGCTGGATGCCCTGACCCGTTTGCTGGGGCTGCTGGAGCGCCCCGGCGACGTGCCGGTGTTGGGGCCACTGATCCGCAAAGAGATACTGTACCGGGTGCTGATGGGCGAGCTGGGGTTCAGCATCCGCAAGTTTGCCATGGTGGATCATCAGGCCAGCCGCGTGTCGAAAGTCACCGCCCTCATCAAAGAGCGCTTTACCGAGCCCATGCGGGTGCGGGAGCTGGCCGAGGCCGTCAATATGAGCGAATCCGCCCTGTTCCGCAGCTTCAAGGATGTCACCCGCATGTCCCCCCTGCAGTACCAGAAACGGTTGCGCCTGTACGAGGCCCGCCGCCTGATGTTGAGCGAAGGGCTGGACGCCGCCACCGCCAGCTTCCGGGTGGGCTACGAAAGCCCCTCCCATTTCAGCCGCGAATACAGCCGTGAATTCGGCGATTCACCCCGTTCGGATGTGCTGCGGCAACGGGCCGAGCAACTGGAATCCATCGGCTGACACGGCAGGGGGTTTAGAAGCCCCCTTTCACCCGGAATAAATAAAAGCGCAGGCTGCCTGCATTATTGACGCCCATCTGGGAGAACCAAAAAGTTTGGTCGTCAGTGGGGTCAACCGTTGCCCAGGAATAATCGATATTGCGGCTTTTCCAATCCGCTGACGACAGATGCAGGAGCAGGCTATCCGCGGGAGCGGTTCGTGTCGGCACCCAGCGATGCACCCGAATTTGCGCGCCTCCGCCACGTACATACGGAATGATCAATTTACCTGCAGAGTTCACCGCCACGGTGGGAAACAGATTCAATTTGTCCACATAGCCGGAAACCCAATGGCGGGCTTTGTTGCGGGTGCTGATGGGGAAGGTAATGCCTTTGGATGAGGCACTGATGGGAAGATCCAGGTAACGCAGCTGACGATTCTTGCTGGCGCTTTCAACCGATTCCCAAGACACATGCACATGGCCGTCACGATAAACGCTGTGCATCATAAAGCCCGGCAGGAATGCATCCTCTGTTACGGTTTCCCCATAAACGACTTTGGGTTTGACACCATGGGCCGTGGGTTTTGGATAACCAAAGACCCGCAACGAATCCGTTTGCGACGGGGTGGTGTTTTTTTCGGGGCTCTTGGACCAGTGGTCGACCCTGCTCAGTATCAGGGTGTAGCCGTGCAGACTTTGCGCTGGTCCATGGTGAGCGATGGGTGCTGGATTATACAAGCCCTTGGAATAGGGCCCATCTGCGGTGTTCACACCCGCCGGGTGAGCGGCAATCAGATCATCCCTGCTCAATTGGAAATAACGCGGTTGCGGGGTACCGCTACGCATATCCGATAGCCGTATCACCGTTACGGCAGCACCGATATCCATGGCTGCACTGGCGTGGCCGATGGTGAAGGTGTCTCCCGCCGGGTTAACCGCGCCCCAGGGCCAGTCCTCGTAGTTTTGTTTTTTCAGGGCGTAAATATAAAAGCCGTTTCTGGGATCTTCGGTTTTGGAAATGGCAAAAAGCTGATGGCGCCGGGCCAGTTTGCAATAGCTTGTACTGGTTAAAGGGACTGTCTCGTTAGATCCCTTTATGCCTTGCTTGCCGCAGTATCTCACGCCGTTCTCAACACCGGAAAATTTTGTCGCGCCGTTGGGGCGCCAGGTATCGCTCCAGATACGATTCCTGGCCTGACTCAATATGATGAAGCGCTTGGCGCCCTGATCGAAGAAAACGCGAGTATCGTAGAATTCATCGATGCAGAATTTGTTACCACTGGTCTCGGGGTATTCCGGAAAATCGCAGGGTTTGCGAAAGCCGGTGTGCTTGTTGAGATCAAGGGGCGAATCCCGATCGATGAACTCGCCAAACAAGGTGCTGGCCGAAAAAACTGCGTACACACCATTCTTACCTGGCACGGGCTTGGCGTTTTTGTCCAGAATGGATATGGAGCCGGTGTTGGTCGTTACAATAAAGTTTAGCCCCACGGCCACCATCGGATCTTTCTTGGCTGATATGGACACTTCGTATTTTGCGATGCCCAAACCATTCAGATAGGCGGTTTCCTTGTCCGTGGGAAAGGTTGACTCAATGGTGCTGAAGATCTTTTCTATTTGCTTTCTGTCGTGAGAAACCTCCTGTTCGGTGCGTTCCGGATAAACATTTTCAAGAGTGGGGGTTTCATTAAACTGCAGGATGGGAACCCCCTCTTTTGGCCATTGGCTGTGTAAAAACAGGGTATTGGTAGCAGCTGTGCTGATAGTGGGTAAAGTCGCTAAAAACAAAACGACCGGTATCATGTTTAATCGTCGCAGTGGATTATTTGAGCGTTCCATTCTCAGTTCCTTTCATCCGTGGGCCAGGGTTGCCGGAATTTATTACGAACCTGATCGTGGGGTATGTAAAGTGACTTTGCTACATTCGGAATCGGTCAAACCTGCCATTCATCTCACAATTACTGTTCCCAATTAATGCTCCGCCTGTCTCTATACCCTCTTGGGCGACGATAATTCATCCAATCCATCGAACACCGAATCCCCCGGTGGCGGACTATGGTGATAAATCGTAATCGGGCTGTATCTTTAGATTCGGGTGCTTTTGAAAATATTCCGCAGAACCAAAGGGAAGATAGTAACCCGTCACCTTAACGGCATATTGCGAAACTGTTTCCGGTAACGGTATCGCTCGATCAAACTCCACCAGCAGCTCTTCTCCACGTTGAATGATCACCTCGTTTGCATCCTCATGCGTTAATCGAACATCCATGGCTGGTATGCGAATGGAGCGTCCATCACGGGTGGTTATTTCCAGCTCTACCTTGTCGATGTATGACACTTCGGGTTCGTGTTCCACCAACTTGATCCTGCCGTCAAATACCTGCAAAACCGTTGTTGCGGTGGTTTTGGCGTGTTCACCCAGGGCGTAAGGCAACGTGATACCTTGATTCTTCCACTTATGGGTGTGCTGATCAAATGCATACACAAAGGGGCAACTGCCTTCATCTAGCCCCGCATACAGACCTATTTTATCCGGATCGAACTGCCTGATTGTGTAATTAACCCCCTTGATGTCCACCGATACAGGCTGCAGGCTCATACCGTAATGGAACGTCTTTTCAAGGTAGGGGTGCGCCATTTCAGGAAATGATTTTTTGCGGATTTTTGGCGTGTGTTCTTCAATCCAGCCATCAGGATCGGTTTGCTCGGGGTGATGATAAATGGTATGTGACTCATCCCAGTAATAGATACGATCTTCTTTTACCATGCGCTTGTATATTGCCGCTTGATCCGGGCCACACGCAGGGGAATCCCGTGACTCGGTTAAAGCGGGATTATGGAGATAGGTGAAACCTAAAGACAGAGGTACAACCACCTTTTCGCCAGGCCGAATTTGAAAATCAGGAAACGAAGCTATCATAGTTTCCTTCTTTGAATAGACACGCTGGGTTTCCGCCTCGGGCCGCAGGGCCTCATCAGCAAGTTTTGCGTGCAGCGCTGCCACCCTGATTGGGCTTGAGGAAGTGTTTTCAAATACCATAATCTGAATTTCCAGTTCTCTCAAAAGCGCACTTACCGAAAAAGAGCCGTGGGCCTCGTCCAGAGAGGCTCTGATCAACATGAAATTCTCCGGTACCTGTCCTTCAGTGATGTGTTGAATGGATTTCCACAGATGAGAGTCGTATTTGGCTTTGGTAACCGCGACCTTCAGGTCTGCGTTGGTCAATGGTCGATACAGGGTGGGGAGTCGAATGTAAGTATGGCTCACGTCGTCATCGGTCCAATGACAGTCGGTGTAGAATCCCTCTGGCCATTGGTTGGATCTTAACATGACGTTGTGCAGGTCACCGAAAAGTGAATCAACCCCCAGATAAATGGTCGGCTCTCTGTCGGTGCCAGCCAGATAAGCCTTGCCAACCTTTTCGATAAATTCGCTGCTCTGGGTATCCCTAGACGAGTAATTCACTAACTCTCCCTCGGGGATATAGCCAAATAACGGCTCAGAGTATGCGTTCAAAAAGTCCGCTGCCTGGCGGTAAACGTCGTTTTGAACGATATGGTATTTGCCCTTGAACAATCGGTCCCAGTAGGGATCATCTCCACCCAGCACCAAGCTGTTCAGCAAGATTCCACGTAAGGTGTAATAAGTGACACGAAAAGGCGGTTCGCCCGCCGGCAAACGAATATTCAGTTCCTTGCCTGAGGTAAAACTCGTGAACAAAAGCGGCAGATCGAATGGTTTACCGTGGGCTTTCCAGGACAGCACAGCCTGATCAGCGGATATCTGATGTTTCTTTGCACTAATGATAAATTTGCCGTTGTTATCGGTTACCAATCGGGTTGCGTTTTCACCGCTGGTAAAGGTTAGAGAGAACGATGGCATTAACTCCCCCTGAACGTTCTCGACGTACCCTGTTAATTGGTATCGACTGTTGGGTAGGTATCCCGTTCCGTACAGAACGACAACGAATGAGAGGCCCCACAGTGTGATGGTGACGGCCTTTGCATAATGACCGATGCTCAGAATCTTCTGGATACCGCCCACCATAAGGCCGTGCGGATGGCTTGAAGTGGTACTGAACAGGGCATTTAACGACAGGCTGATAATTCCAAGGGCGGATGCCAGTGTGGTGATCCAGTAATCGTTGATGTAGAAGTGCGTCAAAATGACGAACGCGGTGAATCCGGTTACAAAGCCGATTCTCCAGAAATTCATGTATTGCCCCAATGCCCTATAAGTGTCTCAATCGTATCGGCGCCGCTTGAGAAATCCCGAGCTGGCAAACCTTATTGTGGCAAATGCTTAATACCCTCGTCCAACCGTTTTCCTGCCTCATTTAACGCCCCGGTTGTCTTTATAGCAGGCATTCTGCGCAAGGACTCAGTACCCCATGGGTGACGACAACCAATCCCGCTCCAGTTCCCCCTCCCGCTCCGGCATCAGCGTACACATCCCTAAATGTCGGGCGGCGGATCAGTGGGTGGATCTGCACTACCGCTACGACGATCTTTACCTCACCCCCATTGCCAACATGCCGTTTGAAGTGGTGTGCAAGAAAGATCCCTCCATCAGGCAGCGCGGCACCACCGATGCCGAGGGCAAGGCCCACGTGGAAGGCTTGGTGGCGGGCCCGCTGGAGATCCACTTCAACCCCGACAGTGACGCCGCCGACCGGCAGGAAGCCGAACAGATCCGCAAAGAGCTGAAGCAGACCTTAGACAGCATCGTGGCCACCGTGCAGCAGGATGCGGTGTACAAAGAGCAAGCCTGGGAAGACACCCCCGACATCATGAAAGGCGTGATCTACGCCGGCGCCGCCGCCCAGGGGGTGTGGGATGGGGCCACCGAATTTGTGGATTTCATTACCCAGGCCGGGGCCATTCTGGCCAAGATGGGCATGGCCTATGCCGATGTGTGGGGCAGCATTGTCAGTGGCGACATCAAAACCCTGCAAACTAAGCTGGAACAGGCCCGGGCCAACGGCGCCGAGCTGGCCGATGGCGCCATGGAGACCATGGAAAACCTGTTTTTGCTGCTCTCGGACGAAGAAGTACGGGACCTGCTGTACGAATTCCCCGGGCGCTACTGGGATGCCCACCACAGCGTGGATCAGGTGTACATGGCGGGCTCCGCCGGCAGTGATCTGGTGGTGGGCATCGTGTTGGGGGCGCTTACTGGGGGTGCCGGCGCCGCCGCCATGGGGGCCAAAGCCCTGGCCAAGGGTGGCCAGGCAGTGAAAAAGGTGATGGAGCTGCTGGAAAAACTGGTGCCCATCCTAAAACGGGTGAAAGGCAAACTCAGCTTTAACGGCACCACCAAAAGCAACAAGCAAATGACCTTGCCGGGCAGCCGCAGCAACCGCCCCCACAACAGCAGCCACGCCGGCGACAGCAACCAAACCGGCCGCAACGGCAACGGCGATCTGTGCCAGCCCGCCAGTAAAACCTGCACCAAGGGCGAACCCATCAGCCAGATCACCGGCGAGGAACTGCTGGAACAGGAAGACTTCACCCTGCCCGGCCTGATCCCCCTCGCCTGGAAGCGCCTGTACCGCACCAGCAACCCCCGCAACCGGGGCCTGGGCCATGGGTGGACCTTTCCCACCTGCGAAACCCTGCAGATCGGCAATGATGCCATCCTTTACCACGATGCCGAAGGCCGCCAGATCCAACTGCCGGTGCCCGAGATCGGCCAGTTCACCAGCAACAGCGCCGAGGGCCTGTTTTTGCACCGCGACTGGCACACCGTGTTCTACCTCAAACAACCGGGCCAGCCGGACAAACTCTTTGTGGGTACGGGCACCTTAAAGCTGGCCGCCCTCATGGACACCGTGGGCAACCGCTGGGATTGCTTTTACAACGAGGCCACCCAGCAGATCGAACGCATGGAAGCCAGCTGGGGCAGCGTGCTGGAATTCGAAACCGGCGGGCCGGGCCTGATCCACGCCATCCACAGCCGCCATAACGGCCACCACCAAACCCTGGCCCGCTACCACTACAACGCCGACAATGATCTGATCGCCGTGGAAGATGCCGGTGGCGATGCCGAGCGCTTTGCCTACCAGAACCACATCATCACCCAGCGCACCCTGCGCACCGGCTTTAACTTTTACTTTGCCTGGGATCAGCTCACCCCCAAAGCCCGCTGCCTGCGCCAGTGGGGGGATGCCACGGGTGGCAGCAGCGGGGTGGCCACCTACGATTACCACTTTGAATGGGATACCCAAAACCGCATCACCCGCAGCACCGATTCCAACGGCGGCGTGACCGAAGTGGAATACGATCGGCGCGGCAACGTGGTGCGCGAAACCGATCCCCTGGGCCACAGCACCCATCATCACTACGATCGCTGCGGCCGCAAAATCAAAACCATCGATGCCCTGGGGTTTGAACACAACTTTTACTATGACGATGTGGGTAACCCCACCGGCCACACCGACCCGGCCGGCGGCGGCTATACCCTGCTGTACGATGAACAGCACCGCCCCCTGTGCTTTACCGATGCCGTGGGCAACAGTTGGAGCCGGGAATACAACCGCGATGGGCTGGTGAGCACCACCACCGACGCCGAAGGCAACCAAACCCAATACTTTTACAACCCCCAGGGCCTGCCGGAACTGATCATCGGCCCGGCCCCACCGGGGCAGGCCGGGCAAAAACAGATTCTGGCCTGGAGCCCCAGCGGCCAACTGCTGACCCGTGCCCTGGAACACAACGGGCACACGGTGGAGCCCACCCACTACCACTATGATCAACAGGGCCACGTGGCCCGGGTGGAGCAGGGCAACCACACCACCCGCTACCAACACAACGCCAAGGGCGATGTCACCGCCATCCACTACCCCGATGGCAGCCGCGCCAGCCTGGCCTACAACGCCAACCGCCAACTGACCGAATACACCGACCCCTTAGGCCGTAAAACCCGCTTTGAATACGACGGCCTGGCCCAGGTTAAACGCCGCATTGATCCGGCCGGCAACAGCCTGCACTACCACTACGACCGCGAACGCAACCTGATCGGGCTGACCAACGAAAACGGCGAACACTACCAACTGAAATACGACGCCTGCGAGCGCCTGATAGAAGAGATCGGCTTTGATGGCCGCGTGCAGCAATACCAATACAACCCGCTGGGGCAGCTTACAGCTCATATTGAAGGGCGGCACATCGAAGGCCTGCACGATAACGACGACACCCTCGCGGCGCACACCACCCGCTTCGAACGGGATCCAATGGGCCGCCTGCTGCACAAACATACCCCCGATGGCCACGACACCGTATTCGGTTACGATGCCAACGGCCGCCTGGAAAGCGCCGGCAACCGCCAGCGCACCCTGGCCTTTGCCTACACCCCCAACGGCCAACTGCAATCCGAAACCCAGGATCAAGCCACCCTGGAACACCGCTATGATCCCCTGGGCAACCGCATCGGCAGCGTGCTGCCCGGCGGCCAACAACTGGCCTATGAGTACGATCCTTTCGGGCAGTTCACCGCCCTGGATTACAACGGCCACCGTATTACCCAATTGCAACGCAACCAGCACGGGCAGGAAATCAGCCGCACCCAGGGCCAGGTGCAGGCCGGGTTTGACTATGATCCGGCAGGCCGCCTTACTCGCCATTGGGTGCAAGGCCAACAGGGCCGCGAAACCATCATCGACCGCCAATACCAATACGACGGCGCCGGCCGCCTAAGCCAAATCGACGACCTGCGCAAAGGCCAGATCCGCTACCACTACGACGCGCTGGACAGGCTTAAAACCGTGGAAGGCTACGCCCAGGAACAATTCGACTTTGATCCGGCGGGCAACATCTTAAGCCCGCAAAGCGGCCAGGGCGAGCAAGCCAAAACAGCAGGCAACCGCCTGGCCTTCCACGGCAACCGCCACTTCACCTATGATGCGCGCGGCAACTTGATCGAAGAGCGCCGTGGCACAGGTGGCGCACTGCAAACCCGCTACCACTACAACAGCCAGAACCAGCTGATCAAAGTGGAAAAGAGCGGAGGATCTCTTACACAAGGGCAGGCAACCCAAACCGTCACCTACGCCTATGACCCCCTGGGCCGCCGCATCCGCAAACAGGATGAATTCGGCGAAACCACATTCCTGTGGAACGGCGACGTGCTGCTCAGCGAGCAGCGCAACCGGATCGACAAGCTCTACCTGTACGAACCCAACAGCTTCAAGCCCCTGGCCTTTATCGAAAACAACCAGTGCTACTTCTACCACCTGGACCACCTGGGCACCCCCCAGGAAATGACCAACTGGGAAGGCCAGATCGTCTGGAGCGCACGCTACCGCGTGTATGGCAACGTGCTGCGGCAGGATGTGGAGGCTGTTGAGAACAATTTGAGGTTCCAGGGCCAGTACTGGGATGAAGAGACCGGGTTACATTACAACCGGTTCAGGTATTATGATCCGGGGACAGGGCAGTTTACCCAGCAGGACCCGATTGGGTTGTTGGGAGGGATTAATAATTATCAGTATGCGCCTAATCCGAGTGGGTGGGTTGATCCGTTAGGATTATCTTGTGAAAGGGAAAATTCAGGCAGGCAATCTACAGCGATAACGACTGCCGAGCTTGCAAAATTGCCGCCTCACGAGGAAGGAAAATACTTATATAGAGGCATACATGCGGGGCACCCTGATTATGAAAATGCTTTGCAGGGGAAAGTAGCACCTGGAAATATAAATGGCTCGGCCACTCCTGAAATGCATAATGCTGGCGGTCACGCAGAAAACAGTCCATTTACATCATGGACAAGAGATCCTGCTACAGCCGTTAAACACGCAGAAAAATACGGCGATGGTGGTGTAGTGTTAAGAGTGCCGACAGGGGCGCCACCAGAAGGGGCAGGCTGGAAATGGGAGTGGTCGCCGGATGAATGGAATGAGCAGGAAGTACTACTGCAAGGCTCTCGTAGCAATATTGAGGTTTATAAACCATGACCAAAGATGAGCTTATAGATATTGTTTTGTCGGCTAATGTTGCCGTAGATATTGGCGATAGGACTAACTTAAGGTTAGTCAGCGAGAAGCCAGGAATTTATTCGGCATTTGGTTTAATTAAGGAGCTCCAAATACGCATTGTTAGTGCAAAAAATGCGGGCATTGATGTGATTGGGATTGAAGAACTGTTTGATGCACTAGGCAGGCTTGAGCCTGATACGCTCATTCACAGTTATTCATTAAAAAGCGACACTAGTACGACTCTGCTCTACTTTCGTAATGTGTCGTCGCTGGTCGGAATTGTAATTCTTAAGAAGCCTGCTGCCGCCTAATCAAAGCATCGAGCATTTCAGGGCCAGTACTGGGATGAAGAGACCGGGTTACATTACAACCGGTTCCGGTATTATGATCCGGGGACAGGGCAGTTTACCCAGCAGGACCCGATTGGGTTGTTGGGGGGGATAAATAATTATCAGTATGCGCCGAATCCGAGTGGGTGGGTTGATCCGCTGGGGATGGTTTGTAAAGAGCGTTATGAAAGATATAAAGCGTATCGAGCACAGGGTCTGTCTGTGCAAGATTCAGAAAAATTGTCGAAGACTAAGCCGGATTTCTATGTTGGACCTAGTGGCCCCGACTCAACATTGCCTTCAACTGGATACAGGTATATGAGGTATGAGAACGACGATGGCACTGTAAATAAATTTGCTCCAATGACCATTCAGAATAAATCTGCGCCGACTACATATTTTGGCTTTGAAAAGTACGATACGGGTATTGAAGCCAGAAAAGCCTTCCAGGTAAAAGGCCCTGAAATTGGGCCGGACGCCAATAGTAAAGGCTCTTGGAGTGATGCGCGACTCAGAGGAGAATTTGATACACTGCAATTGTTTGAGAACAAAGAGGTCCAGGCGAGGGTTCCCTATTGGAAGGGGGATGACGTTAAAACCAAACTGGAGCCATTTGCAGAAGCGTATCCGCAATATGGGGAAGGTGGTGCAGTTCAGCTGCATGCAGATAGTAGAAAAATAGATTTTGATAATGTAGATATTTTGCCGGAGAAGTAGTGGTGTCTGATACATACTATGTGATTGCAGAAGTTGACAAAAGGAGTGCAAATGAATCCAACAGTTCCGTGTGGCCAAAACTAATTGCCTATTCCTTTGATGCAAAGAAAATATTATTGGAAGAAGGATATGGTCATGGCCTTATGGGTGGAACTTTGAATCTGGATGGATTTGATGTTTCGCAATGGGAAGACATATTCAAAGAAACAGACTCTGAATGGTTTAAGAAATATATCGTAGATTTTTCCTTAGCCAAAATTTCTAGTGAAAGAGATTTTATAGGCTTACTGAAAAGGAATGGATGTAAAGTTAAAACCATTAAGTATTAATTTTTTATTTCGTTAGTTAATTATTCACCTCGCTTAGGAATGTTCCCTGCCACTTTTTCTACGCCGGACCGTAGGATATAAATTCCGTGTATCAAGTGCTTAACGAGCTCTATGCATGTCATTAGATCTTCCCGGCTAGGAAAATAAGCCCGATGTGCAGAAGCATTTCCTGCATCTAGTACATGGCTTAATGCTTCGCTCATCTTTGGAGTGATTGCCAGGAGGAAAACTACCTAAGGGTGAGGATGAAGCTGTAATTTCTGCAAAGAAATTAAACAGTGGAAATCATGTCGTCACAGACCTAAAAAGTGGAAAAAAACTTAGCTAGCATGGATATCGTTGCAAAAAAGAATTGGGCTTATTGCGTCTATGATTCAGGAGACGGATACATAATATCAATCCCATTTGGCCATAGCTTTGTGGACTTTTCGAGGGCATTTAAACTGAATCTTGATTCGATGGATGAGGAATACTTAACGAAAAAGGCAGAAGATATAAAGAATAACTATGAAAACTACAAGCAGTTTGAAGTGCCAGATCCTTATAGAGAACTATAAATTCTTTTCTAAATTGGTAATCTCTTTCTTAAGCTCATTTAGTAGCATGGATTTTTCTTCTTTTGCAAGATTAGAATAGGCAATGTCTGTAATGCTGGACCGTGCCTTGTCCTTGAAGTATCTGGTGTCTTTGGGTGAGGCGAATTTTGAAACTTTTTGCTTGTCGCTATCATCTAGTCGTAGTTGCACGGAAATTGGCCGAATTACCACGTCAGAATTTTCGTTCGTTTCTATTTGCTGAGGCCAAAAAGTGATTAATGCTGTTCCTGTATCAATATGAAGGATACCACCGTGCTCTTCAAAAACATTAACGTCAGCCATGATACGAAAGATCCCTCAAGATTCGTCAGTCTCTTAGATGTTACACATTGCTGCAAAAATGATAAAGATAAAAATACTGGAGGCTCAGAGGTCTATTATTATGATTAAGGAGATATCGCAAGGACATATTCTGATGGAAACAGAAGAGAGTGTTGTAAGAATTCTAGGTGAAGCTTTTCTCCCTGGTCATAGATCGCCAGATTTTTTGGTTTATGAGAATAGTATGAATGAATGGATTGATCCCAAGAAAAAGACGATCTCTCCTAAGTCAAAAAGAAAATAATTGAACAGTTGCTAAAGGATGCGAATGATCGAAAGCTATTTATAGAAATAGAATAAGGCCTATGGCCTTAGCCTTAATAGCTAGTCAGGGAGGCTCAGTGCATTAGTATCAAATATCAAAGTTACTTAAATTATAGTAGGCCAGTGAGTTGTAAATATGGAATATCGTACACGTACTCAGATATTTGAATACATGCGGATCCTTATAGAAGAGTATGTGAACTCTGAGGAAATGGAAGAGTGTTTGAGTGTCATTGACGAATGTGAAAAAGAAGGGCGATTTCCACCTGGAAAGTGGCTTCTTCATACGGTTGACGAGAACACCAAAAAAAGTAGGGTTTCGTTAAGCTTTGCTCACCAAGAGTTATATAGAGATATTTGTTCTTTTTGCATATAAAAGATAGTGTTTCGCATGAAAATCAGAGTTCCTACCAGCATTGACCTTTCAAACAAGAAAGACTATTCAGATATACCTGAAAATATCAGCTGTGAGCTTCAATCGACTGGCCCCGGTTGGTATCTATTAAAAGTCTTCGAAAATGAAATGTTTATGGGAAATAGACTTGGATATGTAAGTCAGCCGTTTTCAGGTGATGGTCATGTTGAGATTGTTTATGCAACTCGCGGAAAAGGCCCCGGTTTTATCTGCGTATATTTGTACGATAGCCTGTGTAACAACAACTATCTGGCTTTATGTTCTGCCAATGTGTTTCGAGGCGATCTGTTGGGATCAGCCGTTCGACTAGGGGAGAGCTTGTCAGGTATACTTGGCATCAAAATGGTGCAACACCACACTGGTGCAGATTGTTGATTGCATTGTATCAGAACCTCGTAATTTCTCCTTACTTTGACCTGATTGTTGACTTCCCGCTCTAAAATATCTCCGATGGCTGTGATTATGTATATAGAAAAGCTGGAAGAACTCATAGCACTGCTTAGAAAAGCTGAAGCTGACAATTGGGCAGAATGGTTTAACCTTGCAAAGCAATATTATATTGATGGGAAGTATGAGAAATCTTATAGGAAAGTTCTGGGGGCCTACGGTGGGATGGGAAATTTCAATGACGTATATTGGCGTTTACCGGAACATGATGAGAAAAGGCATGATTTTTTGAAAAGTGAAGTTTGGAAAATTGCGAAAAAAGCACTCGAATCCTACTAATTAGTGGGAAGACTGCTTTTGGCCATAAGCGAACATTGATAATCCTATTAGCTCCTAGAAAATATCTCTTTTCTGAAAATTTCGATGCCATCCGAAGTTAGGGAAGAAAACGGTATGGATAACCTAGCTGCATATTCTTCAGCCAGTTTACGAGATAATTCTTGTTGGCTATTGAGCTCTTTAACTGAGCGTATGAGGGTGTAAAAAAATCTGTGTAAGTGGTTATCTTATACCTCAAAAGGAGGGTAACAAGATGGCTGACTTAACGGAAAAACAGAAAGCCTTGTTAGATGAATTACTTAAGGATTTTAAAGGCGATGCCAAGGATTTTCTGGGTCAACAAGGCCTGATCAAAGAGATCACAAAACGAGCACTGGAGTCTGCTCTCGAAGGTGAACTCACAGATCACTTGGGCTATGAAGCCAATGATCCCAGTGGCCGAAACAGTGGCAATTCCCGCAATGGCCGTACATCAAAATCCCTGCAAACCACCGATGGAGAACTTAACCTCCAGGTTCCCAGAGATCGTAACGGTAGTTTTGAACCGCAAATTGTACGCAAACGACAGCGCCGTCTGGAAGGGTTGGACGAAAAGATTATTGCGCTCTATGCCCGTGGTTTGAGTACCCGTGAGATTCAGGATGAACTGATTGAGCTTTACGGCACGGAAGTCTCTGCCACCCTGATTTCCAACGTCACCAACAGTGTCCTAGAGGACGTGCAAGCCTGGCAGGCGCGACCGCTCGATCCAGTCTATCCCATCCTGTATTTTGATTGCTTGTTTGTAAAATCCCGGCAAGAAGGGCCTGTCCGCAACAAGGCTGTTTATTTGGCTCTTGGCATCAACCTGCTGGGAGAGAAAGAGCTTCTGGGTATGTGGCTAGCCGATACCGAGGGTGCAAAGTTCTGGCTCACCGTATTCAATGAACTGAAATCCCGAGGAGTTCAGGATTGCTTTATCGCCTGTGTTGATGGGTTGAAAGGGTTGCCTGAAGCCATAGAAGCCGTTTATCCCGAAACCCGTATTCAACTCTGTATAGTGCATCAGGTTCGCAATAGCCTGTCGTATGTGTCCTGGAAAGATCGCAAAGCCGTAGCGGCTTCACTTCGAATGATTTACACGGCGCCAACTGAGGACGCCGCACGAGCAGCACTGACCGCTTTCGACAATCAATGGGGTACTCAGTACTCGGCTATTGTTCCTGGTTGGGAGCGCAACTGGGAGCGTCTGACGCCATTTTTTGATTACCCGCCGGAAATTCGCAAGGTGGTCTACACAACCAACGCCATAGAGTCACTGAATTACAGTTTACGCAAAGTGATTAAAGGCCGGGGAGCTTTCCCTCATGATGAGGCCATACGAAAACTGCTTTATCTGGGGTTGCGTAATGTCGCTAAAAAATGGACTATGCCTATTCGGGACTGGAAAGCAGCTCTAAATCAGTTCATCATTCTCTATGGTGATAGGGTTCCAGTATGATTATGAACTGCCAGTTACACAGTTATTTTTATACCCTCGAGCGTATTGGACGCAATCGTGAGCCATCCTTTTCCCTCCTCGACAATATCATTTCAGGCTCACAGCATAATAAAATTAATCTTGACGGATTTAATCTTTCAAATATTTCAAAAGGAATTTCCAATATAGATTCATCGGAATCAATCACCATATGAGCATCAAATAATACTATGTTTCTATCCGATAACGACTCTAGTTCTTCTTTCAATTGGTCAACGAGTAAATATTGGTTTTGAAGGATTTCATTCTCTCCCAACAAACGAAGCTCATCCCTATCAGATAAGTTGCGTCCTTTTTTAATTAAAGAACCTGCTGAAAAATGAACGAACTGACTGTCACTTTTCTTCAATTCGTTTATTAAGTGAGACTTTCCTACGCCTGACAGCCCAGCCACCACTACAATTTCATGTTGTTTTGACATCTAGAATAAGTTCCTTCTCCAAAATCTGAAAGTGCTCGTGTGAAATACTTCGGATTGATTGATATGGGCCTTTGATGCCTATTTCCAACAAACGATCATAAAGAATTGCTGGATTAATATGTCCCGCCAACAAGAAATTAATTACTTTAACTTCTTTAGTATCTTTCTTTGTAAAACCAATTAATTGTTCTTGGCTGTACACCGACCTCTTCGCGGTAAGTTTTAATATTTCCTCATGACTGCATGTAATGTCAAAGCCATCGGTAATACCGACTGTCACCAACGACTGGGAATGAAATGAATTTTCATCCTTTAGATGAAAAAACAATAAAATGTCGCCCTTTTGGATAGACTTAATACCAGATTGGCATAAATATACTTTTCTAATGGTGTTACCTGGAACCTTGTTGATTTGGATATCTGGACTGTCGTCAAAAAAGCTTTTCTGTCTCTTACTGACATTTTCAGGGAAAAGAACTTCATAATATGGACTTTTAATCGGAATTAAAAACTTTGACACCTCTTCGCCACGAAGAAATGCAGGGTAATATTGTCGATGGTAGGATAACGGATCAGTGCTCTTAGATGTTTTAAGCAAATCAGGCATAAACGTTTTACCCAAGTAAAGCTCGCCTTTTGTCCGGCCAATAGTTTCAAATCCGTATTGCAATAGCATATCGATCAAATATTTATGCTTGGGAAATACAGTTAAATATACGAAGTCATAAGTGTTTTTATGTGCCCACCAAAGCACTTGCTTGATCAATTGCTCGCCGAGCTTTTCTCCTCGATAACGGTCTTTAACCTTAAAGGTACATATTTTTAAGATTTTTTTCGGCGCGCCTGTAAAGTGTGACTCGGATGAAGGGACATCCTTTTTCAAATCATCGAAACTTTCATCCTTTCTAATCGCGATCCCGGCAATCTCATCATTGAAAATAATAGTCCAACAGTCTCTATGGTTTTTGACGCAGCTATCATGAAACCAAGTATCAAAACCTTCATAATCCTCTCGCAGCGAAGTAAAAATATCATCCTTTTTATTAATTTGATGGCATTGTTTGGACTCAATATACGGTAGTGATACCTTGATGCGGTCATAGGTATCTCTAAGCCATACAATAGCATCTTCAATCCTAAAAACACGACCTGAAATACCTACTCGCTGAGCGCGCTTATGAAGACCTCGATCTTGCGTAATTAAAAAATCGACAGCATCAACATCGTGCAGGCTATGCAAAAGAGTGACGTCCACAAGATCATTTGGGCTTTTTATGGCTCCATAAGTCGCTTCCAGTTCATGCACCGGAGGAATGTCTATGCCGTTTAATAATAAAAATTTATCAATCTTTGAAAGGATAATTTTGCGGCGCTCAGCATCTTTATCCCTCTCAATATCTTTTTTGGATGCTTCATGGATAAAAATTTGAACGCCGTGTTGCTGGCATTTTTTATGGAGGGTGGAAAAAGTCGATACGATTTTTTTATGGTCTTCAAGACCAATCAAAATATTTGTATCAATTAATAGTTTGGGTCCACTCATGCAGCGATGCAGTCTAATACCCTATCAGGTGCGTAGCGGAAAGATTGAGGGGCGGATAAGAAAAACTCATCCCGCATGCGATTTATATGTACAGGTTCATTTAATTCAACGGGCTCTCTTAGCTTTAAAGCAAAACCACTATCTGTACCGTCGAAATATGAATAGAAAAAATCTTTAGTAACACAAGCTTTCTTGCTGCATTTCTTCCATAGGGTATCGATTGGATATTCTCGCACCTTCTCAATAATGGCATACCCGATAATTTCTTTAATGGGACTGGATGCGTATATAAGAGCTATACCGCCTTCAACAGCGTCTATGGGAAACTTACGCCTCAATTCGATTGTTTTTTCACCGGAGATGATTTTGAATGCATATTCAGGCTTTATGCTAATGATGACGTTCTTCGGTTTAACTATCACAATACATCCCTTAAAACTCATGAAAAAAGACCACACGCGAAACACTATATACCAGGCTCTGATTTTCAACAAACACCGAGGGTATTCTCACCTGAAACTGTTCTATTAAAAGTGATAGCGGCCAGGAGCGGACATTGAGTAGCTCTAATCAGTTACGTTTTATTTCATCAATTTTCGCTAGGATCAATCGCATCGAATTCATCGACATCAACATCGATATCAACGTAGGGATTATAGGGTTCCCAATTTTTCATGGTTTTCTGATACTCCTCAATGTCTTGAGATTGATAAAAACATACGCCATTGTCTTTTAAACATTTAAATAGTTTCTCTTTATTGACACTTGCAGCAGACCTCCATTTATGGACTGCCGCCTCATACGAAAGTAGCCAGTGTGTTCCAAACAAGCTGTTGTCATCTAGTAATTTTTCTATCTGATTTTCTAAATCCTTACCTTTAAGCAATCCTTTTTCTTTAGCATCAAGAGCAAGTAATAAAACAACAGAATCCTCCATATTACAGAGAACATAAACTGCTTTTTCGGGAATTTCTTGCTCTAGTAATATGAAGCCCCAGATTGCCCACGATACCTCACTTGCATGCCCTAATCTACCATGCTCAATAATGATATGAGCTAAGCATTGCGTAAATGTAGGTTTGTCAACATCATTAATACGATTTGCTCTCGCTAACCAAACAAAAACAGCCTCAATAACACCAGGCTCCAACATCATGCTCTGCACCATAAAATCCGAAATTGATTCATGATAAAAGTCATGGTCAGGAATGCGTTTAATGGCGTATTTTAAGGTACCTTTGGGATGCTTATTGAAACACGTGAATGCCAAATCATAGTATTCAAGAAGCTGACGAACGTTTGGTTCATTCTCAAATTTGAAATTTCTCAACTGCGCCACTTCGGGGTCTTGCACATTCTCAGGTAATTCCAAAATTTGTGTTTTTAACGTATTTAATTCTAACTCATACTCTTGTAATGCCTGCTGCAATACAGATAAACAATATTCGGCGTCATCTCGGCTTAGACAAACAAATTCATAGTCATCAACCCAATGAAAGCAACCAATAGACCTATTTTTTATTTGCTTGAATATTTCACTATCAATTTCAAGTAAAATTCGTTCTGAAATAAGAAACGATGAGTCTGGACCAATGGGAATTCCCAAAGTCTGTCCGTCTTGGCTGCTGCGTATAAGTAAATCGATAAAATTACCTATTAACTTAGCTGAACGATCTTTTTTAGCAGTTTTCTTACCGTGAAGTGCCCAAGGTATGCTATGTGTGTATATAGAAGGGAAAAAACGTGCGATATCCGTTTTTACTAAGTAACGTCCCTTCGCTCGCTCCTTTAACCTGCGTATCGGAATTTCATCCCAATCGTTTAAAAATTCAAACGCTCTAATCTGTTCATTTTCTTCAAATTTGGGAAAACTCATAGAGTAGTCAGGAGAAATGAAATCATTCTCGAATTCAAACATATTAAAGTTGTCAGCCAAAATGAGTGACAAAAGATAGTAAAACGTGGGATTGGGTAGTCCTAAAATACGCCTTAACTGTCCAGGCCGTGCTAAACTAAATCGACAAAGCTCAGCAGTTTTCAGTCTACCTCCTTTGTGTAAATCATCAATTAAAAGTTTCTTGAATTCATCGGGGTTGCTTTCAACGTAATTGGCAAAGCTAGCTGTGGCAAATGGCGGCGGTAATTGTCTTGGGAAATAGCCTCTCCCTATAAGAGCCAAAAACACCGATTTTTTCGAAACGTCTCCGAAAACAGATGCATGGGTAGTATTTATGATATTTGTCCAATCGCTTTTTTTCATCCTTATATCTAAGCGACCTCCATGATATTTAACAAACCAGTAGTCATAACGCCATCCGAAAAAAAGCACTTAGTCATGCAAGCAGTATTTCTGGCTTTATAAAGAAATAAATCTTCAATTTGCCATTCATGGATTATCATCTTCAGGTAAAAGTAGCATCGTAGCTACTGTTCCCACAAGTTCTGAAAGTTGCTGTTCTGAAAGATTGTCTATATCTTCTTGAGTACGGTATCCAGCATTATAGAGAGCAAGATGTTGTCCACGCTCAAGGGGTATTCTCAACTCTGTCAAACCCAGAGCGTCTAAAGGCAAACCAAATTCCAATCTAAGTAACAATTCATCAAGCTCTGTTAGAAAATCAGCATTTTCAGGAAACAGGGCCGTTAATATTTGGTGAGCTGATCTTAGATGAAAGCGGCTTCCATCCACTATTCTTATTATGTCACCATAGCTAATAGTCCCTTGCCATGGATTATTTGATGAATATTGTTGCTCTAACTCTTCAACAGCAACTCCATTTATCCAATCCCAAAGGATTGCCGCACGCTTACAACGCTGCCACACTTGTATTTCATCTGAACAGTAACGCTGTAAGGCCCTTGTCATTTCCTGGCCGTAACGTACAGAAACATTATTTAATCTTGCACTTTCAGAGCGCCCTCTTTTCATAACTGGGGTATATAATGCGTCACACTCATTTAAAACCTGGATAATTCCTAAAACATGAGTTGGGGGAACTTGTTCAATATCCAAACTATTCATTAACTCAACTAATCGCAAAGCGGACTCAAAAGACAAAGATGAAGCTCCACATGCGTGCCCGAGCAAAGTGAGATGAACAATTTCACCTTCAAGCTCTACTAAACCAGCGCTGATCATTCGGTTTAGTAACTCATCTACATTAGCCTGTATGATTTCCAGCCATTGCGGATTTTCTCGTGATGCACAATAACCGCCAAATGTATTTACTAAAAGATTGGAAATTTCAGATGCACGAACACCACGTACCTGACTAAGCAGCCGCAATGTCCATGTCGGTAAATCTCTATCTTGGAAAGACGACGCTACATCTTCCGGCATGCCCATCACATATTTTTGGAATAGTTGCGCCCTTTCAACTGGCGTATCAGCCAAGATAATTGCTTTTCCGGTTTCATTAAAACCTAAACGCCCAGCTCTTCCGGCCATGTTCTTATATTCAGCAACAGTAAACGGCCTTCCATCCTCACCTTTAAATTCATTTTCTGCCAAAATCACAGTTGAAGCAGGAGTATTTATACCTGCCGCCAGCGTTGTCGTTGCTGCAAGAGCATGAATATTCCCGTTAGCATCTCTAAAGCCTTTTTCTACAGCTTCTCTTTCCCCACGCAAAAGATTAGTGCTGTGAAAGGCAGTTCCTCCCTCCAAACAGTCTCGAAGATGTTGTGATGAAGCAGTCAAATCTCTTGTAGGAAGAGCATCGAGTACTGATGTTGCTGGTTCAAGATTGAGTTCTTGAGAGAGGTATTTTGCACAACCTTGGGCAGGTCCACGCACATTTCTAAATACGATAATTTTCTCACCATCCCCTACGAGCTTTTTAGCCAAAGGAACAATTACATCCTGTGAGCTAGGCTTGTCGCGACGCTGAACGATATCATGCTGCAACAGCAGAGACTCCTGCTTTGTACTACCGTCCACGTCTACAAACTGAAATGTTCCCCGCCTGTCTAATACACCCTCTATTAACGGAACAGGACGATTGCGGGAGATTAAAACGGGAAGACCAAGCCAACTATCAAAGTTATTTAGATTTCCAATAACTGCAGAAAGGACTAATAACTGCGGTGTTATACCTCTATCATGAGCACGTAATAGTAGGGCAAAAATTAATTCTACTGTAATGCCTCGATTGGGATCAGTAATGAACTGCCCCTCATCTACAATCACCACGCCCAGTTGATTAAGCAACCTTGATGAGGTAAGCGCCATATTAAGAAAAGTTTCGTATGTAAAAAATCCAATATCGTAACGCCCATTTAATGCTGGTCCTATTCCATCTGACGCGTCCCCACTACATCTTACAACTCGAAGTCCTGCAGCTTCATATCGCTCTCTAAATTCTTCAAACTTCTCATTTACGAGAGCACGATAAGGCAACAAAAAAGCCGCTTTTTTACCTTGGAGAACAGCCTGTATAGCTGCCAATTCTCCAATCATGGTTTTACCGGAGCTTGTTGGCGCCACTACAAGTAAAGAGCGGCCATTTAAAATACCGTGCTCATTAACTGCGGTTAGCTGCAAATCATTCAGGCCTCCAGGAAATCTCTTGGTCCATTGAGAAACAATCTCAGGAGAAACTCCATAATTTTCTAGTTCTGCAAAGTCCCCATTTAGTTGTTGCGTAGGCATGGCGGGAAAGGCTGCGTTATAATTCTCCCCGCGCCGAAGGGCAGGAAAAACTAACCCACCTTGTACACCACCCAGAAATACAGGGGTTTGAGTAACGCCTATTCGGTCTGCCTCCACTCGAGCCGAACGAATAATGTCTCCTGTTACATCTGGAAACTGAATGTTGCCTCCATCTTCTTTCTGAAGAGCTTGCATTACCGCAAAGGTTAAAATTCCATGTCCAGTTCCAGGCTGTTCCCAAGCAGCTTCATTCTCCGCGCAAGCTGCTAACAAAATGCGTCCCTCACCATATATTCCTGAAAAGGTAAAAGCATTTCTTGGTCGCGCCTCCGTTTCAAGAACCCTTGCAGGAGCCTGCCCGCTAAAACAGCAGTCTAAGATGCATAAAACAGCGCGTGCTTTAGTTTCTTGAAATGAGTATGCAAGATCAGCCATTGAAATAGCCGTATCAGGTAAGTTAGTACCATCAGTGTCAAAAGCTATAAGCCTACCATCGGGTGAACCATGACCTGCAAATGTAATTATTAATACATCTTCCTTTTGAGCAGAAGATAACTCACCCAAAATAGCTTCTTGAATATTCTGATGCGTAGCATTTTCATCTATTAGCAATCGTGACGATAAGCCATCTATCGAATCCATAAACATTGCCCAAAGAGCCGTTGCATCCCTTGAAGCACCATTCAATTCTGGGATAGCACTGTCTTTGTGTTTATTAATACCAATGAATACAGCTCTAATATTCATAAATCTTTTTATTACTCTAAAAGGAATATTGCTCCAAAGTCCGCTTCGGGTCGAAAGCAGACTTCCAATGGAATTGCGTTTCTTTGATTTCACATTGCTGATTCAACTGCATAGGCAGCTACGCTATGATTGATACTACGAATAAAGGGTACGCTAAATCCTTAGTCATCCCACTCTTCTATCCCCAATGATTTACCTAACCAGTATAGTGATCGATTGCAGTTTGATCAATCATCTTGTCGAATCAGGATTGCCCAAGATCCCTCACCCAACCCCCAACAACCTACCCTCCACCGCCGCCAACTGCTCCAAAAAATACCCCGCCTTGCTGCTGTGCATTTCCCATGGCTTATTCCGAGTCATTTTTCTTTAACCGATTTTTGGCTTCAATCCACTGAGCCATAAATCGCGTACTTTTCAAACTGTGGTGACGCAACATTTGGCCGTAAAAGTGCGCCTTCCGGTGCTCATCCAGCATCGCCCTTAACTCAGTAATCCGCTGGATCAAACGCGGTGCGTGGGTGGCAAATGAAAAGCGCTGCTCCAGTAATCGTAAGCCATTATGGTGCAGGGGCAGCCACTGATCTTCATTCTGATATAAACCGACTGCAGCCGAAGCAAACGCTTCTGGCGTATTGGCCACCAGAGTACATGGCGGGTCATCATCACCGTACATCGCTTCAGCACCGATGCTAGTGGTGACTGCCGGCGTGCCATTGCGGGCAGCATCAATCAATTTGCCTTTGAGGCCTGCACCAAAGCGTAGCGGGGCCAGCATTACCCGTGCCTGACGCACCACTTGTTGCGCGTCGGGGGCCCAGCCTTTCACCAGAAAACCGCTGCGCTCGTTGTGCAGTTGAGTGGCTTTTTTAGGTGGGTAGGCGCCGTAAACATGCAGCTCTGTTTGTGGCAGTTGCTGGCGGATTAATGGCCACAAAGTCTCTTTTAAATAACGTACCGCGTCCCAGTTGGGATCGTGACGGAAATTACCGATGGAAATAAAATGCGCCCGTTGTGCAAACGGTACGGTGCTGTGTGCATCCGTCATCTCTTCCATAAACGGTACATGCTGTAACTGAGTGGGCGGCACCTGAAAAAAGCGCGTTAGATAGTCGATTTCTACTGTGGAAATCATCAGCGACACATCGCAGCGCAGAATGGCGGCAACCTCACGCATGGCCAGTTCGCTGTGACGGAATTCAATGTCAGGAATAAGCGGTATGCTGAACGGCTGCCGTTTCAGCTGAGCGGCGCGGGCATGGCGCAGGCTGTGAAGATCTTCGGTATCCAGCACACGCAATGCCCGCGGACATTGCTCTTCAACGCGCCAGCCGAATTGCTCTTCCATCATAAAGCGGTCGAACATCACCACATCTGGGTTCAGATCACGGATGAATCCGTCAAAAGAGGCACAGTTCAGCGCCAGTGTCACGGCCTCGATATCCAGCGATGCAAGATCAGAGGCATGGTGGCTGGCCTCCGCAGGCGTTCCATACACCACGCGATAACCATCTTGCTGAAAGGCTCGGATCAGCTGTAGCAGGCGGCTGCCCGCCGCCGAGGATGCGGGTTCCGGCCAGACGTAGCCGATGACGAGTAATACAGGATATGCGGACATAATTCAGGTCAGAGCAAAACGAACACTGGATTATACAGTGTATCACTAGCGATTAGGATCACGATGCACGACGCGATGTCCTGGCGGCGCGTCGAATCGAATGTGACACAAAGCTCTTGATAAGAGTTTTAAGTGGTTTCAAGGCTCCCCAATTATGGAGCCTGCTGCTCTATAGCCGAATCCCAGTCCCGCAGCGTACGAATCTGAATCGCTTCAATACCGGCTCCGGATAAGGCATCCGAAATCACCACCACCTTGTCGTCCAGCGAAAACTCCTGACGGCTCAGCATAATGCGTGCGGCGTTGGCCAGCGTTTTTTCCGGATCGGAGCTGAAATTGATGCGATAGCTGAGCACGTTGCGTGTTAACACCAGATGGCGGCGGGTACGACTGTCATTGGTGAAGGCGCAAATGATGGACTTGCGCGGGTGGCAGTTGGCCACCAAATTGGCCATCAGGCCCCGTCTGGTGGGAACCACAATGGCGGCAGCATGAATCGACTCGGCCAGATTCACCGCGGCCAACGCGATTTCCTGTTTGTCATTGCCAAGCCGCAGTTTGTCGGTAAAGGCCAGCCCCGGATTGGGCTCGATGGTTCGCGCAATGCGATCCAGCACCTCCACGCACTTGAAGGGGTACTTACCGATGGTGGTCTCACCGGAGAGCATAATCGCGTCCACTTCTTCGTACACCGCATTGGCCACATCGGTCACTTCCGCACGGGTGGGCATGGGGCTCGATATCATCGATTCCAGCATGTGCGTCGCCACTATAACCCGCTTGCCCTGCACGGCGCAGGCCGCCACGATCTGCCGCTGCACCTGGGGCAGGCGTTCAAAATCGATTTCGACACCAAGATCACCCCGTGCCACCATAACACCATCAGAGGCAGTAACGATGGCGTCAAGATTGTTCACCCCTTCCTGGTCTTCGATCTTGGCGATGATTTTGATTTTGTCTGCCTTGCTGCCCAGCAGTTGTTTCAGCTCGGCAATATCATCGGCACCGCGCACGAACGACAACGCAATAAAATCCACTTCCTGCTCCACCGCAAAGGCGATATCGCGCCGATCCTTTTCTGTGATGGCGGGCAGGTTAACGCGAATACCCGGCAGGTTGACGTGACGTTTACTCTTGAGCACACCGCCATCCACTACCCGGCATTGCATCAAACGCTCTTCTTTGCTCAAGACTTCCAGGTTGATCAGGCCGTTATCCACGGTGATCTTGTCGCCGACACTCACGTCATGAATCAGATCCTCGTAATTGATCTGAATCGAGCTGGCTTCCACATCTTCCACGCCCCGCGCCACCACCGAGATCACGTCTCCGGTCTTAAGATCCAATTCATTGCTGAGATCGCCGGTGCGAATTTCCGGCCCCTGGGTATCGATCAGCACCGCGATGGGGTGATGCAGCTTGCGGTTCAGGGTACGTATGGCTTTGATCACTTTGGCACAGGCCTCGTGCTCACCGTGGGACATATTCAGGCGAACCACGTTCATTCCCGCTTGGGCCAACTGCTCCAGTGCCTCATAGGAGGAGCTGACCGGGCCGATGGTGCAGATAATTTTTGTCTTGCGCATAGAAATAAGACCCCTTGACTGATTTGCACTCATTATACGCAGGTAGAGCGCGACTGCGAGCGTGGTGGCTGTGGCGTTCATGTTGACGTTTGCGCGTAAACTCCCCAATTATTAACCCCCTAATTCTTAACCCCAATCCTGTCTCTATAAACGAACCCCGGTTCCAGCTTCGGCCCAGCTTCATTCGCCGACGGGGCATTCATTCAAACCATTACCAACCAATCAAAAGGACTTAAATCATGAGTAGCACGGATTATGCTGCCAAATTGGCGCTGATCGAGGCCATTGATCCCGCCACCCTCAAGAAACCCAATATTCCCGTTAAAGCCTATCTGCAGGAGGCGGAAAACCTCTACCACTGGGCGCAGGAGGATAAAACCACCTTGCAGAGCGCAGGCCTGCCCTGGGCTTGGGTGCAGGATTTACCGCAGCGCATTGGCGCCCTGCGCGAGGCTGAATCCCTGTGGTTCAAGGAGCGTTTTGGCCGCGAGGAGGCGCAACAGCAATGGGATCAGGAAGCGCCCGCCGCCTATGCCCTGCGCGATCAGATGTTGCGTGCCATGCGTTATGCCTACCGCAGGGATGATGCGTTGTTGAAGCGGGTGTCGGACATTGCTGAGGGCACCGGACATGTGGACATGATTCAGGATTTGAACGACGTTGCGATTCTGGGGCGCGCCAATGCGGAGCCATTGCTGGCGGTGGGTGTGGATGCGCAGGCGCTGGATCTGGCCGCCTCCACCGCCGCTGACATGGCGGATTTGCTGGCGATGGTGAACGGTGAGCGAGCCCACGGCAGCAGCGCCCGGGTGATCCGCGATCAGGCGTATACGCACCTGAAGGAGGCCGTGGATGAGATCCGTGCCTGTGGCGAGTATGTGTTCTGGGATAACCCGGCGCGCCTGGACGGCTATCACAGCCAGTATCGTCGCGCCCGCCGCTCCGGCACGGCTTCCCCCGTTCCGCAACAGCAAGCAACCGGCCTCTGACGCCATCCCCCGGGGGCGATTGGTCGTCCCCCGACCAGTTCAAGGTCTCCCCCGGGGGTAATTGATCGTCCCCCGATCAGTTTGCGGCTTCCCCCGGGGGAATATGCCTTCCCGCCCCACCGGCAACCCAATATCAGCAGGCCCCGGCCCGGATGCAGGTCGTTATTGCCGATGCCAATGTCATACCAGCACAGGTCGTCTTCCTCCAGGTGGGATTCCAAGCATTCCGCGAATCGTCGTTAATCCACCACCGATCCCACCGCTCGACTCGGTACGTCGCCAAAAAGCCGTTTGTACTCACGACTGAATTGGGAAAGGCTTTGATAGCCAGCTTCCCAGGCGGCCTCGCTGACACTGAGTTGGCTGTCGCTTAACAAGTGCTGAGCCCGATGCAGGCGGATGGCCTTGATGTATTGCAGGGGCGAGGCTTTGGTCACAGCGTTGAAGTGCTGGTGCAGGCTGCTTTGACTCATACTGGCAATATCGGCCAGTGCGTTGATATCCAGTGGCTCGGCAAAGTGGGTCTGGATATGGCCAGTACGTTGGCGATACGGGCATGGTGACGATCATTGCCCCGGTCTAAGCCTTGCGTCGGGGATGGGAAGGGGCTGGAGCTTTCAGCTATTGGTCTGGGTTGCATGGGTATGTCGGATTTTTACGGTAGCAGTGATGATGCCGTCAATAGGCAGGTGTTATCCAGTGCGCTGCAGCAACAGGTAACCCTGTGGGATACCGCCGATATGTATGGTCCTTTTACCAATGAAACCCTGTTGGGCCGTTTCTTTAAAGAGAACCCGGGCACACGCAGCCTGCGACGCTTGGCGGAAAATGCTGCTGCGGTTGAGATCGAACTCGGGAGCGATATGCTGACTAAGCCTGATGAGGCAATTGCATCAGTGTCGATCTATGGAGAACGTTATCCCGAGGGAGCAATGGCCTTGCAGATGGGGGGCACACCGGAAAGGATAAATAACGGTTGATGATGCGTCCCCTGTGATTACCCAATCGCATTACAATCATGCAAGGTCCGTTTATTGTTGGGTTGCGCCAGAACCGGTTTTCTTTTTGTTTGCGCACAGGCATTCATAACGAAACGACTTGCGAGTGACCCGAATCTTTCCCTTGCCTGCTGGCTCTTCTGTCCTGCTTGGCAATAACCAGTTGGTGAATTGGTTGCTGTGAGCACCTTCCTGCACAGGGATAGTGCCTTCCGGACACTCAAATTTTTGACTGGCACGCCCTCCATTATATTCCTGGGTTGTTACAACCATGTCGATAGCCGGCATGGTAAATGGGCCGGCACAGACTCTATGGCTACTTTCTGGCTTGTTGAGGAGGATATCTGGTTGATTGTTTTCAGAAGCGAGGCTGCCTGAGCGGGAGCTGGTTGGTGAATCAAATGTGCGATCAATATTGTTCAACTTGTCTTCCAGTTCAGGTATTCCTTGGTGGGAAGAAGATTGGTGGGCGGTAGCGTTTGCTCTCTGTGACGCATAGGCCTGCTGAATCACCTGCTGGGTTTGAGCCATATTACGGTCCAGCATTTGGTTCGTCCTATCGAACGAATTTTGAATCGTACTCATAAAGTCAGCCATCATCTGCTGTTCTTTGCGCCGTTGTTCAGCTCGTTCGGCGCGAGCTTCGGCCTGTGTAATGTTGCTGAGTTGCCTCAGAGCCGGTGCGTATTGCTGCATGACCGCTTCGTCTGCTGGGGCATTCACAACGCGATCGTCTACCAGCGCTTTAACGATATGGCCACTTTCACCAAACAGGTTGGCAAACCAGTTGCGTTGCTTACGGTAGGCTGAATCAAGGCTCGAATAATGGCTTTCAGCACTCGCCTTCAAGGCCTCCCAACTCGTCATACAGGTTTTAGATTGATAATACGTGTTGTTACTGCCGGTTTCACACCTTTCACCGAACGCATTTTGCCTGAGGACCGATTCCACCGCTCTTTTTTCCTTCCCGATCTGAACCACTTCCGATAACGCGTTGTTCAGATTCGGGTGTGAGGCAATATAAGAGGCGACGGCTTCCTCCTTGGCGCGCATTTTCCTGCGCGCGATTTCCTCGCGGTGTTTACGTTCTGCTTCGGCCCTGGCCCTTTCCTTAGCCTGTTTGGCGAGTGATGTTTTGCGTTCAATATGAGCGGTATACGCCTGTTCTATTCCACGCTTTTCGGCGAGTAAAAGAAACTGAGAAAAAGCTGCCTGGGAGGGAGATTGGTCTTCCTGTTCCCAAGCATGAGCCGGAACGGAGATCTCATATGGGGTAAACCCTTTAGAGTTTATGATAGAAAGATCGGCGCCATACCTGACGAGCAAGGCAATACGCTCAACCTGCATATCAAGCCAGTACTCATCATCGCCTTTGTAGTATTTGGGGTTGGCAGCGAAGTGTGCTGGGGTTGAGCCTCCAGGTCCGCCGATATTTGGGTTTGCGCCTGCTTGAAGCAAAGCTTCAATGGCAGCAAGCTCATGAGTATCCTCATATGGGCCATACCCGGCACTAGCCCAGAAGATTCCTTTGTATGTGGCTTCCCGAAACATAAGAATGTGTAAAGCAGTCTCGTCAAAAGGCGTTCTATAATTTACATCTGCCCCTTGGGCGATCATGCCCGGTATGCGCTCCGGGTCAAAGAAGGCTGCTGCCATCAAAGGTGTTAACGCTTTCTCAGGAGATTGACGATTAATATCGCCAGGCTCAGAGAGCAAGGCATTAATCTCATGTCGCATTGTTTCCCTATTTTGCTGATGCAGCTTGTTTAGCCGTTCGACAGCGGTAGAACAACCAGCGATTAAGGAACATAAAGCAACAATCAGTACTAAAAACCGTGTAAAACTGGATATAGACATCAACTACTTTCACATCTGATGGGTTAGGGGTGTTTGCTCACAACCAAACATATCAGACCTGAATTATAGTAAGACCTTTAGGAAGTGCAAAACGGCGATATATAACCCTTGTACTTTCGGGGGTGAAATTAATGTAGGGGCATCTTGTCGAAACACCCGAAACGGGAAGTTCGATTGCGGAACTATGTCACATTTCTGCGCCTCACTTGTTACTTACCTTCACTGCATCCCTCATTAAGATAGCCCCATCCTACAACGACCTCTTCAGGAAACAACAATGTCAAATGGAATGCTACGGAAAATCCCATCCACTCTATCCGCTTCACTGGCGGCTTGTGTGCTGCTGTTCAGCGGTAGTGCTTTCTCAAAGGGTGAATCCTACGTGGAAAAGCGCTTTACGAGTGATGAAACCCAGGTTGAATATGTAATTCGGGTCCACGAAAAATACGCTAATGACAAAAGCATCTTCAAGGATGCCTATGAATTGGTTGATGAATCGGAATCCATGTTGATCAACTTGCAAAAAACCACGGGCGAACGCTTGGCAGGGCTGCCCCCTGTGCGAATCGACTGGTTACGCAAAGGCAATACGATTAGTAAAGGCAATCCGGAGCAGCCTGAAGCAAAAGCCGATGAAAGTTTTAATCGTATTGATGGCTACAGCGAATATGCGCCAGACGATGTTCCAACCGTAGACAGTTTTTCAGCCTATAAACCTGAAACACGCAATGAGTTTAACTTCTTCATACCGGTCGAAATTCGTGAGCTGACCTTTCGAGTTGCCGTGAATGAGAAGCAAAACGACAGCTTTGTGGGTGAGATAAAATCAGAAACCACAGAGCGAGTAGAGGCGGTGGATAAGCGCCAGTATTATCCAATGGGCTGGAGCTTTAACGATGACAATCGTGTTCGGTTGGGTTCGCTCAACACCGAAATCAACGCTTGGCCCTGGCGCACCATTGCGAATTTTGATTACGGTGGCTCTAATAGCGGTTGTTCCGGCACCTTGGTTGGCCCCCGTCACATCGTTACTGCAGCACACTGCATTAACACCTCGGCTACCGATAACTTTTTTGCTTTATCTGCACGTGTAGGGCGCAATGGCACTGATTGGAAAGCTTCCACCACTATGCCCGGATGCCCAAATTCCAGCACTGATGATTGCCCCAGCATCGGTAAAACATACTGGTATTTTACCCCCAGCCAATGGCGTCAGAGCAGTGTGAGCAATCGTGAGCAGTACGATTTTGGTATTATTGTCATCCCTGATCGGTTGGGTAATAACGTGGGTTGGATGGGCTACTGGTACGCTCCTATGGGTTCGCTCAACACGGTATCCAAATTCAGTCGTGGTTATCCCTCATGTAACGCCGGCCCTGCCAATAACCCGCGTATCGACGATCCAGCCGACCCTGCCAAGTGCCCTACCTGTACAACAGATTTGACAGTGTGCAGCCCATTCCACTTGTACGGCGATGCAGCATCGTGCTCGGTAGGTAATGGTACCAATCTGGATGGCGATGGCTACAATCGTAATTTCAGAATGTCTTGTGATGGGTCAGCGGGAATGAGCGGTTCACCTCTGTATCTATACGGCAACGGCAATGTAGGAAATGACGGATCAGTCTATTATACTGCACACGATATTCAATCCACTTGTGGTGGAACGGCGTCTTCCTCTTCATGTGAGAATGTCAGTCGCGCAGACCGCATGGTGCGGTTAACGCCACAATACGCAAGCTGGATCTCGTATTTCCGCTCTACGTTCCCATAAGCTGAAGAATCAATTTAATCCTCCAACAAATACAAGGAACAGGGCTGACATTTCAAAGGTAATGGAAATGTCAGCCAATTTCATTATGCGTTTGTTTAATCGTTTTTTACTTGTGATGCTCTATCTGGGCGTTAGCGTTAATCAGACCAGTGCTGCCCCTGTTTCTGAAACAGGATATAAAAACACACAGTATGGTTTCGATAGTAACGCCATTGTGGCCATCAAAATCACAGGCAAAAAAGATTTTTGCAGTGGTGTGGTTGTGGGTGCTAACGAAGTGTTAACCGCAACTCATTGCGTTTATGGTTTAAAAGCCCAAACATACTACCCATCCAATACTGTAAAAATAGGTGTTGGAGATAATATTTTGCATGACACGGTTCAGTGGTTTGATGTCACTAAAATATCACCCAGGTCTTCTGCCACCATCAAAACCGTAAACGATTTTCTTGGGAACGATGTTGTTTCCTTAGTTTCCACTGATGTGTTGCCTGTTACACCTGTTCCAATTGCATCTTATACACAAAAAAATACTCCCTTTATTGCTTGGGGTTTTGGTGAAGATGAATGGGGGTACTACGGTATAAAAAAATCGCGACCACTGGAAAATGCAGCTTTAGACGAAAAGTTGATCTCATTTTCTTCTGGCGCTTGCCGGGGTGATTCAGGTGGGCCAGTTCTGAATACAAGGAATGAAGTTGTGGCTATTATTAGTGTGAGTAAAGTTCCGCATTGCGTAGATGCCGGAAAAAGAATTGCTCAACGGATTACCAGCGGGCTCATCGATGAAAAGCATCGATGAGCCGGAATGCTTTATATTGAGTGCTTCTTACGTTCAGGCACTGACTTCATAATTGAGCCTGATCGCTGAATTATCCTTACCTCGAAATCCTAAGCTCGAACACTGATTAGTTAAGAAATCAAACATATCATCCAGTTCGGTTTTTAGTGCATCTATCATTGCTGGGTTAAATTGGGAATCCTTGATCTCCAGCACAACGTCAATGGCGCCGGTGAACTTGTCATCTTTTATGCCATGCTGAACATAGCCACGGATAATATGCTGCAAATTCTTGAACATGATTTCGATGTTGTGTGCCTGCACTTTTATGCGTATGCCGACACCGCTACCATCTGAGAACGTTCCCGCCTTATGGGGCAATTGTTCTTCCTCTCGCTGCATGTCAGCCTCTGCATGCTTTTTGGCGGAGGCAATAATGTCATCCATTCCTTTAATATGGCCCACAATACTGCCATTAAGTGAAATCCACACATTGGGCGATATTGGTGCCTGTTCCGGGTTAAAAAATTGCGCGATGGCAAAGCTGGCGAAGAGAATCCGTTCGGGTTCTGGATCCTGTTGGCTGACGATTTGTGTAGCAAACAATTTGCCTCGTTCTGGCGCCATTACCATGATCAGTTCAGAGCCAAGTTTGTCATGGGCCTGTTGTAAAAGCGTTTCACTTAGCATGGCTTCGCTGCAATAGTAATCCCCGGTTAGAACCAATCCTGATATGGGTTCTTTCGAGCTGGAATCGACATCATATTTCAGTGGCTCCCACGTAGCGTTACCCAGTAACCGTGCTTCTAGGTTCATTAAAGCACGCGCATGTACGTCTTGAACCGTCATTGATTCCGCAATCATGTCGCAGTTTAAAAACGTGATGGCTTCAGGGCTGTCAATGGCGTAGCCGATAACCGGCTCATACTGTATCGGATCACTTGCCTCAAATATCGTGTTCATGACAACACTGCCTTTCGCGTCTTTTCCCCACTCTGCTGTCTTTAAAGCCGGGAATAGATTGTCGGGCAGGTCTGCCACGCTCTGATACTGAGAGTCAGCAGCGGGCTTGGCTTCGGTTTGACTACCCTCTTCCAGTACACCCAAGGTACTGGCGATAGCAGCCAGAGCAAGCTTCTCTTCTTGGCTGATTTTGCTGCCAAAAATACCCAGAAATCCGCCTGAGGCTTCGGCAATACTCTTGGCCAGCATCAACAGCATTACCTTATAGGTCTTGGCGACATTTTCCGGCATCATTTGATCCAGAATGCGCCGGATTAAGGCCAAATCTTCTATGGGGGAATTGTTGCTGTTCTTTACCGATAAGATGAGATCGACCATCGACATATTGGTTTTCTGCATTGCCACAAAGAGCGGCTCATACGCGTTATCTTTAAGTATCTTGCCGAACTGTTTGATTTCTTTCTGGTCAACCTTTCCGTCTGAAGCGGCAACAATTAGAAATACCAAAGCAGGTGCCTTCGCCAAATGTTGCATAACTTCGATTTGTGGATCAGTCATAAACTACTTCCTTAGTCGGTACGGGCTTTCGTCCGGAGTATATGAAGTGAAAGTTGTGTTCGTTGCTAAGAGCAAATGAATTCAATCCATGCAGCTTCTTGTCAGAGATAGCTGATAAAGTTAACTCTAGTTTGTTGATAGATTGTCTCAAGTAGATGGGCTGGTTATGGTGCCTATTGGTGCCAAAGCGTGACGGCGATCACATTTTGGTGTGTCTGCGTATTCGCGCCCTGGATCAGGGGCATCTTTCCTTTCCTTTCCTTCCCTGGCCGCTGGCACAGGCACCTTTTCCCCAGCCACGGTGCAGCGAGCTGGCTTCAGAGGCGAAAAGCACTCGTGGTTTTTCACAAAGGTTGCGACAGCAGTTGATGGTGGCGCTGATAATCACCAGCCTGCTTGAGGCAAGCAGATTAACGCCTATTTACACCTGCAAAATATACCATTGCGTGTAAGCATGCTGAGAATGGTTCCGCACCGGAGAAATCGCTGGATCCGGTAAATCCCTGCCGGTTTCCACCCACGCCTGATAGTCTAACGAAATACCCCACCTAAAACCCTCACCTAAAACCCCCAACAAGAACACCAGCACCTCTTTGGGGAATTACAATCCCTGCACTTCTTGTGCTTGGTTTTTAATCAATCCGCTTACCCTGACCCCGGACTTCAATGTTGCTCACGCCTCATTGCGAAACTTAATTGAAGGTTTTGTGAAACTTCCGTGAGGAAGTGGCCTGTGTGGATACCTAGTATGGCTGCACAGATTTTTCAGGAAGTGAACTTGTGAAACCCAACCACCTGGTCAGCATCATTATCCCCGCCCATAACGAAGCCAACTGTATTGGCTTGGTGCTGGTGCAGATTCTGAAGTTCGTTGCGCGCTGCAATCTACCGCTGCGCTGGGAGTTGTTGGTGGTGGATAACGGATCCACCGACAGTACTGCGGCCATTGCCCGGCAGCACGGCGTTAAGGTGATACGGGCACCCAAACTGGGGTACGGCGAAGCCTGTTGGCAGGGTGTGCAAGCCAGTCGCGGTGAGGTGCTGCTGTTTGTGGATGGCGACGGTGCGGTGGCCATTGACGACAGCTGGAATCTACTGGTTGCCCTGATGCAGGGTGCCGACCTTGCCATTGGAGTGCGGACCTATGCAGAACCCGGGTCGATGACCACGGCCCAGCGTTTTGGAAATCAACTGGCCTGCACGCTGATGCGTACTCTGTGGGGTTACCCGGTACAGGATCTCGGCCCGCTGCGTGCCATCACCCGGCATGCCTTTGATCAGTTGCACATGGTCGATCGCGATTTCGGATGGACGATCGAGATGCAGTTAAGTGCCTATCGCGCGCAATTATGCGTGGTGGAAGTGCCCGTGCGCTGGCGGGCGCGGCTGGGCGGCCACTCCAAAATCGGCGGTACCGTACTGGGGGTGCTGCGCGCAGGCAGGGACATCATCGGCATGCTGGCCAGATTCTGGTGGCAACAACGCCGTGGCGTTAAACCACACCTTTTATTAGATCAAAACCATACCCCCTACAAATAAGGAGATACACGATGCGAAACCCAAACAAGCTCTCTCACTGTGCGCTAATCCTGTTCATGAGTATGGCCTCCTCCCTGGCGTTGGCATCAGGTTCGGATGCGGTGGGCCACGCACAAACCGGAGATAAGGCGAACTACAACCTGGGTAAACGGGTCTTTGCTGTGAAAATTGCCTGTGAGAGTTGTTCCATGCCGGGGTTCGACCTGAACAAAAGCAGTGCTCAGGAGCTGTTGCAGAAGCTGCCGCAGGCGGATCTGACCTCCCGGGAGCAGGAAGCCGTGAGCGTATATCTGAAGCGTCGCTTCAAACTTTAACCCCAATTAATCCAAAGTATCGAAAGGATCGCAATGATGAATAGAACGTTATGGTTAGTACCTGCATTACTGACACTGCCGGGCCTTTCTGTTGCTGAAGGTACCTCGCCCTGGTTGCCCATTCCCGGGGAGACATTGGTATCGATCAATTACACGCAACAGGAAGGTGATGATGCCTACATTGGCGATGATGAGCTTGCTGCAAGCGCCATTACCGGTGGGGCAGCCAGCAGTTTTGAGCGCAATGATACCGCGTTGCTGATCAACTATGGGATCAGCGACAACCTGGCACTGGATGCCTTGATCGGCTACGGCGAGGTGGAGGCGGGCAGCGCCGATCGGGACAGTGGTTTTACCGACTCGACCATCGGTGTAAGTTGGCGGGTGATGGATGAGTTTGCCACGGCAAACAATGTTCCCACCATCACGCTGCGCGGTGCCGCGATCATCAAGGGGGATTACGAAGGTGATCGCCTTGCCGCCCTCGGCAAAGCCGAAAACGGATTTCAGGCATCGGCGCTGGTGGGTAAGCAGGTAGGGCTTAACTGGGGTGTCAGCGCAGAGCTGGGATACGAGTACCGCAGTGGAGATGTGCCCGAAGCAAGCTTTGTTCATCTGTCTGCCCAGTACAATCCCACCAGCGCCCTGGGGCTGAGCCTTGGTTACTCGAACAAGCGCTACGGCGGTGATTTGGATATCGGCGGCCCCGGTTTTACCCCGGAACGCTTCCAAGAGGTGAATGAAGAGCGGGAGTTGGTGAAGTTCTCTTTGAACTACGCCGTTGGACCCAGCCAGGGGATCGCCTTCACCCTGGCTACCTTGACGGACGGTCGCAATACCGTAGCGGACGATGAAATTGCCGGCCTTACTTATACCCACGCGTTTTAACGTGTCTCTGGTCCGAGGCAGGAAGGCATTATTGTTGCTGGCTTTGTCAGCAGCAATAATGCTGTACCTCGGCGGTAACAGTGACCTCGGAACCAACCCGCAGCGTGAGCTGGTGTTCACGCTGCTTTCTTCGGCGCTGGGCTTGGGTGCCTTGGTGATCCTGGCCCTGCGCAAGGACATCGCGCCCACCCTGGGGCAGGTACTGTTGTTGGCGGTGGTGCTGCGTGTGATAGCGGCCATGGCCTGGCCCTTGCTGGAGGACGATTACTTTCGCTATCTATGGGATGGTCGGCAAACAGCGTTGTTCCTTCCCCCCTGGCAGCATCCACCGGAATTCTTTTTTTCACAGGCCCAGTTGCCCCAGCAGTGGCAATGGATACTGAATAACATCAACTATCCGGAGTTGCCTTCGATCTATGGCCCGGTGTTGCAGTATGTGTTTGCTCTGGCCTATTACATCGCCCCCGGTAATCTCACCGCGCTGCAAGGGCTGCTGGTGCTCACCGATGTGTGCATCCTGCTGAGCCTGTATGCCATGGGGGTATCCTGCCGCTGGCTCACTGCCTACGCGATCCATCCGTTGCTACTGAAAGAGGCCATTGCCAGTGCTCACCCTGATCTGATGGTGGCACTGGCGCTTATCTGGTGCCTTTATGGCTGGCAGCAACGGCGCCCGCTTCTTACCGGTGTGGCGTTAGGCATTGCACTGGGCGCCAAAATATCTGCGCTTGTGGTGCTGCCGTTTGTTCTTGTGCAGGTGCAGGCGTTACGGAATTATCCCGTTCATTTTGGCTGGTTTATGAAAGTGTTGTTGTACTGCGGCATCACTTTGGCATTGCTGTATGCACCTTTGCTGCAGCTAAGTGGCAGCGAATGGTATTCACTGCAAACCTTTGCCCGTGAGTGGCGTTTTAACCCCTTGCTGTTTCGATTGATTGAAGCGGTCGCCCCGGCGGGTTATGCCCGTGAAACCAGCGCGCTTGTGTTGCTGGTCGGCTTGGCCGTGTTGTGGATCAGGTGGCGTTCCAGGGTAAACAATCATTACCCGCCTGTGGATTTGGCGCTGTTGTGCTTATTGTTAGTGTCCCCAGTGGTTAACAGTTGGTATTGGCTGTGGTTGTTACCCATCACGGTTTTGATGGGGCGCGCTTGGCTATTCTATTTTTGTGCATTCGCGGTGTTGAGCTACTGCCATGGCGGCAATATCAGTCCGGCCGAAGGCCTATTACAGTTCCACGTATCCCCTTGGATTGCCCTGGCTCAGGGCGGCACACTGTTGCTGTGCTTTCTGCTACAGCAGCGCTACCACAAAAAAGCAGTATTTTCGGATCTTCAGTGTAACAAAACCCAATCTGCGCAATCCATTTCATAGACTCTACGTATGCAGGAGCAGTCGATGCATAAAATACTCCCCCTACTGAATGCGACGCATTTTCCCAGCCTGCGTCGCGGTGCAACCACCACGTTGCAGGTAAATCTAGGCTATCAATGTAATCAACGTTGCATCCACTGCCATGTTAATGCTGGGCCCCATCGCACGGAAATGATGTCGGCGGATACAGTGCGCCTGATTGTTCCCGCCATGCAGGCCGCAGGCATGACCACGCTCGACCTTACCGGTGGCGCACCCGAAATGCACCCGCAGTTCCGTGAGCTGGTGCAGCAGGCCAGGGCTGCCCATATCCATGTTGTGGATCGCTGCAACCTGACCATTCTGTTGGAGCCGGAACAGCACTTGCTGGCAGAGTTTCTTGCCAAACACCAGGTAGAGATAATCGCCTCGTTGCCCTGTTATTCCACCAAGAACGTGGATCAGCAACGGGGCAAAGGCGTGTTCTCGAAAAGCATTGACGCTTTGCAGCGCCTGAACGCATTGGGATACGGCCATGATGATAGTGGCCTGTTGTTGAATCTGGTGTATAACCCGCAGGGCCCAACGCTTCCACCTGAGCAAGGCGAGTTGGAGGCCGACTACAAGCGCATTCTGAATGATGAGTTCAGTATTCGGTTTAACCGGTTGTACGTCATCACCAACATGCCCATTCAACGCTTCGGTTCCACCTTGATATCGAAGGGGCAGTTCTACAGCTACATGCAACTGTTGAAAGACAGCTTTCATCCGCAACACCTGGATACGGTGATGTGCCGGTCACTGGTGAGTGTGGATTGGAAAGGCTATCTATATGACTGTGATTTTAATCAACAGTTGAACATTCCGTTGCGGGGCAATCAGCGCATGCATTTAATTGACTTGAACAATGCCGTTGACATCGATCAGCCCATTGCGGTGGCGGATCATTGTTTTGGTTGTACAGCAGGGCAGGGTAGTAGCTGCGCCGGTGCATTGGCGGGGGCTCAGCTATGAAGAAGCTTATTATCGTCGGCGTAATTGCGCTGGTCGTGCTGCTGTTTTTTGCTCTGGATCTGAATCACACTCTGACCTTGGAAGGGCTGAAATCCAGCCTGTCCCAGTTTGAGCGCTGGAAAACGGAATCCCTGTGGTTTGTGATGGCGGGATTCTTCGTTCTGTACGTCGTGGTGACTGCGTTGTCCCTGCCCGGTGCGGCGGTCATGACGTTAGCCGCAGGGGCCCTGTTCGGCCTGGTGTATGGCACGATTCTGGTGTCGTTTGCCAGCAGTTTGGGGGCCACTCTGGCGTTTCTGGCATCCCGCTATCTATTGCGTGAATCCGTTGAACGGCGCTTCCGGCAGCGCATGCAGCAAATCAATGCGGGAGTGGAACAGGAGGGCGGATTCTATCTGTTCACACTAAGGCTGGTACCGATCTTTCCATTCTTCTTAATCAATCTGGTGATGGGGCTGACCACCATCAGAGCCGCGACGTTTTACTGGGTCAGTCAGGTGGGTATGCTGGCGGGAACCATCGTTTATGTTAACGCGGGAACCCAGTTGGCCCAGATCGAGAGTTTGGGTGGCATTATTTCCCCATCGTTGTTGCTCTCGTTCGCGTTACTGGGCCTGTTTCCGTTGTTCGCCAAGAAACTGGTCAATAGTTTACAGGCCCGGCGTGCCTATCGGGGTTGGCGCAAGCCGTCATCGTTCGATCGTAACCTGATTGTCCTCGGGGCCGGCGCGGGCGGATTGGTATCCGCGTACATTGCCGCAGCGGTGAATGCCAAAGTGACGTTGGTTGAAGCCCATAAGATGGGTGGCGACTGTTTGAACTTTGGCTGCGTCCCCAGTAAAGCGCTGATCAAAAGTGCCAAGGTGGCACACCAGATCAAGAAGGCCGGTGATTACGGTGTCAGCAGCGGGCCGGCCCGCATCTCGTTTAGCAAAGTCATGCAGGGTATTCACGAGAAAATTGCGGCCATTGCACCTCATGACAGCGTTGAGCGTTATACCGAATTGGGTGTTGAAGTAAAACAAGGGTATGGCCGTTTAATCGATCCCTGGACCGTTGAGATTGAATCAAGTGACGGTGACCTTACCCGGCTTACCAGTCGAACCATTGTCATTGCCACCGGAGCCCGGCCCTTTGTGCCACCGTTGCCGGGTTTGGATGAAGTGGACTACGTGACCAGTGATACGCTGTGGGATACCTTTGCGCAATTGCAGGAGCCCCCCGGGCGTCTGGTGGTGCTGGGTGGCGGCCCCATAGGCTGCGAGCTGTCACAAAGCTTCTCCCGCCTTGGGGTGCAGGTAACCCAGGTTGAAATGGCAAGCCGGCTTTTGCTGCGCGAGGACGATGAAGTCTCCGCCTTTGCCCGACAAACCCTGGAGCAGGAAGGGGTTAAGGTATTAACAGATCACAAAGCGCTGCGCTGTTATCGGCAGGGTGCCCGTCAATACCTGGTGGTTGAGCATGAGGGAATGCAGCATGACATCGAGTTCGATCAGCTGCTGTGCGCGGTGGGTCGCGTGCCTCGAACCTCAGGGTTTGGCCTGGAGGCATTGGGCATTAAAACCGATCGTACGGTTACAACGGATGATTACCTGCAAACAATGTATCCCAATATATTGGCGGTGGGTGATGTGGTTGGGCCTTACCAGTTTACCCATGTGGCGGCGCACCAAGCCTGGTATGCCGCGGTAAACGGCTTATTCGGCCAGTTAAAAAAATTCAAAGTGGATTATCGGGTGATCCCCGCTACCACGTTTATGGAACCGGAGATTGCACGGGTTGGCCTCAATGAGCGTGAGGCCAGCGAGCAGAACATTGAATATGAAATCAGCCGTTATCAACTGGATGATCTGGATCGCGCCATTGTGGAAGGGGAAACCCGGGGCTTTGTCAAAGTGCTCACCGAACCGGGCAAGGATCGAATCCTGGGCGCCACCATCGTCGGTGAGCACGCCGGAGAGTTGCTGGCCGAATTTGTGCTGGCCATGAAGCATGGGCTCGGTTTGAACAAGATCCTGGGCACGATCCATGCCTATCCAACCTGGGCGGAGTCGAATAAATACGTGGCGGGAGTGTGGAAGAAAGACCACGCACCGCAACGCATACTGGAATGGCTACAGCGCTACCATACCTGGAGGAGAGCGTAAATCATGTTAAAACAACTGTTGGCTGCTTTTGTCATAGCTCTGTGCTCATCCTGGGTACAGGCAGAAACCTTCGATCACTCCCTTTGGGATAATCTGGTGAAATCGCATGTGGTGCCCATTCAGGGCGGATCATCCACTCAGGTGGACTACAGTGCCTTGCAACAAAACAGGGCAAACCTGACTGCATACTTAGAAACGCTTTCTGCACTACCCCGTAGTCGCTTTGACGCGTTTTCGAAGCCAGAGCAATTGGCTTTCCTTATTAATGCCTACAACGCCTGGACGGTGGAGCTGATCTTAAGCGAATACCCCGATGTTGAATCCATTAAAGATCTGGGTGGTTTTTTCTCATCGCCGTGGAAAGAGGAGTTTATACCGCTGTTTAATGACAAGGTATCCCTGGATTATATCGAACACGATCTCATTCGCGGGTCGGGTCGATACAATGATCCGCGCATCCATTTTGCGGTCAACTGTGCCAGCGTTGGCTGTCCGGCATTGCGTGAGGAAGCTTACACGGGCAGCCAATTGGAAAAGCAATTGGAGCAGCAGACCATGCGCTTTCTAACGGATTCGTCCCGTAATCGTGTCAGCAATGGCAGCATGCAAATATCGTCCATCTTCAAATGGTATCGAGGTGATTTCGAGGCAGGATGGCGAGGTTCGAATTCTCTGTCTGAATTCTTCGGGCTTTACAAGCACGCATTGCCGTGGTCCGAAGCCAGCATTGCAGCGTTGCAGGCAGGGGCGTTGGACATCAGTTTTCTGGATTATGACTGGCGTTTAAATGATACCCAGTGATTCAACCAAGTAAGATCAGGAGAAGCGACATGCGAGAGGCAGTTCAGGATTATTATGGGCGTCAACTTCAATCCAGTGACGATCTGAAAACCAGTGCCTGTTGTGACCCCGGTGCCATACCGGGATGGTTAAAGCCACTGTTGGCGAACGTGCATGGGGAAGTCCTTAGCCGTTATTACGGTTGCGGACTGGTGTGCCCCCCGGCCTTGGAAGGGTGTCGCGTGCTGGATCTGGGGTGTGGCGCTGGCCGTGATGTTTACCTGCTGGCGCAATTGGTGGGTGCAGCGGGGTCTGTGGTGGGCGTGGATATGACAGCCGAGCAATTGGCAGTGGCCCGCAGCCACCAAGCCTATCACGCCACTACCTTTGGCTATGATAATTGCCGGTTTCTGACCGGATACATCGAACAATTGGATGAGCTGGATCTGGAGCCAGAAAGCTTTGATGTCATCGTATCCAATTGCGTGGTGAATTTATCCACCGACAAAGAAGCGGTTCTGCACAACATCGCCCGCTTATTAAAACCCGGGGGCGAACTGTATTTTTCCGACGTGTACGCAGATCGCCGCATCCCGGCAGCCCTGCAAAACGATCCGGTAATTTACGGTGAGTGCCTGGGTGGCGCCCTCTACCAACAGGATTTTCTGCGGCTAGCCGCCAAAGCCGGGTTTATCGATCCGCGCCGGGTGGAAAGCCGGCCCCTTGCCATCGATGATTCCAATCTGGCTGAAAAGATCGGCCATGTTCAATTTACATCAACAACCTATCGGTTGTTCAAGCTTGATACATTGGAAACTGCCTGTGAAGACTACGGCCAGGCGGTGCGCTACCTGGGCACGATTCAGCATCAGCCTCATCATTTTGTGCTGGATGACCATCATGTCATGCCCACCGGTAAAGTGTTTCCGGTTTGCGGTAACACCTGGTCCATGCTGCGGGAAACCCGGTTTCGTGAACACTTTGAGTTCTTTGGTAACTTCGATACGCACTTTGGTTTGTTCGACGGCTGTACCGAGTCTGTAACCGATGCCCTTGTTGATCAGGCGGGAGCAAGCTCATGTTGCTGACCTCTGCTGAGAACGTTGCATCAACCTCCGATCAGGGTAAGCGGCTTAATGTGCTGGTGCTTTGTACCGGCAACTCTGCGCGCTCTATTATGGCGGAAGCCCTGCTCAACAGTGTGGGGGCACCCCTGTTTCGGGCGTTCAGTGCGGGAAGCCAGCCCACCGGTAAAGTTAACCCACTGGCCATCGAACAAATAGCCCAGTTGCTGCCCCAGGAACAAAACAGCGTACGCAGTAAGAGTTGGGATGAGTTCACTCAGGCGGACGCTCCGCGGTTGGATCTGGTGTTAACGGTGTGTGATAACGCTGCTGCCGAGGTTTGCCCCACGTTTTACGGTGATTATGAAATCGTACATTGGGGGTTGCCCGATCCCGCCAATGCTGCACTCGATCCGGAAAGCGAACGGGATGGCTTCAGGCGTTGCTTTTCAGTGCTTCAGGCCCGGGTGGAGGCGTTGGTGGCTGCCCACCCACAGGGTGCGTCGCGGGAGACCGTCTGTAACACCATGAGGAAACTGTCATGTTCCAGCGACTGACCGGGCTTTTGTTGGCGGTGGCCCTGTGCCTGAGTGCGTACGGTGTGCAGGCGGCGGATAACCGACTCATTCTGACCGGATCAAGTACCGTGGCACCGTTGGTGCTGGAGATGGCCAAACGATACGAACAGCAGCATCCGCAGGTGCGGATCGATGTACAAACCGGCGGTTCCACCCGCGGTGTGAACGATACCCGTACCGGTTTGGCCCACATCGGTATGGCCTCCCGCAATCTCAAACCAACGGAGACGGGTTTGCGTGTACATACCATTGCCATTGATGGTGTGGGTATCATCGTCCATCGCTCCAACCCCATAAGCTCGTTAAGCAACACCCAGATCATCGACATCTACACCGGAAAGATCCGCAACTGGAAAGACGTTGGCGGCCGTGATCTTTCCATCACCGTTGTCAACAAAGCCGAAGGGCATTCCACGCTGGAGCTGTTCCTCAATTATTTTGCACTGAAAAACAGCCAGGTAAGGCCGAGCATTATCATCGGGGATAACGAACAAGGCATTAAAACCGTGGCAGGAAACCCGGGGGCAATCGGTTACGTGTCCATCGGTGCGGCTGAGTTCAGCCAGGCAAGAGGCGTGACCATAAAACGCCTGCCGCTGGAAGGCGTTGCAGCCTCGGTTGCTGAAGTGCAGGCCCACAGGTTTCCGTTGGCGCGTCCGCTCAATCTGCTCACCGGGAAATCCCCGTCGCCACTGGCGCGCCGTTTTATAGCGTTCGCGCAATCGGAAGCGGTGGCGGATCTTATTGCAGATCAGTTCTTTGTTGTTCCCAGGTGAAGCAATGATGGCAAAGTGCCTGGATCACCTGAGATCCAAAGACGGCCGCTGGAATGCCTCGCTGGCCCTGTTGACGGCCGGCATGGTGGCCCTGTTGCTCACCATTTTACTGTTCTTGATGAGTGAAGCCTGGCCTTTCCTGGTCAGCGCCGACACCGGGCACGGCGGCAACCGTTTGTTTGCGAACCTGTTGCAGAATCCAGGCTGGTATCCGCTGGAGGGCCGGTTTGGGTTGGCGCCCATGATTCTGGCGTCGCTGGCCGTTATGCTGGGCGCCATTCTGATTGCTTTACCATTGGGGCTGATCAATGGGATTTATCTGGAATTTTACGCGTCTGCGGCATTTGCGCGCGGCTTTCGCCTGTTGCTCAATCTGTTGGCGGGAATCCCCTCTGTAGTGTTTGGGCTGTGGGGGTTAACCCGGCTGGTGCCCTGGATCACTCAATGGCAACCCCCTGGTGCTTCCCTGTTGGCGGCAATACTGGTGTTGTCTTTGATGATACTGCCCACCATTGCGCTAACCAGCGCTTCCGCCTTGGCCAGTGTTCCCCGGGAGCTGCACACAGGGGCAATAGCGTTGGGCCTGCGCCGCACTTCACAGATTATCCACATCATGCTGCCCGCCGCCCGCTCCGGTATTGTGGCCGGTACCATACTGGCCGCGGCGCGTGCATTGGGGGAAACCATGGCGGTACTGATGGTGGCGGGCAACGTCGTTCAGATTCCTGCAACCCTGTTTGAACCGGTGCGTGTGCTCACCGCCAATATGGCTTTGGAAATGGCCTACGCCGTGGGCGAACACCGGGCCAGTTTGTTTGCCTCCGGCTTATTGCTGACGTTGGTGGTGTGGGGGCTATCCTGGATGGCTTATCGGCTGGGCCGTCACCAGCGGAAGTTTGCCCGCCATGATTGACCGTGTTTTTTCCACTGTGGTTTTCGCTGCTGCGGCCCTGGTGGTTGCCGCATTGGTGTGGGTGTTGACGGACGTCGTCAGCGAAGGTGCTGCACGGATTTCCTGGGCTTTTCTGGTCACCGAACCCAGGGATGCCGGCCGTGCCGGTGGCATAGCACCTGTTCTGGTGTCCACCCTGTGGGTACTGGTGATTGCGTTGGCTGCCGCGTTGCCTTTGGGATTGGGTGTGGCCATTTGGTTGTCGGAGTTTGCACCCAAGCAGCGTGGCTTCGCCGCCTACACCGGTATTACGCTGGATGTTCTGGCCGGGATACCGTCCATTGTGTACGGGCTGTTTGGTAACGCGTTTTTTAGCGTCTACATGGGGCTGGGGTATTCGTTGTTAGCCGGTGGTTTGACATTGGCGTGCATGATTTTACCGGTGTTTATCCGCACCTGTGAATCCGGCCTGCGGCAGGTGAGTGACGATTGGCGCCAGGGGGCGTGGGCACTCGGTATGACCCGGGCTGCGGCAGTTTGTCATGTGTTACTGCCGGCGGCGCGCCCGGCCATTCTGGCGGGTTTGGTGCTTGGTATTGGTCGGGCCACCGCAGAAACCGCGGCCCTGTTGTTTACCAGTGGTTATGTCGACCGCATGCCGGAATCACCATTGGACTCCGGCAGAGTGCTGGCGGTACATATATTTGACTTGTCGATGAATGTGACCGGGGGCGATGGCGCGGCATATGGTTCAGCCCTGGTGCTGATCGTGCTGATTGTTTTGCTCAATGGGCTGGCACAGAGCCTGGTAGACAACTGGTTCAAGCGGAGGATAAGCCAATGATGATTGATCAACCTACAGCTGCCTATACCCTGGGGGAGATGGAGCAGAAAGCCGCCTGTTGTGTGCCCAGCCCCATTCTGCAAGTGCGAGACCTTGCCGTTTATTATGGTAACAACGCGGTACTGGCCGATGTATCCCTGGATATCCACAAGGGATGCATCACCGCTCTGATTGGCCCTTCCGGGTGTGGCAAGACCAGTTTTCTTTCAACCCTGAACCGGCTTACCGATTACCATCCCGGCGTGCAGGTGCGTGGGCAGATTCTGTTTGATGGCCATAACCTGCGGCAGGAATCCGTTGATACGCTGGCCCTGCGCCGCCGTATCGGTATGATTTTCCAACGGCCCAACCCCTTTCCCTTGTCCATCCGGCGCAATTTGGATCTACCACTGAAGGAGCACGGTGTGCGTGATCCTCACCTGCGAAAGCGTAAGATCAAACAAGCCCTTAAGGGCGTGGGCTTGTGGGATGAAGTCTGTGATCGGTTAGACAGCTCTGCCTTGAGCTTGTCGGGCGGTCAACAGCAACGGCTGTGTATTGCGCGGGCGTTGGTGTTGGAGCCGGAAATTCTGTTGATGGATGAACCTTGCAGTGCCCTTGACCCCATTTCATCCAGAGTGGTGGAAGAGCTGATCATGCGCTTGCGTGGCCGTTACACTCTGGTGATCGTTACCCACAATCTGGCTCAGGCCCGCCGCGTGGCGAACTACGTAGGCTTCTTCTGGATGCGTGAGCGGGTTGGGAAATTAATCGAATTTGGCCAGTGCCGGCAGTTGTTTGAGGCCCCCACAGATGCTTTAACCGCCGCTTACGTATCCGGGGCACAGGGCTGAAGAGTTGGCATATGGGTCAGCAGGAGCGCTACGATCCCTGCTTCAGGCGTTGCAGATTTTCACGAAATTTTTCTGCCCGCTGAATGTTTTCTTTCAGTTCCTTGTTGTCGGGGTCAAGCCGCAGTGCGCGCTGCCAGGCATCAATGGCGTTGTCAAATTCACCCTTTGTGTAGAAATTTTTGCCATCCTGAATAGCCTGATTCAAGGCAATGCTGCGCTGCTGATCCAGTTGGTCTCTGCGTTTCAGTACCTCCGGTGATTTGGCGTCAATCACCTCCATGGCGCGCAGGGTTTTTCTGGCAAGGCGAAACTCACGCTGCGCCAGATGCTGATCAAACTCTTCGATCAGCAGGCTCAGCTTTGAGCGCTGGCGCTTCTGATCTTCGCGGGCACGCTTTTTCTGTTTTGCCTTGCGTTGCGCAAAGGTTTTTACCGCCCGCTCATGGTAGGGTTTGGTAAATTCACCGGGGTCCAGTTGATAGGCCAGATCATAGCGCAGTGCCGCAGTACCAAAGTGTTCCTTTTCTTCATGGGCCAAACCGTAGTTCACCATGCGGCGGGCCAGGCGCTCGCGTTCCTCATGGCTTTTTTCCTGCCAGGCCCGGGCCTCAGGATCATTGGGTGCGGCCTGGTACAGTGCTTTTATGTCTGCACTGATGTTTAGCCAGTGCCTGGCCTGCGCGACATCCAGATCTTCTTTCAGCCCGTTCAGGTAGGTCAGATGGCGAACGCTGAATTCACTGTAGGCGTTCTGTAATGCCGGGCTGGAGGGCACCTTTTCCAAAGCGCTTTCATACACGCTTTTGGCCTCTTGCCATTGCCCCTTGTTATCCAGCTGTTGCGCGGTGGCCAGGGTAGTGTATTCAAAGCGGCTGATGGCTTGGGTGATGTGTTTGCGTTGCTTTGGCAGCTCTAGATCATTGGGGTAGTTATCCTGCCAGTGATCCACCGCTTTGAGCGCGGTGTCAAACTGGTTCTCCGCCAGCAACCCGGCAATGTAATCATCGGAAGGTTGTTTGGGTATGGATAGAGAGGCACAGGCAGTGAGCCCCAGGCAGCAGATCAGGGCCAGTAACTTTATGCTCGGCATAGTGGGCAGGATGGGGTTGGCCTGTGGGCACAGCCGCAGGCGATCAATGAATTTTGCCATGGGCGGATTGATCGATGGTAATGGGTTTGTCCAGGGTGATCGGGTTACTGTCGTTGCGGCTGTATGGCTTACTGAGAATGTCATCGATCAGGTTATCCACCACATGCGCATTGGGTTGCTCTATATCATGCACGTGATAAATGGCGACGGGTTCGGCTTTGCCCCGTACTTTAATCTGCTTGCGTGATTCGGCGTTGATTTTATGTGTTTGGATGATGGCGTTGTACATGGATTCCTCAATAATAATCTGGGAGGAGCCAGCCTCGCTGCACAGACGGGAGGCAAGGTTAACGGCATCACCCACCACCGTGTACTGCATTCGATTGCTGCCGCCTATGAGTCCGGCCAGCATACTGCCGGAATTGATGCCGATGCGCAGATTGACTTCGTACAATCCCTTTTCCCGCCGTATCTGATTCAACCGGCGAACCAGTTGATTCATCAATACCGCACAGGCCAACGCATGATACTGATGATCCTTATCCGGCTTTGGTGCACCAAACACCAGCATCACTGCATCGCCAATAAATTTGTCCACGGTACCAAAGTAAAATTTGGCGCATTGATTAAAGTAATTGTAGTACTCGTTGAGCAGGTTGCTGACCTCCTGCGGCGAGAGGCTCTCTGAGATGTTGGTAAAGCCCACGATATCGGCAAACAGTACGGTGGCCTCCACGTGCTCTCCGCCCAGTTCAACTTCCTGAACGCCGCCCAGTACCTTTTGGGCTATGTCACGGTCAACCAGTTTGTTCAGCATGGCCTCCACCTGGTCTTTTTGGATCAAGCCGTTGCTCATGTTGTTAATGGCGTTGATCAGCATGCCCAGCTCATCCGAACGCCGCTCAGGAATGTGCTTCAGTTTCCCCTGTTGCAAATCCCGGGTTGCAGCGGCCAGCGAGGTAATGGGCTGGGAGAATTTATGTGCCATGGCGATCCCCAGCAGGCTGACACTGATGCACAGCACAACGCTCATTACAATAAAAGTATGTAGTGATTTTGACAGCAGGGTGGCAACGCTCTGATTGTTCACGGCCAGCGCCGCGTAGCCGCCGGTTACGTCTTTGAAAACGATGGGGCTCACATAGATGACAACATTCTGGTTGGGGTGGTTATCCCACTGGGCGAAGGGCCGCACATGTTGATTGAGTTTTATGGACTGGACGATGGCCGATTGCGGAATCTCAATTCCGGTTTTGGCCACCACCGTAAAGTCATGATCCAGAATCACCACACCGGCAACGCGGTTGTTGTTGCTGAGATTACTAAGCAATACACCCAGCTTGAACTCGTCCTCGGTAAAGAAGGGTTCTACGGCGCTGTTGGCAATCTGTTGCGAGATGATGCGTCCAAAATCTTTTTGCAGTTTTTCATGTACTTCAGACTGATCACGAAAGGTCACCAACGCCAGGATGCCCATGCCCATAACGATCAGCAACGTAATGCTGACGGCGTACTTTACGGCGATGGATAAATTGATTTTAGGTTTGGGAAGGCTGGCCATATTCTGCAATAAGCTTTTTAAGAATCAAACTCTTAATGCAAATATAGTCGCAAAAGCCCTGGTTAGCAGGCTGCCAGGGCCTGAAAAAGGGTAACCAGTTAACAAAAGGCATAGAAAACCAAAATGGGTTATTAACCAGCCCTAAACGTAACGCACCGCGCCACCATCCACCCGAATATTCTGCCCGTTAATAAAACCCGCCCGGGGGCTGGCAAGAAACACAACCAAATCAGCCACTTCCTGACGGGTGGCCAGGCGGCCACAGGGGTTGGGAAAGTCATGCTGCACGATGTGTTGCTGTAACGATGCCCAATCCGCCGGTCAGCCTTTCTTCTGCCAGCGTGGTGGCAATGACATTGCCGGTGCCCCGGTGGGCGCCACTGACCAGGGCGGTTTTATGGTTAAGTTGTACATCCATGGCTTAGGCTCCGTTGCCGGCTCAGTGTCATCACAAATCCAACAAACCCAGCGCATAGCTGGCCGGGCCATCGTCACCAAAGTTCAACGTAATGAACTCAGTAACGCTGGAGATCTCGATATATTCTATGGTGGTGAGGGAAACGGCCATGTGGGCTTGTTCCATCATGTTGCTGATCAGCACCTTGCCATCTTCCGCATTGACCGCCACCACAGCGCCCAGGTGCATATTGTAGCCAAGGTCCTTTTTGGTTTTGTTCAGGCAGATCAGACCCTGTCCTTCCACGGGGAGGCCGGTGAACGCATAATCTTTGAGGCCGCTGGCACTCAGATGGAAATTGGCGGTATCGCTGATATTGATGCTTTTGTTGCCGAAATGGGCGTAAACGTGAGGTTCCCGCGAATCACCTGCCTTCCAGTCGAGCAACTTGCCGTTGGCATAACACTGGATGATGTATTCTGCGGATTCGATGCAGCTTTTTGGTACCTTTTTAGAGCCGCGTATGCCTCTTGAGCCAAGCGAAACAAAATCCAGCTGATTCTTCCAAGCCATGTCGGATGTCTTCCTTGTATCGGTTAGGGTGCACCTCAATATACGGTGTGGCTAACCGCTGAGCAATCGCTTTACCTGCCTCCCCACCGCTGACAGCACCACTGAATTCAATATATGCAAATTCCTTTATAATCAACAATGATGTATAGTAATGAAAAATAATGACAACTGAGTGGTCTATTAGGAGAGTGCAATGTCCTTGTTCGATAAGTTTAGCTACCGCAACAAGCGCGTTTTGGTGGTAGGCGGGGCAACCGGCATGGGTGCCGCAACGGCGGAACTGGTGCGCGATGCGGGTGCGGAAGTGGTGGTCATGGACCGCGGCGAGATTACTCTGGAAAGTGTGCGGACGCTGTTCGTGGATCTGGCCGACAAACAATCGATCGATCAGGCGTTGATTGAGTGTGGCGGCAGGATTGATGCGCTGTTCAGTTGCGCCGGTGTTGCCGATGGCACCCCCGGCATTGAGCGTATCAATTTTATCGGCCATCGCTACCTGATCGACCAGATGTTTGCGGCGGAGATGTTCAATCAGGGGGCGGCCATCGGTTTGATTTCATCGGCGGCCGGCATGGGCTGGGAAGCCAATCTGCCTGAGCTGATCGAATTTCTCGCCATCGACGATTATGACCAGGCAACCCAGTGGGCGGTGGAGCACGGCAAGTGCAGCTACATGTTCACCAAGCAGGCGGTGTGTGCTTACGTGGCGCGCATGGCCATGCCGTTCCTGAAGAAAGGGGTTCGTATTAACGCCATCCTGCCGGGGCCCACCGACACGCCCCTGGCCCGTGACAACGCCGATTCGTGGCTGACCTTCGGCAAGGATTACCGTGCAGAGGCCGGTGTTGAGGTGTCCACACCAATGGAGCAGGCCGGCCCCCTGGTTTACCTGTGCAGTGATGCTGCCGCGGTGGTCAGTGGCATCACGCTGATCACCGATGTGGGCTTCACCAGCTCGGCGGTGTCGGACGTGTTCCCCAGCGCCAAGATGATCGTTAACTTTCTGCGGGGTGTGGGCGGTGGTGCTGCCGGTGGTACCGCCAGCGCACCCCAGGTGCAGCGTGCTGCAAGCGCCGGGCAGGAGAAACCCAAACTGCCCCAGATCAATCCCGAGACCCGCATGCTGATCGATGGTGAGCTGGTGGAGGCAGAGCACGGTGCGACCTTCAACAACATCAACCCGGCTACCGAAGAGGTCATTGGTGTTGTGGCCGATGCCACCCGCGCGGACATGCAGCGTGCCATTGCTGCGGCCCGCCGCGCCTTTGATGAAACCGATTGGTCCACCAACCGGGAATTCCGTAAAAAGTGCCTGATTCAGCTGCGCGACGGGATCATGGAGGAGCGTGAGGAATTGCGTGAACAGCTGATCCAGGAAGCGGGCTGCCCCCGCATGACGACGATTCGCCAGCAGCTGGATGCGTCGTTTCCGGAAGCGCTGGATTACCCCATTGAGCTGATGGACCGGTTCGATTGGGAGATTGAGCTGCCCGATGGAAAAGGCAACCAGGGCGAACCCAATGCCCGCCGTATCTGGAAGGAGCCAATGGGGGTGGTGGGGGCCATCATTCCCTGGAATTTCCCCTTTGAGGTGGCCATCAACAAGATTGCCCAGGCCCTGGCCACGGGCAATACCCTGGTGCTGAAGCCCGCGCCGGATACCCCGTGGAGCGCAACTTTCATCGGTCGCGTGGCGGCGCAGAAGACCGATATCCCAGCGGGTGTGTTGAACATCGTTACCTCGTCGGATCATCTGCTGGGCGAGGCGCTCACCCTGTCCCCCGCGGTGGATGCGATTTCCTTCACCGGTTCGACGGCGGTGGGCCAGCGCATTATGGAGAAGGGTGCTGCCACCATGAAGCGTGTATTCCTCGAACTCGGCGGCAAGTCCGCCAATATTATTCTTGACGACGCCAACTTTGACTCCGCCTTGATGGGGGCATTGGCGGTGTGCTTCCACGCCGGTCAGGGCTGTGGTATTCCCACGCGCATGCTGGTGCCCAAGGCCCGCTACGAAGAGGTTTGTGCCAAGGTCAAGGGCATCATGCAGATGGCGCCTTATGGTGACCCGCAACGTGCCGATGTGATGATGGGCCCGCTGGTGTCTGCCCGGCAGCGCGACCGGGTGCTGAGCCTGATCGACACCGGCATCGCCGAAGGCGCGACCCTTGCCCTGGGTGGCAACCGGCCGGCGGCGTTCCCCACGGGTTACTATGTTGAACCAACTCTGTTCACACATGTGGACAACAAGATGACCATTGCCCAGGAAGAGATTTTCGGCCCGGTGCTGGTGTTGATTCCGTTTGAGGATGACGACGATGCCGTGCGCATTGCCAACGAAAGCCGCTATGGTCTGGTGGGCAGTGTTCACTCGGGATCCCTGGACCGTGCCATGGCCGTGGCGCGCCGGATTCGAGCCGGTGTTATGTCCATTAACGGCGGTGCCGCCCATGGGGTTGATATTCCCTTCGGTGGTTATAAGTTCAGCGGTATCGGCCGTCAGAATGGTGAGGCCGGCTTCAATCAATACCTGGAGACCAAATCCATCGCCTGGCCGATCCCCAAACAGTAAACACCGATCGCAGACGCCATGCCCGGCCGTGGGCATGGCCTTCTTCTGTGCCTCCCTTTGTGCCTCCCCTCCCGTTCACTTCTTTGTCCATTTAATGAATAATTGAGAACGCCTTCAAAGATCGTCAAACTAGGGTCAAAGTAGGTGTGGTGAAATAGATCCGGTTCACACACTTACCCGCTGTACGCCGGAATGAATTGCAAGCCGCAGCTAAGGAAAGCGCTGGGGGCATCCAGAATAATAAAAAGGACACAAGGTTTGATATGAAAAAGAGTGCTCATTTGGTGCGTCTGGGCTTATTGCTGGTGGTGGGTGGGCTGCTTTACCTGAACCACGAGCACGGTATTTTTAGGGCGGTAACCCTGTATTACCAGGATCAGCTCGCCCAAACCTGTCAGGCGGAATACACCGAACTTCTGCGTAAAATCCGCAATGAAAGCCAGTTCTCCCAGTATGCCGATCAGCTGCAAACGCACACGCAGTCCTGTGGCCGCCTGCTGGGCAGCATGAAAGCCATGGAGCAGTTGCCCCAATCCACCAAAGAATACCTGCTTGATCGGGTTGGAACTTCCTGGAAAAAGATCAGCCAGCAAAACGGTGTTGAGATGCGCCGGATCATGGCGATGAAAGGGGGCGAGGCCTTGCTGTTTCCGGAACGCTTTCCGTCCGTGAGCGAGGAGCTGTTGGCGCAACCTGCCCAGCCGGATCTGGATTACTATCGGCAGTCCGCCCAACCGATCATCGCCTCCGCCCAGCGATTGATGGATTACTACAACGGCAGCGGCGAGGAACAGGACATTGCCCATCAATTGATTCAGCGTGTGATCGCCGCGGACCAACAGTATGCACCGGCCTATGTAGCGTTGGCGCGCTACGTCCTGGCGACCACCAATACCATGGGCCGGCGCTATCGGAATAACGGTCTGGAACGCGGCAAAGCGTTAATCGACAAGGCAATGGCCCTGGATGGAAATCTGGCGGCGGCTTATTCACTGTTGGGTCACTGGCATATTCAGCGCTTTGATTTCAGCGCGGCACAGAGCGCCCTGGATAGGGCGCGCACGCTGGATGCCAACGATCCCTGGGTTGAGGTCAATCAGGGGCGCCTGTATGAGAAACAACTCCCCAATGATGCAGCAAACAGCGTGCGCCATTATAAGATGGCTGCATTGAATGGGGCATTGCCGGCGTTGCCCCGCGCGGTGGCTTACGCTGAACTGGCTGAGAGTGAATGTAAAAAAGGCGCCGTTGATACAGCAAAACAATACTATTCGGAGATGGTGGCGCTGCAGCCGAACATCAGTTGGGCCCGGGGTAACCTGATTCCACGTATTCTGTTTGATTGCTCGGATCTTGCCTGGGCGGAGCAGGTGAGCAAAGAAACATTGGCGCAGTTAGACTACCCCGTGGCGAGGGAAGATTATGGCTGGGTACAGTTCGCCCGGGCGGCAAAGCTGCAGGCAGCCGGGCAGCAGCAAGAAGCGCTGCAGGTTTGGCAGCGGGCACTGGCGTTCGCCGACAATTATCAGGAATTCTATATTCGTGCGGCGGAGTTCAGCAACCACGATCTGTTTGCCGATATTTACCGTCAGCTGCCACACTTCGGTGAGGTGACAGCAACCGGTCGGGCCCATCGCGGCAAAACGATGTTACACCTGGCCATCAACGCACAGCGCCCCACCAACGTCCGCTGGTTGATTGATCAGGGTATGGCGATCGACACCCGCGATGATATGGGCCATACGCCATTGCATTACGCAGCACAAACCGGGCAGATCAAGGTGATGCAGTGGCTCACAGAGCGCGGTGCCGATGTGAACGATGTTAGCGGTCCATCCGGGTTATCCCCGCTGATGCAGGCCATCGAATTTAAACAGAGTGATGCGGCACTTTGGCTGATGAACAATGGTGCGGATATTAATTACCGCATGCAAGCGGGGGTAACCCCGCTGGGACACGCGGTGAGCACAGGAAGCCTGAGCATCGCTGCAGCTCTGCTGAAAAGAGGCGCAGACCCCAGCGTGCGGTTGTATGATCAGTACACATTGCAACAGGCCGCAGTAGAATTAAACAACTACGCCATGCTGGCGTTGCTGAAGCAGTACCCGGGAACGGAGTAGGGTATCTGCCACCGCGGAAATGCTACAGATTGTTTTGGTTGGTGATGATTTCCTGGGGTGGATTCAACAGAGCCTGCTGCGCACTGCCGCTGCCACTCAATGCATAGTCAAACCAGTCCAGGATCACTTGCCTGGCGGCTTTGGAATTGTTGCTGCTGCCGGTATTGTTCATCCACTTCAGGTGATCGAAGTTCGCCAGTTGCATGTAGGCTTTGCTGATGCCGGCGGGAAGGTTGTCATAGGCACCGGCGGAAAAGCCCGGCGGTGCAACGATGTCATTCTGCCCCACCAGCAGTAATGTGTCTGCGGTCACGTTCGCCAGGTTTTCATTGGGCGAATAGGGGGCAAGGGCAACAATGGCGTCGATCGCGTCGGCCAGTTCATTGCCCACGTTCAAAACCGCACCACCACCCATGGAATAGCCCATTAAGGCGTACTTTCCCAGGCGCAGGTAGAGTGGGTTAGCGGGGTCCATATTGGCCGTCTGCATCAGATCGTAGCCCGATCGTTGGGCACTCTCATAACCGGGGACACTCAGGTTGTCCACGGCGGAAACAGTAAATACCACCATGTTGCCCTGCTCAACCAGATACTGGGCCAGCCAATACATATTTTGTTGGTTATTGGTAAATCCACCCGACAGGGTGGTGGCGCGGTAGCTCTGCGAATTATCCGGTAAATCACAGGGATAAAATACCCGCGCGGAACTGATTCCCCCGCTTGGCTCGGCGTCGTAATAACATTCTGATCCACCCCCGCATCCGCTTAAGACCAGAAGCGGCAATACGAGAGAGACTAACTGCTTTATTGTATTTCTTTTCATGCGCGTGCCTTGCTTGTGAACGGTTGCCAGACAGGAGAGTGTAGAAATAATCGCCTGCGCACTAATAGGAATATTGGGACAGGTTTACGCTTTTATGACCTGCGGCCCGCTCTCAGAGCAACTTTTAAAAGGCTAAGCAAGCCCCTGGGAGTGGGCCACAGCCCCCTGTCGGGTTAGTTATAAAACGGGGATTGCATGGCGCGACTGGCCTGCTCGGTGGCAGTGGCATCGAATACCCGTGTATAGAAGGCCGCGTTCAGGGACTTGGCCTCTTGAGGAAAGTACTCCACCGCAAACTTCTGTGCGTTCTCCACCGTGTCAAAGGCATAAAAGCCACCTGGCGTGCCCGTGTGCAGGCCGCTTAGCCAGGTTTTTGACAGCAAGCCGGGCTGCTTTTTCAGTTTGAGATTGATGTCACGCCAGGGGCCGTTATCAAACGGCGTGACGTTCAGCTGCACTTCGGTGTACACGTAGGCGCCGGGTTTGGTGGCCGGGGTGTTGCCGTAGTATACGGAATTCATATCGCGGCTGGCGGATTCGGTTACGCTGGCATCAAACACGCGGGTGGTTTGGGCCACACCGAACCCCTTGGCCTCGTTGGGGAAATAATCGGTAACGAATTGCTGCGCGTGTGCAACGGAATCAAAAGCATAGAATCCGCCGCCGGAGCCATTGCCCACACCGGAAAGCCAGGTTTTATTGAGAAACCCGGGCTGTTGTTTTATGTCCTGATTGATTCTTTGCCAGGGAATTTGATCAAACGGCGTCGAGATTTGTAACTCGGTATAGACGTAGGCCATTGGGTTGCCGGTTTGCTGGCCGGGGTTTGTCTCCGCGGCGGTGACGAGTGCATGAGCGCTGAGCAGAGGGATCAGGGCCAGAGCCGCGGCGCTTTTGCCGAGAAACGAACGTCGGCTTTTTGTGTGCTGGTTGGTTTGTGCTGGTTTCAGTGGCGTGTACATGGGAATCTCCTTTTGCCAATTAGATAACGATCACTATATAATGATCGTTATCGGAATATTTAAATAACGATCGTTATAAGTCAATCATTAAATAGCGATCGTTATATTAATTTTTTATGACAAGTCAGGTAACCGTTATGCGACGTAAAGGTGTCAACAAAGAAGAAACCCGCCGCAAGGTGCTGGATTCCGCCAGTAAAAGCTTCCGCAAGCACGGTTATGCCGGTATTGGTGTGGATTATCTGGCCAAGTCCGCCGGAGTCACTTCCGGGGCCATTTATTCCCACTTTGGATCCAAAGAAGGTGCCTTTGATGAGGTGCTGGCCGAGGGCCTGGAAGAAGTAATTACCAATCTGCCGCAGTTTCAACAGCAATACGGGGCCGACTGGGTGAAGGAGTTTGCCCATTACTACATGACTGAAGCCCATCGACAGGATCTGGAGTGCGGCTGTGCCATGGCATCGCTGACCCCTGAGGTGGTGCGCTTTGGTGATGAGGTGCACGGGGCCTATGAGCGTAAGATGCAGGTCATCGTCGATATTGCCGCCCGTGGTCTGGCGGGTGCCGTCGAGCAGGAGCGTCGCGCCCGCGCCTGGTCCATGTTGAGCGTTTTGATCGGTGGCATCACCGTATCGCGGGCCATGCAAAGCCGGCAGGCTGCCCGGGAAGTGGCCGCGGCCATTGCGGAGGCGGCCGTTAGAGCGGCGGGAAAAACCCGGGTAAAACCGTTGCCGGGTTAAAGCCTTTACGCCCCGTCTTCACCCAGCGTTTGCGCCAGAAAATCGAATACCGCCCGTACCCGTTTGTTCATGCGCAACTCGCGGTGGGATACCAGCCACATCTCCCCTTTATAGAATGCGCCGTGCCGGGCCAGCACCCTCTCCACCGCGGGCTCCTGATCCCCGATGGTCGTGGGCATGACACCGATGCCCAGGCCCTGTTTGGTCAACGCCCAATGCACCAGGTGGCTGTCGGGATTCACACAGAAATTCGCGTCTGTGATGTGCAGCCCGTGTTCTGCCAGGCTCTGGATATAGCCCCGGTTATCGCCCCCGTTGAAGCCAATAAACCGGGCCTGCGCCAGGGCTTGCAGTGTTAACGGTTGCGGCAGTGTGCCCAGGTAGTCCGGGGTGGCGTACAAGGCTGCAGTGATGTCCGATAGTTTGCGGGCAATCAGGTCCGGTTGAGTGGGGCGGTAGGAGCGGATGGCGATGTCCGCCTCGCGGCGTTTCAGGTCGCTGCTGTCATTGGATGCGATCAGCTCAATAACGATGCTGGGATGGTGCTGATTCAGCTTTTTGATCAGTGCGGGCAATACCATCATGGCCATCACCTCGGTGGCGGAAATGCACACCCGGCCGGCGATGGAGTTGGAGTGCCCGGAGGCGGCCAATGATAAATCCATGGCCGCCTCGCCCATGGCCCGCACGTGCTCCACCAGTTGCGCGCCACCGGGGGTGAGTTGCAGGCCCTGGCCGTTGCGCTCGAACAGGGCAATACCCAGCTCTTGCTCCAGGGCCGATACCTGCCGCCCGAGGGTGGGCTGGGACATACCCAAAGCCCGCGCCGCCGCCGACAGTGAACCTTCTTCCACGGTCACCAGAAAGGCGCGGGCGCGGTTCCAATCAAATCTAAGGGGGCGCCAGTCCATGGGAATTCCTTCAAATGTGGGGTAGCCAGCCAACAGTCTATACAAATGTGAATAGCTTAAATGCAGTTTTGGCAATATCAAGTGCAAAAATGCATGGCTAGAATGCGTATCAACCTAATCAGGAGGCAAGCGCCACCATGGATCATTCAACTGCTTATTGGGACCGTATTGCAGAACGCTACGCCCGCCAACCGATTGCCAACCAGGCGGAGTATGCCAAGAAACTGGAGGTGACCCAAGGTTATCTGACGCCGGATATGCGGGTGCTGGAGTTTGGTTGCGGTACCGGCTCCACGGCCCTGATTCATGCACCACTGGTGCGCGACTATACCGCCATCGATAACGCCCCGGGGATGATTGAGGTGGCCAAGCGGAAATTGTCGGAGGCAGGGCTTCCCCAGCTGCATTTTCAGGTGGCTGAGCTGAAAGAGTTTGCCGCTCAAGCAGGGCAATATGATGCGGTATTGGGGTTGAATGTACTGCATTTACTGGAAGATAAAGACCAGGCCATCGCCCAGGTGTACACCTTGCTTAAACCAGGGGGGGTGTTTGTCAGCAGTACCGCCTGTTTGCAGCAGGGGCTTAATGTCTATCGGCTTATTGCGCCGTTTACCCGCTTTTTTAAATTGCCCAGGGTATGCGTGTTCAGCCGCAAAGCGCTGGAATCCAGTCTGCAGCAGGCGGGATTCAGGATTGCGTATCGCTGGGTACCGAAGGGAAACCGGTTGGTGTATTTTGTGGTGGCCGTGAAGCCCGATGCTTAATGATATTTAACGTCAGCACGAATTTATTTTCATGTTCCCCAACAACAGCCGGCTATAAAATTTCGCTCCCTTCCATACTGGATCAGCGTATGTCTCAGGAGCCGGTTGACCCTGTTTCCCCCTGCCTTGGTTGCGGCGCCTGCTGCGGTTTTTTCCGTGTGTCATTTTATTGGGGAGAGGCGCGCAGCGTCGGAGGCTTGGTGCCCGACCATCTGACAACCAAAGTGAACAGTGTTTACAGCTGCATGCAGGGCACCGAAGGTGGCCATGGACGCTGTGTGGCCCTGCTGGGGGAGATTGGTACCCAGGTCCGTTGCAGTATTTATCAAAACCGCCCATCCCCCTGCCGGGAATTTGCCTGCCACAGCGTAACCATTGCCGGTAACCCGGATTGTAACCGGGCCCGGGCACATTATGGTCTGCCTGCACTGCAGTGCGCTGAATTTGAATCGCAAGCCTCTTAACCATTAGTGCCTCGCTGGCAGAGCTGGCATAATGCGGTGGGTTTCCATTGTCATCAGCCTCGAGGACCTTCATGCAACCGCAACATAAACCCCAGAATCCGAATTTCTCTTCCGGCCCCTGCGCCAAGCGCCCCGGCTATGCTGTATCCGCCCTGGATGTGTCCACCCTGGGCCGCTCCCACCGTTCAACTCTGGGTAAAGCCGCTCTGCAACGCTGCTGTGAAGAAACCGCTGAACTGCTGGGCCTGCCCGCCGGTTACCGCGTTGGTGTGGTGCCCGCCTCCGATACCGGCGCGGTCGAGATGGCCCTGTGGTCTTTACTGGGGCCGCGCCCGGTGGATGTGCTGCATTGGGAATCCTTTGGTTCCGGCTGGCATACAGATATCGTGAAGCAATTGAAGCTGGATGATGTGCGCTCGTTGCAAGCCGAATACGGTGAGCTGCCGCCCCTGGCCGATGTGAATTTTGACCACGATGTGGTGTTCACCTGGAACGGCACGACCTCCGGCGTGAAGGTTCCCGATGGCGATTGGATTGCGGAAGATCGGCAGGGGTTGACCATTTGTGATGCCACCTCCGCGGTATTCGCTATGGAACTGCCCTGGGAAAAACTGGATGTGGTGACCTACTCCTGGCAGAAAGTGCTGGGCGGTGAAGGCGCTCACGGAATGCTGATCCTGGGGCCACGGGCCGTGGCGCGTCTGGAAAGTTACACTCCTCCGTGGCCGTTACCAAAAATCTTCCGCATGACCAAAGGCGGTAAACTGATCGAAGGTATTTTCCGCGGCGAAACCATCAATACCCCCTCCATGTTGTGTGTTGCCGATTATCTGGATGCGCTGGACTGGGTGCGCAATATTGGTGGCGTGGCCGGGGCCATTGAGCGTTCCCAGGCCAATCTGGCGGTGTTGGAAAACTTTGTGGCGCAACATGACTGGATCGATTTTCTGGCGCAACAGCCTGAGGTGCGATCCAACACCAGCATCTGCCTCACCATGCAAATGGATGCCGGGCAAACCAAGCAATTCACCAAGTTGCTGGAAGCCGAAGGTGTGGCCTACGATATCGGTGCCTATCGGGATGCACCCGATGGCATTCGTATCTGGGGTGGCGCGACGGTGGAAACCACGGATCTGGAAGCATTGGTGCCCTGGCTGGAGTGGGCATATCAGCAGGTCACTGCATAAATAATAAATAGTAGATCAAAGGGAATGAATCGTGTTTAAAGTCAAAACTTTCAATCAGATTTCGGTTAAAGGGCTGGAGCGCTTTCCACGGGCGGACTATGAGGTAGGCAGCGACATCAGCCATCCGGATGGCATCCTGTTGCGCAGTCACAAACTGCATAATGAAGCGTTACCGGAAACAGTGCTGGGTGTGGCTCGCGCCGGTGCCGGCGTGAATAATATTCCACTGGAAGAGTACACTCAGCGCGGCATCGTGGTGTTCAACACCCCCGGCGCCAATGCCAATGCCGTGAAAGAGCTGGTACTGGCCGGCCTGCTGTTGGGTTCCCGTGGTGTGCTGAAGGGCATTGAATACGTGCAAAGCCTGACACACCTGAAAGACGCTGCCGAAATGAGCAAGCTACTGGAAGCGGAAAAGAAACGCTTTGCCGGAAAAGAATTGTACGGCAGCACACTGGGCGTGGTGGGGTTAGGTGCCATTGGTTCCATGGTGGCGGAGATGGCGTTGGCCCTGGGCATGAAAGTGGTGGGTTATGATCCGGCTCTGTCGGTGGAGGCAGCCTGGCGTTTGCCGAATCGGGTTGAACGCATGGAGAATCTGCACTCTCTGCTTTCCCGTGCCGATTACGTGACCCTGCATGTTCCCGCGCTGGAAGCTACCCGTGGCCTGATCAGTCATGACGCGTTGCAGGCCATCAAGCCCGGCGCGCGCCTGTTGAACTTTGCCCGTGACGCCATAGTGGATTCCGCTGCGGTGGTGGAAAGCCTTGAATCCGAGAATGGCTTGGGTATGTACATTTGCGATTTCCCCGAGCCGCAATTGCTGGAGCGGGACGACGTGATTGCCATGCCGCACATCGGCGCCAGTACCGCCGAGGCGGAAGAAAACTGCGCTGTGATGGCTGCTGATCAACTGATGGAATTTCTGCAGAACGGCAATATCAAGAATTCTGTTAACTTCCCGGCGGTGAATATGCCGCGGGCGGAAGGTTGCAGCCGCATTACCTTCAGCAACGATAATGTCTCCGGTGTGCTGGGTAACGTATTATCCATCTTCACGGAAAACAACGTGAATGTTGTGGATATGATGAACAAAAGCCGGGGCAACGTGGCCTATAACATCCTCGACGTTGAAGCACTCCCCAATGACACCATCATCGATCAGCTGCGCCAGGTAGAGCATGTGATTAACGTGCGGGTACTGGAGGCAGAATAAGGCTCAGGTGAGTGCTCTCTGTGCCGGCTTACCACCCAGTTGAATTGTAAGGCAATACCGTTTTCCCCGCGGGGTCTGAAATTACAGGCCCCAAATAGCATCTATACTGAATCAGTGCACCGGAATATAAGGAAAACTGTGTCGATGCTTAAAAGGATGATCGGTTGAGTCGTTGGTTTCTGTCTCTTGCCCTGCTGTACCTGATCGGTACCTCAAACGCCCTTGGCAGCGCCCTGGTAAGGGATGCCCCCAGGCAGCCTCTGCAGCAGGCTATTCAATACTATGAGGACACCTCAGCGTCCCTCACGCTGGAACAGGTTCTGCAGCAGACATTGCCGTGGCAAGCCAATGGCGAGCGGGTGTTGAACAAGGGCTATTCCAATTCCCGTTGGTGGTTGAAGCTGGAGCTGGATAACCCAACTTCCAAGACCCAGCAACGCTACATCGAGATCAGTTACGCACCTCTGGATTACGTTAACGTTTATGTGATGGATGGCGGCAATCTGCTTGCGGAATTTCACATGGGGGATCGGCGACTGTATCGGGAGCGGCCGCTGGATAGCCCCAATTTTGTATTTCCGGTTGAATGGCAACCAGAACAGAACCTGACACTTTATCTTGAGGTGCACAGCGAAGGCGCCATGCAGGTGCCCATGGTGATGTGGAAGCAGAAAGCCTACTTCGAACATCAGATGCGGCTGGAGACGGTGCAGGGGCTCTACTGGGGCGGTATGCTGATCATTGTGCTGTACAACGGGCTCCTGTTTATCTCGTTGCGCGACAGCACGTATTTCTGGTATGTGGGCAGTGTGTTGTTCATGGCGCTGATGTTTACGACGTTGAGTGGACAGGCCTACCGCTATTTGTGGCCCAATGCCATTCAATGGAATAACGTGGCCTTGCTGTTCATGATCTGTCTCGCGTGTATTTTTGCCGGCCAGTTCAGTAAAGAGTTCCTGCGCTTGAAAACCTTGATGCCGCGCATGAATAAACTGATGAGTGGCATCATGGGTTTGTGTGCTGCCATTGCGGCCGTGAGTTGGTGGGGGCCTTACCATATTCTGGTGCAAGTGGTGGTTGGGGTTACCATAGTGCTGGCCAGCATGGCGTTTGCCATTGGAGTGTATCAGGTTTACCTGGGGGATCGCAGTGCCCGCTGGTATCTGTTGGCCTGGTCGGTGTTCCTGCTGGGTGTAATCGTAATTACGCTGAATAAAACCAACTTGCTGCCGGCTAATTTTCTTACCAACAACGCGGCGCAGATCGGCTCCATACTGGAGGTGGTGCTGTTGTCGTTTGCGCTGGCTGATCGAATCAACCGGGAAAAGCTGTTGCGCTTTGCCGCCCAGCAGGCGCTGCTGCAGACCACTGAGAAAATGAAAGAGGATCTGGAAGAACGGGTGCAGGCCCGCACGCAGGATCTGGAGGCGTTGAATCTGCAACTGGAGCAATTAAGCCAGACCGACCAGCTTACCGGCCTGAAAAACCGCCGTTATCTGGAGCTTAAAATAGAAGAAGAATTCAACCGCTGTGCCCGCTACAACCACGTCATTTCGGTGCTGATGATCGATGTGGATCATTTTAAATCGGTGAATGATCAATATGGTCATGCGGGTGGGGATGAATGCCTCAGGACCATTGCCAGCCATTTGATCGGCGGCGTACGTCAGCCACCGGACGTGGCGGCGCGTTTTGGTGGTGAGGAGTTTTGCCTGTTGTTGCCGGAAACCGGCAGTAAAGGGGCCACGGTGGTGGCTGAGCGCATTCGGCAATCCATTCACGGCAGCGTCATCAGCAGTGACGAGGCCATGTTTTCGGTCAGTATCAGTGTTGGAGTCTACACGCAAACCGGTGGTGATTACAACGGCGAACAGGCGCTGAAAAACGCCGACGCAGCCTTGTACCAGGCCAAGGAGGCTGGCCGCAATCGGGTTGTGGTGTATGGGATAACCTGATTTTCCATTCGTTGTTTTTAACGCTTTTTTTATCTTTCCCTGTCTATATGGTGAATTCATTCCTCTGGAGACAGAATATGGAAGAAGGCGCCTTTCTGGAGTCGTTGAAACGTAACAATGCAAAAATTCGTGCGGATCGCGCAGTTGCCATTGCCGAAGATGCCGAGGTGATGTTCAAGCGGGAAATCGAGGACATAGCGATTTCCATCAAGCGTTTGCGCCGTGAGCAGGAAAACATGCTGGATTTGAGTCCAACGGACGCCACCAGTCTGGTATTGGCCTCTGATTTTGATGCCAAAGACTTCGTAACCAAAGAAATTGAACTGGGGGTCAAAATACGCAATCTGGAAATAAAACGAGAAATCGCCCAGAAGCGTTATGACTATCTGTTTACCCAGTCCAACTAATCTGTAAACCTCTGTTAAGGAAAACAATCATGGGATCAGGAACCTATTCCAACGAAGCGTATGCAGCCTTGCGTGCCCGTCAGGGCTATGCAACAAAATCCCGTCAGGAAATCTTTCAGGCTCGGGAAATCGATCCGGAAATGGATCCCCGTTCAATCAGCATGCGTGAGTCACGGGATTCGGCTGAACATCCGGAATCACTGTCAATTGTTGTAGCGCTGGATGTTACCGGCAGCATGGGCTTTGTTCCGGAGGATCTGGTGAAGAATACCTTGCCGGATCTGATGGGCTCATTGATGGAGGCGGGCATTGCCCACCCGCAGGTTCTATTCCTGGGTATCGGGGACCATGTTTATGATAATGCGCCATTGCAGGTGGGCCAGTTCGAATCATCAGCTGAGCTTTTGGATCGTTGGCTGACAAAAGTCTACCTTGAACAAGGTGGAGGTGGTAATGGTGGTGAAAGCTATCATTTGGCCTGGCTGTTTGCTGCCCGACATACAGTGATCGATTGTTGGGAAAAGCGACAGCAGAAAGGGTTCCTGTTTACCATTGGCGATGAGCCTTGTTTGGAAACGATTCCGGCTGAGATTATCTCGCGCCTGACTCCAGCCACGGGCTCAGTCACGGTCAGTGCTCAGGAAATACTTCATGAAGCGCAACAGCGTTACCACGTACATCATATGCACATCTTGCATACTGCCTACGCTGCAACTGCGGAGCGGCAAGGTAATTGGCGTGATCTTCTGGGCCAGCAATTTATTCAGGTGGATGATTACAAACAGTTGGCCAGTCGTATCGCCAATATCGTCATTGATCGCCATCAACCAACTTCTGATACTCGATGGGAAGACAGGATTGAAGTGGAGGATATGCTGTAGCCCATGAAGGTAAATATTGTCGTAGATCTGGGGTTTGGTGATTCCGGTAAAGGTCTCTGTGTTGACTATCTGGTGTCGCGCAACCGGGTGGATTCCCTGGTGGTTCGTTTCTCAGGTGGGCATCAGGTTGGGCACACCGTACAGGTCGGTGAGCGGTGTCACACGTTCAGTAACTTTGGTGCCGGTACGTTACGTGGCGCTCCAACCTATTATAGTGAGTTTTGCACTCTGTTTCCGCCTGCAATGCTGGCGGAGGCAGCTCACCTTCAACACCTTGCTCCGCGAGTATTTGTCCATCCTCTGGTGGCAGTCACCACACCCTACGACGTAGCGTACAACCGGGTCACGGAGCGAGTAAAACAACATGGCTCCTGTGGTGTGGGCTTTGGTGCAACCTTAATGCGAGAGGCAGCCGGGGTGTGTCTGCATACCAAGGATCTAGCGTTTCACTGGATTATGGCGCATAAGCTGCGCGCCATTTCTGATTATTATAGGGATCTGCTCACTTCTGATGCCGCTATGCTGCAGGCGTTTGAGTCGGAGCTGGAGGGTATCGATGATGCCCAGTTCATTGATGTCTGCAGAGCCGCTTTTATGTTGATGACAGTTTCTCACTTGCGGGAATGTGCGGAGAAATTCCAAGCGCTTGTTTTTGAGGGCAGCCAGGGAATTATGTTGGATCAGACACATGGTCTGTTTCCCAATGTGACACCCAGTAATACTACAACGGCCAATGCTTTTCTGCTGCTGTCACGATTGGAACTGACCCTGACGGACCCGGTAGACATCTATTACCTGAGCCGTTGTTATCAAACTCGACACGGCAACGGCCCCATGAGCAAATCAACACCGGTTATCCTGATTAATAACCACAACGAAGCGAATAGGACCAATCCTTTTCAAGGCAGCCTGCGTTGCACAGAATTGGATGTGGAGCTATTGCAATACGCGATGTGTAGCGATTCTGTTTATCATCCGGATATGCCCTTGCACAAGAATTTCTTGCTGACTTGCCTTGACCAGAGACCTGATTTCAATTGGAAAACATTGTTGCCATTTATCGATCAAAACGGCTTTCAGAATACCTATGGCAGCTATGGACCAACCGCTGAGCATGTGGAACTGATGCATTCGCTTTAATCAGTTCAGCGCGCTGCCTGGCCGGAAAATCCTAGTTCGGTTCAGCCCCGGCTCGTATACTCAGCCAACACTTCATCCCATAACAAAAAATATTGCTGTATCAAGGAGGATGCACCATGAAGTTACTGGCAGGTTTGATTCCCCTCGTGCTGCTGTTGAGCGGCTGTGACAATAACGCTGACCTTAACAACGTACCATTGCAGTCTCCCCAGTGGTTGCTCACCGGTGAAGACAACCCTTATGTGTTTACCTCCACCTCCCTGGGCCTTAGCTATCTGCCCGGTGGTAATGCCGTTTACGCCTACCGCAGTTACGATGAGCAGCGCCAGCGCCGTATCGGGATCTGGAGCGTCGATCCACAGGGGCAGACGTTGCTTTCCACCACCTATGCCGATCCGGATTTGCCAGCCCCCGGCGCTGGCCCGGAGATGGCCATCAACACCAGCAAGCGATTGTTGGCGTTAGCCAATGACGAATTGTTGTTGATTGGATTCAACGGCAGTTTTTATCACCTGGACTCCAGTGGGGCACTGCTCAGTGAATATACCTGGCGCGATTTTGGCTATCAGCAACTGACCCTGGTGGCACACTCAAGTGAGCGGACGTGTTGGGTAGGGCGCAAAGATCAGAAGACTGTTTTGCTGTGCGCAACCGCCGACGGCAGTGTGGTATGGCAGGTGCCACAGACGCTGACGTTCAATAGCGCCGGCTATCCTGACCTGCGGGCCACCTTGCAGGATGATGGCACCCTGGTGACGGCGGTGCTTTCGGAGCAGGCGTTGGAGTTGGCCGCTTACGATGCAGCGGGTGCCAGTCTGTGGGGCAATACGGAGGCCTTACCGGCGCTGGAAAGCCGATCTTTGGCGGCCATGATCAGTGCCCAGGCGCAGGTGGTGGTTGGCCTGCGGGAGACAGCGCAGGACGGCGCAAAGTCCTTCAGCCTGTTGCAGTTTTCTACCAGCGGCCAATTACAGGCGAGCCTTGATCTGCCGGTGACAGAGCCGGATGGCAATGGCAGCGCGCTGCGGTTATTACCCTATGGTGAGGCCGGTTATCTGGTGTTGACCCAGCGCAAGCGCTCGGATGTTTTTTTCGGCAAAAACGTGGCAGACCTGCAACTGATCTCCTATAGCGGCGTATCTCAATGGCAACGGGAAATCAGCCTGGATCGCTTTGGTGCCGACTCCGGCCAACTGGCGAGTCTGCAAATTGAAGTAAACAACGGGGTGATCAGCGCATTACAGAACAAGCAGAGCGTGCTGGTTTATACCCCCGGTGTGATTCCTGTCGGGGTGGCCAGGATGGTGGACAATCTATTGCTTTCCCAGTGGGATGGTGATGGGCAATTGCTGCGGGAAAACGTGATCGGGCGCCTGCGCTACATGGTGGATTTCGAAGGCGGGGTTTATCAGGTGAATGAACATGGATTCTATCCCCTGAAGATGGATACCGATGGTACCACCTATTGGGTGGCCGGTTCTGAGACCAAGCCGGCCGCTGAGGGGCCTGCAGTTTTTGCCAGCCATCAGGCTTTCGGGGCATTTTTACTGGCACCGTGAAATGGATGCCGTGTATGCTTCCTTTGAAACCGGGGCGGTTACCCTGCAACCCGTAGTAATGTAGTCAGTTTCAAGGAACCAAGTGTTGACCAGGAAAGCCGTCTGTATCCGGCGGGTAATACAGAGCGTCGAAAATCGCGTATTTTTTATGGTACTGGCCGGTCTGGCGTTGTCGACGTTGTGGACCGGTTTGATGGCCGATGATTATTACCTGGCGATTCGGGTATTGGCGCCGTCGCTGCTGCCGGATATTCATGATGCTTCTCTGTTTGGCATGTTCTCGGTGTCCGATGGTCAAGCGGACACCAACCGTTATCTGGTTGAACAGGGGCTGATGCCCTGGTGGACCAGTTCTCAGTTCCATTTTCAAATGTGGCGGCCGCTGGCGGAACTCAGTCATTGGCTGGATTTCTCCCTTTGGCCCCAGCAACCGTTGTTAATGCACCTGCATCAACTGATCTGGGTGCTGTTGTTTTTTTGGGCGGCCTACCGCTTTCTTGTCAGCCTCAGTGGCGATACGCGGGTGGGTATGTTGGCGTTTGTGCTGTTTGCGGTTTCCGCCAACCACGGTCAGACCATTGCCTGGCTGGCCAGCCGTAATACCCTGATGGCCACGGCGCTGGGTGTGGCGGCGTTGCTGTTGCATGTTAAAAGCAGGCAGCCCGCCGGCTTCGCGACAGGGTATCGGGTGGGTGCTTTGCTGGCCTTTGCATTGGCATTATTGGCATCGGAATACGGGTTGAGCGCCGGAGCCTGGCTGTTTGCCTGGACCTTTACCCTGGATCGCGGAACGCTACTGCGCCGGGTGTTGCGCCTGGCCCCTTATGGTTTGGTGATGATGCTGTGGGCCAGTGTCTATGTCTATTGGAACCATGGGGTGGCGGCGTCGGAATACTACAGCGATCCGGTGCGGGCGCCGGGTCAGTATGGGGTGGCGTTGCTGGAGGCGGTACCGACCATTGTCTTCAACAGCATCCTGCATGTGCCCGCCGGCCTGCTGGGGTCGGCCAAACTGGGCCAACCGGGTTGGTGGGTGGCGTTGGCCTGTTGTGGAGGGTTTTTGTACCTGCTGTGGGATTCCCTGCAACGGCCGGCGCAGCGTTTTTTGTTGCTGGGCAGTGCCCTGTGCATGCTGCCGATTGCCGCCGGGCCCGGTGGCCCGCGCACGTTGGCGTTCGTCAGTTTGGGCATGACGCCATTGGTGGCGGGTCTGATTTTGCAGTGGGTCGGCACGTCGATGGGTCAGCGTGGCCAGCGGCCTATGGCCGGTATTCTGTTGTGGCCGGTGCTGATCTTCACCTTACTGAGCCTGGCGACCCTGCCCACGGTCAGTGTGCTGTATCGCCAGCATGACCGGGACAACGTGGCGCAACCGGCCCGGCAGCTGCCCGTCACTGCGGCGGATACTGAACGTGCGGTGGTGCTGATTAATCCCAATTCCGTGTTTTATGCCATCTTCTATCCCCTGGCCCGTGCCTATCAGGGGCTGCCGAACCCACGGGCATTTTACCCGTTGGCCAGTGGTGACCGGCTGATGAGCTTGCAGCGTGACGGGGAGAACTCTTTCCTGTTGAGCCCTGAGGGGGGATTCCTGCTGGAACCGGCAGCCTACTTTATGCGCAGCCGGGAGGAGGCCTTTACGGTGGGGCAAACTTTTGAATTCGACGGCATGACAGTGGCGATTCTGTCGCTGCTGGAAGACGGCCGCCCGGCAACGGCGCGCTTTGTCTTTGACCTGCCGCTTGAATCCGGGCAAATCCGGTTACTGCACTGCGCAGACCACCGGTTTTTGCCATTGCAGGTGCCGCCGGTGGGAGTAACCATTCAACTGGCCCCCTGTGGTGAGTAGAGTCAATCATAAGAAGGGCGGCCTGGTGCGTGCCTAAATCGGCTAGCCCGGAAACAAATTAGACACCTTTTACTGTTTGTTTTTTGATCTGGCGTTTGATAGTACTATCTCAGAGGACTGATTCCGTATTTCGAGGTGGTGGCATGACCGCAGAAGTGATTGATTTTGACCAGGCGAAGGCACAGCGGACGTCTCGGCCCCCCAGAATATCCGTTGGCCTGCGCAACGTATCGCGAGATTGCCGTAAAGAGATTCTGCGTACCCATTCCTATCACGCCTTCTGGCTTGGGGGGGTCAGTAAAGAACAGTACGCAGAGCTGTTGTTTGCCCACCTGAAGCTGCGCCAGCATCTGGAATCCCTGTTCCATGCCCAGGGGGGCACCTTCCATGTCAGTGATATTCTCAGTCATGAGCACAAGTCATTTGACGTGGACAAATACGTCACCAGCCGGCGCCAAAAATCGGCGCAGTTGCAGCAGGATATCGACGAGCTGGAAAGCCTGTTGGGGGTGCGCTGTGACAGCCTGCCCGCACAAGCCCGGGAGTTGATTCAATACATGGATCGGGTGGAGAAGGTGTACTCCGCCGCGCTGTTGGGGATCCTGTACATGCTGGAAGAAACCGTGATTTACGCCGGTCCGGGCATTGCCAGAGTGCTGGATCAGCATTTGCAATTAGGCGGGCGGGCGACCCATTATTTGCGCGGCAGCAGCCAACAAAAAGCCGATCTGTGGGAGTTCAGAAAATCACTGGATCTGATCACCGATTTTCAGACCCAGGCCAACATCATCATTGCCTCTTCCATCACCTATCGCATGTACCGTGATTTGCTGGACCCGCACCCCGTGGCCAGCCCCCGGCCCGGTTTGTTCCACTGATCTGAAGTGCGTACCGGGGCGGCCCCGGGTGCGTTACATGCCGTAGTCGCAGCCGTCGGTAAAGGCATAGTGGCGCCGGCCGGGGTCGGCGCAATAATCCGGCTCCACCGAGGTGGCGGGTTGCAGGTTTGTTTCCGCCGCAGGTTTCTCCTCAATGCCGTGCCGGGCCAGCAGCGCCATCTGGGTCTGCAGTTCAATGATCCTGTTGTACTGCAGGGAAAGGAGGCGCTCAAGATCCATATGGCGTGTAATCTGCTTGATGTCTTTCTGCGCCTTTGCTTCTTCCTTAACCATCAGCCGCTGGTTCTCATAAAACGTGTTGACCAGGTTTTCAATAACTGCGGTGATTCTCTCCAGCCGGTTCTCCTCCAGTACATAGGGGACAGTGAACAGCATAAACGCCACCAGCAGTAACCACTTGCCCTGGCGCAATACATTTTCCACCATAACGTTCATGCCATGAAAAATGGTTCGTACCAGCTCGTTAACTTCCTTCAAGCTATAGGCTATTCCATGGCCTGGGATGAGTGCTCCGGTCGTTTTATTTTTTGTCATGATGATCACCTCTCTTTTCCAGCGCTCTGCTCGAAATATCGCACTTGAGCCTGGATTGAGCCAGCTCCCGTGACGGCTTTTTGTACGCTTGAGGCGGGCTTGGGTTCAAATTGTTTGTCATTTGATAATCAAATGGGGTTTAATTTTATCGGGCAGTCGCGTCAGGCAAATTCCAATAAGACAAATCCCAGAAAAAAGGAACCTACATGCCGGTGTCATCTGATGTCAGAAAACTGAGCGTCCTTCCCGCCAAAGCGGCGCTGTTACTGAATATGAAAAACAACTATCTCGGCATGCTGGCGCAGTTCGCACAGCATAAAGATACCAAGCTGGTGGATCTCAAATCTTATCTGACTCAGTTGCACGGGCTGACCTGCCGCGAGTACGCTGGTGCAGAGGATGATGTGGATAAATGGATGGCAGGCATACTTGAGAAAAACATCGGTGGCCAACCCTGGTGTGTGCGGGTGGGGTTCGGACCAACCGGACAGACGCTGACCAACTGGGCCAGCTTTTCCGGGCACAATGAAAGCCAGAGCAAAACCCTGCAAACGATCGTTGCGCACATTAATGCCAATCGACAATTAATCCCGGATATGGTGCGCATCATCCAGGAGTTCGATATCAGGGATTTTTATGATGGGGTGGATATCTATGAGTTTGGTGCCAAGCTGAAGCTGAACGCCGATGAGGTGCAGCGCTTTGTGGATGAGTTTCAGCTCGGCAGGTTCCTGCCGGGCTTTGGTTACTACATGAATGATTCAGAAGAAGAGCGCTACAAGGAATACTATGGCTTGCATTGTCTGTTTCACCGGGCACCGGTGGATGCGGAAACCATTTTGCAAAGCACATTGCGGGTGCGCTACCGGGTGTCCATTCGCCGGGGCGTGAATTTGGTGCGTTGTAAATTACATCTGCCAAGCGTGGCGGATTCGATTCATACACAAGCGCAATATTTTGCCTACGATGGCCGCGTTACACACCGCGCGCCGGGCTTTCATTTCTGGAATTTTGAAGAGAACAAGCAGGGCGCATTGGGAAAGCCCGATTTTGTCACCATGGTAACCCGGGAGCAGGTGGACGGTACTTCCACCGGAGTGTTGAATTCGGTGTGGAGCAGTGAACGTAAATTCCCTTACAGCTCGGCTTTGGTGTTGGTGAAACAGTATTTTTCTGAACAGGGAAAGGACGCAGATTTCGCCCGGGATTTTATGCGGGGCCGGTGTACAACCTACGCCGGGCTGGATCACCTGGAGCAAGGGGTGCGAGCCCAGGTCGCCGGTGGGGATCTCAAGGTGACCGACAAGCAGCTGGCAACCCTGATCGCCGAGCTGCAACAACCCCAGGTGATCAGTGTCTGAGTCGCAGCCCGGCCGTAGGGTTTTACAGGTTGTCTTTCAGGTAGGGGTATTCCTTTGATTTGCTCTGCTCGTAGCGCAACGCCGCGCCGGCAATGCGGCCACTGTCACCGGTACTGATCCAGCGTTTTACCCGGCCGGCGTCCCCCAGCGGGGTTTGCTTGCCAAAGGCATCCAGAAACACCATGGCCACATCACGGCCCTCCAGTTTGCTCAGCAGCACCAGGCAGCGCCCGGCTTCTGTTATGTAACCGGTTTTGCTCAACTCAATGTCCCAGCTGTTGCGGTGTACCAGCCGGTTGGTATTGCCGTAGCCCAATGCATAGCGGGGCTTGCGAAAATGGGCGGTATAGCGGGGGGTGGTGGAATATTCCCGTATCTTGTCGTAGTGGGACACCGCCGCAATCAGCTTGACCAGGTCTTCGGCGGTGGAAACATTGCCCGATGACAGCCCGCTGGCATCCACGAAATGGGTGTTGGACATGCCCAGGCTGGCGGCGGTTTTATTCATTTGCCCCACGAAAGCGTCCACGCCGCCGGGATAGCGGGCCGCCAGAGTGTAGGCCGCCAGATTCTCAGAGGACATCAATGCCAGCCGTAACACGTTGCCCCGCTGCAACTGGGAGCCGATGCGAATGCGGGAATAGGCGTTTTTACGGGTCTCCCGGTCGGGTTTGGGTATCTCAATCCATTCATCCAGATCCTGTCCGCTTTGCATCACCACCAAAGCGGTCATCAGCTTGGTGATGGACGCAATGGGGGTCACCCAGTCGGAATGCTTGGAATACAGGGTTTTACCGCTTTCCAGTTCGACGATGGCGGCCTTCACTGCCCCCAGTTTGATAGGGGCTGCCGGGTCGGTTTCGCTGGCCTGGGCGGAGGAAATGGCTGCCACAAGCAAGCCTAGAATCAGGCTGGTAAGTACAAATGGGTAGGTCACGGTTCTTGTTCTGCTGTAAACGGTCATATTGGATGAATTCTAACGTATAAGTGTCCAATGTGCGAAATTCCATGCAGGCACCATCGCCGAAACGCAAGACAGGACTGATGAATCTGTTTGATGAGCCAAAAACACTATAGTCACGACTAAATCGCTAGAGTTGTATTTCCAAGCCGATGCTCAACTCTCTGCCGCGATAGGGAATGGGGGTAGTGATGTTGATATTCTGGGGTACTGATGCTGCGTCTTCTGCCAGTAGATTCTTGACCTGTAAGGTGGTGGTGATGTCGTTGCTGAGCAGAAACCCCAGTTTCGCATTGAGCACGGTGAACGCATCGACGGGGCCCAGTTCTTCTCGTGCCATATCCCGATCGCTGTTGTAGTAGCCTGCCAAATTGAACCACCAATCCGCTCGCTGATAGTGGGCAATGATGGATGCCAGTTGGTCGGATTCACGATCCGCCCGGTCCGGTAACGTGAAGAATCGGGTATAACCAGCCCGTATTAACCATTGCGGGCTGAGTTGCACGGAACCCTCCAGCTCAATGCCACTGCTGTACTCGGCATCTTCGTTGACAGCACTGCTTTTGCCGTCGGTGGTGGCGCGTGTTGTGATCTGATTTTCAAGGATATTGTAGAAAACACTGGTTGATACAGTATAGTCGGTGGTTTGTTTGAGCCAGACCAGTTCCGTGGAACGTATGGTTTCTGCCTCCAGATCAGGGTTGCGTGCCACGGTGACAGACTCCTTGATATTGAGCTGATTGAACCCAGGTGCGCGAAAGGCCTCGCCGTAGAACAGCTTAAGGTAGTGCTCATTTTGCAACTCTTTAATCATGGCCAGGCGCAGGCTGAATTGTCCGTCAAAATCCGTGTAATCATCGTAGCGCGAGCCCAGGGTGAAGCTGGTGCTATTGTCGAATCGATGTTGTAGCTGGGCATAAACTCCGTAAATGTTGCGGCCGCCGGTTTCCAGTACGTTGGTGCGGATGTCCCGGCTCGCGCTGTAGTCTACGGGGAACTCCATGTTGGCCAGCATGACGGTATCGTAGTTGGAATTCAGGCGGGCGGTGGTGATTTCTTCATGCTTTTTTTCCAGGCCGAACTGCAGCGTATTGTCGGTATTGATATGCCAGTCATTCAGCCATTGCAGAAGAAGGTCGTGGGATTCATACAGCACGTCGGCCACTAAAGGCGCATTGCTGCTGGGATTGCTGATGGCCGCCAGCTCTCCGTATTCTGTGCCCTGAGAGACAAACGTGGTTTCGCTGGCAGTGTAACTGACCTGAAGGGTGGTTTGCAGGGCACCAAAGTCGAGGTTCTGCCTGAGGCTGATGTGATCGTAGCTGTTTTCGCTTTCGTTTACCGGATTGCTGATGGCGCCAATACTGTAGAATTGCTGTGATGAGTAACGAAAATGCTCCCAGGTCAGCTGTGTGTCCCGGTAGCGAAGGTTAATTACGGCGTTACTGGCCTGTTGCGGGTCTGTAGTTGGTTTTAGTTCGTCGCCAAGTCGGTCGTTCAATTGGAAGGCTTCGCCCTGATCCCGGTAGTCATAGAGGAAAGCATCCAGCTCCCAGTTGCCTGAGCCGACGTTCAGTTGGCCTTCCAGTTGCTGTCGATCCGGCTCGCCGGGCTGGATTTTTATCAGGTTATTGCCTTTCACGGAAATGATGTTGATGATGCCAAGGAAGGCACCGGAACCATACAGAGCGGAGCCCGGGCCGCGGATGATTTCTATCCTTTCGATGCGATCCAGGGGCAGCAGGCCGGAGATCGCACTGGTGCTGCGGACTTCCTGGCGTGGTACCCCATCGATCAAGAGTAATATCGAGGTGGTTTCCTGGGCGGTGCTGCTGCCGCGAGCGGAATAAAAGTACGCTGCGCCATAATTGTTGTCACGGCTGGTTTGAAGTCCTGGTACAAAGCTGAGCAGCTCATAAAGGAAGTCAATACCCATACTCCGCAGTTCCCGGCGCTGAAATACCGTAACCGATGCAGGCACATCACTGAGGGTTTGCAGGGTGCGGGAGGGCCCGGAAATTTTAATCTGTGTTAGCTCTTCCAGGGAGAGGTTGAGTAGGTCTTCAGGGAGAGTGCGCGCCTCTGCCAGAGTCGCAGAAAAGCCTAAAACACTTCCGATCAGCAGTGAGCCCAAGGGAATATCTTTCATTGAATCAGGCCGTGTAACCGGTGGCTACCCAGCTTAGCCTCCCAGGAAGTACATGGTGGACCTCATCCATTAGGTATAGCTGGAATTGTGCAACTTTCAAACAGGTGATCCGCGCCAGCCCCAGGAGACTCCGAAAATTGGGTGCTTAGGGAGGCGAACCGCTGTGAAAAAGAGTGATGGCTTCAGAATGAAAGCGCTCTACGCGGTTTCTTCCATTTTGCTTGGCCTGATACAGCGCGCTGTCGGCATTGGCAATAACCTGCTCCAGGGTGACGGTAGCGCGATCCATATGGGCAATGCCGATACTGACGGTGACATGAATCATGCCTTTGGGGGCATGCACCTTTGCTTGATCAATTCTGATTCTCAGTTTGTTGGCCAACAGCAACGCGGTCCGCATGCTGGTTTTTGGTAATATCACAGCGAATTCTTCTCCACCCAGGCGGCCAACAATGTCACTGGAGCGAAAGGTGTCCATGAGGATTTCGCCCAGCATGCGCAGTACCAGGTCACCGCTATCGTGCCCCAGGTTGTCGTTGATGGCCTTGAAGTGGTCAACGTCCAGCATGAGAATGACATAGGATTGGTTTTGACGGCGGGCCTGAATATCCAGCAGGGTGGCGTACTCATAAAAGGCACGTCGATTGTTTAAGCCGGTCAATACGTCGGTTCGTGCAAGATGCTCCGCCTCCTGTTTGGCCTGTTCCAGGGCCCGGGTGCGCTCTTTTACCAATTGTTCCAGTTCTTCCTGACTTCTGTGTGACAGCGACAGCGCCTTGCTCAGGTGGCGCTCGAGCATGATGATGGCGGTGATCGGTGCTGCGATGGACATTACGACCACTAACAGAAAAGCGGTCCAGGTGGGAACCAGGCCGGCGTAAGCAGTAAGATCAAAATCGTTGGCCAGGTTGCCGTTGATCACGCCCACGGCAATGCCGCTCATGGCGATTAACGTGATTGCGGCACAGACCAGCCCCGAACGGAAGCCGAACAGAATAGTGGCAAGCACCGGCGACACAATGGCCATGGGAATGGCTGCCGCCGCGATGCCGAATTTGGCCATGCCGGTTAAGCCGATAAAGGTAAACAAAAAAACCACATACCCAGCCCGTAGCGGATAGGGAATGACGCGGTTGAAAAAGACAAAGGAAACCACCAGTGTGAGCGCCACAACCTGAATTCCCATAACCCATTGCAGACCAATGGTATAAGAACGCAGTAAACTGCCGATCAGGGCGGGAATGCCGCAGATGGATACGGTGATCAGCACCCAGTTGCATATTTGATTACGAACCTGCTGCAGGTCGTGATTTACTTCCATGTCGAGTTATCTCAAGGCTGTGTTTCAGTGCCTGAAAGCTAAGTGTAGGTCAGAAAACCAGAAGGGTTGGGGCACTGCATCGCAATTTGGAAAGGCCGCTTTTGTTGATTGACAAAAAATGCTGATAGGCCCGATGTTAATATCAATCAGTAATAATGATGGATACCCCATAAAACGGTGTGACAGTGGCCCGCCGCAGCCGGGCCACTGTGGTTGCAGTGACTTTCAGGTTCAGGAATAACGATAGGGCCGGCCGGCTTTGGCCATGTCTGCGTTGTATTGTTTGAAGATCTTCACCACCTTGGCTTTGGTGGGGGATTCCTTGGCAATCTCATCCCAGAAGGAATGGGCCGCCGCTTCCACCTGATCCCATTCCTTGTCGGGAATGCTGGTGAGTTTCATTTTGGTGCCGTTCACCCGCAGCTTGGCCTCGCCACCCCAGTACCACCATTGGCGATAATAGTGGGAGCTGTCCATGGTGATTTTCAGCAGTTCTTTCAGTTTGTCCGGCAATTCATTGTAACGGTCCATATTGGCAAAGAACGAGCCGATCCAGGCGCCGGAAATGTTATTGGTAAGGAAGTAATCCGTCACGTTGGCCCAGCCCACGGTGTAATCTTCAGTGATGCCGGACCAGGCGATGCCATCCAGCTCGCCGGTCTGCACCGCCACTTCCACATCCTCCCAGGGAATGGAGACCGGTACCACACCGAATTGCGCCATAAAGCGGCCCGCCGTGGGGAAGGTAAATACCCGCAGACCTTTCAGATCCTTTAAGCTGTTGACGGGTTTTTTGGTGGCGAAATGACACGGGTCCCAGGCACCGGCAGAGAGGTGTTTAACCCCCACTTTGGCGTATTCTTCTTCCCAGATTTCTTTCAGTCCGTACTGGTTGAACAGCACCGGTACATCCAGTGAGTAGCGGCTGGCAAAGGGGAAGTAGCCACCAAACACCGTGACTTCGGTGGGTGATGCCATGGAATCATCATCGGATTGCACTGCGTCCAGGGTGCCTTTCTGCAGGGCACGAAACAGCTCTCCGGTGGGTACCAGTTGATCGGCAAAATATAATTCGATCTGCATCTCATCACCGGCAATTTTGTTGAAGCTTTCAATGGCCGGTTTGATCACGTGCTCGGCCAGGGCCGGCCCGGCGTAGGTCTGCATGCGCCAGGTGATCTTGGGTTTGGCTGCGTACAGTCGTGGTGGGGTCAGGGTGGCGGCGGTGCCGGCCAGAAGCGCGGCGGATTTGATAAAGGTACGGCGGTCTTTCATTGGTTTTTCCTCTTATACGTAATGTATGGTTCGGTTCAACACATGAAAACGGTACTGCTGTTATCAGGATTCTTTATTGGTTATACACATAGCCCGGCAACCAGAGCGCCAGTTGCGGAAAGATCATGATCAAGGCCAGTGCCAGTACCATCACCAGCACAAACGGCAGTATGGAACTGTAGATATCACGCAGACTGATTTCCGGCGGCGCCATGGCCCGCATCAGAAACAGGTTATAGCCGAATGGGGGCGTCATATAGGCTATCTGGGTGGTAACGGTATACAGCACGCCGTACCAGATCAGATCGAAGCCCAGCGCCTGCACCAGCGGTACATACAGCGGGGCCACGATCACCAGCATGGCGGTGTCATCCAGAAAGGTACCCATCAGCAGAAAAGACAATTGCATCAATATCAGAATCATCCAGGGGCTTAGCCCCAACTGATCGGTGAACAGGTTCTCAATGGCTTTTACGGCGCCCAGGCCATCAAACACCGCGCCAAACCCCAGTGCCGCCAGAATGATCCACATAAACATACAGGAGATGCCCAGGGTATTGCGCAGGGAGTTTTCAAACACGGTTTTGTTCATACGGCCTTTGACCACCGCCGCCACCATGGCGGCCATGGCGCCCAATGCGGAGCTTTCCACCAGGCTGGTCCAGCCGTTAACAAAGGGCACCATCATGACCGCGAAAATGATCAGGGGCAGCAGTCCGGCACGCAGCAGACGTAATTTTTCTGCTCTGCTCACCTGGCGTTCCTCTTTCGCCAAGACCGGCCCCAGTTGTGGTTGCAGCCGGCAGCGGACGGCGATGTACATAATAAACAGTGCGGCCATGATCAGGCCGGGAACCACCCCCGCCAGCCACAGTTGCCCCACCGGTTGGCGGGCAATCATGGCGTACAGGACCAGTACCACGGAGGGCGGTACCAGAATGCCCAGGGAGGAACCGGCCTGGACCACACCGGTGACCATTTTTTTATCGTAGCCGCGGCGCAGCAGCTCCGGCAGGGCAATGGTGGCACCGATGGCCATGCCCGCCACCGACAGTCCATTCATGGCCGACACCAACACCATCAGGCCGATGGTGCCGATGGCCAGGCCGCCGTGCACCGGCCCCATCCAGACATGGAACATTTTGTAGAGGTCATCGGCGATTCGGGATTCCGACAGGATGTAACCCATAAAAATAAACATGGGCAGGGTCAGCAGCGGGTACCAGTTCATCAGTTTCATTGCAGCGGTAAACGGTATGTCCGCGCCGCCGGTGCCCCATAGGGCCAGGGCCGCTACCGCCGCCACGGCACCGATGGCGGCAAACACCCGCTGCCCGGTTATCATCAGCAACATCATCAGGGCAAACATGGTGGTGGCAATCATGCTGTGGGACATCAGATCTCCTGACCGCGAATGCGGGCCAAGTCTTTAAAGAATTCCGACAGCGCCTGCAGGATCATCATGATAAAACCCAAACACATGACCGCCTTGATAGGCCACAGGTAAGGGCGCCAGGCGGTGCGGCTGCGCTGGTTGTATTCCCAAGAATACTGCGTGCTTTCGAAACCGCCGTAGAGCAACACCCCCAGAAAAAAAATCAAAAAGAAAATGGTGCAGGCATCGAACCAGGCTTTGGTGCGGGGTGACCACTGGCCATAGAACAGGTCCATGCGCACGTTGGCATTCAGCTGAATGGAATAGGCGCCGCCCAGAACGTAATAGGCCACCATGGCGAACTGGGCGGCTTCCAGCGTCCACAGGGAGGGCAGAAAGAAGGTTTTGGAAATGGATGACCACAACAGGATGCCCACCATAATGAAAATGCTGTACATCATCAGGCGGCCAATGCGGCGATTAATGGCGTCGACCACCCGCACATAACCAACAATCAGGCGAGGCATGCAGTTTCGATACTCCCTTGTTCAGACATGACGGTTGTAAACCAATGTCTATATGAATTCCCATCGGGGCACCTGATAAACTGCATTCGGGGGCCATGGAAATTTCATAACATCTTCACTCCAGCAGAGCAAGTACTATGCCATGGAGAGGATGCGGCAGGCCCCGGTATTCTACTCGGTTGCCACCTCTGTAAGGGTTGGTGCAGCGGTGTAATCCGGATCCCGCAGAAAGGCTTCGATCTCATCAATGCGCTGTGCTGCATCCCGATAGCCCAGTTGTATCAGTTCCCGGGTGAATTCGGAATCGAACAACAGAAAACTGGTGAGGTCGGCGCTTTGGGCGTCCGGGGTGCCGAGGCCATCCATCACGTAGCGGATGGTTTTGGGCATGCGGTGTTGCAGGGTTTTGGCGATGATGGCGATGTCGGCGGAGGGCGAGATCACCAGCGGGGTTACGATGCGCATGGGTTCATGATCTGAGTCCGATTCCGCCACCAGGTCCACCAGGGATGCGAGCTTTTCGTGTTCGGCCACAAACGAATTCATGCGCTTCAGGTGATCGAGGTCGGAATCCAAATGATCCAGGAAGATGGCATTCATCAAGGTACCGCAGATCTGGGACAGCGGTGGCCGTTTAAGGTTGGGGGCGAAATCCGCGTCCTGTGACCATTCTGAGCGCAACAGGCTGTTGGCGGATTCCTGGCAACGCACACCCACCGCCAGCAGCCGGTCCGCCCCCAGACGAATGGCAGGGCTCAGGGGGGTTACCAGGCGCATGGCGCCGTCACCAAAGAATGCGGACGCGGCGCCGGCCGGCAGCTCTACCGGCGGGAACACAATGGGGATGGCGGCGGAGGCCAGTACATGGGGCAAGGTGATCTCCGCCGGCAGTGCCACCCGGCGGCTCTTGCTCCACAGGGGGTGGCCCGGCTTGCCTTCCACGAAGGTGAAGGCCCGGCCGGTGTGATAGCCGGTGGCGGTAATTCCCAATGCATACAGCCCGCCTTCTTTTACTGCACGGCGGATGCCGTCCAGTTTCAGGTTCTGGTTGAGAAACGCGTACAGCGGGGAGGAATCCACCAGGGATTTAACCCGCCCTGCGCCCACCAGTCCACCCAGGCCAAAATCCAATGCCAGGCTGGCGGCGTTTTTCATCATGGCGAACGCGTCGCTGCGGTAGACGTTGTTGGCCTCCAGGCTGGCCCACAGTTTCACCAGCAACTTGGATGCAACACCGAAGTTATCGTGCTGACTGGCGATGGCGGCACCGTTGATGGCGCCCGCAGACGCCCCGGTGATGATTGAAAATGGTGCGGCCTGGTCAACGAAGGCGGGGATCTCGCTGATGCGCTTCATGACTCCGGCCTGATAGGCGCCGCGGGCGCCACCGGCGGTGAGCACCAGGGCGGTCATGGGGTGTGGGGCAGAGGGATGTGCTGCTGACATGGGCGTACCAAACGTAAGAGGTGTTCGGGTATCGGTTCATGTCAGCAGCGATGCAGGTTGTATGCCACACAAGTGGCGTGGTTTAGCCCAACTGCAGCAGGTTTTTCTCAATGTTATCCAGAAAACCGTACATATCCACGACTGTTTCCTGTTCCGGGTTGTTGGTTTTGCCTTGCAGATCCGCGGTGATGTAGCCTTGCTCCACGGTGGTGATCAAGGCTTCTTTCAGTTGATCGGAATAAGTCTTCAGGGCCGGGTTATCTTCCCGTTCGGCCAGGGTTTCCAGTGCGTTAGCCACCGCAAACAGCAGTGCAGAAGGGTTGAACAGTGCCACTTCACCATTGGTTTCCAGATACTTCAGGTAGAGATCATGGGCCGTGCCGTGGGGTGCTTCGTAGAGCATGGTGCCGTCCATACTTTCGATGATGGAACTGGCGGTGGCCAGGCTGCCCCCCAATGCGGCCGAGATATCGGAATAGATATCGCCGTCCAGGTTAAGGGAAGGGTACAGGCCGTTGCGGGGTGGATCGGTGATCATTTTCTTCAACTGGGAGGAGGGGCGCATGATCATAAACGATGGCGGTTGCAGGTTGTCGGAGACGATTTCCTGCCGCACTTCCTTGATCACCGTACTGAATACGTCATCGTATTCCATGTACTCCCGCTTCAGGCCGAAGTAGATTTCCTTGGAGTTTTTCGCCGCGTCGCGGAACACCTGGCCCACCCAGTCCTTGATGGCATCCCGATCGTTGGCCATGAAGATGATGGGGTCGCCTTTTTTCACATCGCGGGCGTACTTCTCTTCACCGTCCAGTACCACTTTGATAATGCCGTCTTCTTCCAGCGGCATGTTGAAACTGCCGTACTGATCGCCGCCACCGGCACTCATGCGGGAGATGGAAACACTGAAACGACGATCGGGAATGCCGTATTTTTTCAGCTCCTTCACCAGCTTGTAGAGTTTGCGGCCGGTGGTGTTTTCCGGTACACCCCAGATGGCGCGTGCAGGCGGGTTGGACACGATGCGGGCGGCCTGGGCATCGATCAATTCGTAGAAATACTTCAGCCCCAGTTTTTCAAATTCACTTTTGTACTGTTCATGGTAGATGGTTTCCACGGTTTCACGCATAACCCCGTCGTAACCGGAGATCACCGTGTCTTTCAGGCCCAGGTAGGCATCACGCTTTTCTGCAATCGCCCGCTGAAAAAAATTATGTGCCCAGGCTTTTACTTTTTCGTTGTCGTTGGAGGCCAGTAGCCAGGGGTCGCCTTTTTTGATTTTACGGCGATGCAGCTCGATGGGATCACCACTGGCACCCACAAACAGTACCTTGATGATGCCGGTGGATTTGGAAATCTCATTGTGGCTTTCCTTATTGCCGCCGGTATCCATGGTGTCCACTACAATGTCACGATCGATCCAATCCGGTGTCAGGCGTTTCAGGTTACGGAATGGAATGTCCTCGCGGGTGATGTTGCCGCTGATGCCTTTACGGATGGCGCCGTTGGGGGATTTGGTGGCCAGTGGCTTCAGCGCGGTGCCGCTCAACTCCGGCATGTTCGCCAGAAACTCCTCCAACTGGGCTTTGTTTACGGTCATACCGGCGTTCTTGATGCCCACACCATGGCGTTTGAGTTCTTCAATGGAGTCGTTCACCACACTGCCGTTGGTACGCAGGCGGTTTTCCGCCGACAGATCCACTTCCACCAGTTGGATATCCAGCTTGCTGGTGACGAACTGCTCCAGCACCCGGTCAAACGATACCTGTGCCATCTCGTCACCGTGCAGTATGACCAGTGGATTCTTGACTTTAATTCGTTGTGGCATGGTTGCTCCTGGAAACGACGCTGGTGAATGAGTTCTTTTTAAGTAAATACAGTAAGGTAAGCAAGCGCAAGGCGAACACATTGTCTGCATTGGTTAAAACAGAACTGATGCTGTGCAACCCTGCCCCGGATCGAATCATTTAGGTGCATTTTTTGTGGGTCGCATTGTATGTTTTTTAATCGGGCATGCAAACTTGGAAACCGCAGTGACAGACGTTGTAGCCGGCAATTGCCTGCTTCCGGGTACTCTGCTACGGTGGTGCTCCTAACCAAATCTGTTTTCTGACCAAATCTGTTTTCTGAGTGTTCTGCTGGCTATTGGGGGCTTGTTGTGGATCATCTACCCGTCTTTATGGTGTATGCGTTGCTGTTCCGGCTTGCCATTATAGCAGTTGGCGCGCTGGCGATCTTCTGTGGATATCGTTTGTTTTGTCTGCCGCTGGGTGGCGGCGGTGATACTGAACTCACGGCCAAATTGGGTGAGCATGAATTTGCCCTCAAGCGGGCTGCGCCGGGCACATTTTTTGTATTGTTTGGTGTGGTGGTGGTGGGATTGATGGTGTATCAGGGCAATCCGGAATTATTCATCGAGGAGTTCCCGACGGCCCCGGTGACCGGGCCTGTGGTGAATCCTGTTTCCGCCACGGCCGACGGCGCCCACCAAGCGGGGGTGATCGGCAGCGCCATTGTCGCCAGCCGCATTCAGGTCAAAAGCAGCCAGCAGGCCATGGGTGTGCAAGAGGTGGAAGCCCGTCTGCAACAGGCTGCTGCGTGGTATGTGAACGGTCAGCGGGAGCGGGCCATCAGCGAATTTCATGAGTTGTTGCGGATGCCGGACCTGCCCATGATCATGGCTGCGTACCCGCTCAATGCCCTGGCCTGGGATGCGTTGCAGCAAGGGGAGCATGAGCGTGCTCTGGCCTATGCGGTGCTGGCGGTGGAGATTGAACCGGACAACGAGGATTTTGTGGACACCCTGCTGCAGAGCCACCAGCAATTGCCCGGTGATACCAGTGTGACCCGATTGCTGGCGCGATTGCAGGCGGGAGGAATGCAGCAACAGGCAGCACGGTTGCAACAGAAATTGCAGGCACTGTAACCATCCAAACACTGAATAAAGGAAGCAGCATGATGCATTGGCGTGGCTGGATACTGGTGGGATTGTTGTTGTGTGGGCCCGGAGTCGCGGCGGCGGAGTTCGCCAGAAGTTATGCGCTGGTGGTGGGGGTGAACGAGTATCCGCAGGCGGGGCTGCCGGCGTTGCCCAATGCCGCCAACGATGCCCACAACATGGAACGTTATCTGGTGCAGCAGGGCTACCAGGTGAAAAAGCTGGTGGGCCCGGCGGCCACCCAGGATGCCATCGTCGGTTACCTGGTGGATGATCTGGCACCGCGCATCGGCAAGGATGATCGTTTCCTGTTTTACTTTTCCGGACACGGGGTGACCCGCAAGGTGGGCGGGAAAGACCGCGGCTACATTGTGCCGTTTGATGGTCGCAGCGCCTCTGCCACCTCCTGGGTTTCCATGTCCACGCTGCGTGACAGCGCCGATCAACTGGGCAATGCCCGTCATCAACTGTTTATATTTGATTCCTGTTTCGGTGGCGCCTTTGCGGTGAAGAGCCTGGCCAGTTCCTTCAGCCCCAACGCCCTTAACTATATTCAGCGCATTACCCAGGCCGCCGCGCGCCAGTACATCACCGCCGGTGGTGCCAACGAGCAGGTATCGGCGGCCAGTCGCGATGGCATGAGCCTGTTTACGTACCAGTTGTTGCAGGGGCTGGCCGGTGAAGCGGATACCACTACCGACGGCTATATCACTGTGTCGGAGATTGCCGCTTACATGCAGACCGCCGGCAGTACTCTGCACAGCACCCCGGTGACGGGTAATTTTCGGGGTCATGCCAATGGTGATTTCCTGTTTACCTCACCCCTGCAGGCATCGCTGCAACACGATAATTCAGTGGGTGACGGCGGTGGCACCAAAAACGCCGCAGGGGCGGCCCCTGGGTATGTGGTCGATCCCAACGGTAAACGCTATGCCACCATCAGGTTGCTGGACAAGATCTGGATGCAGACCAATCTGGATTACCGGGTCCAGGATTCCTGGTGTTACGACAATCAGTTCCGCAACTGCACCGACTATGGCCGGCTCTATACCTGGCAAGCGGCCAGGCAGGCCTGTCAGGCGTTGGGCAATGGCTGGCGTTTGCCGTCGGATGCGGATTGGCGCACTCTGGCAGATCATTTCGGTGGTTATAACAATGCACAGCAGGAGCGGCGGGACACCCGTGTTACCCAACAGGCACTCTCTCCCAACGGCAGCAGCGGTTTCAATCTGCAGTTCGGTGGTGGCCGCTACGGTGAGGGCGACGATAACTTCGGTTACCTCAATGCCCATGGCAAGTACTGGTCCAGTACCCGCGATCGTGAAAACTTCGCCTGGTACATGGCGTTTGTGGGTCAGGTGGAGCGTTACCCTGACCCAATGGATTACGGCTACTCCGTGCGTTGCATCAAGGGCTGATCCACAGCATGCATGGCGGCGCCGTACAGTGACCCCGGCTACGCAGGACGCTGGAACCGTTTGCGGGCCTGATCCACTTTTTTGCGGCTGACGCAATCGCCCACGTGATCATTGATCATGCCCATGGCCTGCATAAAGGCGTACACCGTGGTGGGGCCGACAAATTTCCAGCCCTGTTTCTTCAGCGCTTTCGACAAGGCAATGGATTCCACTGAGGTGGAAGCCGTTTGGGCCCGGGCCGGAGGTTGTGCGGCCGGTTCGAAGCGCCACAGATAAGCAGCCAGGGAGCCCTCCTGTTGCACCATCTCCCGTGCCCGTTTGGCATTGTTGATCACCGCTTCGATCTTGCCGCGATGGCGCACAATACCTTCATCCTGCAACAGTCGATTGACGTCACGTTCCGTATACCGGGCAATGCGATTGAAATCGAACTGGTGAAATGCGTTGCGGAAGTTTTCCCGCTTGGCGAGAATGGTGCGCCAACTGAGTCCGGACTGAAAACTTTCCAGGCACAGCTTTTCAAACAGACGTTGATCGTCTGCCACCGGATAGCCCCACTCCTGATCGTGATAGGCAAAAAACTCCGGCGCCGCTGCACACCAGTTGCAACGTGGTTTCCCATCGGGGCCGGTGACGGTCCGGCTCATGATTCCGCTCCTGCCATCAGAAAGGATAAGCGTGCGTCGACCCGTGCCGGCGTGATCTCCAGGATTTCGGCGCGCACCACATTTTCCGCCACGAAGGGATCATCGGCAACGCGGGATTCCAGTTCAGGGCGGCTGATGTTGTGGGCGATGATGGTGCCACCCTGTTGGGGTTGCAGGCTGCCGGCCAGCAGAAAAACATCGTCCATAAAACCCTGCTTGAGCCACCCGTTGTGTTCCGCCATCCACTGACTGGCCTGGGCCCGGTTGTCTGAAAATCTCAATAACACAATAAACATGGTTTATACCTCCTTGTTGCCTGGGTTGGGTTGCAGCTGGTCATCCAGCCAGTGGTAAAGCTGCGTCACTTCGTTTTGGATAAAAGTTTGGTCGTGAAAGGCGCTGGCCAGGGTGGCGACACCCTGGCTGCGGGCCAATACATGCATGGCCAGTTGATCGGCATCCTGCTCCCGGCCCAGTGCCCGAAACTGTTGCTGCAGCCAGTTGCGAAACAGGGTGAACACCGCACCGGCTTTGGTCAGGGCGGCGTGATCCAGTTTGGCCAGCTCGCTGGTCAATGTGCCCACCGGGCAGCCATACAGAAGAATCTTGCCTTGATTGGCAATGAGGATGTGAATGAAGCAGCGAATTCGATCCCGGGCTGAATCACCCTGTTGCTCCCACTGCGCCAGCATGCGCCGGGTGTTGGCCAGACGCAGATCAATGACCGCGTCCAGGATGTCGTCCTTGGTTTTGAAATGGTAATAAAAATTGCCCCGGGAGATGCCCACCGCGGCGGCTATGTCCGCAAAGGAGGTATGCTCGAAGCCCTGTTCATAGAACAGTTGATCCGCTGCTTCAACGATGTGTTGCCGGGTGTGCATGATACGGTGCTGCCTGGTTGTCTGCCCTTAGGACGTTTGTCCTATTGTGGGAACAGAGATTAGGTCGTTTGTCCTAATTTGTCAAGACTGTGATGGGGTGCCGGCGCCGCTGTCTGCAATGGGCGATCATGGTTTACACTGGGAAAGAGTGTGAGGACGGTGTGCATCCATGGCAAAAGCGTGCGTCAGTGTAATCAGTTTGATGTTGGCGGTACTGTGGCTGGGAGCCTGTTCCAGCGCGCCCCCGGCCCACTATGGCGTGCAGCCGCAACGGATTCTGTATCAGGGCGCCCCCCAAACACGGCTGGCGCGCCACTATGAGGTATGGGCCGGTACCCCGCACCAGATGGGCGGGCTCAGCCGCCGCGGCATTGATTGCTCGGGATTTGTTTACGTTACCTATCGGGATGTGTTTGGCATGCATCTGCCGCGCTCCACTGATCAGCTGTCGGATATTGGTGAAGCGGTGTCACTGGATCAGCTGCGCAGCGGTGACCTGCTGATCTTCAAGACCGGGTTCAAACAGCGCCACGTCGGCATCTATGTGGGCCAGGGGCAGTTTATCCATGCCTCCAGCTCCCGCGGCGTCATGTCCTCACGGATTGATTCCGAATATTGGTCCGATGCCTATCAGGAATCCCGCCGGGTGCTGGAATAAAGTCGGTCAAGGATTTCCCAATACCAAACTCAGTAATTCAGTAGGGTGTTTCTGATTCGTGCGGGCAAGCTCGGTCAGGGTTTGCTGCGCACTTTCAACCTGCACACCGGCGGCCTGCAGGCGTTGCACCAGATCCTGTTCGCTTTCGCCCTGCAGAGCGGCAACGCGGGTTAACGGTGCCTGTTGCACTTGTTTCATCAGCTGCTTGGCGGGATGCTCGCTGCCGCCCCCCACACTGCTGCTCACCATCCAGGTGCCGGCCACGGCAAACACCAGGATCACAATGGCAACGGCCTGTTTGCTTTTGAAATAGCGGCTGAAGGGAGCCCAGTGATTCAGCAGGTGCAAAACAATGGCACCCACAAACAGCAACCCCATCCACTCATGCATGGTTTTAACCAGGTCTTCACCCAGGTGGTAGAACATCATCACACCACTGCTGGCCACCCTGCGTCGGTCGGCCCGCCCCTACGTGTTGAGCCCAACGGACCTGCAGCGCTCCACGTTGTTGTCATCCGGCGGACAGACCAAAGTGCTGTACCAGTTGGAGAGGCGGGGGTTGGTGCAGCGGTCCGTGGATCCGCAGGATAAACGCAGCAAGCTGGTGCACCTGAACAGAAAGGGTAAGACGGTGATTGAACAGGCCATGGCGGCAACTCTGGACGGCCTGAGTGCCGGTGTGGCCCAGGCCGGTCTGTCAGCACCGGAGTTGGAGCAGTTGATTACCTTGCTGGGGAAATTGCTGGCCCATCTGGAAGCCGGCCCCACATCAGACCTGCCGCCGGAGTGAAGGCCGGGCACACCGGCACGGGCTTTATTGCCGGCCCCGACTATACTGGTCAATTAATGACCTGCTTGGAGGGTGTCCATGTCAACAGTATCCTGCCCCATTCCCGTTGATGAAGCACAGCGAATTCGGTCCGTGCGGGCCTATGAGATTCTGGACACGCCACCGGAACCGGAATTTGACGCCCTGGCGCGCCTGGCATCACATACCTTTGCGGCGCCCATTGCGGTGGTGGCCATGATGGATTCCGAGCGGTTGTGGTTTAAATCACGCTTGGGCCTGGATATCCCGGAGCTGGATCGCAAGGTGGCATTTTGTGCCCACGCCATTATGCGGCCGGAACAGCCGCTGGTGGTGCCGGATCTGAGCCAGGATAACCGGTTTGCCCATAATCCTCTGGTGGCACAGCCGCCCCATGTGCGTTTTTACGCCGGCGCGCCCATCCGTGACAGTGACGGCCGGGCCCTGGGCACCATTGCCGTCATCGACGCTCAGCCCCGTCAGTTCTCCGCCGAACAGCGCCTGGCCCTGAGCGATCTGTCGTTCCTGGTGACCACGGCGCTGGATGCCCGCAAGCGTTCCCTGGATCTGGAGCGTATGGCCAGTACCGACCACCTGACCGGGATTGCCAATCGGGCCCGTTTTGAAGCGTCACTGCAGGCCGAACTGGCCCGTGCCCGCAGGACAGGCACGCCGGTGTCCCTGATCTGCCTGGATTTGAACGGCTTCAAAGAAGTCAACGACACCCATGGCCACAGTGCCGGTGATGAAGTGCTGGTGGAGGTGACCCGGCGTATCCAGCAACTGGTGCGGGAAGGCGATACCTTTGCCCGACTGGGGGGCGACGAATTCGCCATCGTCATTCAAAACGCCCGCGACAATGCAGTGCAGAGCTTGTTGTCCCGAATCGCCCCCACGGTTGCAAAGCCTATTCAGCTCAGCGGTGGTAACCGGGTCCAGGTCACCACGTCGGTGGGCGTGGCCACCACAGTGGAAGAGGATCTCAGCGGTGATAACCTGTTGGCGCGGGCGGATGCGGATCTGTACCGTGACAAGAACAGTCGCGGTGTGGGATAGGGACAAAATTCTTTCCTCAAACAGGCATATCCTGGTACGATCGTACAAAATCAATAACAAGAATAAAATCGGTTATGAATCGACATCTCACTATCCCGGGGCGTTGGCTGCCGGTGGTCGTGGCGCTGCTGCTCACCGGCTGTAATCTGGAAGTGGAACACTACCAATCCAGTTGGCTGCACCGGGCCCATCAGTTGCAGCGTCAGCTGGATCAGGAGCAGCCCCTGCGCCGGGTCACCTTCATCGCCACCCATAATTCCTACAATGCCGCCGCTTACACCACAGCGCAAAGTTATTACGACCCCAATCAGATTCACAGCATTACGGCGCAATTGGAGATGGACGTGCGTGCCCTCGAGTTGGATGTGCACTCGGTTTTCGGTCAGCTGCTGCTGTGTCACGGCACCGACCAGCACATTGGCTGCAGCCCCTTCGACCGCCCCCTGGCCCAGGGGCTGCAGGAAATCGCGACCTGGTTGCAGCAGCCAAAGAACCAGGATGCGGTGCTGCTGCTGTACATCGAAGATCACAGCGCGGCCCGGGATCGGGCCGAACTGGCCCAACGGTTGCTGGATCTGCTCGGCCCCTACACCTACTTACCGGCCACACCTCTGGCGGCCACCGGGGGCTGCCCGCTTATCCCCGCAGGCTTGAGTAAAGCGCTGCTGCGTGCGGCGGGCAAAAATATCCTGATCCTCAGTGATGGCTGCAGCAGCTCGGAGCTGGCGTCGGTGCTGTTCGGTGGCTTTGCCGGGGCCGACGATGACAGCGGGTATCCTACCTTGAGTCTGTCAATGCTGCAGCCGGCACCGGCCTGTGTGGATTCTGCGCTGTCGCAACCACAGGTGCAGCAAACCTTCCTCCGTATGCAGGAAGACCGTACCCTGCTGTCCCGTCTGGTGGGCAATGCCGGCAGCCGGATTACTGCGCCGGTGGTGGCGAACCTGTTGGATTGTGAAATCAATCTGCTCGGCCTGGACAAGTTACGCCCCGGTGATGGCCGCCTGCGGGCGGCACTCTGGAGTTGGGCCGAGGGGCAACCGGCGGCGGATGCCCATGGCCGGTGTGCGCTGCACAATGATGACGGTCATTTCCAGGTGGCCCCTTGCGCCGGTCTGCTGCCTTACAGTTGTCGGGACGAGAGCAGCGGGCAATGGGTGTTAAGCCATGAACGGGGCCCCTGGGATGCCGGAGCTGCTGTCTGTGACGCGCTGGGGTTGCAGTTTGCCGTGCCCTTCAGTGCCTATGACAATCGCCGTTTGCAGGGGGAAAAGGTGGCCGGTGCGGTGAACCGGGCGTGGTTGGGCTATCGCCAACGGGGTGGTCAATGGCAGCCGGCAACCGATTGAATCATTGCTTGGTTTCGATAAAGGAAACCTGGTTGCGGCCCTTGCTTTTTGACAGATAGAGGGCCTGGTCCGCGTGTTTCATCAACGATGCCGGGCTGTACTCATGAGGGTGCACCGAAGCACTGCAGCCAATACTGACACTGACGGTGCGCTGTGTTCCTTCCACGGTAAAAGGATTGTCGTAAACGGAGCGGCGCAGGGTTTCCGCCAGGGCCATGGCGTCGCTCTGGTTCATGCCGGGTAAAATCACGGCAAACTCCTCGCCGCCGATCCTTGCCACTGTGTCCTGAGCCCGTAAAAACTCCTCACTGATCACCTTGGCCACATGGCGCAGACAGTGATCTCCCACCATATGACCATATTCGTCATTGATGGTCTTAAAAAAATCGATGTCGATGATCAGCAGCGCCAGCGGGTAATTCAGCCTCTGGCCGCGACTGCATTCCTGTTTGAGGGTGGTTTCAAAATAACGCCGGTTACGCAATCCGGTGAGCGCATCATTGTTGCTCAACTCCGTCAGGCGCCGGGCCTGCTCCTGCAGTTGCAGGTTACTGAGTGCGGCCCGCTCATACTCCCGCCGTGGCAGCCGGGTGAGGTGATACATGGCGAGACAATAAAACAGGAATACCAGGCCCAATCCCGGAGGCTGATCGGCCCACCCCAGGCTGAGCACGATCACGGAAGGCGAATACAGCGCGATCAGATACCAGCGCACGGTTTGTTTGCGAATGGACAGGTTGATCAACGCACCGGAACTCAGTGCCAAGGTGGCGGTAATGATCAGGGAATAATGTTCCCTGAACGGAGTATTCATCAGTGACGATAAAAGTATGGCTGACCAGCAAAGGGCGCTCAGGGTGACGCCCAGATCGATATAACGAAACTGGCGGGTGTGATGAAAATGGGTGTAGCCGGCGCACTTGTGTAACAAATGAAAACGAAAGGCGGTGATCGCCACTTCCAGCACAAAGATGGCAGCGCTCATCACCAGTTTGGACTGGGATGGGCTTTTGATAACGATGATACCGCCAATCAATAGCCACACCACGGGATAAAACAGAATACCCGAGCGGATGCGCGCCGAAAGGTCCTGTAGCCGTTGTTCTTCCAAAGGCAGTTGATCGGCATCCACGGGAGCAGGTTCGGCCATCCTGTGCCAGCCCCGGAAGATTTCCCTAAGACGCCGCTTCATATCCCGATTCATCCTGTCTGTTGTTCGTATGTCGTATTGCCCGACACGGGGCATAAGGTGGTGGAATAGTATCCTGATTCTGGTGTGAATACTGCGCGGTTTTTGCCTAATGCAGATAGCTTCCAGGCCAAAAAAGCTAAGTGTTTGGTTCTAAACAACGGCGGTTATCAGCGCGCCCGCTTATGAAAATTGATTATTATGTGAACTGGTTCACACTGCTATGGTTAAAAAACATTCAGGCGACGGCAGGGAGCAGTGCCATGGCAGTACGCGCAGGAGAACAGGAAAAAACCTGGTTCAGAAGTGACCGCATTTTCTGGTCCGGAGACGGTTGGTACTTTCTTACCCGGGAGCAAACCCAGGAGGGCCCATTTGAATCCCGTCAGGCCGCGGATCAGGAGCTGAATTACTATATCCGCCGGGCAGTGGAATGGAGCCTGTACCGGCAGGCCTGAACACCCCATTGCAGCGGCTGCCGCTTTGGGCGCACAATCTAGGCTTCTGAATCGATTAGCGCACGGCAATAGCGTACGAGGAAGGCAGCATGCGCACACTTCCGGCAATGGCAATACTGATGTTGTTGGCACAACCAGTGGCGGCACAACCCCTGTGTGATGATGTGGAAGCATTTTCCGCGGACGGCTGGCAGCTGGATCCGGTGCAGGATGCCATGGATAAGTACCTGCGGGATCATCGAATGCGGGCCAATTGGCGGCAACAACCCGCCCCACCGGACCAGATCGGCCGCGATTACTATGAGTGGCTTTGGCACAGTGATTTCGGCGCAATCATGAAGGCGGAATTGATGCAACGCTTCTGCGGTTCAGCTTCAGAGCCGGTGCCTTGATCCGCATCAGCCACTTGAATCAGATGCGCATAATGTAAATAGACGAAAGTAGGATGACTGCAAGGTCGTACACTGATAGCGTAAAAAACAATCATCAGCATGACGTTTTTACGCAATTAACCTATGAAGCCACCCAAGCAGAACGCTTATGTTTCGTTAATCGGCACGATCCTCATTATGTGGTTGATGGTGGGCTACGTTTATTTGTTAACACCTCTGGATACCATTACGCCACCCCCGCCCCGGGTTGAGCCGCAACCTGCGGCCAGCCACGCTGCTGCCCGGACGATGGCCGATATCAATACCGATACCAATGCCGATATCAAGGCCACGGTCAGGGCGGTTTACAAAGACAGTGATCAGAAATAAACGTTAAAGCCGAGATGCATAAAGTCGATGTCGCCTTCGTAGGCTTCGTAGCGGGAGAATTCGGCTTTCAGTGACACGGCTTGAGACAGGTTCACCATGGCGCCGATACCGAGGAAAAGATCGTTGCCGTCATCGGAGTCACTGCCGGAGCCGTACCCTGATACATCAACATTCAGCTCTGCATCCCACAAGAAGATACCGATACGGCCAAACAGGGAAAGGGTTTCGTTCACCGGCGCAATGCCCATGCCCGAAACTTCCACGCCACTGATTTCAATATCAACCCCATCCAGATCATAGCCAACGAAATACTCTATTTCGCGAACCAGAGCCCTGTCCATTTCGAAGGCACCCAGATCAGTGTAGGAAACCTCAACGGCAAAATTATCGTTGAGCTTGCCACCACCGGTAATTTTAAAGCCATTGTCGTCTTCGAAGCCGCTTTCATCGGGTGAGGTGGTGCCATAGGAAAGGCCAAGATAACCATCGGCCAAAGCGGTATTGATCGAGCTCAGCGTAAGCAGACACAATGTCGCCCCAATTTTTTTGAAATGCATATAAAAAACCTCAGACAAAATAATAAATGACATCAGGAAACGTTCAGGGAGGGCAGACACGGTTTGTTGTCTGGCTCTCCAGCAGCGGATTAATACCCTATGTTGCCGCCATCTGCAACACTGATGCGCCTCAGTCCCTATTGCGCAGGTACTGATTGATGGGCACGTCATCCTGCTGTTGCGGTTGTAAATAGCGCGCACTGTACTCCTGGTAAACGCCACTGCTGAGGAACAGTTCAAATACATCCCGATCAATATCGCCGCTTTCCACCATGCGGAACAGAATGGCCACGGACTCGCTGACGGTCTTGGGCGTTTTATAGGGACGATCCGCGGCGGTCAGGGCTTCGTAAATATCGGCTACCGCCATGATGCGTTCCGGGATTGAAAGTTGATGCCCGTTCAGCTTGCGTGGATAGCCGGTACCTTTCAGGGTTTCATGGTGGGTGGAGGCAAAGCGTGGTACGTTGGACAGCTCCGGCGGAAATGGCAGGGCGTCCAGCATACGGATGGTGCCGATCATGTGTTCCTGGATTTTGAAACGATCTTCTTTAGACAGCGTGCCGCGGGCAATGGAGAGATTATAGACTTCACCCAGGTTGTAAAGGTGCTCAGGAATCTCCATGTCGATCTGCAGGTGAGCCGGGTAGGTTTTCGGTTTTTCATGCTCAATAATATGATGTGGCTTGTCGGCCAGCAACGGTTCGGTCACCGGCAGTGTGGGGGCCTGGTCCGAATAGCGTAATGCTTCCACCGGCGACAGTCCGATACGGTCGTCAAAATGGCGTTGCCAGGTGATCATGGCCAATTCCTGCAGGCGTCGGGTCTGGTCCGGGCTGATGCCTTCGCTTCCCTGGTTCAGTCTGGCGATAAAATGAAAATCGTCCTGTAATTGTTGCCGTTTGTGTTCCAGTTGCTGTTGCCATTGCGGCTCCAGCTGCGGCTGGTCCAACACGGCTTGCAGGTATTGAATCTCGGCATCACGCCACAGCACTTCAAAGCGGGTACGGATTTCGTGAATGCGGTTGTAGATGGTTTCCAGTTTGGTGCCTTTGTCCACGATGTGTTCCGGTGTTGTGATTTTGCCGCAATCATGCAACCAGGCGCCGATACGGAATTCCCGGTATTCATCTTCATTGCGAAAACGGAAGGTATCGAACGGTGGCGTATTGCAGTCTTCCGCAGCCCGGGCCAGCATCAGCGCCAGTTCAGGAACCCGCGCGCAGTGGCCGGCGGTATAGGGCGACTTTTCGTCGATGGCCTGGGCAATCAATTGAATCAGGGATTCCATCAACGCTTTCTGGGCTTCTTCGTGTTGTTTGATGGTGGCTGCCATGTCGACGATGGAGCGGGATAACTCGAAGATTTCAATGATGGAACTGTCGTGAAATTCCACCTCATCGTAACGCCGGTTCTTGATGCGGTTGTTTTCAATGGCCAGGCGTTTGATGGGCCTGACAATGGGGGCCGCAAACAGCCAGATAAAAGGCAGCAGGATCAACAGGCACAATGTGGTGATGGCCACGGAATAGGTGACCCGGGCGATGCTGGGAGCCATTAACTCAGCGGTACCGATGACCACGGCAAACAGATCACTGTCAGGCTCTTCGGGATTGAGTGCGGCTTTATAAATAAAATGCGGTTGGCCGTTAAGGTTTACCTCGTGCAGATGATTGGTCAGGCCGGTCACCGGAGCAATCAATTCCGGATAGGGCACGGTGGTTTTGGGTTGACTGGGTGCCTCCGCGTCTGCGGTTGTAAACCATTTTTTCTGCAGTTGGGTCGTATGGTAAGCATCAATGCTGGACAGTGCCTTGTTGATAATACCGTTCAGCAAGGGGTAACGGGTGCTGGTGAGAAAATGCATCTGATCGGGAAGCTTATCCGCCCGGGCGTTGATATTCTCATGAAACTGCAAGCGATCAATGTAGTAGTGATCCGCGGTGTAATGCAGAACCGGTGCCGAGTCCAGTGTGGCAAACGCCTGGCCGTCCAGCACCGCGCGCAATGCGGCAATGGGGGTGTCCACCGGCAGCACCTGAATGGCAGGATAGTGTTGCTCAAGTATCTGGATGATGGACCAGCTGTTGGGCAGGGCAACCACCTTCCCGTTCAATTCAGACACGCGGGTGATGGGTGCCTGCCCCGGGCGGGTTGCTATGGCATAAGGCAGCCGCAAAAAGGGGTCGCTGAGGGTGCCCATTCTGCGATTGTCATCATTGGCGAACACCGGCTGCAGGATATCCAGTTCGCCCTGTTCAAACAAGGCAACCAGTTGCTGCCATGAATACCCGTTGACGAATTCGATCTGTAATCCGGTCATCTGCGCAATCATACGCATCAGATCCACGGAATAGCCCTGGGGTTCGGCGGATACCGCGTAGTCAATGGGTGGCCAGTCCAGTTCGTTGGAAATCCGCAGTTTCCCCACGGACTGGATGAATTGTGATTGCGCATCACTGAGTTCAACCGGGGGCGCAGAGGGAATGCTGTCCATGGCGGAGCGGGTTTGGTTGGATGAAATCAGCTCGCCGCTGGGTTTAAACAGATAAATTTCCGAACCGCTGTTGTGGCTTTGCGCTTTTAAAAAACTGGCCAGAGACGACAGTGTGATATCCACTGCCAATACGGCGTTCTGCTGCGGCAGGCGCATGGAATAGGATTGTCCCGGTGCCTGCAGGTGCTGGAACAGGTAGGGATCGGTTTTGAATACCCGGTCGGTGGTGGCGTTGGTAAACCAGGGGCGAACGCTGGGGTCGTAGTCACTGGATTCACTGTGTGCGACCCGCAATTGCATATCGGCGTTGTAATACTCGAAAACCCGCTGGCGCGCCGCGCCGCTGCCGGATACCCGGATCACAATCCAGCGGTCTTGCGGAGTTGCCTTAAGTTGGCGGCGGGCGGTATTGCTGCTGTTAAGATTGACCACCTCAAAGAAATCGCCGTTTTCCAAGCCAATGTATATGGCGTAGAAAAGGCGATTGTTTTGCATGATGTCGGAGAACAACTGCAGGGAATCCGGATTGATTTCGCCATCGCTCAACAACTGCGGATACCTGGCCAGCAGCTGGGCAACATGAAAGGCGTTGGTATCGATGGCGTTGAGGTAGCTGCGGGTGTTTTCCGCGTGGTTCTGATACTTGCCGAGGGCGGTTTCAATGGCGATGGAGCGGCTGAAATAATATTGCAGGCCGATGGCGATCACTGCGGTCAAGGTGGTGGCCAGAGCGAACACACCCACCACGGTCAGGCGGATGGAGAAGCGCAGCCCCTTGCGCTGAATCTGAATATTCACCTGATTCCCCTGTCGTTCTGTTGTCGTAAGCGCGCCTGGCACTATGCCTATAACATTTAGTCTATCAAGGATGTGAACATTGTGCCTGAATTATTTGGAGCGATGGTACAAGCTTTTGGGCCTTATCAATTATCCTCCCGGACTGATACGCAGCAGGCAAATCTGTTATGTTAGTGCCTTGCTATTCGGGACAACCTGTTGGCCAATAGAGGGATATTTTTTGTGTCTGATTTGATCTTGCATCATTATGCGCTGTCGCCATTTTCTCAGAAAGTCCGCAGCATGCTGGGCTATGCTGATTTGCCCTGGCAATCCGCCATCACCCGGGAAATGCCCCCCCGACCCATTGTGGCAACATTGACAGGGGGCTACCGTAAAATTCCGGTGGCTCAATGCGGCGCCGATGTATTTTGCGATACTGCAGTGATTTCCAGTGAAATTGCCGTGCGGGCCGGTAAGCCGCAACTGGCGCGGCAGAACTGCAGCGATGAGGTGAACCGGTTTATTGCACATGTTGAGCTGGAAGTCTTCTTTGCCTGTGTGATGTCATCCGCCTCCTGGGCATTGAACAAGAAAGTACTGCAAACTCTGAGCATTATTGACTTGTTCAAGTTCTTTGCAGATCGTATCAGGATGGGCCGCACCGCATCGGTACGCATGGTAAAACCAGGGGAAGCACCCGCTATCGTCAAGCAACATCTGAAGGATATGGAGGCACGGTTGCAGCAGGACTTTCTGTTTGGGGCCGAGCCCAATATTGCGGATTTTGCGGCGTATCACAGCCTGTGGATGATTCGGGACGCCGCTGAGAAAAAGACCCTGCAACCCTATGCCCGGGTCAATGCCTGGATGGATCGCATGAACGCGTTCGGCGAGGGCCGGCGCAGCGAAATCAATCCCGATGAAACCCTGGTGTTGGCAAGAAACAGCGAACCCAGAGCCATTACCGCCGAAGAAAAGCAGGATGCGCTGTTGGGTTGCCGGGTCAGTATTGCCCCGGCGGATTATGCTCAGGATGCGTCGGTGGGCGAGCTGGTGGGGGCCTCCGCCAACCGCTGGATCATTGCGCGCAGCGATCCAGCGGTGGGTTTGGTTCATGTGCATTTTCCCAAACAAGGCTTTTCCATTGTGGAGATCTGAACCATCCCGTTACCGGAATAGCTTACCCAGTGCCATAAAGCGGGTTTCGCCGGAGGCATCATCCACACCATCGTTATCGGTGACCACGTAGACTTCACCATCACGGGTGATGGCGGTGCCTTCCACCTTATCCGCGGTCCAGCCATGGGTTGCGTTCAAGTCCGGCAGCAGATCCCGCACCAGTGTTTTGCTTAACACCGGAAACGTTTCACCCTCTGCCGCCGGCGTCATGCCGGCGATGGAAAACCGGTACAACCGTTTCACCCGGGCGGCGGGGCCCTGTTGGTTATCCCGCTCGATCACAACAAAGGTAGTGTCGTCGATGGCGGTGATTTCGCTTAAGCCGATCCAACCGGTTGATGTGCTCTCCAAAGGATAGTAAAAGAAGCTCCAGTCTCCGCTGGCCGGGCGGTAGACGCCGATGCGGACCTGTCCGGCGGGGTCATCGGTCCATTCCCGTTGAAAGGCAACGTATACCGTTTCCCGGGCGCCGTTGCCGGTCACCGCAACCCCTTCAAAGCCGTTGCTTTTCTGCTTCGCCACCACCGCCGCCGGCAGGGATATTTCCTCCAGTATTGAGCCATCGGCGCCGGCTTTGATCAGCAGGTTGGGGCGGCTGCCACTGTTCCCCTCGGAGACCAGCCAGAAACTGCCATCGGTGCGCTGGGCAATGCCTTCCAGGTCGTAATCCACCGTAGCACCATTCTTATTCAGGACCAGGGCGTCTTTAATGACGGCGGTCCCCTGCTTGCTGACCTGAGCCCGGAAAATGCGGGATTCCCCGTAGTAGCTGTCCGGGACCGCGTACAGGGTATCGGCCTGTTGCCGGTCGCCCGCCATGCCGCTCAGGGCACCCCAGGGGATCAGCTGTTTGGGGTCGGACTGAATCTGTGGATACGGCGCCTGTCGGGCACCGTATTGATAGAGGGAAACGGTGGAACGAAAGCCATCTTCGGCAGAATCCTCTTCACTGGAGACCACCAGCAAGTTACGGGAGGGAATGGCCAGAATGCCTTCCGGGCCGATGGTGGTGGGCAGTAACTGATGCAGTTCCGGCTTATGCCAGGCGTCGGTCTTGTACACCGCCACAATATTGGCCCGCTCGCTGCCCACGAACAGGAACTCCTGGTGCCTGAAGCGTTCAGCCAGTACCGATTCCGGCTCTATGCCTTTATTCTCGGAGCGGCTTTCCGGATAATGACCGGCGCGGATCAGTGCATGCTCCAGACTGGCGCCGGATTCATAACGCACCTTACCGAAGGGGCTGAACACAGTGAAACCGCGGCTGCCCCCTTGCACGCCGTTCTCGTCTTCGTAATCGCCTTCGTTGGCGGTCACCATCCACCAGTTGTTGAGCCAGGTGATGGCGTCGGGTTCGCGGCGCCGGTCCAGCAGTGTATCCACGGGGTTGATGACATCATCTTCGCTGGTGTCCACGTTAAAAAGATCCACCGTGCCGGCACTGAAATCGTTGATGACCATGGCGCGGCGCAGATCCACCAGCACAATATGATTGTTTTCCTGCAGGGTAACCGCGGCAATGTTGAAACGATTGATGGCCACGTATTCCGGCTCCGGATCGGAAGGCGCCGTATGCGCCAGGCCGCGCAGGTCGACGCTGCGCTGTTGCCACTGGCTTGGGTCTTTGCCCATGGTCAGAATCTGCAGATTACCGGCGGGCAGTTGGGGAAGGATGCCGTCGTTCAGGTCTTCATCCCGTTCATTCTCGATCGCGATGGCGGCGTAACGCCCATCGGGGCTGACGGCAATGGCATCGGGTTGACCGCCCATATTGAAATCCGCCTGCCATTGGGGTTGGCTGGGGTTATCCAGGGAATACACCGACAGCTTGCCGGCGGGGGTGGTGAAACTGGAAGAGGTGTTCACCGCAACCAGAAGATAGTTCCCGTTTACCGCCACCGAGGTGGGCTCACCGTCCAGGGCGATGAAGCCGGCGGGGGTGGGCTTTGACACATCGCTGATATCGATCAGGCCGATGCGTTGCTTGGGGCTGTCGCTGTAATAGACCACGTTGCCATCCTGGCTGGCGGCGCTGATCTCGGCGGCGGTGGTATCCTCTGCTTCATCACCGGCCGCCGGGTTCAGGTTTTCATACACCGGGAAGGTGGCCACCCGCTCAAAATACATGTCTTTTTTCTGTGGCCAGAACGGCTTGTGAGCGCGGCTGTCCGCCAGGGTGGCGGCAGAGGCAGTGGCGATGGACAGTGCCAGCGCCGTTTTGATAACACGATGCTTCATGGAAGATCCCCTATTGAATTGGCCGACGCGAAAGGCCGGCAAACTTGGTCGTAAAACGATCGCCAATACTAGGCAGGGGAATATGACAGAGGCATGAAACGGCGCATTAATTTCACTCAACCGCCGCTTCACCCCCCTGTTAGATGCATCAAAAAGTCAAGCTGGCCGCGCCGGCTTTGATGCGTGCAAAGATGACACTGGCACCCTGGATCTCAACACCATCGATGAGGCTGCTTTGATCATAGCCGCGGGCGCTGGTGCAGGGGGGGCAGGCCCAGACCTTGCCACCACGGTCGATGAAATCGTGCAGCAGTGCTTTCAGGGGTTCCATGGGGTGTACGTGGGTGTGATTCACCCCATCGCGGCGCACCAGATCAATGGCGGAACTGGTGAGGAACAGACCGACGTTCATTTCGGCGGTTAACGCGCCGTTGGCCAGAGTCAGGCCCACCGATGACACTTCATCATAAATGCCTTTGGTCATTACAATAATCAGATCGTTGCGTTCAATGCTCATGTGGTTCTCTCCGTTTTGTTGGTTGTGGATCAGGCCTTTGCTGACCTGACAGAAGGAGAGTTTAGGGAGGCAGGTTTGCTCGCTATAGTGCAGAATATGTAGTAAACCACTACAAAATCTGTAGTCATTCCAAACGGGGAGCCCATGTACGACTATGAAGAGGTGTGTCCGGTTTCCAGGGCCGCGTCCATATTGTGTGAACGCTGGACTCTGCAGATCGTGCGCGAGATGCTGTTCGGTGCCAGCCGCTTTTCAGATCTGCAGAAATATTTACCCAAACTGTCGCCCACGCTGCTCAACACCCGGCTGAAAACGCTGGAGCAGCAGGGCATCCTCATCCGTACGCGCATTGCGGAAAAGCGGGGTTATGAGTACCGGCTCACGCCCAGTGGACAGGCATTGCGGCCGGTGGTGGAAGCCATGGGTAAGTGGGGCATGCAATGGGCGTTCGACGACATGGATGCTGAACAGCTCAATGTGTCGGTGATTGTGCGTGATTTTGCCGTGGCGTTGAACCTGGACCAATTACCGTCCGGTGATACCACCTTGCAGTTCAATGTTGCCACCAGTGGGGAAAAGATCCGTAAGTTTATACTGGTGCGGGACAGGGCGCCGCAGGTATGTGACGAGAATATTGGCCATGAAGTGGACGTGTACCTGAGCGCCGACCTGGAGACCCTGGCCAAGATCTGGTACGGCAAACTGGCGTTGCGCACGGCCCTGGAGTCCGGACGTTTGAGTGCGGTGGGGTCGGCGCCTTATGTGCAGCGGATTCATCATTGGCTGGGCCGCAGCCAGTTTGCCGATGTTCAGCCGCAGTCAGGACCGGCCCTACAGGCTGAATAAAACCGAAGCCAGGGCGGAGCCGGCCACCACACCCATGAGCAGGCCCGATATCCAGGGCGCCGCTGAATGTTTCTGGTTGGCGGTTTGATAGAGTTGTTCCTTGAGGTTGGAAATCTCCTCGCTCTGCATCTTCATCTGGCGCGCCACATTCAGGTTGTCCTGCATCAGATTGCTGAACCAGAGCCCGGGGGTGGCGCTTTCCACTTTGTTGTTGTTCACATGACTGTTCAGTTGCCCAACGCGGTCGGCCATAAACTGCAGGCCGCCTTTGTGGGAGCGGGCAACGGTAAACCCCAGTTTTTTCAAGCAGTGTACGGAGATGGTTTCGCTGTTGGGGTAATTGAGCAGGGCCGGGCTGATGTAGCCGGACACCACGCCAAATTCACTGTAATGCTTTTTCGCCCAGATGATTAATTCCGAGATGGCCAGGCAACCAAGGCCGCCACCGCGCAGCAGCGAAGGCAACGCGGCATCAGCACCGCCAATGTCGAACATCACCTTACTCTCATTCAGATCCACGATGACCTTGAACAGCGCCTCTTCCATGGTAACAAGCTGCTTGTTGTCACCATTGCCCGCCACCAGCGGAAGCGGTACCACGCGCACGTTATACTGCAGAGCGTTGATATTCTCTTTTTCAATGCGGCTTAAGTTTTTGTACAGGCAAGCGTAGGTTTCGTCACCCTCCTGGCGGTGTTCGTGGGCCTTCAGGCAGATCAGATCCCAGCTCATGTGCGTCCCTGGTGGTAGTATTGCCTTGTCCAGTATAGGCAATAAAAACGCAGTTCATCGGCAACTCAAACGGATTCGAATTTGTAATCGGATTCGTTGGTGCGGTATTCCGCGGTGCCTTCGTTAGCCAGTTGGCGCAATATTTCCTCGGTGGCCCGTTGATCGATGCGGGCACGGCCACCGGGCACTTTCTTGAGCAGGCTGAGGGCACCAAAGCCGATGCCCAGGGGCGCAAACAGGGATGCAAAGGCCAGCGCATCGGAGCGTTTGCTGTGTACACCCATGGCCTCGGCGGTGCGCCTTCCCACCATTTTGGTGTACATGAAGCGCGTGGATTTCACATCCAGGGTGTGGAAGGTGCGGTCAAACCACCGTTTGCTGTTGCGGCGATAGGCATTGAGGGTGGCGGTATTCAGGTCACGGCCCCGCTCATCGTATTGATGGCGCAGAGTGGCCTGGCACAGATTCCAGGTTTCCACAATCTGTCTGGGGTCATTGCTGAGAAACTGATCGTGCATACCCAGCAGATAAGCCAGGTAGCGGGCCTGCTCCACGGCACAGGCCTCATATTCACTGAAGCGGCCAGCGTTTTTCAGGGCCCGCAACGACATCAGGTAATTAAACCCCAGGGCGGCGCCCATCTGGTCCACCTGGGGAATGGGGGTACCATACACACTGTAATCCCAGATCTTGGGCCGTCGCAGCAGGCTGGTGCGCACCATGGCGTGCATCACCCGTACCTTCACCGCCGATTGATAGGCTTCGCCACCACGGCGCAGGGCGCCCGGCAGGGTAGCCAGTTTGAATGTGCTGATGGTCTCCTTCATGCGCTTGGCGGCGGATTCACTGGTGAGGGCGCCGGTGATTACCATGGGTAAACCCTGATAACCGTTCACATAGGTCATCATGAAGGCCACCCGTATGATGGCCTCGCCCACCAGGGCCGTCAGCAGGCGGCCGTTTTCCGAGGCTCTTTCAATGCGGGTCCAGTCCACCCAATCCGGCACGGTTTCCACCGAACGCATCAGGGCTACCAGCTCCGGGGGGGCATCGGAAACCCTGTCGATCCCCTCGGCGGCGGCCTTGTCCAGCATGGCCCGCGCCGTCTTGTATCCCAATGTCGGAATAACAGCCGCAAACGCGTCCGCCAGCGGATCCCCCATCAGGGTCAGCTGGCGGAAAAACTCAACCTTTTCCGTATCGGCCAGCAGGGTTTGAATTCGTGGGTTATCCTTGATGATGCTGTTCTCCCCCAGTTGCGTGCGAAAGCGCTCCGGGGTGATGTCCAGGTCCAGTGCACCGTATACAGCGGGAGCGATGGATTTTTGCAGCTGGCTGACGTCTCGTGTACTGTAAGTCACTGTTTTCTCCGCAGGGAAGGGGTCGGCTTGGGAACTCATTGGTTCCAGTGTAGCCAGAGCAGGGGGAGAACGACATGACCGTTTGGTCAAGTGGGGCGAGCAATTTGGTCAGTATGGACGCAGGACAGGGATACAATCATGACGTACCGCCTAATCGGAATGCCACTGTCGGTGGCAACTCAGCGCGCTTTGTGGGCATTGGATTACGCAGAAGTGGCCTACCAGTTTGAAGAATACCTCCCCCAGATCAGCACACCCTGGTTGCGTTTGCGCACCCGTCGCTGGCGCGGACCGATCTCGGTTCCGGTGCTGCTGGGGGAGGGTGGCCTGTGCCTGCTGGACTCCTGGGACATCGCATTGCAGGTAAATCAGGATCAGCCGTTGGCCGGCTTGATCCCCACCCTGTGCCTGGACCAGGTGCAGGCCATGAATCAACTGAGCGAATCCATTTTCAATGCAGCGCGCATGCTGATGGTGAACCGGGCCCTGCAGGATAAAGACGCACTGCTGGAGGCGTTTCCCGATCTGTTTCCCCAATGGAGCAGACGGCCTATGTTGCCGGTGATGCGCCGTACCTTCGGTATGTTACTCAAGAAGTACGGTGAACCGGGGGTGTCGTTGGCGGAGTATCAGCAGCGCCTGGACGGCTTTATGCTGCGGGTGCGTGAACAGCTGGATGGCAAGCCGTATTTACTGGACCGCGGGTTCTGTTATGCGGACATGACCGTCGTGGCCGCCATGGCGATGGTGAAACCGGTCCCCAGAGCCGGCAGCCCGGCGCCCACTGCCTACGAGCGGGCCAACACCTGTGACGGGATCGTAACCCGGTATGAGGATGTGCTGGATTGGCGTGACGGTGTGGTGGCTCGGCATCGCCAGCGAACCTACCTGGGCAATCCGGTTTAGAGTGCTTGCTGGGCGACCCCGGATTCCCGTGTGCCCGCTTCCACCCGATTGCGGCCCCGGGATTTGGCCCGGTACAACAGATCGTCTGCCTTGCGCAGTAACGATTCATGCTCATCCCGTGCCGAGGGTATTTCGCTGGCCACGCCCACGCTGATGGTGATTGCCGTGCTGTGCTCACCGTAGCGGATTTCCGTATGATCAAAGGACTGACGAATTTTTTCCGCCACCACCACGGCGCCCTGCAGATCGGTATTGGGCAGAACAATGACAAACTCTTCGCCGCCGTAACGCACAGCAATATCCGGCGGACGCCGAATACAGGCCGTAAGAAGCTGGCCCGCTTGCACCAGGCAGTGATCACCAAAGTGGTGGCCATACGTGTCATTCAGCTGCTTGAAATAATCGATATCGATCATCAGTACCGCCAGCGAGGTTTTCTCCCGAAACGCCCGCCGGTACTCATTGGCCAGGGCTTCATTCAGATAGCGGCGGTTGCGTAACCCGGTGAGTTCATCGTGGGTGTTGATGTCGCGCAGCAGTTGATTGGCCTGCTCCAGTTCCTGGGTGCGTTGGGTCACCAGTACATCCAGATCCTGATTCAGTTTGATCTGGGCATCCAGCAGCGCGCTTTGCGCTCTGGCAGACTCCTGTTGCGCCTGCTCCCGCAAACGACGCTCGTTGTTCACCAGGTCTGCGAGGCCGATGGAAAACAGGATCAGTTCAAATGCGGAACACCATTTCATCACCACCGGTGCAATATGGTAGAGGGGAATAATTTTCTGCGAGGTGAGCGCGGTAAACAGCACACTGACAATCACCGCGCCCTGGCCCAGGGAATAATAGACGGCGGGGCGATAACCCTGCATCAACCGAATCACCGCAGCCACGATCAGCAAGACAGCGGATAACACCGTAATGCCCGCGGTGAGCTTGGCCGACAGGGTAATCGGCATAAAAAACAGCAGCACCAGAAACACCAGACAAATTGCAATCAGGAATTGAAACAGACGGTGGAAAACCGGCAGGCTGTCCCGGGTTTTCAGATACTCCATGCCGAACAGAATCACCAGAATGCCTGAGGTGAAACTGAAGAAGTAAACCGTGATTTGTTGAAAGAAGAGACTCTCCGGCCAGAAGCGAAAGGTAAGCCCGTTGATGCTGGTGTTGAACAGCATGATACTGAACACCATCAGCACGTACAGGCCATAAACCCGGTTGCGAATACCCAGCCATAAAAACAGATTGTAGATACCCAGGCCGATGGTGATGCCCACATAAATGCCGTCCAGCGTGTCCAGGGTAAAGCGTGCATCAATAAAGGCCTGTTCGGTCTGTAGGGTGATGGGAATCAGTAATGAACTGCTGGAGAAAACGCGAATGTAGATATCGCCGGTCTCGCCGGGCTGCAGGGCTAAGGGAAACACATAGGTGTTGAGGCTAAAATAGCGCTGATCAAACAGGTAGATATCGCCACTGACCATGGTCTGGGTACCGCTGTCACGAATATGGAAAAACTCCACGTTGTCCAGGAGCGGGTAATCCACGGTCAGATAAAAACGATCTTCGCGGTTATTTGCGGTATGCTCCAGCAGCCCGTTGTGTACCTGGAAATGCAGCCAGTAGGCGCTGTCACTGTAACCCAGCTGCAGGGGGGCGTCTGCCACCGGCTGGAACCGGCCCTGGGCCAGTGCGGCTTTGGCACCCTCCAGATCCAGTGCCGAGTCGGGATCCTCCAGCAGCACCATCTGCTGTGACAGGTTCAGGCTCATGTGGTGCTGATTCATGACCACGGGCTCTGCCGCCGCCGGGTTGAGGCAGCACAGCACAACGGCTGCCAGCAGCAGCCTGGATAAACTGTGAAGCGAGCATGCTCGCTGAAAGCGCCAGTGCATGGTGGTGGTTCGCAGTCAGAAGGTTAGGCGAAACAAATTGTGATTCTTGTTTCAGCAGTATAGACGAGATTTGTAGCAGTCAGCGTGAGAGGTCAGATTGATGTCCAAAGGTAACTCCGTCCTGGAAATGTGGCAAAAAGTAGCCCCCATCCCTGGGGGTAAGTTTCTGTTTTCCCAAGTGGTTTCCCGCAAGGCACCGTATTTCAAGACAGCCGGAGCCAGCATAGAGGAACTGCGCCCCAATTATGCCCGCGCCACCATGAAAAAGCGCAAGGCCGTGCAGAACCACATCGGTACCGTGCACGTGATTGCCATCTGTAATCTACTGGAGATGGCCATGGGGGTGTGCGCGGAAGCCTCGATTCCCAAGCATCTGCGCTGGATTCCCAAGGGCATGCGGGTGGACTACACCGCCAAGGCCGACACCGACATTACCGGTACCGCGGAGATCAACCCTGAGGATTGGAAACCCGGCGATCTGGATGTAACCGTGACCGCCTGCACCACCGATGGCACCCCGGTAGTGGTGGGGGTCATTAAGCTGTGGATCAGTGAAAAGAAATAACCCCTAACGTGCTTAAGGCGTATTTGCGGTGCAATCCACAAATTACCTTCATGGCCGGGGATGAATCCGCCGAATACCGGCTATAGTGTAACTATGTCGTTATTAAACAAGTGGCTACAGAGCCTGATCAGCCTCCGGGGTTTGCTCTTGATCAGCGCGATACTGTTGCTCTCAGGATTCATCAGGCCCGATACCGCATTGGTGCTGGAACGCTGGTATTACCAGTTGGGACAGCGCCTGTCCTCCCCTGCACCCGTTGCCACCGACATTGCCCTTATTGAACTGGAGCAGGAAGATCTGCTGCAGTTGCAGCGCGACCCCGGTCAGTCCGAACTGTTACCATTATTGCTGCAGGAAGATGCTCTGGTGGCGCTGGTGCTGGACCGGCCATTGCGGGAACAGGAAGTGGCGGCCGAACGGTTGCTGGACTGGCTGGAAAAATCCGCCACCGCCCCGGAAACGGTGCAGGCCTGGCGGCGGCAGAACCAACGCTTCACCGAACTGCAGCAGCGTTTGCAAGAGGGCAGTATTTTACTGGGATTGACCGATTCCGGCGTATCCGCATTCCCTGAACAGGCCTACCCCGTAGTCGAGCTGGAGCGCCTGCCCTGGGGGGCTCTTAACTGGCTGCCCAACACGGTGGTGCAGTCATTGCGGGATGGGTTGCAACAGCGCAACAGCCTGCAGGCAGCTACCTGGCCGGTGGACCCGCGCTTGCAGGGGCCGGCTTACCGGGCGTTGGATACGGCACCCGCCGATGGGCCAAGGCAACTGATCTGGGAGCAGGAATCCCAACTGCATCCGGATCTGGCACTGGCGCTGTATCTGCGTCAGCTGGCCCGCAACCTCAATATCGATGAAGAACCCACCATTACCGCGGGCCTCGATTACCGCATTGAGATGGCCCATGTCAGCCAGCCCATCAGTCGTCAGGGCCGGGTCTGGATACCGGCCCTGAATGCCGGGCAACTTTCCCGTTACCGTCAGGCAGAAGCCCTGGCACAAGCGCCTGCAGAACGTCTCTGGATACTGGCCAGCGATCCCGGTTTGGGAGCCGCGCTGGCGTCTACGGTGGTGGCCCTGCAGACCCGGCAGGTGTTGGTGCAACCCGCCTGGCGTCACTGGCTGATTGCCGCGCTGACGCTGTTGGGGGTGGTGTATTTATTGTGGGTGCAGCCTGCGTTCCGTACCTCCATGGCCATCATGATGGGGGCGTTTTTTGTGGTGACCGGCAGCGTGGTGCAGGTGGCCTGGCAACTCAGCTATCAGCAGATCCTGCCCCTGCCGCTGATCATGCTGTGGTTTACCGCAGGCAGCTTGTTGATGCTGTTCTGGAAACAACGTCAGCGCCAGTGGCAGCAACTGCAATGGGAGCACCACAACATCAGTTATCAACTGGCGCAGCAGTGGTATCAGCAGGGCCGGCTGGATGAAGCGCTGGCGGCGTTACGCCCCTGTCGCTCCACTGCCGCCGTGCTTACCCTGCTGTACGACATTGCCGTGCAGCAGGAGCGTAAGCGTCAGTACCAGGAAGCCGCCCGCACTTACCAGTTGGTGGTGGACCGCAAACCCAAATTCAAGGATGCCCGCAAACGCACTCAGGCATTGCAACAGTTGTCAGAACCTGCCCAGGTGGTGTCGGACTTCTCAGCCACCCACAGCCTGGTGTTGCCATCCCAGGAAGTGAACAAACCGGTTCTGGGCCGCTACGAAGTGGAGCGGGAACTGGGCCGCGGTGCCATGGGTGTGGTGTACCTGGGGCTGGATCCTAAAATCGCCCGCCGGGTGGCCATTAAGACCCTCAACTATCGTGAGTTTGACACGGCCCAACTTAATGTTATCAAAGAGCGCTTCTTTCGCGAGGCGGAAGCGGCAGGGCGCCTCAATCATCCCAATATTGTCACCGTGTACGATGTGGGCGAAGAAGCCGATCTGGCCTTCATCGCCATGGATTATGTGGAAGGCAAATCCCTGGATCGCTGTGTTTCGGAAACCGCTTTGCTGCCCATTCAGGAGGTGTATGAAATCATCATCGCCGTGGCGGATGCCTTGGCCTATGCCCATCAGCAGAACATCGTGCACCGGGACATCAAACCCGGCAATATCATGTATGACCAGAATAGCGGACAGGTAAAAGTGGCGGATTTTGGCATCGCCCGCATTGTCGATGATTCCAAGACCAAAACCGGAGACATGCTGGGCAGCCCCGTTTATATGTCGCCGGAGCAATTAAAGGGCACCCGGGTTTCCGGGGCCAGCGATATCTACAGTCTGGGGGTGACGTTTTATCAGCTGCTTACCGGTGTGTTGCCTTTCAGCGGCGACAGCATCGCCAATCTGGCCTACCAGATACTGAATAAAAAGTACGTCAGTGTGCGTGAGTTGAGGCCGGAGCTGTCCGCCGGTGTGGTACGGGTGGTGAATAAGGCCCTACAGAAAGAGCCCTCCAAACGCTACCACAGTGCGGTTGAAATGGCGGATGCGGTGCGGAGTTTGCTGAATCGTGAATGTCGCCGTGATAACCGGAAGGCAAGTTGATGGATATCTTTGGTGTCACGGATATAGGCTGCGTGCGCAAGCGCAATGAAGACGCCATTCACTGGCAGGCATTGCCCGGTGAAGGTCGCTACCTGGCGGTGCTGGCGGACGGCATGGGTGGATACGGTGGCGGTGCCCTGGCCAGTAAACTGGCGGTGGAGTATTTCACCAAATGCGTCCTGTCATCATTGGAGTTTCTCACCGAGTACAGCAATGAAAATATGCTGCGTATCCTGTCGGATGCCGGGTCGTTGGCCAATAATGCGGTACGTCAGGAGCGCGCCAACCACCCGGATTACCAGAAAATGGGCACCACCTTGATTGCCATGCTGGTGATGGATGAAGAATACTGGCTGATGCATGCCGGTGATTCCCGTTGCTATTGTGCCAGTGGTGATGGCCTGCAACCCATGACCCGGGATCACAGTCTGGTGCAGGAATTACTGGATAAAGGCAGCATCTCCGAAAAGGAGGCCGAGCGGGCACCGTTCCGCAATATGCTGACACGGGCCATAGGGCCGGATAACCGGGTGCAGTTTTCGTTTGCCAAACACCATTTTCAGCCCGATGAATCCTGGTTGCTGTGCTCGGACGGATTGTATAACACGCTGCCTGGTGCCGTGATCGATCATTGGATGCATTCCGGGTTGTCAGCGCAGGAAACCGCGGCGGCGTTGGTTCGGGAAAGCGTTCGTCATAATGCACAGGACAACGTCTCTGTGATCGTACTAAAACAAGATGCCACAAGCAGGAGTAAACAATATGGCCATATTAGCGCAACTGGTCGATGATGTGGTGGTCAGTAAATTTGATCTGAAGCCAGGGCAGCTGACCATCGGCCGTCATCCGGATAACGATGTCATGATTGATGATATTTCCGTGAGTGGTCATCATGCGGTGATCGAAGTGGTGTCCAGTAAATACCTGGATGGCGCGCTGGAGTTTTTTATTGTGGACAAAGGCAGTAAGAACGGCACTTTCATCAATGAACAAAGCGTTAATGAGCGTGAACGGTTGGTGGACGGTGATGTGGTGCGCCTGGCCTGGAATAAATTCAAGCTCATAGATGATGGCGGTAACCAGTTGGCCAGTACCGCCCATGTGCTGCAATAAATGACAGAAAAACTGCAGACAATTAGTAGACCCTCACTCTGAATCCTGTACGTGGGCCTGGCTTGGAGATACCCTGAGCGTATTCCCATTGCAGGGCTGAAAGCATGAATATCGTGATTACCGGTGCCTCTGGGTTGATCGGCACTGCCCTCTCCAGCGCGTTGCGGGCTGATGGCCACCAGGTGTACGGGATGCCGCGCAGCCCGTCATCGGATGCCCCTTTCCACTGGTGGCCCCCAGCCGGCCATATCCACTTTGATGACTCGATTCCGGTTGATGTAGTGATTAACCTGGCCGGTGCGGGCATAGCCGACCGGCGCTGGAATGAGCGACGCAAACAGGAGATCAGGGACAGCCGGGTTATTAGCACGGAGTTGTTGGCTAAAACGCTGTCCCGCCTGCCCCATCGACCCGGGTTGTTTATTTCCGGCTCCGCCATCGGCTTTTACGGCGATACAGGTGCCGAGCAGGTGGATGAGATGAACGAGGCCGGTTCAGACTTTCTGGCGGAGGTGTCTTACGCCTGGGAGCAAGCCGCGAAACCGGCGCTGGACGCGGGCATCCGCACGGTACTCATCCGTACCGGCATTGTGCTCAGTGACCGGGGCGGTGCCCTGCAGAAAATGCTGCTGCCCTTCAAGTTAGGCGTGGGTGGCGTGGTGGGAAGTGGTCAGCAGTATATGAGCTGGGTCAGTTTGCGGGATGTGGTGGCCATGATCCGTTTTTTGATGGCCCACGAAGAGTTAAGTGGCCCGGTGAATCTGGTGGCGCCCACGGCAGTCACCAACCGGGAATTTACCCGCACTCTGGGGAGCGCGCTCAAGCGCCCTGCGCTGCTCCCCATGCCTGCTTTTGCGGCCCGGCTGGCGTTTGGTGAGATGGCCGACCAGCTTCTGCTTTCCAGCATACGTGTGTACCCATACCTGTTACAACAAGCCGGTTATCGGTTTCAGGACGGGGATTTGGAAACAGCGCTTGCAAACATTATTTAAACGCTATTTCTGACACTTATCCATGGCAACGTTTTCGATGTACTTGGATACTTTGCTGCCCTCTTTGAGATCCGCCACAGAAAAGTTCTTGATTACGTCATCCAAAACACAGCTGCAGGTGCTTTTGAATTGCTCGCCACCGGAGGATTCTATACAGGAATCCATAAAGGAACTCTTGTAGCTGTCGAGAAAACGCTTGTCGTCCGCGCTCCCGGCATAGGCCAGATTAAGCCCCAACAGATTAAGCCCCAAAGAGGCGGCTGCGAATAACTTAATTCCAGGTATCTTTTTCATGTTGCGTCCTTATTGGCCTTGGGTTGTATCGGTACATATGCGCTTTCGGTATGGTACTTGAAAATATATAGAATTATGGGCGCAATTGCGAGGGCCAGGGTAAGGATCATGCCGCCGGCAGCGGGTTTGCTGCCGGCGCAGAACATTCCTGTGGTTGAGCACGATGTTAGCGTTTATGCACTTTTGGCCAGGCTTGATAAATCCAGGCTTTCTTCCACTTTCTTGGCAATGGATCGGGCCATGCCCAGGTTGCCTCTTTTCTTGTCGATGACCACGTACAAGAACACTTCCATGTTGGTTTTTAACAGGCGAATAAGATGATACTGGTCATCCAGTGTGATCAGGATATCCTCAATGCCGCCTTTGATGCCGAGTGCTCTCATGGTTCTGATCTTGGCCCGCACCACTTCCGTGTTGCCCGCTGCAGCGGTGTCCAGATCAAATTTATCCGCACCCTGTTTGCCCATTACCAAACCGGATGAACTGTCCACCAGACAACCACCGATGAATCCTTCAAGTTCCTCTAATCCTGATATATCTGCCATTTCCTTTTTCCTTGCTGATGTGGGTAAAGTAAAGGGTAGGTTCAACGGTAGGGTTCATCAAAAACAAGTTGTGCCTTTGGTTGCATTTGTGAACAACGCCAAATTTTTCAATCTACATTTATTTTGCTGGCATGGATTTTATTTTTCTGAAAATGTACGGGGATTTATGGGTTACAGGTTCAACTTCAAACGCTTATGGATAACCACGGAATTGTTTTATAACGTAATGGCTTCCCGGTTTGGAATACTAAGCATCAGGTGTAATGAACAGCGGTTATACCCGGTTGGGTGAACACTAACACTTTTTTATGCTATCACCGGGCTTAACCATGCCAGCTTGAATGATCTTGGCATTGATGCCGCGCAGATTCAGCGCTTTGCCTGCCGCGGAATTGACAAACTTCACGGCATCCCTGCCGAATCGGGACTGAAACTTCTTACAACCCAGATGGGGTTCAGCCGTCACTTCGATCAGGGCAGTGCCGATCTGCAAGCGGGTGCCGGGGGGCAGATTCGCCGGGCTTAAATCCAGGTCCACGAAAAACTGATCGCCGGCCAGTTTCCAGTGCTGTCGATCCCGGGCGATGGCGGCGATGGCGCGGGCATTCATCAGATTCAGTTGCATCTCCGGGTGAGCGTGGCCACCGGGGCCTTTGGCATAACCGCGGGCCAGCCAGTTATCCCCCAGTAAACCCCGTTGCGGGCACAGTTCGGCCTCAGTCAATTCCCGGCGTTTGCCGACGTCGGGTCGACAGACCACCATCTCCACGGTGCCGCTGAGGCTGGGTGAGCCCTGTATGTGGTTGAGCTGCGACTCCAGCTCGGTGGTGGTCTTGTGATGGGTGGCAAGCAGGTCCATTTGCGTGGTCATGGTTTATCGGCCGTTGCTGGTGGGTACGGGTAATGATCATAGAATGCCGGGCAACTAGCTGGCAACGGCCAGGCTTTGAAAAAACTGCGCGGAAAAGTCATCGGCCGGGAAAAACGTTTCCACGCGCAATTCATCCGCGGTGATGTCCAGGGCCGTACCAAAGGTGGAGATCATGCTGAAGATGCGCAGGGTCGCACCATTCCATTGCAGTTCCAGCGGTAACACAGGCTCCGGTGCGGTGAGAATGGAATCACTTCGCCAACGCTCGGGGATGCTGGGCAGCTGGCACAGTTCGTCGTACAGTTCAGACAGTTGCTGATGATCCGGATCGGCAGCCACTTCCCGTTGCAGACGGGACAGCAGCAAACCGGCCACCTCCGGCCAGTTGCTAATCAGTGGTTGCATACCGTCAGCGGAAAAGGTCAGGCGCATGACGTTGCGCAGGCCACTGGGATCCACGGCCTGCCACTTGGCTTCGGCATCCCCCAGCAGGTTGATGAAGCGCATGGCGGCGGTATTTTGCAACAACAGGTTCCAGGCCCGATCCACCACCATCGCCGGATACGGATTGTGATGTTGCAGGGTAAGATCCAAGGCCTGCCTGACTGCGGACATCTCTTCACTGTGCAGCGGCCGTGCCGGATAGACGGCCGTAAAGCCTGCGCTGTTGAGCAACAGATTGCGATCCCGCAACGGAATATCCAACACCTCCGCCAGTTGCAGAATCATCTCCCGGCTGGGTTTGGCGCGGCCGGATTCCAGAAAGCTGACATGACGCTGGGATACATCGGCTTCCAACGATAATTCCAGTTGTGAGCGTTTACGGCGTTCACGCCAGGAGCGCAATAAACGGCCGAATCCATTGTCGTGCTTTTGAGTGAGGGTTGTTGTGCTCATGATTCCATTGTCACTGTTTGCTGTGCCGGTGGCGATTACCTCTAAGGTAATTGTTTGGCGAAATATGGCAAGCCAGACTGTGATGGTCGGATGGTTGGGTTGTCGTCCGCGCGAGTTGGCAAACACAGCAACCTATACAGAGATTAATGACGGAGATTAGGGTGATGAAAGCGAGAACAGTAAAACGATGGATTTTGTGGATGGTATTGATTGATTTCAGTGTGTTCAGTGCCTGGGTGATGTGGGAGGTGGGTTACTTCGGAATCTGGGCGGCGGGTATGGCGTCTCCCGGTGCCTGGCAAGTGCTCATTGATCTGGTGATCGCCGGTGGCATGATCTGCTGGTGGATGGTGGTGGATGCGCGTAAGCGGGGTGTGAACCCCTGGCCCTGGGTGGTCTCCACTTTTGCTTTAGGTACGTTGGTACCACTGGCGTACTTGTTGTGGCGGGAATATGAACCAAAGCACCAGGAGGTGTTCAATAGTGAACACATCAACCCAGTGTAATGGGCGCTAACACAGGCTGCAGCGTACTGAAACCGGGCCGGTCGGTACCTTGGTGCCGACCGCTGCCTGATGCATTTGGTTGCACTTCCGCAGCGGGCACTACATCCCGAAACAAATTGACACGGTTAATACCTTACCGAATTCATCTCAGGTTGTTTTAATAAAACCAGATCGCATCATGGATGATGCCAATATTCCAATAATAATGAATTCATCACAGGATGCTGTCCCTATGTATAACCTGCCGCAGTTCAATAATCTGGTCGATATGGCCGTGCAACAGGCCTCCCAGCGCAATGCCGCACCCCTGGCAACTTTTCTGAAAGATAACGGCGCGCAGGATGATGCGGCGAGTTACCAGTCATTGCATGAGGCGGCCTGCGCCATTGCCATGACCCTGCAGGAGAAGGGATTGTCCGGGCGCAATATGCTGTTGTTGTTTGCCCCGGGCATTGATTATATTCGGGCGTTTTTTGGCTGCCTGTATGCGGGCTGCGTACCGGTACCGGCTTACCCCCCTATGGGCGCTCGTGATCTGGATCGTTTGCAGAAAGTGGCCAAGGATTGTGATGCCGGTGCCATTGTTACCAATCAGGCGCTGGCGCCGGTAATCGAACACTGGGTCCAACAGCTGGGATACGGTGACCGCATGCCCTGTCTGGCTCTGGATCAACTGCTGAATCAGCCCCTGGACAGCGGCTTTCAGCCTTACCAGGCGCAAGCGGATGAGGTTGCCTTTCTGCAATACACATCCGGTTCCACCGGCCATCCCAAGGGGGTCGAAGTCACCCACGGCAATCTGCTGGCCAACTTCAATCAGATTCTGCATGGCTTTTTCGCCGGCAACGAACGCCTGGATAAACTGGAGGATCTGCGGGTGGTGATCTGGTTGCCGCCGTTTCACGACATGGGATTGATCGGCGGCGTGTTGACACCCATATTCGCCGGTGCACAGGTGACGCTGATGTCACCATTGACGTTCCTGAAGCGTCCGTTACTGTGGTTGCAAACATTGTCGGACCAAAAAGCCCATGTCAGCGGCGGGCCCAACTTCGGTTATCAATACTGTGTGCGTAAAATCTCTGAAGAACAGGCCGCAACACTGGATTTATCCAACTGGCATGTGGCCTTCAATGGTGCCGAGCCGATTCAGTCGGCTGCACTGGATGCTTTCAGCGAACGCTTTCGGGTGAGTGGTTTTGACGCCAAGGCGTTTCTGCCCTGTTACGGCCTGGCGGAAGCCAGCCTGTTTGTGGCCGGCTCCCCCTCCGGACGCGGCGCACAAACCCTGAAAGCAAAGCTGGACCGGCTTGAGCAGGGGCATTACGAAGCAGCACCGGAGCAAGCCGCGGCGGCAACCACCACCGATCTGGTCAGTTCCGGCGTGGTTGCCCGGGGCTCAGAAATCAAAATTGTTCACCCCCGTGAATGCCGGGAGTGTCAGCCTGGCGAAGTGGGCGAAATCTGGATACACAGCCCGTCAGTGGCCCGTGGGTACTGGAACAAGCCCCAGTTCTCCGTTAGCGTATTCAATGCCACCATTGAGGGAGATGACAGCGGGCGACATTACCTGCGCAGTGGCGATCTTGGCTTTTTGCTGGATGATGAGCTGTATGTCACCGGCCGCATCAAGGAAGTCATTATCCTGGCCGGCCGTAACCACTATCCGCAGGATATCGAGCGTACTTTGCAAAGCGCCAATCCCACCTTCCGCACCGGCGGTGGTGCGGCCTTTGCGGTTACCATCGATGGCAAGGAAGAACTGGTGGTGCTGCAGGAAGTCAGCCGCGCCGCCGCGGATCAAACCGATTACCGCGCCCTGGCGGCGGTGGGTGTAAAAGCAATTTCCAGTCGTCACGGCGTGACGCCGGCGGAACTGGTGCTGCTGTCCGGGAGTTCCATCCCGAAAACGTCCAGTGGCAAGATTCAGCGGGCAGACGCCAAACGCCTGTACCAGGAAGGCAAACTGGTGCCGGCGCACCTGTGGCAGGCAGCCAGTAAAACCAAAGCCGTGCAAGCGGGGCCAGCCTTTGATAGCGCTGCGGACCATCTGGACTTTTACGATCAGTTGTACGGTGATCTGCAGCAGTGGGTGGCCGACAAGCTGGACATTGACCCCCATCATATCGATCTGGATGTAACGTTCTCTGAACTGGGTGTGGACTCGGTGGAGGCGGTAGAATTGGTGGATCGACTGCAGGACCGTATCGGGCGGGTGATCCCCGCCATCGAACTGTTGCGTTATCCCACTGTCCAGGCCCTGATACAGCACTTTGCCGATGAGCTTGAGGAGCAGGCGTTGCAGAGTGCAAAAACGGTCGATCTGGAGATCGAGTCCTAGGATGTTGCTACAGGGAATCGATCCATTGCTGCAGTAGGGTTAAGGCTTCCTGATCCGGCATGCTGCTGGCAATGGGCGGCATGCGGTTGTTGTCCGTGCGGTTCATGCGCGCCCATAACACACTGCGTTGGGCATCGCCACTGGCGATGATGCGGGCATCGGTAATCCCCAGATCACCGGCCTGGGGCAATTGGTTCAGGGTTTGAGTTTGGGTCAGGCTGAGGGCGTGGCGCAGATCAATGTTCACCGGCGCCGTGCCGCCCGCCTGGTGGCAGAAGGCGCAGTTGCTGTCCAGATAGGAGCGGCTGCGCTGGCTGAGGCTGGCGCTGCTGTCGTCCAACGCCGCCAGTTTCAGGTACTGACCGGCGGCACCGATGTCAGAGGAAAACAGCCCGATGTGATTCCAGGTGGTGAGCTGGTTGGCCCGCCGGGTGTCACCGCCTGCCGCATAGTCGAAGCTGCCATTCAGCTGTGTTGTTTTCACTCCCAATATGACTCCGGCAGCAGAGACATGGCAGCTCAGGCAGTCGTTGGGGCCGGGGTAGAAATACGCCTGCTGCCGCTGCCCGTTGCTGAAATCGGCATCGGCAACGGTGAGGGTTTCCGTGCTGGCCGTGCGCACCAGGTCCGCGTCCGTTTGTTGTTGATTCCAGCGATAGCTGACACCAAACCAGCCTTGCCATTGCCTGATCAATACGCGGGTTTCCAGGTGCCGGGCAGAATCCGGATCACCGGCAATCATCTCCATGGCAAAATGCTTCACCAGGATACTGCCCACGGGAAACTGCCAGGGGCTGTTGGCGGCGAAGGTGATGCGTTGTCCGTTGGGGATGGCAATCCAGCGGCGTTTGACGCTGTAATCAGACCACAGGGGGGCATTGACAGCGTATTCGATCAAACCGCTGGCCGGTATCAGACTGCTGGTGTCGCTAAACAAGCCGGTGTCCGACAGGCGCTCGGGAAAGTCATCAATGGGGTCCGCGCCGCTGCCGCTTTCAAAGCGATAGAGGCGGCCCCCGTAGCCGGCAATGTACAGCTCGCCCTGTTCATCCTCGCCGAAACCGGCGGGATTTTGCGGGGCGTTGCCCAGGCTGTCGTTGCGCACGACATTGAACTGGCTGTCCACACTCAGAGACCAGATCCGCGTACTGATGAAGTCGCCATAGATATACTGCCCGGTTAGGTCCGGGGCCGAGTTGCCACGGTAGACATAGCCCCCGGTGACGGATTGCCCCAGGGAGTGATCATATTCGTAAACCGGCATCCGGTAATCGCCCTGGGGGGCCCCACCGCGAAACACCTGGCTGCCCTCATACCAGTTCCAGCCGTAGTTACCGCCTTTGGTGACGACGTTGATTTCTTCGATCTGATCCTGGCCGACGTCCGCCAGCCAGAGGTCTCCCGTGTCGCGATCAAAGGAAAAGCGGTAAGGGTTGCGGAATCCGTAGGCCCAGATTTCCGGCAGGCTGGTGTTACTGCCGACGAACGGATTGTCGGCGGGGACGTTGTAGCCTGTGCCGGCGGGATCGATGCGCAGCAGCGAGCCCAGCAGGGTTTGGGTATTTTGCCCGTTGCCGTCAGGATCACCACCGGAGCCGCCATCACCCAACCCGAAATACAGGTAGCCATCGGGACCGAATTGCAGGGTGCCGCCGTTGTGATTGTCATAAGGCTGGTCGATGCTCAGCAGGGGTGTTTCCGTGGCGGGGTCAGCGACGTTCGGGTCGTTGATGGAAACGCTGAAGCGGGACACAACGGAGCGTGGTCCGGCGCCAATGTAGTAAACGTAGAAATAACCATTGGAGGCAAAATCGGGATCGAAGGCCAGCCCCAAAAGCCCCATTTCGCCACCACTGATGACCCGGTCCCGCAGGTCGAGAAAGGTGCTGTAGCCGTTGGCGTCAGGGCTATTGGAAAACACCTGAATCCGGCCGGCCTGTTCAACCACAAACAGGCGGTTACTGCCATCACCGGCATTGGTCAGGTACACCGGTTGGCTGAAGTCAGGCAGGTCGGGAAACGCATCCACCATACTGATGGGGCCGGAGGAGCGGCTTTGCGGCAATGCGAAGTCTGCGGTGACCGGGCGCTGTTGCAGGCCGGACGCCGGATTGTCAGTCTGATTGGGGTCGTCATCGTTACCGCCGCCGCTACCGCTACCGCCGCCACAGGCGCCTATCAGGGCCAGCAGTAAATATACAATGATCGGTCGTGCCATGAGCATGTTGGAGGCTTATCCCATCCATTCAGGTTATCCCTCCATGCTAAAGAAGGATGCGGCACAAAAGAAGGGATGCCGTGAAAAAATGCCCTTCTGCACTACGCAGGGCACTGTACCGGCAGGCAATCGGAGAATCGCATTCTGGTGCGCCACGGACGAGCGTTGGCAACACCGCAGCCAGCCCTGTTCAGCAGTGGAACGGAATACGGTGAAAGCCCGAGGAATCGGGGTCGATGGTTACCTTTTCGTATTCGAAGAAGTCACCCCATTGGGCGGTGGAGGGGCCGATAAACACGGATTTACCTTCTTTCGCCTGGTAACTGGCCAGTTTGTTGCGAATGGAATCGACGGTGGCTGGCTGCTTGGATTGAGCGTGCCGTGCTGTGTTGGAATTACCAAATAACCATTTCATGGGGTTGCTCCAGAGTGCGTTCTATTTAACTGCTTGGTCTGGAGACAGTTTCCCAAAGTGCAGGAAATTGCCCAATTAAATTGTCAGGCAAAAAAATGAGACTTAGTTCACGTCCGTTTTGTGCCGCAGCGCTTAATTGGATTATAAGTGTTTGTTTTGTCTGGGTAGCCAGGTTATTGGCCCTGGAGTTTCTCCGCTTCCAGCACCGACACTTTCACACCAATCACCAGTACGCCAATGGTTTCATCATTGTACTCCATCGGCACCGAGATCTGGACGGCGTTGGTCTGGGTGCTTTCATCCATCTCAATGGGGCCGATAAACACCTTGCCCTGGCCCCCGTTAAAGGATGCGGTGAATTTTTCCTCGTCGCCCTGCCAGTAGTCGCTGGTGGCCGGATAGGCCGCCACGTTAGCCCCCTGGGCATCCGTCAGAAAGGCTTCACTGTACACATCCGCCTGCTGAATAATGATGTTCTTAAGGAAGCTTCCGGCTTTGTTTTCCTGCAGTTCCTTGATCAAGGGGGAGGTTCCGGCTTTCCATTCGGCATCGATCTTTTTGATCTCATCCAGGCTTTGCTCCTGGCGGTTTTGCTCGCGGATGGCCTGCAGCAGCATACCGTTCTTGGTGAGGAACTTGAGTCCTTCAATCCTCGGCGCCAGGATCTCTTTCAGGTCCTCTTGGGTCAGTTCAGCATAAGACAGCGGCGAAACCAGCAGCAAAGCCATGAACAACATGCGTATCATCGGGATTCCCTCCATGGGTTGGTTCTGTTTTTAAGCTTAGTCCAAACTTATCGGTTCGCACGGTATTTGGCCGGCGTTGCGTTGGCCCAGCGCTGGAAGGCATGGATGAAGGCGGCCGCTTCGGTGTAGCCCAGTTGATTGGCTATGGCTTCGATGGGCAGGGTGGAATGCAGCAGCAGTTGTTTGGCTTTGGCAAAGCGCACTTCATCCAGCAGGCCGCGGTAGGAAAGGTTGTCTTCACTCAGCTTGCGCCGAAAGCTGCGCTCGGCCATGCCGAAGGTCGCGGCCACTTCCTGAATGGAGGGATAGTGTTCCACAAACAAGTGCAGATAATCCCGTACCTCCTGGGCGATGGAGGTGGCGTTGCTGCCCAGGGTAAGCAGCAGGCTGTCGCACTGTTTCTGGTACAGGCTGTAGGCCATTTTGTTGCCGGCGGGAAACTGGGTGGCCAGATAGTCGGTGGGAATACCGATATCGGCGTATTCGCTGCCGAATTCCACCGGACATTGGTACCGGGCCTCATAAGGTCGAACGTCCTTGGGTTTGGGGTAGGGCAGGCGCACGTAACTGGGTTTGAAATTCACGCCAATATTGGTCTGCAGATCCTGTATCAACTGGTAGGTGCCGGAGATATCACGATCCATCAGAAAGTGCTGACAGATGGGGGGCAGGGTGGAGGGTTTCAGGCGCAGTATGGATTCTTGCTCGCCGGCTTCAAACTGCAGCTCCCCAAACAGGTAGGTGAGGGCCTGATAGTGTACCCCGGTATTAAACGCTTCCCAGGCGTTTTGGCAGGTCATCAGCAGCATGATCAGCGGGCCATAGCCCGCCAGGCTCATGGTTTGTCCGATGCGCAGGCCCACCAGGGGATCGCTGATGGTGGGTAACACATCACAGTAGACACGCAACTCCAGGGCACGCTCGATGTGCCCGTCCGGCGACAGGTTATCGACATTGAGCCCGTACCGTTCCTCGAGCATGGAGAGGTCGGCACCATGGGCTTCAAGTGCCTGCAATGTATAGATAAATCCGAGAATGGCACGTTTGCTCATGGGGGTATCTCATGGGGTGGACGGAATCTGCGCGGCCGAATTCATCAAGTGTGGGAATAAAGGGTTAATTCGTCAATGGTTTCGACCGCTGAATAAAATCTTATTAGGCTAATAAATACACAACCATTCCATTGATCCATGTCAAGTTATGGCCCCCTTTGGTAGGCATTGGCCGAAAATATTAATTCAAGAGGGGTTTACAACCTGTTCCCTGTGTCAGAATGGCGTCTATAGTGACTCCATCGACAAAACACACTACATCAAAAACAAGATCGCAGAGGTGAAGCATGACCAGTCGGGCCCCCATTAACCCCAACACCAAACATGTGGATGTCGTCATTGCCGGAGCCGGCTTTGGTGGCTTGTGCATGGCCATCAAACTGAAGGAAGCGGGCAACGAGAACTTTGTTGTGTTGGAGAAGGGCCAGGATGTGGGCGGTACCTGGCGCGATAACAGCTATCCCGGTTGTGCCTGTGATGTGCAATCCCACATGTATTCCTATTCCTTTGCACCCAAACACGACTGGTCCAAGCGCTATGCGCCCTGGAACGAGATTCAACAATACATTCTGGATACCACCGAGCAATACGGTATTCGTCCCTTCTGCCGTTTTGGCGTGGAAGTCAATTCAGCGGTGTTTGATGAGGACACCGGCACCTGGACCGTCGGCACGGCCAACGGTGATACTTATGTATGCAATCATTTCGTGTTGGCTTCAGGCCCGCTGCATGTGCCGCAGGTGCCCAACATCAAGGGGCTGGATACCTTCAAGGGCAAGCTGTTCCATTCAGCCCAGTGGGATCACGATTACGACCTCAAAGGCAAAACCGTGGTGTCCATCGGCACCGGTGGCAGTGCCATTCAGTACTGCCCGGAAATTGCCCCCGAGGTAAAACAACTCTACGTTATGCAGCGCTCTCCGGCCTGGGTGATTCCGCGGGATGAACGGAAGTATTTGGGGCTGGAAAAATCCATTTTCAAAAACGTCCCCGGCGCGCGCTTGTTACACCGCTATCGCCTGTACTGGACCAACGAATCCCGCGTCTGGCCCATCTTCAATCCGGTGTTGGCCAAGGGTCTGAGCAAGCTGGCCAAAGCGTTTATCAAACTGCAGGTGAAAGATCCGGTGGTGGCGGAAAAACTGACCCCGGATTATGTCTTGGGCTGCAAACGTATTTTGATTTCCAATAAATATTTCCCCATGTTCAATCGTGACAATGTGGAGTTGGTCACCGATGGCATCCGGGAAATCAAAGAGCACAGTGTGATCACGGCAGACGGTAAAGAGCGCCAGGCAGACTGCATTATTCTGGGTACCGGTTTCATTACCGATCCCCGTATTTACATGAAGAACTTTCCGGTGGTGGGGCTGGGTGGCCGCAGCCTGGGTGAAGACTGGAAAGAAAACGTGGAGTGTTACTATGGCACGGCCGCTTCCGGTTACCCCAACCTGTGGCAATTGGTGGGGCCCAATTCTGGCCTGGGCCACAATTCCATTATTTTTATGATTGAAGCGCAGGTGCATTACATTCTGGAAAGCATGAAGCTGCTGCAGAAAAAAGGCGCCGATTATATGGATGTAAAAGCCGACGTGCAGACCGAGTTCAATGATGCTCTGCAGGAACAGATTAAAACCACTGTGTGGGGCACCGGTTGTCAAAGCTGGTACCAGGATGCCGGTGGCCGCAACTTTGCCATCTGGCCCAAGTCCACCTGGCGATTCTGGTTGGAAACGTTTCGAGTGAAGGCGTCGGATTACCGTTTCTATGCCCGCAAAACCGTGAAGGACAAAACCGAGGCGGAAGCGGCGGCCTGAAGCTGATCAACTCTTATTGCAAGTCCGTTTATTGAAAGCCCTGTTCTGATCGTTGCCTCCCCCTTCCGGGGGAGGCTTTTTGGGACCTGATCATCACTGGGGCAGTACCCGGCCCGGACTTTAATTTAATCTAGTAAGCGTCATCTTCCGTACGCACTGTCACCTGAATATCGCCTTCCTTATCCACCACGGTGTGGAACACAATGGGCCGACAACAGACCTGGCAATCCTCGATATACTCCTGGTCCGCTTCTGATGGATCCAGCAATACACTCAAATACTCCCCACAATAGGGGCAGGTGATCTCGGTTTCCTGCAGCGCATTCATGAGTTGACCTCCTGTGTTGCCCTGGGTTGGTGATGTAAGGCTTTCCATAGGGATTCCCTTACCGGTTTGTTGGCCACATTCAGCCATTAATAATTCCATCAATGACAACCAGTTACAATAATTCAACCCAGCACAACACAATATCGCTATAGTATGCGAAAAGTAAGCGTATTCTGGTTGTATTAAGTCCGTCTGAAATCTGAAAAAAAGTAAGCACGGAAGCTTAGAAAACGATAAAACGAAAACAAGAATTCGGGGATAGAGATGTCGTTCAAGAAGCATGCTGCGGCCGCCTTGGGATTGGCCACTTGGGTAGCGTTGGGAGTATTGTCTGCAAGTACTTTGTCTGCTTGTAAATCAACCACCTCCAGTAACGTTGCCATGAAAATGAATGTAGCCGGTACGGATGCGTCGGTGAACAGCGCCACCACCAATTCACCCACAGCAGGAAACTTCTACACCAATGGCTTTCCCACGGATCTGCGCCTGAACGCCGATGGCAGCATCGACATCGATGACTTTCCGCGCCGCTTCCATATTCTCACCAACACCTATGTCAATGGGATCCGCAAGTACATCAATATCGGCGGCTACCATACGGTATCACCGATTTATATCCCCTTTACCGGTGCCATTGATGTGACCGGCCTGCCCCAGTGGGGCCTGGATTACGCCACTGCGGAGTCACCCATTCAGGTGGTGGATGTGGATCCGGGTTCACCTGAATACGGTCGCCGCTTCCCGCTGGAAGTGACCATGACGGAAAAAGCGGATTCCTACCGGCCCATGGATTTACTGCAGATTATGCCCACCCTGGGTGTTAACCTGCGCCCCAATACCACCTACGCGGCGTTTGTCACCGATCAGGTGCCGCTGCCTGCAGGCAACACCATCGAACAGAACGGACAGCTGGCGGGCCTGCTGGACCCGGCACAGGCTGAGATGCCCCTGCCGACCCGAGCCATCGAGGTGTATGCGCCGCTGCGTGATTACATGGCGCAACAGGGCATGGCCCCGGCCAGTATCATTGGCGCCACGGTGTGGACCACCGGCGATCCTACGGTCAAAATTCGCAAAGGCGCCGAGTACGCCGCCTCGCTGCCCATCGCACCGGCCACTGAGATGACACTGCTGGAAGAGTTTCCGGAGTATTGTGTGGTGCAGGGGTTTGTTGAGATTCCCGGTTTCCAGCGCGGCATTACGCCTTACATTCTTAGCGGCGGCCAGGTGGAATGGGATGAAAATGGCAATCCCATCCAGCAGTACACCCGCAACGCCGAATTTGTTGTCACCATTCCCAAAACCCAGCCCATGCCGGCCGCCGGCTTCCCCATGCTGTTCTACCATCACGGTGCCGGCGGTAATGCCGAGCAGGTGTTCACGCGGGGCAAGTACCTGCGCACCGCCATCGACATCGTTGTGCCCTACAAGGTGCTGGAGCGCGGTGCCGGGCCTTCACAGATTGCCGCAGAGCGCGGTTGGGCCAGTTCCGGCTTCGGTGGCCATATGTCACTGGATCATCTGGGCCTGGTATTGGGCTTTGGTATGTTCGGCTATAACGTTTTTAATCCGGTGGCGCTGCACAACAACTATTACCAGATGGTGTGGGAACGGACCTATTTCCGCCGTTTTCTTAATCAACTGGAAGTGGATCCGGCGCTGTGTCCGGCTGCGGATACCGCAGGTGCCCCCGCATTCCGCATCAACCCGGATATGCAGATGTTGATGGGGCAGTCACTGGGCAACTGGACTTCCAGTTTGCAACTGGCAGCGGACCCTGACCCGTTTGAAGGTGTGTTGTTTACCGGCATGTCCGGCACCTGGATCAAACTGTTTACCGACAGCGCCAAGTTCCGCCTGGCCATGTCAGCGGGGGTGGTGAATCTGTTGCCCGGCCAGGAACTGGATGAAGCGCATCCCTTCCTGATGTTGATGGAGTGGCTGATGGGGGGTGCTGATGTAGTGCCTCATATGGACACTATTTTGCGATACCCCCTGAAAGAGGCACCTCATGTGCTGGCCATCTCCGGCATCAACGATGGCGGTAGCGCCGAGCCCACCCAGCGGCCACATATGCTGGCGGTGGGAGTGGATCTGGCGGGCCCGGATCTGGGTGATACCTACGACACCACGTTGTTCCCCCATCTTGAAATCGGTGGCGCCACTCAGTTGCCCTACCCGGTGGTGAATAACGTGGAGGTACCCGGCCAGGGGCCACGTACTGCGGTAGTGGTGCGCTACGAGAATTATGTCCTGCCGGATAGAAATGGCCACCATGTGACCTTCGATCTGGAAGAAACCAAGCACCAATACGGATGTTTTATGGAGCACCTGGCACAAGGCCGCGCCCCGGTAGTGGGTGAAGGCTGGCAGCAGGGCGGGCCCTGCCTATAGGGATAAACCGCCGCTGTTTCTGATGCCGGGTTACGCACACTGGGGGCAGTAGTATGAGATCAACAGGGATGAAGGGGCCGGCGCTGTTGGCGCTGGCGCTGGCCTTGGTATTGGCAGCCTGTGGCGGCACGGATGTGCGCCCGGTGGAAATGAAAATGGACCTGAGCGGAGGTAATCCTTACAGCAGCCCCACGCTGAACTCATTCAATGACGGCCGTTTCTTCCACAATGGTTTTCCCACGGATCTCAGGCGTTCAGCACAGACCGGTCGCATAGACCTGTCTGATTTCCCCCGCCGTTTGCATCCGTTCACCGCCCTTTACCTGGATGCCATCCAAAACCGCATCCGGCCCACGGGCTACCCCACGGTAATGCCCGTGTATCTGCCCCTGACCGGGCCTGTGGACGTGGCGGCGCTGCCCGGTGCCGACCGTGATTACACACTGGCGTCTGCCCCCATTCAAGTGGTGGATGTGGATGCCGATTCCGTGGAATTCGGGCGCCGCTTTCCGCTGCAGGTGAGCCTCACCACGCGGGTGGATCCCTACCGTCCTGCCGACCTGTTGCAGATTTTACCCACCTTGGGTGTCACGTTGCGCCCCAACACCACCTATGCCGCGTTTGTGACGGCGGCCGCACCGTTGCGTTCGGGTTATACCTGGCAACAGAATCGGCAGCTGGAAGCGTTACTCAGCCCGGGTTTAACCAATACCGGGGTACCGCAACAAGCCAGGGAGCGTTTTGCACAACTGCGCGCCTATCTGCAACAACAGGGCATTGCTGCGCAACAGGTGATGGCGGCTACGGTGTGGACCACCGGGGACCCGACCCAGCCGCTGCGACAGGGCGCGCAATACGTTTCAACCCTGCCTGCGGCTGCCCCCACTGATCTGCGTTTGCTGAGCGAATACCCGGATTACTGCATTATCGAAGGCAGTGTGCAAATTCCGGGCTTCCAGAAAGGCATTGCGCCCTATCTTCTGGTGAGTGGGGACATTGAGTGGAACGCATCCGGCGAGCCGGTGCAACAGTACACCCGTGATGGGTCATTTGTGGTGACCATTCCCAAAAACCAGACCATGCCGGCGGCCGGCTTTCCCATGTTGTTTTACCATCACGGTGCCGGCGGCGATGCCGATCAGGTGTACACGCGGGGAAAATACCTGGGCACCGGAGTGGACATCATTGACGAGACTCTCACCCCGTCCATCAAAGAGGTGGGCAATGGGCCATCCCAGATCGCCGCCGAGCGGGGTTGGGCCAGTGCGGGTTTTGGCGGCCATCTCGGGGTTGATCATATGGGGGTGATTCTGGGCTTTGGAACCTTTCCCTATAACCTCTATAACCCGGTGGCGATGTTGAACAGCTACCACCAGATGGTATGGGAACGGGTGTATTTCCGCCGGGTGCTCAACCAGCTGGAGCTGCCATCGGAATTGTGTCCGGAAGCGATTCCCAATCCGGTGGTCAATGGCTTTCGGTTCGATGCCGATCACTATGTGGTGATGGGGCAATCGCTGGGCAACTGGACTGCGAGCTTGCAGATGGCGGTTGATCCGGATCCTTTTGCCGGAGCCGTGTTGACCGGTGTGGCAGGTACCTGGATTCGCCTGATGAGCAATCGTGACGAATTAAAACTGGCCATCTCCACCGGCGTTATTAATCAATTGCCCATTAACCCCATCGACGATACCAACCCCTTCATGATGCTGCTGGAATGGACGCTGGCTGGAGTGGACCCGGTGGTGCACATGGATTCGGTGTTGAAAAACCCTGTGAAACCGGCGCCCCATATCCTGGCGGTTTCCGGCATTAATGATGAAGGCGGCTATGAACCCACGCAACGGCCGTTGCTGATGGCACTGGGGCTGGACCTGGCGGGCCCCGACCTGGGCGACGATTACGACAGTACCTTGTTCCCCCACATGGCCATTGCCGGTAGCCGGGCATTACCTTACCCGGTGCGGGCAAATGCAGCGGTACCGGGGCAAGGCAATCGCACCGCGGTGGTGGTGCGCTACGAGAACACCCATCGGCCCGATGGTGACGGACATCATGTGGCCTTTGATCTGGATGCGCCCAAGCATCAGTACGGTTGCCTGTTGCAGTATCTGGCACAGGATCTTGCCCCCTGGGTGGGTGAAGGCTGGCAGCAGGGCGGCCCCTGTCTCTAGCCCGCACTGACCTCACATACCTTATCCCGCTGGCTATTATCCTTATGTCCACCTACAGTAGTGGCAACAGGGATCACCCGGCCAGCGCCAAGTCTGAGCACGCGCAAATTTTCATGACTCGAAATGGCGCATGCGATCGTTATAGAGCCTCGATTTCCTGCAGACGGGTCGGCCTGTTTGACTGGCACGGAACTTGCGCTTGGTAGTCGTGCCAAGTGTTGTGCCACGGTAGTACAGCCAAGTAGAGGGCGAAGTTTTGCTGTCATCGGCAGGTCGCTTCGTGATATTAACCTCGCCATGCGTACCATTTCGTTGCAAGGATTGTTATGTCCATTCGAGTTGCCATTCGTCATCACACCAAATACACCTATGATCGCAATGTAAAGCTGTTTCCCCATGTGTTTCGTTTGCGCCCGGCGGTTCACAGCCGGACGCCAATCGAGGGCTATTCGCTCAAAATCAAACCGGAAAATCACTTCATCAACTGGCAACAGGATCCATTTGGCAATTTTATGGCCAGAGTTGTGTTCCCCGAGCCGGCCACGGAACTGCAGGTGGATGTAGAGGTGATCGCCAATCTGAAGGTGATCAACCCTTTCGACTTTTTTCTGGAAGAGTACGCCCACGATTATCCGTTCGAGTATGAAAAACAGCTGGGTAAAGAATTGGTGCCCTATCTGGAGGTCAAGGAGCAGGGTCCACGCCTGCTGGAATGGCTGGAAAAGGTGGATCGTTCCGAGCGTAACATCGTGGATTTCCTGGTGGAGCTGAATCAGCTGCTGTTCAAGGACATTGAATACTCCATCCGCATGGAGCCCGGGGTGCAGACCTGTGAGGAAACGCTCGAACGCAAGATCGGTTCGTGCCGGGATTCGGCGTATCTTCTGGTGCAGATTCTGCGTCACCTGGGATTGGCGGCGCGCTTTGTTTCCGGTTACCTGGTGCAGCTCAAGCCCGACGTGAAATCCCTGGATGGTCCGTCCGGCCCGGAAGCGGATTTCACCGACCTCCACGCCTGGACCGAAGTCTACGTGCCCGGCGCCGGTTGGATCGGGCTTGATCCCACCTCGGGCTTGTTTGCCGGCGAGGGTCATATCCCCCTGGCCTGCACGCCGGACCCGGTGAGCGCAGCGCCGGTGACTGGCGCCACCGGCAAGTGCGAGGTGGAATTCGAATTTGAAAACCGGGTGGACCGTATTCATGAAGATCCCCGGGTGACCAAACCCTACACCGAAGACCAGTGGCAGAATATTCAGGCGCTGGGTTATCAGGTGGATGAAGAACTGATGGCCAATGATGTGCGTCTCACCATGGGGGGTGAACCCACCTTCGTGTCGGTGGACGATATGGAATCGCCGGAGTGGAATACCACGGCAGACAGCCCGCAGAAACGGGCGTTGGCCCACAATCTGTTTTTGGCCATGCAGGATCATTTTGCCGCCGGTGGCATCAAGCATTACGGTCAGGGTAAGTGGTATCCGGGGGAACCGCTGCCCCGTTGGCAGTATGCCTGTTACTGGCGCAAGGACAGCCACTCCCTGTGGCATTATCCTAATCTGCTGGCCGACCCCAATCGTGATTACGGTTTTGCCGTGGACGATGCGCAACGCTTTATGGTGGCCCTGTGCAAACGCCTGCGGCTGCCGGATCGTTTCGTCTTGCCGGCCTACGAAGACGCCATTTACTACCTCTGGCAGGAAGGCAATCTACCGGACCAGTTCGATCCGTTGGAGCATGACCTGAAGCTGGATGCAGAGCGCAAGCGCCTGCTGGCCCATTTGCAGCGTGGCCTGGATCAGCCGGTGGGGTTTGTGTTGCCCATGAACTGGGATTGGCACCAGCAGGCCTGGCACAGCTGTACCTGGAGCTTCCGCCGTGGCCATCTGCATCTGGTGCCCGGGGATTCCGCCATCGGCATGCGCCTGCCGCTGGAAGTGATCAACTGGTTGCCGGCGGACAAACGCGAGCATCATCAGCCCATCAGCTTGTTTGAATCGGCCCCGGCCCTGCCTTATTACCCCCCCAATCTGGCGCCCATCGAATACGCCCAGAACGATGAAGTGAACGAAACCGAATCCTTTGTGCAGACCGCTCTGTGTGCCGAAGTACGGGACGGTTGCCTGTATGTGTTCCTGCCGCCGCTCACCCACGGCGATCAGTTTATCCAGTTGATTGCCGCCATTGAATCCAGCGCCCATGAGCTGAACATGCCGCTGGTGCTGGAAGGCTATGAACCGCCCAAGGACAACCGGCTGGAGAAATTCATGGTGACCCCAGACCCCGGCGTTATCGAGGTGAACGTGCATCCGGTCCATACCTGGGATGAACTGCAACAGAACACCCAGGATCTGTACGAGATGGCCCACCGCTGCCGCCTGGGTACCGAGAAATTTATGGTGGACGGCCGCCATGCCGGCACCGGCGGCGGCAATCACGTCACCATGGGCGGGGCCACCCCGGTGGACTCCCCATTGCTGCGGCGCCCGGATGTGTTGCGCAGCCTGATTACGTTCTGGCAGCATCACCCGGGCCTGTCCTACCTGTTTTCCGGGCTGTTTATCGGCCCCACCAGCCAGGCGCCGCGGGTGGACGAGGGCCGTAACGAAAGTCTGTACGAGCTGGAGATCGCCTTTGGCCAGATGCCCAAGGGGGATGTGGCCATGCCCTGGCTGGTGGACCGCCTGCTGCGTAACCTGCTGGTGGATATCTCCGGTAACACCCACCGTTCCGAGTTTTGTATCGACAAGCTCTATTCGCCGGATTCTGCCTCCGGCCGCCTGGGGATTCTGGAGTTCAGGGCCTTTGAAATGCCGCCCCACCCCCGCATGAGCCTGGTGCAGATGCTGTTGCTGCGTACCTTGTTGATGATGTTCTGGAAGCAGCCCTATGAGCATCGCCTGGTGCGCTGGGGCACCGAGTTGCATGACCGCTTTATGCTGCCCCATTATGTCTGGGAGGATCTGCGTAATGTGTGTGAATTCATGCAGTTGCAAGGCTACCCATTCCAGTTGGAGTGGCTGGAGCCGTTTCTGGAATTCCGCTTCCCCCATTATGGCCGGGTGAACATCCGGGATATCCAGATTGAGCTGCAAACCGCCATCGAGCCCTGGCACGTGATGGGTGAGGAGGTCTCCCGCAGCGGCACCTCCCGCTTTGTGGATTCTTCGGTGGAACGCATGCAGGTGCGCCTCAGTGGCCTCAGCGAAGGGCGCTATGTGCTGATGTGCAACGGCCGCCGGGTACCGCTCAAGTTCACCGGCACCCACGGCGAGTACGTGGCCGGTATTCGCTATCGCGCCTGGCAGCCACCCTCCGCCCTGCACCCCACCATTGGTGTGCATTCGCCCTTGGTGTTTGATCTGATCGACACCTTCAACGGCCGATCCATCGGGGGTTGTACCTACCATGTGCATCACGCCGGCGGGCGCAGCTACGATACCTTCCCGGTCAACGCCTATGAGGCGGAAGGGCGCCGTATCAGCCGTTTCTGGAGCCACGGACACACCCAGGGGCCGATCACGGTGCCGCCCGAGGTGCGTCCCTTCATGCACAGTGAAGACCGATTCTACCCCCACGGCAGTGCCGTAGGCCCCATGCAACCACCGGCCGAAGAGGTGAATCGGGAGTACCCTTATACCCTGGATTTGCGCCGGCCACTGCGCACGCTCTCCTGAAACCGTTATACTCACGGCTGATAACGGGCGAAGGGTGCAAATCAAGGCTGTATGGCAACCAACACAGAAGAAAAGAAAACTGCGGAACCGGCCCCGAGCCTGGAGCAGATATTGGAGCATTATCCGCGTAACCTGAGTGGATACGACGAGATGTGGGCGAAGGGTGGCGCCGTCAACCCGCACTGGCGCCGGCTCATGAAGGATCTCACCAATCTGGGGGATACCGAGCTGGAACGCCGTCGTACCGATGCCCGCCGCCTGTTGCGGGAAAACGGTGTAACCTACCACATCTACAGTGATCCCAAGGGACAAAAACGGACCTGGCAGCTGGATCCGGTGCCCCTGTTGATCAACAGTCAGGACTGGGCCGCCATCAGTGTGGGGCTGAAACAGCGGGCACGGCTGCTGGATATGATCCTGCGTGATATATACGGCCCGCGCCGGTTGATCAAGGAAGGCCTGATTCCGGCGGAGCTGATCTACGCCCAGCAGGGCTTCCTGCGGGCCTGCGATCAGGTGCAGGTGAAGGATCTGCCTCACCTGTTGCTTTACGCCGCCGATCTGGCCCGGGGCCCCGATGGCCGCATGTGGGTAATCGGTGACCGCAGCCAGGCACCGTCCGGCGCCGGTTATGCGCTGGAAACCCGCATGGCCATGACCCGGGTGATGGCCGAAGAATTCCGCCGTACCCAGGTGCACCGTTTATCCATTTTCTTTCGCCACCTGCGCAGCATGCTGGCCAGTCTGCTACCCCACCGCAAAGACGATCCACGGGTGGTGATCCTGACCCCCGGCCCGCACAACGAAACCTATTTTGAGCACGCCTATCTGGCCTCCTACCTGGGTTACAGCCTGGTGCAGGGGGATGACCTCACCGTGCGCGGCGGCAAGGTATGGATGAAATCCCTGGATGGCCTCAAACAGGTGGACATCATCGTGCGGCGGGTGGATGACACCTTCTGTGATCCGCTGGAGTTGCGGGAAGATTCCCATCTGGGGGTGCCCGGCCTGCTGCAGGCCGCGCGCCTGGGCAATGTCATCATCGCCAATCCACTGGGTTCCAGTATTCTGGAAAGCCCCGCGCTGATGCCGTTTCTGCCCAATATCGCCAAACACTGGTTGGGGGAAGACATCCTCCTGCCTTCCGCCGCCACCTGGTGGTGCGGGCAAAAGAAAGAGCGTGATTATGTGCTGGCCAATCTGAAAAGCCTGGTTATCAAGCCCATTGACCGGCGCGGCCCCTCGGTGTTCGGTTCCCAGCTCAACGACAAGCAACTGCTGGAACTGCGCGACCGCATCAACCATGCCCCTTACCGGTTTGTGGGGCAGCAGGTCCTGAGTTGTTCCACCGCGCCGTCCCTGCGCAACGGCAAGCTGGTGCCCAGGCGGGTGCTGCTGCGCACCTACCTCACCGCCCACCAGGGGGACTACGATGTTATGCCCGGCGGCTTGACCCGGGTGGCGCAGGATGAAGATGTTCTGTTTGTCACCAACCAGACCGGCGGCTTGTCCAAGGATACCTGGATACTGGCGGACAAGCCGGTGCATCAGGCCAGCCTCTGGCCCAGTATCCGGCATATGGAAAGCCTGATGACCGGCGAGGGTGTGTTGCCTTCGCGCTCTGGGGAAAACCTGTTTTGGGTGGGGCGCTACACGGAACGGGCAGAGGGGTTGCTGCGGCTGATCCGCACCGTGCTCAACAAGCTGGCGGATTATGACGACTACCGGGACGAGTCGGATCAGGTGGTATTGCAGCATTTGCTGGAATCCCTGACCCACTTTACCTGGGTTTATCCCGGGTTTACCGGCGAAGAGGCGGCGGAAAAACTGCAGCGCCCGCGCCTTCACATTATGGATATGGTGCTCAACAAAGAGCACCGCAGCAGCCTCATCGGCACCCTCAATGCCCTGCTGCAGAGCGCCTACAATGTGCGTGACCTGTGGTCGGTGGATACCTGGCGGGTAGTGGATGACATCGATGAAAACCTGCAGTATCTGAGCTCCAACAAAACCCGCTTCTCGGTGTTGCAAACGGAGTTGGACAGCTTGCTGGCGTCACTGATGGCCTTTACCGCACAGACCCAGGAGAGCTTGCCTCATGAGCACGGCTGGTACCTGCTCAACATCGGCCGCCGGCTGGAACGGGCCCTGCAACTGATTACCTTTGTGCGTACCTGTTTTGTGCGCTATTCCGGGGAAGTGCCGGAGCACCTGATGCTGGAAGCCACCCTGGTGAACCACGAAAGCCTGATCACCCATCGTCGGCGCTATCGCTCGGTACAGCATATGTTTACGGTCCTGGATCTGATGTTGTTGGACACCCGCCATCCCCGTTCCCTGGCGTATCAGGTGGATAAAATCATGGCTCTCATGGCGGAGCTGCCCCAACTCACCCCGTCTCACCATTTGAGCCGCGAGCAGCGTTTGATTCTGCAGGCCAGTACCGAGATCAAGCTGGCGGAAGTGGAGAAACTGGCCAACATCAGTGATGAGCAGGGTAGTCGCCGCTCGCTGGCCAAACTGCTGGACAGCGTGGAGCGGCGGTTGGAGAAAGTCTCTGAACTGCTGCATCAGAAATACTTCACCCATACCCAGAGCGCCCGTCAGCTGGCTCCCACCAAGCTGGAGCTGCCGGCATGAAGTACCGCATCAAGCACACCACCCATTACCAGTACAGCGCCTCGGTCAGTATGTGCTTTAACGAGGCACGCATGTCGCCCGTGAACAGTGCGCACCAAACCTGTGCGCGCAATCGGTTCGTCATACACCCTGCACCAGAATCGCTCCACAAGCGCTTTGATTACTTTGGCAACCAGGTCACCAGTTTCGATATTCTCCAGCCCCACAAGGAGTTATCGGTTACGGTTTACAGTGAAGTGCAGGTGCTGGATCACAGCCAGCAGGGCCTGTTTTCGGCCGATTACCCCTGGGAATTCGTACGTGACAGCCTGCGCAGCAGCACTGACCCGGAGCAAATCACCGTGCGGGAGTACATTTTACCGTCGCCGCTGATCCCGGTGTTTGATGAGGTGGCGGCCTACGCCGAGGAATCGTTCAAGCCCGGCCGGCCGGTGCTGGAAGCCATTCGTGATCTGGTGGAACGGATATACAAGGACTTCAAATACGATCCCGGTTTTTCCACCATCAGCACACCCTTGCATACGGTGATGAAGCACCGCCGTGGCGTGTGCCAGGATTTTGCTCATTTGGCCATTGCCTGCATTCGGGCCACGGGACTGGCCGCCGGCTACGTTAGCGGCTATCTTGAAACACTACCGCCACCCGGACAGGAAAAGCTGGAAGGCGCGGACGCCTCCCATGCCTGGTTTGCTGTGTATATGTTGGATTACGGTTGGATGCATTTCGATCCCACCAACAACATGCTGGCCAGTGACCAGCACATTACCCTGGCCTTTGGCAGAGATTTTGCAGATGTCACTCCATTAAAAGGGGTGATATACGGCGGTGACGATCACGAACTGAAAGTGTCCGTGGATGTACGTCGAATTGAAGAATAAACGCTCTAACCCCAAATGCATTTTGCACTAGATAAGAAGCGATTATATGTCTGTAAGCTGGAACGAGTACGACCCAGGCAAGTTCTTCGACGAATTGATTAAAACCAAGGGTAAGCCCAGGAAATACGCCAAAAACCTGGCCAAGTATCTGGCCGATCACAGCGACGAAGAGCTGGAAACCCGCAAGGCGGTGGCGGAACTGTCCATTAAGGAGATGGGCATCACCTTCACCGTCTATACCGAAGAAGAAGGCTCCATTGACCGTTCCTGGCCCTTCGATATCCTGCCCCGCATGATTCCGAAATCGGAATGGGACAAGATCGAGCTGGGCCTGAAGCAGCGGGTCAAGGCACTCAATCTGTTCATCAATGATATCTATCACGAACAGAAAATCATCAAAGATAACGTCTTCCCCAAAGAGCTGTTGGCCAATTCGGTGAACTTTCGCAAGGAGTGCGTGGGGGTGTCACCGCCTCTGGATATCTGGGCCCACATTTGCGGATCGGATCTGGTGCGCGACAGCGACGGTACCATGTATGTGCTGGAGGATAACCTGCGGGTGCCGTCCGGCGTGTCTTACATGCTGGAAAACCGCTCTGTGATGAAGCGGGTGTTTCCGGAATTATTCGAAAGCTACAACATCCAGCCGGTGGACGATTACTGCTCGCAACTGTTTGACATGCTGGCATCCCTGTCGCCGCGCCCGGCGGACTATCCGGAAGTGGTGGTGCTGACGCCGGGTATCTTCAATTCCGCCTATTTCGAGCATTCCTACCTGGCGCAGCAAATGGGCTGCGAGCTGGTGGAGGGCCGGGATCTGGTGGTGCAGGATGACGATTGCGTGTACATGCGCACCGTGGAAGGCCTGCAGCGGGTGGATGTGATCTACCGCCGTATCGACGACCTGTTCCTGGATCCGGAGGCGTTTCACCCGGATTCCATGCTGGGGGTGCCGGGGCTCATGCGGGCCTGGAAAAAAGGCAAGGTGGCCCTGGCCAATGCACCGGGTGCCGGCGTGGCGGACGACAAGGTGGTATACGCCTTTGTGCCTGAAATCATCAAATACTACCTGGGCGAAGAGGTGTTGCTGCCCAACGTGCCCACCTACCGGTGCATGTTCCAGGATGAACAGGATTACGTATTGCAGCATCTGGATGAACTGGTGGTGAAACCGGCCAATGAGTCCGGTGGTTACGGTATGATGATCGGCCCCATGGCCAGCAAGAAAGAACGGGAAAAATTCGCCCACTTAATCAAGAAAGATCCCCGTAATTACATTGCGCAGCCTACCCTGGGGTTGTCCACGGTTCCCACCTTTGTGGATCACGCCGTGGAACCCCGGCACGTGGATTTGCGCCCCTTTATCCTGAGTGGCGACACTACCTCGGTCACCATGGGCGGATTAACCCGGGTGGCCCTGCGTAAAGGCTCGCTGGTGGTCAACTCCTCCCAGGGGGGTGGCAGCAAAGACACCTGGATTGTGGAGGAGGAAGCCTGATGCTGGCTCGAGTCGCTGAAACTCTGTACTGGATGGCCCGTTACATGGAGCGGGCGGAAAACATGGCGCGCCTGATCAACGTTAATGCCAACCTGATTCTGGATATCCCGAAAAAGACTGTACTGGGCTGGGAGCCGTTGATCGATATTACCGGCACCCGGGAAATCTATGTGGAGCGTCACAACAATTTTGAAGAGCGCTCGGTGATGAAATACCTGATCAGCGATGCCGACAGCCCGGTTTCCATCGCCAACTCGTTGAAGTGGGCACGAGAGAACGCGCGCACCGTACGTGATGTGATTCCCCGGGAAGCCTGGGAGCAGATCAATGCCCTCAATCATTACGCCAAGGATCAGCTCAACGTGGCCATGTCCAAGCGGGGCCGCTTCAGTTATCTCAACGAAATCATTCTGCGCAGCCAGACCATCGTGGGTTTGTTGTCCGGCACCGTTAACCGGGATCAGGGCTACGTCTTCATACGCCTGGGCCGCAATCTTGAACGGGCGGACATGACCTCCCGCATCATTGATGTACGCTCTGCCAATCTGCTGACTGAAGAGAGCATGGAATTGCGCCCCTTTGAAAATATTCAATGGATGAGCGTGCTGAAATCTCTCACGGCCTATCAGATGTACCGACAGGCCATGCAGGCCCGGGTGCGGCGCAGCGATGTGGTGAAGTTCCTGTTCCAGTCCCAGCGTTTCCCCCGTGCGATCCTGTTTTGTGTTCAACAGATGGAGCGCAGTGTGCAGGCATTGCCCGATTATGAAAACAGCCTGCGCCGCATTCATCAGGCCAAACGCCTGATTCAGGGGGCGGAGCTGCACGCCTATGACCAAACCATGCTGCATGATTTTATTGATCATATCCAGATTGAGCTGAACAACATTCACCTGGCCTTGAACGAGCAGTATTTCCTCACTGGCCGCATCGAAGGGCAGGCGCAGAAACAGGCCTCCTGACCGGGCTTAAGGCCCACTCAGCCGCTTGCGAGGGCGGCTGAGTGCCGTCATTAAAGTGTCATAAATAATGGCCACATCAACGCTGGGTGGCACGATTTGGGCTAGAATTGAAACACGACCCGTGTTCCAGTTCTGCAGGCTAACAGGCATTGTATCGCTCATCACCACAAAATGTTCAACGTTCGCTGTCCACCGTAACCCTGATCCAGATGGGCATACGGGTAACGGTGGTGGTACTGGCGGTAACCCTGCTCAGCTATTGCCACATCGTGAAAACACTGGAAGACCAGACCAGCGATAAATTAAGCAAATACATTGTGGAACGGGCGCAAAAGGAAAGCATTATTTTCCAACTGGCGGAATCCAGTCAGCGCAATCTGAAAGCCATGTTTCTGCAATCGTGGCAACATTCAAAAGACAGCGCCAATCAGCAGTTCACCCGCTACTTCACCTTGGGCGGAGATGGTGAAGTGCGTACCCATCAGCGTTGGTTTGATGGCGATTTCAATGCCGAGGGGCTGATCACGGATTCCATTTCCGGCTTTGTCAGTCCGCGGGCGCCCATAGAAGATCCTGATTTCCGTTCCCGCCTGGTGCTGTCGTTTCTGATGCTGGAGCGCTATGGCGCCAGCTACCGCAATCAGTTTGCCAATCTCTATCTGCATATGCCGGAAAACGTAAATCTGGTGTACTGGCCTGGGTTTCCCTGGGGGCTGGAAGCGAAAACCGATCTGGACATGACCCGCGAAGAATGGATGACCATTGCATTTCAGGAAAACAATCCCGGCCGTGAAACCCGTTGGACCGGATTGTATTTTGATCCTACCGCCCGGAACTGGATGGTGTCCTGCGAAACACCGGTGGATTGGCAAGGCCGTCACCTGGTGACCATAGGCCACGATATTCTACTGCAGGAACTGTTCGAGCGGGTGTTCAACGACCGTATCGAAGGGGCCTACAATTTTATATTACGCAAAGACGGCCGGGTGATCGCCCACCCGGACAAGCGGGCAGAACTGGATGCCGCCAAAGGCGAACTGAACGTGCGGGATCTGGATGATCCGGAGCTGCTGTCCATCTACCAGACCTTGCTGCTAAACCACGAGCAGGGTGAGGCATCCAGTCATATATTCACCCACGCCCTCAGTGATGCATTTATTGCCCATGCCATGATTGATGGTCCGGACTGGTTCTTTGTCACGGTGTACCCCAAGGCGCTGTTGGTGGATTCTGCAAGGAGTACGGCGGAATTCATTCTGGCGGTGAGCCTGTTTTCTCTGGTGGTGGAACTGTTGATGTTGTATTTGGTGCTGCGGCGCCAGGTGATTAAACCACTGTCCCATTTTGTGTCGGTGTCCGATCGTATTGCAGAAGGGGATTTCAGCTCCGGCCAGGATACCTTGCCGGTACGGCGACGGGATGAGATTGGTTTAATGGCGCGTACCTTTCAGGCCATGACCCACAAAGTGGCCAATTATCACCGGGATCTGGAAACCTCGGTGGAAGAGCGGACCCACCAGCTGAAAACCATTACCGCGCAACTGCAACAAGCCAACACCGAGCTGGAACAGCTCACCTATACAGACGCTTTGACCCAAACCGCCAACAAGCGCCGCTTTGATGAATCGATCCACCAGGAATGGAATCGCGCTGCCCGCAATGAAACGCCGTTGGGCCTGATCATGCTGGATATCGATTACTTCAAGCGCTACAACGACACCTACGGTCACGTGCAGGGGGATGAATGCCTGCGTAAATTGGCCGCCGCGGTGATGCAATGGGCCAATCGATCCGGTGAATTGGTGGCGCGGGTGGGAGGCGAAGAGTTCGCTGTGTTGTTGCCCAATGTGTCCATGGAAGATCTGCATCAGGCCGGGGAACATATTCTGCAAACCGTGCGCAGCCTGAACATAGAACACAAGGATTCCCCCATCGCCGATCACGTAACGGTAAGCCTGGGCCTGGCCATTTGTATTCCCGGCCCGGCGCAATCACCCAAAGAGCTGATCAAAGCGGCGGACGATGCGTTGTATCGGGCCAAGCATCAGGGCCGTAATCGAGCGGCGGAATAAAATCTGTTGCTGGGGAAAATTCCTGTGTACCATTCATGGCGGAACCAGTATTGACAGGACGTTGACCCACAGGACACAGCACCATGGATCTTGAAATTCGAACCGCCCGCGCCGATGATGTGGGCCCCATTGCAGAATTGATGTACAGCTCCGGCTCTGACCTCTACGATTACCTTTACCGAACCGATACACTGGATTTTTTGCGCCATGAGTTTGCCTCCGGTAAGGGTTTTGCCGGTTACCCCCAGGTTACCGTGGCAATACAGCAAGGGGAGGTGGTGGGTACCGGATGCTTTTACGATCGCAAGCACTACGATCACCTGTTGCAGGGCACCATCAAAAATATGACGGCTTATTTCGGTTATCTGGGGGTGGTGCCGGTGATGCTGCGATCACGTCACCTGAAAAGTGTCATGCGGGCACCCAAGCCCGGTGAGCTTTATCTTTCCAATTTTGGTGTCAGCCCCCGCTGCCGCAGCCAGGGCATTGGCACCCGTATGATTCAGCACAAGCTGTCGCAGGCCCGTGAACAGGGCTATGAACTGTTCGGCCTGGATGTGTCCGTGGCCAACCCCCGAGGGCAGGCGTTGTACAGCCGCCTGGGATTGAAAGTGGTGAAGGAAAAATCTTTCTCCAATCCCCGGGCCGGTGTGAGCTCCGCGCGCAAGATGGAGCTGGGGTTGTTGCCTTAGCAGTGCCCCCGTTGAGTACGCGCTTAATACAAGCGTCTTATTAATTTGTCAGGTGTTGAACAATTCTGGAAACTGACAAAGCCAGAAGCCAGTTACATTTTTTAAAGAAAACCTAAACACACTTGTAAAGAAACGCTGCTATTATTCTGGGTGCTGTACATGTGATTCAAAACATATTCAGAGGCAACTTCAGCGTTTCGATGAAGTGCTGTTTTCACAATAGGTCTCTATCTGGTTATAAAGTGGATGTAGTATGTGTGGGATCACAAAAGCGCTTTTTCCTCCTATGAGGAAGGCGATTGGGGATTATTGAAACAAGTTTGGGGCCCAGATGGATCTGGCTATTCTGCTTGTGGAACTTCCGAAATTGTAATGGATTAGTTTCAACGGATTGCTGTTGTTTATGAAGTCAGTTCTTTTTTGGGCCAGAGCACTGCTCTTGCTTTGCTGTGTGTCAGCTTTTGGGAAAGCCTTTGCAGAAGTAAGCTTGGATATCCGAACCGCGTCACCCATTGTGTCAGGGGCGGGTACGGTTGATTACATCGGCTTTGTTTCCGACTGTAGTCAGGTTTCCGAGCTGAGTGTGGGGGGTGGCAGTGAAGTGATCCTCACACTGGCCGCCAGCGATGCCGAGCGTTCGTTGCAAACCGCGCTGGGTTGTGAAGTCGCTTTCTCACTTTCGGGTTCTGACAAGTATAACCCCGGCCTTACGGTCAGTTTCGTTGACGGAACATCCCGCTTTCATCAGGAAATGTTTGCAGAAGAGAGCATTCGTCCGGCGCTCAGCGTGGAATCCGTGGCCATTGCGGGAACAGAACAGCAGCAATTAGTGGTAACGGTCAAGGCGGTTGATGACAGCGACATAAGTTATCTGGCGTACGATATTGTCGGTTTGCGCGGATCTCAGCTGCAGCGCTTTGGCGGGGTGGTGGACCAGGCAAGAGAATCGGCCTTTGCCCGCACTGAACGGGCGGCACGTTATTTCCCGATGGAAGATACCCAGGAGTTGTTTGACCTGGTTGTACCCTTAGCCGAGACGTTATCCGCGGCGGAGATTGCCAGTGACGGTGTTGTCCTGGTGGAGGTCACCGCGGTGGACAGCAGTGGCAATCAGAGAAGCATCAGCCAGATTGCCCTGACCGGTGACAGTGTCAAAGAGGATGTTCTCGGATTGACCGTCAAACCAGAGAACCTGATCTTCAATTCCGCCCTAGAAATTGCTCAAATAATACCCAGTGTCGAATTTCAGTTCAGAGGATTAACGCCGCTCCCGGGGTATGGGAGCGGTGTGACCTATGTCTCCACCGAGCCGGACTTTGTCCAGGTCACCCCGGATGGATTTGTCTATCCCATTAAGGAAACCGGCGCTACGCCGGTTTTTCTGCAGGTGAGCTACCCGGGAACCGATGCGATTCAGATCCCGGTGGAAGTCGATTATTCCAAAACCCTGGTTGGATTAACCTGGGATGGCGCCGGCGGCAGTTTCGAACTGCTGGGCCTGAACCAATACCATGGGTTGCCTGAGCTGTTCGGTGTGTTTGATGATGGCAGTACTGCGCCCCTGAACCGTTCTGTTGGGGTGGTGGTGACCCTGCCTCAGGGTTCGGAAAGCGTGCTGCGCTATGATGCCAAGAAAGGGCTGTTTGCATCATCTGAGTTACCCCAGGGGCTGCCCGTGAGTTTGAGCCTGGACCGGTATCCGGATGTGACCCTGGAAATGCCCGTGGTGGCGACGGATGTTGCCCCGGAAATCTCAATGAAAGTACCGGCCCGGGTTGAAGTGGGCAGTACCCTGGTGCTGAATGCCACCCCAACGGATGATGTGGGAATCGGCGCGGTAGAGTTTGTGCTTGACGGCAATGTGGTCGGCCGGCGTGAAGCCGCCCCATATGAGCTTTCCATCCCTCTGAGCGAGGAGCTGAAGGGGCGCACCATCTATGTGGCCGCCCGGGCCACAGACACCAAGGGCCAGTCTGCGCAAACAGAAGACTTTCCGGTTTCGGTGGTGGGGCCGAGACAGTTTGAATTCCCCGAACACGAAATGGTATTGCCGGTGGATGGTGCCCGTATTGTGGAGGGCTCACCTTTTGTTGCTTCCATCGATATTGTGTTGGGAGAGCTGCCTGATGCTGATCCTTATAGCGGTGTATCGCGAGTTGAGTTCTATGCCGATGGGCAAAAGATCGGTGATGTCCGTTATCCGATTCTGCAGCAAAAATCCGTCAAAGTGGTTAATGAAGATACCGGCCAGGAAGAGAGCAAGCAGTATCTGGTAGAAACCTGGCGCATTAACAGTGTTGCCCCTGAAATCAGCACCGATGAAACCAGCAGGGTGGTTTCCGCCACACTGTTTGCCGGTACCAACAGTACGCAGTCTGGTGGCAAGCAGATTCGCATCGTGAAAAATTCAGCACCGGTGGCCCGGGTACTGACACCGGTCGCCGGAGCGCTTGCCACGGTGGGCCAGGTTGTGGATGTCAAGGTTGAAGCGGTGGATGACAGCCTGGCTGCCGGTACCACCATCGAGCTGATGGTCAACGGCGCTGTGGTGGATGGCACCACCTATCGGGATACGGCCCGCCGTAATGAGGGTATCTACCAGTACGCCTCCCATCAGCACGTGTTCAGTCTGCCGATTACCGAATCTATGCTGGGTCAAACCCTGGAGCTGCAAGCTCAGGTGACGGACTACCACGAAAAGCTCAGCCGGTCCGAAATTCGACGCTTGCCGGTGAAAGCAGACCAGGCACCCACCGTGGCGGTCAGTTATCCCGCTGAGGGCGCCAGCCTTGTATCCGGCCTGCCGGTGGAATTACGGGCCAACGCCAGTGATGATCTGGGTGTGGCGCGCGTGGACTTTTTTGTCAACGATCAATTGGTGGGCTCGGATTCCCGTGCACCCTTTGCCACTATCTACCAGACACCACAAAAAATTGCCAATGAACAACCGCTGGCGATCGTCGCGGTTGCCACGGACAGCGAGGGCAAAAGTGCCACCAGTGAGCCGGTCAACGTAACTCTGGGTAAAGATGAAACCGCTCCCGTACTCAACCTGGCATCACCGTTTATCGACAGCACTGATGCCGGCAGCGATGTCGCATCCGTGTTGGAAGAGTCTGAGTTCGTACTCAAAGTAACGGGGTACGATAATGTTGGCGTGGCTTCATTACGCCTGCAGGGTGTCAGAAAAGTTGATGGCCAGGGCTACGTGCTCACCGGTGATCCGGATAATAATGAGGTTCCGGCTGAAGATTTTGTGCCACAGGTCGTGCCCGGGGCATTGAATGCGTTTTCTGCCTTGAAGCTGGTTTCAGCGCCCGCCTTCAAGAACCTTGAGGGTGTTGAGTACGACAGCTACGAAGTGCGGGTAACCGCAGTGGATGAAGCCGGTAACAGCAGTCAGCTGGATATTGTGGTGGGTGTCTATGCAGATCGCGCCCCGGAGATCAAAAAGGTCTCTGCCAATAAGCCGCGTTACTTTGTTGGTGACACAATTGTTGTTGAAACCGTTGCCCAGGATGATCGTGCGGTGTCAGCGCTTACCGTTAACGCCTACATTGGTGGCGCGGCTGAACCGGCACTCACCGTGGTGAAAAATGCCGGTACCGGGCTGGCACCTGCCGCGGACTTTGTGGATCGCACGGAGCTTGACCTTGCTTCCCTGGCGTTGCCGAATACGGATGCCGACCTGCGTATCGAAGTTCAGGTGGCCGATGCCAGTGTGACACCGAAAACGTCCCAGTGGTTTGTGCTGAACAGTCAAATTCAGGCGGATCTGGAACCGCCGAAAGCGGCACTGATTTCCCCGCCCCAGGGCAGTACGCTGTATCACGGGCAAGCTAAAGTGTTTCGAATCAGGGCTATTGATAACAGCCTGTTGCAATCACTGAGTGTTACCAGCTCAGGCAGCTCGGTGCTGGCACGTAATCTTGCCGCACAAGCTACGGATCAACACGAAGAAAACTTTACCGTCACCATTCCGGACACCGGTACAGAGTTGGTATTGGAAGTATCAGCGACGGATATTTATGGCAATACTTCCCCGGTCACCAATTGGCGTTATGAGTTGTCTTCCGATTTGCCCCCAACCGTATCCATTCGCACGCCTGCAGCCGGATCACGCCTGACCGAAGGGGAAAGCATCACCCTTAATGCGTTGGTAGCGGATGATCGCAAAGTGACGGGTGTGACATTCTTTGTGCGCCTTGATGGGGCGGTGCTGCAACAGAAAACCGTTACCGGGGCGGCGTTGGCGGCACTGGTTGATGCCGGTAAGTATGTCAGCGCGGTACTTAATGTACCCACCAGGCCAGAAACCGGTGAGTTGGAAATTGGCGTAAGCGCTGTTGACTCGTCGGATCAGGTAACCACAGCGCTACTTGATATGGAGATTCTGGACGACCAGGAAGCGCCCACGGTCAGTGTGACCGACCCCAACACAGCGTTTTCGATACTGCCCGGCAATGCCTTTACGGTGGCAGGGTCCGCTGCTGACAACATATACGTGAATGCGGTGCAACCGCTTCTGGTAGCGGAAGATGGCAGTGAAATCGAGCTGGCTTGGGAGATGTTTGCCCGTAATGATCGCCAGGACGAAGTGCGGGTGGCCAATCCGGGTTCGCTGGGCAGCATTGTAGTGGCGAAACGGTTTGCTACGGAGTTCAAGGGCCGCGTCCGTATACCGGCAGAGTTCAGTCAGAATTACGGGGGGCAAACCTTTGATCTGGTGTTCCAGGCGGAAGATATGGGGGTTAATGAGGCCCGCAGCGTCGCGATCCCGATCACCATTCTGGCTGATAACGAAGGTCCGGAAGTGGTTCTGGTGACACCAGAGAAGACATTGTACGATCGTCAGTCCGCAGCGGTAAAACTGACCATAAGTGATAATGTGGCGGTGGCATCCTACTTGGTGGAACTACTGGATGATCAGGGTAACCGCTCCCAGTTGGGCAGCTTGAATGGATTAAATGAGGCGCTGTTGCAGTGGCCCTATCAAGGTGAAAACAACCAACTGAATCTTGAGCAGTATGCCCCGGTGGTGGAAGAGCGATCATTGACATTGGTGGTGACCAGCAGTGATTTGAGCGGCAACCAAACCATTCACAACGAACGGCTGGTGCTCAAACCCGACCAGGCGCCTGTGGTGTCCATTGAAAAACAGGATCCGGAGTCCAGCGTGATCAAGGGTCAGTTGGCGAAAACCCTGTTTTTGGTAGAAGACGACTATATTGTCAACAACAGAAGGAACAAGCTGTTGGCACTGTACACTTCCCTCACCGGAGTGGGTGCGGGTGGTTCGCGGGATCCCACCGGTCTGGGCAGAGAGCTTGGTGCCGACGAATATGCCAGCGCCGCCAAACCGGTTATTGCTATCAACTATCCGGAAGCGCAGGGATGGAATGGGTCGTTAGCCTACACAATTGCGGGCAATGGTAACCGGTCCCCGTATCTGGAATTTGAAGCTGGCCAGGCCTTTATTCACGCTTTGCCCGAAAATGACGAACGTATTACCGGTATTGGCCTGGTATCCGCCACCAGCGTAAGCGCCACTTATACCGTAACGCTGTATTCTGATAATGCTTGTAGTGCAGAGAAAATAACGCAAACCATTGACTCAGGCGATGGCTGGTTGGATCTGAGTAATCTGGTGGATACCAATACGGTAGCGGTAAAAATTGGTGTTGCCTCTCCCCAGGCAGGATTCCTGCAGCAACTCTGGATTAACTATAATCGCAATAAAGATTTGGGCGCCATCGCGCTGGACACCGGTTCAGTCAAAGTGGATAAGCCGGTTTCCATTACCGCAATCGTGGAAGATGGCGGATACGCCACTGCCCAGCCTGCGATTATTCACAGCGGCACGGAGTCCGAACTCAGAAAAACAGTCGCAAGAGCGGCTACTGCAGTGCCCGCACCCAATATAGAAAGCGTGCAAAAGATCAGCGTGCTGGCTCATGCCACAGATCGCATGAGCCATGAGCGAGCCGGCATCCCGTTACGCGAGTTGACACAAAAACTGTTGCTTTCCGATACCGCAGCACCGTCCATTGATATTACAACACCGCAGCCAGGTACTCCGGTTATCCCCGGGCAAAGAGTGCCCGTTGGCTTGCAGTTCTCTGATAACACCTCAGTACTTGAGAGTATCCAGTTACTGGAAGACGGTAATACGATTGCCCGCGAACTTGGTATTGGTTACGGCCAGACATCACTGAGCATCCCTTATAACGTGCCTGCCGACTATCAGCAGCGTGAATTGCGACTGACCGTGATTGCGCGGGATCTTGCCGGCAATCTGTCAGAGTATTCCGATATCTATCCGGTGGAGGTGAATGAACCCCCCTTGCTGGATATGAAATCGTTCAGCAGTTACAAGGTGCAAGGCAAGTTCCAGACTGTACTGACCAGTCCCCAGCGATTGAACTATGGTGAGTTCTGGGTACGTGTTGGTGAAGATTTTGAGCTGAAAACCGAAAGCTCGGATGATGCCGGGCTGCAGAGTGTTGCGGTGTATCGCCTGGCTCGGGATGGTAGCTATGAAGCGGTGGAGTATCTGCAAGAGTATGACAATACCTGTCCCAATAAGCCGGTGTATACGGCCAAGAACACCATCAATATACCCTTCCTTCAGGCCCAGCCCACGGAATACAAAGTTGTAGTAACCGATACCGTGGGGCAAACCGAAACCAGAACATTCCTGGTACACCCCCTGGCCAATATGGCGCCCGAGATCCGTATCACGTCACCGGCGGATGCCCAGCAGATTGCCGCCGGCACCTTCCTGATCAAGGTGGGTGTGGTGGCATCGGACGATCGCAAACTAGTGGATGGCGATGCGCCGGCTTATGGCCAGGCGATCAAGATTCTGGCCAATGGCGTGCCGTTATCATTGGCGGGTGACCGCTTGTTTGGTGAAGCCGTCGCTGGCGGTCAGGAAGCAATCGAGCAGGCGTATGCTTCCATCTATGATGCTTTTGAGGAAAGTTACGGCCCCGATAAGGCGGATCAGTTTGGTAATCAAAACTCACCCTATGCGGTGGGCACGAGCTATCTGTTGGCAATACCCGATGGCGTTGTGCGTGATGATGAACCGCTCACCATTACGGCTTATGTTTATGACTCGGATAATTCGGTTGGCATACACGAAATCACCATCACTGTAGCTCCCGATACCATCAAGCCTGTGCCGGTCATTACCCGGCCGGAGCTGGGCTACGGTGCGGTGGAAAATTCGGATTTCACACTGGGATTCTCCGGTTTTGACAACGTCAAGGTACAGCAGCTGGAAGTGGATATCGCTTACGGCATCAATGACACCGGTAATAATTATCAGAAGACCGCCTATCAAACAGTGCGCACGGTAAGTGACATCCCTTCCCTGGATTACCAGCCGGTGTCGACGGTGAACATTGATGCACCGGAATACCTGCAACTGCTGAATGTGCCGCGACTGCAGGTAGTGCGGGATATGTTCCCGGCGGTGGCCCTGGAAGATATACAGCGTTTTGATATTTGGGTTCGGGTCACGGCGCGTGATGTGGCCAATGAAGAATCCACTGAAATAAGTTTCCCGATCCGGGTTGATGAACGCCCGGTTATCGACATCATTGATCCGCTGGACGGTCACAAGGCGGTTGAGGAAACCCAGCTTTGGGTTAATGTGAACGCGTTTGATGACGTTGGACTGGATTACGTCAAACTGACGGCGACCTACCGTAACGGCCAAACTGCCTATGAAATGAGATTGCGTCAACCGCCGTATAATTACCTGGTTCCGATGCCGGCTTATGATCCGTCAAACGGCAGCAACAATATTGTGGATATCCAGGTGGAAGCATTGGATACCTACGGCGCGGCCTTTAACGATCCGGATAACCATACTGCGTTGGAAACCATCAGCGTGGAAGTTGTGGAAGACCAACCGCCGGTTGTCACCATCGGCTATCCCAAGAACGGTGATACGGTCATCGAAGGCGATTTGATGCTGGTGCAGGTCAATGCCGTGGATGATGCGGGAATTGATCAGGTCAACCTGACTGTGGCCGGGCTGCGCGATGGTGATTACACGTTTACAGATGTAGTGGCACCGTTCGAGTTTCTGCTGGAAGTGCCCTACGGTCAGGCGGGGTATGATCTTACTCTGAGTGCTACCACCACCGAACGTCGGTTGGGTGGTGAGCCCAGGACCGTGCGCACCATTAATCCGGTGGTGGTCCAGGTATTGAAAGATACTGAGGCACCGGAAATATTGCTGTATGAACCCCTGAGTGATGCAACCGTGGTTGAATCACGCACCCTGCCGTACCGCATGGATATTAATGACAACGTGCGAGTGGCCTCCGTCAAGTTGCAGGTGTTTGCCGAGCGTGATGGCAGCAGCGGTTTCAGCAGCTCGGAATTGATTCATGAGCGAATTCTGATAACGCCGCCTTACTGGGGCAGTATTCCCATGGGAACCATCGGCTCCTATCTGCCGGGCACTGAAACACTGCCTGACGAGTTGGATATGGAATTCCGGGTAACGGCAGTGGATGGTATTGGTAACGAAAGTGTTGATGCCCGTGCTGTGACATTGACCCGGAACCTGCCTCCGGAAGTGAGAGACATTCGATTGCTGGATTCGAGAGGGTTCAGTATGGGCGGCGCAACTGAAGTAACCGAAGGACGTGGCGTCGTGCTGGATGTGGTTGCCCGTGATCCTGAAGTCGGTGTTGATGCTGCATCCCTCTACTATGCCATTGGCGATAGTGCCGAGGCGGGCCTGGAATTTATCAAAGCTGGTGAAGATACTGCTGCTCCGTTCCAGTTCCAGTTTGAAATACCAACCGGCAAGGTCGGTCAGACTATTTTCTTTAAAGCGATGGCCAGGGATGTGGACGGCTACGAGTCAGAGGTATCGGAAATCCTGCGTAGCCTGACAATCAGTGCAGATCAGCCGCCCACTGCCAACATTGTGAAGCCGGACAACAACAGTTCGGTGGTTATTGATGGTGAAAACGTTGAAGTCTTTGTGGAAGTCTTCGATGATCTGGGGGCCGATGGTGTCGACCACGTGGTCTTTTATGTCAATGGCCAGCCAGTGATGACGGTGTTTGAGAACTACGGTTCGCAAACAGGGAACTTCGCGCAGGAGCAACTCTACCGGGCAGAACTATCGGCGCCACAAGGGGTGGATGGTTTTTATGTTCAGGCGATCGCATACGATGTTCTGGGGCAGTCCGGAGCCTCTCAAGAAGTATTGATTGGGCGAATTCGGGATACCATTGAGCCGAAGCTGAGTATCATTCAGCCTTTGAATGGCGAGATACTCACCACAGCAGAGACGGTACGCGCCGTTGTCAGCGTAGTGGACCGGGGTGACCCCATCGAAGCGGTAACCATGGACTGGTATCGTGAATACCAGGATGAAAGTGGCGCCTGGGTAGTGCTGGATTCACAGCCTCTGAATCTGTTCCGCGACGATACCCGTGAAGAAGGCGATGCCACGCCGGTGAGCGACCCTGATAATTACTACTACATCTACTGGGCCGACTTCACCGCCGGTAATATCCTGCGCAGGAGCGGTGATCGTAATGAACGGGTCAGAGTGGTAACAACGGTTGTAACGGAAAGTCACCAGCCCACCCAAGAGGCGGTATATGAAATCGGCTTGCCGATCAGCGAACGCCGCTTTATCCAGCCCTGTGCCAGCGATGCAAGCTGTGGAGCCGGATCAACGTTACCTTATGACGTGCATTACACCGCAGTGGATCAGTTCCAGTCAGAATTGCGCGATGGTGCCTTGATTGCTGCCTGGTCTTCCGGTGATCCGATGCAACTGGAGCAGGGGCTGGGTGTTCCCGGCTCTTTACAGGGCGATCCGGGTAATGAGCCTGTGTATTCCGGCTTGATGATTTTTGATGCCGTGGATGAAACCCGCACCAACGAGGATGGCGACTACTTTATGTATTCGTCATTGCTCAACAGCGCTGCTGAAATCTTCGCCGGGCGTATTGGTGAAGTCAAAGCGGATGCCAATGTCGTGCTTGCCGCTAAATCGGGCTCCGGAAAAATTGGATCCATCGAGAACGGATTTGTTAACCAGTTGCGGGAGGAAATAACCTCCGATTGGGGCGAGGGTGCGGATGCAACGGCCGGTACCGGCAATCTTTATCTGGATAACACCGCCGGTGAATTACTCTTGTTTACCATCCAGAATGGTGATGGCCAATTTGGTATTCCTTACCTGTTGGCCGGGCGCCTGGATCTGCCTTACCCGGATGTCTACGGTATCGACCGTAAAGATGATCTGGCGTTGGTGGCAAATGGAAACGGCGGTGTTCAAGTTGTTGATATCAGCAACTTCTATGCTCCGTACAAGATAGGTTATATCAAGCCCAATGGGTTTGCCCGTGATGTGAAGATCAAAGGTAAATACGCCTTTATCGCTGCCTCTCATGAGGGATTGGTGGTTGCAGACATAACCGATCCTTCCTTACCGATAGTGGCGGTACTGGATACCCTGGGTGTTGCCAATCGATTGCACATTGTTGGCGATAAAGCCTATGTTGCGGATATGTCCGGTGATGGCCAGACATCGCAGTTTAATGTGATCGACATTCGTGACCCCTATCGTCCGCAGCTCATTGATGTTGTGTCCCTTAACCCGGCGCGCCCTGACCTGGTGTCTGACGGCGTGTACGATGTCTTCGTCTCCGGTAACCTGGCGTATGCGACGGTGCATTATTCGGATCAGGAAGATGTTCCGGCACAATCCGTGGTTGAGGTCGTTGACCTGATAAAAGTGAAACAGCCCAAGCTGGATGCCACTGTTCCGGTCATGATTCATCGCGATGCCCAGGAAGATAACTTTGCCGCCCGTGGCGTAACACTGGCGCGAGGCGCGATCCAGGTAGCAGGCAGCCGCTCCGGTATCAATCGCATAGATATGCCGGAACTGACCGTGCTGGGGCATCGCCCCGCCTATGATGAAATCGATGTAAAAACCAATGTGACCGATATACGCATTGAGCTTTCCGCAGTGCTGGCTGACGGCGTGGTGCTGTCGGACTACGTGGAAGTGCTGGAAGGGGATGAGCTTATCGGAGCGCCGGTAACAGACCGCTTCAGCATTGGTTATGAGCAGCGTAATGCTGAAGACAACCGCCGGGTTATCCGGCTGGAACTGCTGGATGGCCAGGTGCTGTTGGCCAATACCCGTTACTTTGTGAAACTTAAGGCCGGCTTGCCGCCGTTGACCGGTAATCCGCTGGGCAGTGATTACCTGTTCGGTTTCACCACGGCTGTGTCGGGCAGCGCGGATTCTCCGGATATTGTTTCCATCTGCGCCCTGGTGGATGGGCAGGAGCCAGGGACCTGCAGCGCCACCGGTGGTATTGAAGGTGGCACCGAAATCCTGATTCGCGGCTTTAACTTCTCCGATGATCCGGAATTAATCCTGGGTGGACAACCGTTGGTGGTGGAGCAGGTGGATCTGGCCGGAACCGTGGACGAATATGACCGCATTCTGGCCACCACCGTACCGAATTATCCAGGCCCCGCGGCGGTGACCGTCATCAATAAAGCAGGATTGGAAGACACCGTCATCGGCGGTTTCACCTATGTGGATACACTGCAGATCAGCTTCATTGATCCGGCGGTAGTGAACACGTTGCAGGCCGGCCAGAATGACAAGGTCAATATCGTGGGTCTGGGTTTCCATAACGGACTCACCCTGAAAGCGTATAAACACGGCCAGCCCCAGGAGTTTATTACCGACACCATCGATCAACGGCGCTTGAAGCTGCTTAGCCCTGAGCAGATGGAATGGGTTGTTCCCGATTTCAGTGGTGGTACCGGGCAGCCCTATCGTGGATTCGTCGATGTTGAGATCAGCGATGAACTGGGAAGACGTTTCGTACTGCCAAACGCTCTGTTCTATGGCCGCCTGGCGGTGAACCGAACGCTGGAAACGGAGTACGTGTTTGGCTCCAGCTTTATAAAAGATCAGATCAGTGCCTTGGAAGGGGAAAGGCCGTTCACGAACTACGTTCCGGACGCCCTGAAATTACCGCCCGGTGAAATTACCTCGCTGGCCCATGATCCCGACCTGGAAATGTTCTATGTGCTGGGGCGGGGCCTGTTGGGCCCGGGGGTAACCCAGCCCGATAAAGTCCTGGATTACAGTTATATCAAAGATTACTACGCCCCCGGATGGTTGGCGCTGGTGAAATACGAGCGTGACGATATCGGTAATGCGGCTCCGATGCATGGGTTGGGCTATTACAACCTGCCTCAGGATCTGGTGGCCATGGACCTGACCCTGACCCGGGATTATGTCTATGTCACGGCGCAGGGTTACCGCTTCCCGTTTGTGTCCACTGCCTTTGACAATCAGTCCGTGGTGCTGGTCTATGAACGTGACAAAACCCTGCCGGATGACATCACGGAGCAACCGGAGGGTGAGGATCGAAATTACCTTTATGCGCTGCCGCTGCCGTTCAGTGATGCGCCGAGAAAAATCGTCAGCAAAGATAACCTGTTGGTCGTAGGGGGTGATGAGTCGGGTGTTGTATTGTTAAGCCTGTCCAATCCAACGCGACCCACGGTAATCAGTCAGCTGAAGAAAGCACGCTTAAGCAGCGGCTCTGAAGTTACCATGAAGGTGCGGGACCTGGATGTGGTGGGTGACCAGTTACACGTCAGCTTCGTTACCAAAGCGGCCAAAGCGGGCACCTATGATGAGACATTGGCGCGCGCCATATTTGATCTCAGTAAACCGTCATTGCCGCAAATCGGCGCCAGCCAGCTGGGGCAGGATAGCGCAACACTGGATGCTGATGGCCAGCTGGCGACCGCCAATAAACAGGGCAGTGTTAACGTGTCCACGGTGCTGGATAGCAGCCGGCCGGCGTACTTGAGAAATATCGGCCAGTTCGAAGGCAACGGTTTTGGTGTGCCGGGGCCTTTGTCCGGTATTGCCGCCATGTCCACCGTCAGTGCCAACCTGACCCGAGGTGGGTCCGCCAGCTTCGGGCAATTGGATTGCGAAGGCTATTATGAACCATCCCATGGCCATTACCTGGATCATCCTGGCAGTTCGAAGGACCCTGAACGTCCGGGCAGTGCAGGTGCGTATCTGTCTTTGTATGATCTGAGCCGCAATGATGAGATCCTCCTGCTGGACGCGGTATCCATTGAGCAGGGCTGCATGAAAATGTCCGGTTACGATGTCATTCGACGCGATCCGGTGCTGTACAGCGATGATGGCCTGATTGCTTTCGCGATTAACCGCAAGCCCTCCGGGGCCAATGTTCTGGTGTCCACCTTTAATCTGGTTGACACACTGATGCCGGAGCTGGTGCGCAGTGCTCCCCGTAACGGCAGCCGCTATATCACCCTGGATACTCCCCTGGTACTGACGTTCAGCCAGGCACTGAACCTGTCCGTTGCGGAACTGGCAGATTACGTGCAGTTGATAGAAGAAGACGGCAGTAGTGCCGGTCTGATTCAGGCTGCGGTACTGACCTTGTCTGATGATCAACGCACCATCACCCTGCAACCGGGTGCGGCACTGAAAGCCAATACCAACTATCGAATTCAATTGAGTGGTGTTTTGTCCAGCCGCCGCACGATCGGCCTGATGAATCATGCCATCCGTTTCATTACGGGCAGCGGCACGGGCGCCGGCGTTGAAATTGAAAGCGTAACACCGGCAACGGCGGATGTGGCCGGCTCACCGGTATGGGTGACCCTCACTCAAGTAACGGGTTCTCCGCAATTCCTGGTGGCGGGCACCAATGCGCCGGTGCTCGGCTCCGAAGTGATTGATGAAAATACCATTCGCTATCAGATACAGGCGCCGGTTAATAATCCCGGGCCTGCACCCGTGGAAGTGATCAGCGGTAACGGCACACGGGACCGCCTGTTGGGTGCCTTGTACTATGTGGAGCCCCTGGTGTTGAGTGACTTGTCGCCACAAACCGGCAGCGTCAACGGCGGTACCGTGGTGCGAATCAAAGGTGAAGGGTTCCGCGGTAACAATACCGAAATACAGGTGTATTTCGGCGACGTGCTGGCGCCGCAGGACAGTGTCAAACTGTTGGATCCCACCACTCTGGAGGTGATTACACCACCGGGCAGCATCGGTCAGGTGGATGTAACGGTTAATCTGGCGGATGGTCAGAGTGGCACATTGGCCGCGGCGTATGACTACCAACAGCCAATTCAGGCCAACATCAGTGGTGAAGGTCGTATTCACGACATGGTGCTGGATCCCACCGGTACCTGGGCCATTGCGGCCGCCGGTAGTGAAGGGGTTGTGATTTACAATGTGGCGGCTTCCACCTACACCGGGGATCAAACCAATCCTTTGAACCCGGATGATCTGCGCCAGTTGATTGACCTGGATCGAAACGGACGTGATGACCGGATTGAAACCACCGTTGCGTTGCCCAATGGATATCAGGCACTGGGTGTGGCCACCTACTTTGAAGATGGCGCTGACCGGGTATTTGTGACCGCCGCAACGTTCTCAGGTGCCGATCCGGTATCTGCCAAACTGTTTATCATTTCATTTGACAGTATCGATATTACCAATTCAACCATTGTGAACAGCCTGAAGTTACCGGCGGATTTCTCGCGGGGTATTGAAGTACGTAATAACAAAGCGGTCATTGCAATGGGCGATGGTGGCCTCGGTATTGTTGATGCCTACCTGCACAGCAAGTTATATCTGGCAAACGAATTGGCAGTTGAAGAAAATCTGCCGCTGTTGGACGTAACGCAATTACCAGCTAAAACAGCCACACCGGATCAGTATGCATTCGTGGGTGGTGCCTATGACTTTGACATGCTCAAACTGGTGCAGCCCGAGTACGTGGGTAGCGGTGGATTCTATCTTGCCGAAATGAATCCCGAAGCAGGGCTCACCTTACTGAGTCAATTGGATATTCCTGCCAGTCGTGTAGTGGTGCAGGGTCAGTACGCCTATCTGGCAGCTGGCATGGGTGGCATGGTAATCGTTGATATCAGCGATGTTCGCGCACCGCAAATTGTGTCCCGCATATCCGATGTTGGTCATGTCTACGATGTGGATGTCAGTGGGCATATCGCCTATCTGGCTTTGGGCGACAAGGGCATTGTCACCGTTGATATCACCAATCCAGAACTGCCGATTGTGTCGGCGGGAATGGAAGCCTATGCCGGCAATCATATCGATGTTGTCGTGGCCAGCGCTTATTCCGCACTGGGCTCGGGTACACAGGTGAACGGGCAAAGTGTGGTACAGGTTATTCCTGATGTGGTACTGAAGATATTCCGGGTAGATCCGATCAATGGCATTCTGGATACGGATGTGGATGGTAACGTCAAGGTCCGGGTCAGGTTCAATAAAGCTATTGACCTTTACGACGCTAACCTGAATCTCTTCCGCCTGGTTGGTGCGCAGGGATCAAATCTGAGCAGTAATGTGGTGATCGTCAATAATGATGCGATCGTCACCCTCAGTCCGTCTGCCGTTTCCTCTCTTGCGGTCGGTGATCAGGTCACTCTGGAGGTGGATGCCGGTGTGCAATCTGTGAAACCTCTGCAGAACGATGAGCTGATCAGCCTTTACACCCTGGCGCAGGGTCAACGCTTTGACTTTACCTATCGGGGTATCCGTCCCGACGAGATTATTCTGGAAGCATTGGTGCCGCGCCGGGTCCCGGTGAACACCTCCGCTATTCTCACGCTGTCTGGATTGGGTTTGCCGGCGGAGATTGAGAATCTGCGCATTCAGGTCGGCGGCATCTATACCGAGCTGGAAAGCATTACGGTCAGTGATGATGAATCGCGGACTGCAATTGTGGAATTTTCAGTACCGGCCATCGCCGCGGCGGGGCAGTATGATGTCGTGGTTGAAGTGAATCAGTCCGGAGTATGGCAACAGGCGGTACTGGCGGGTGCTCTGGTTGTGGATGAACCCATACGCTTTGATGCAATCAGTCCCAAGTGGGGGCCTATCAGTGGCGGCACGGTGGTGGACGTCAGCGGTATCGGTTTTGAGCCTGGCAATACCGTCATGGATGGATTGTCGATACAGATCGGTTCGCTGCCCGTGCGTGAGATCGAAGTACTGTCCACCACTCGATTGCGACTGGTGACACCCCGGGGCAGTTCCGGCAAAGCCACATTGTATGGTGAAGATCGTTATGGCAATGAAACTCAATTAAGCGGCGACGATGGCTTCGGCTATGGCTTGAAGCGGCTGGCCCAGGTGCGTCCGGATCTGGTGCAACCAACTGATGTGTGGATTGACCAGGAAACCGGTGTCGCGTTAACTAATGGCGGGTTCATTCTGGATGGCAGTGCTCAGGTCGGATTGGTTCAGGGCCAAGGCGAATTGTTTGAAACCATTGATCAGGACGGCAATAGCGGCAGCAAACTGGTTGATTCCACAGCCGACACGGTACGCGCCGCCAGTTTTGATATTCAGGATCCGAATCAGCCCCTGTATGTGGGTGGTAATTGGTTCCAGCCCAGTGGTGATGAAGCCCGTGCCACCTCGCAATTGTTGTACGGTGGCGATACCGGAGCTGATGCGTTTGCCCAGTTTGGTATGGCAACCTACACCGGTGATTCTGTGCGCATATGGCCCCAGGTGGAGCTGGAAGAAGGGGTATGGCGTAAACGCCTGTACGTAGCATCCGGTGCCCGTGGTGTCGGCCGCTTAAACCTGGACGAACAGAATGGTCTGCAGTTCATCAATGAAGTGAACTTCGGCCAGGATCAGGTGGTAGCCGATGTGGTCAAACAAGGGCATTCCCTGTACGCGACCCGTTATCAGCCCGGTGGCTTGCGCGATCCACAGGCACAAGAGCCGGAAGAACCGAAGTGCGATATTGTCGCTGCCAACAACGGCGGTGCAGGCAGTGTAGAACTTCTGAACTATATCGATCCATTTGATCCGGTCTCGTTTGGTCAGTTGGACAACATGAAAGGCGCGGCAACCCTGCACGTGGATGGGGAGTGGCTGTTCAGCGGTGGTTTTGCTGCCGGCATGGTCTCCACCTATGGCTGCTTACAGTTCCCTAAATACGGCTACGATGAACCCATCAACGGCGCGGACAGCTCGACGGTGACCGCGGTGAATATTTTCGATCCGACGTTGACCCGTCAGTTTGCGTTCGAAAATACTGTGACGGATGTTGTCACCTATGGCGATTACCTGTTTGCAGCGGTAGCCCGATCCGGAGTGGAGTATTTCCATGTGGAACGGCCGGAAGAGCGCTTCAGCATAAGTATCGATGCCTCCCTGCAACAACTTGCCGGCGATGCCAGGCAGCTGCGCATCTATGGCAGCACCCTGTTCATTGCAGCGGATAAAGGGGTTGTGGTGGTTGATATCAGTAATCTGGCGCAACCCAGGGTGGTATCGGCGGGTAATATCGAAACGGTTAAATCCCTCGATATTTATCGTGATCGCCTGATTGCCGGCGGACGCAAGGATGGCTTGCAGGTGTTTACGCTGCCCGCTGCGCTGGTCATATCGGCTACGGTTCCGCAACATGGCATCCTGTCCGCCGATACCAATCAAGCGCTGGAAATTGAATTCAATGAGTTGATGACGGTTGAATCCTTACAGCAGGCCAACGCGATACTGGTAGAAGAGTTGGATCCCAATACGCTCACCAGTACAACTCTGGCGGCGACCGTGGAACCGATACTGGAAGGTGAAGTAACGGAAGCCGCTACCCGTTTCCGCGTACTGTTCGAGCGCACACCGGGAGCAGACATTCGCTTAAGCGTGCTGGATGCCCGTAATCAGCGCGGCTTGGGATTGTGGACGCCATTTGTCCGCGACTTCAGCGTCAGTGAGCAGAGCGTACCGGTACCGGCCATTGAGCAGGTGCAGAATGGGGTGTTCTACCTCGGTGAACAGGATGTCATCACCATCGTGGGCAGCGGGTTCAGTGTGGATTCCCAGATCTATGTGGATCAGTTTGCGGTCAGCACTGAATTTGTCGACAGCAATACCCTGCGAATTCCCGCCAATGCGCTGGAAATGATCCCCATGGCGGTTGGCCAGCATCATATTAAAGTGGACAACGATGGTATAACCGCGACCTGGATGGGCGCCCTGGTGGCCGGCACCGATCGTGCCAGAGATGAGATAACGTTCCAGCTGCAGCCGGATAACGGAGATGCGTCCGGTGGTTACCCGATCAGCGTAACCAGTACCGATGCGGTGTTCCTGCCTGGCTCCAGGGTTTCGCTGCGTGCCAGAAACGGTGACACGGTCATTGAGACAGGTATCGGTGATTTAGAGGGTACGCTGAGCCCCACCATTGACCTGAAAGACAACGTGATTTCCCTGACCAAATTCGCGTTTATTCTGCCGGGCGTGATAACACCGGATCTCTACAGTATTTATATCAGCGTGCCAGTCGCCGATGGTATTGAAGAGCTCTACATTGGTGATTTCTCATATACGCTTGAAGATGGCCTTGGCATCAATTTGCCGAACTATCCGCCCATGGAAATCGGCGCGGCGAAAACCATCGATCCTTATTTGTTTGTTGGGGTTAAGAAAGGCAGCAAACCCACTTCCAGTAACCGTTTCCTGATGGAAGGCGGGCTCGAGATTTACGACATCAGCATCTGGGAACGCCCGGTTCGTTTGTCGCAATTGCCGTCTGACCAGCCGGTAACCGGCCTGGATGTGATCGACGATCTGGCCTTCCTGGCGAACGGTGGTAACGGCGTGGTCAAAGTGGATATCTCGGATCTCACGCGCCCCCTGACCGTATCCAACCTGCCGCTGTCCGGCCATCAGGCAACGGATGTGAGCATCCATCCGGTGAACCGGGTGTTGGCAGTCTCCGCTGCCAACGGCTTGGGTACCGGGTTTGTTCGCTTCTTTGCCCTGGATGGCGAGGAATACGAGGCGGTAGCGGGCTACAACACCCTCTATTTCAATGAGGACAGCAGTGCGGAAGACGCATTGCTTGGCCAGCCACTGGATGTGCAGTGGCAAGGTGATCAGTTGTATGTATTGTTGAAACGGGACGATCAATTGCTGGTGGTGACCATCAGCAGCTTTGGTGCTACTCCAGCCTATACGGTCTACCCGGTTGCCCGGGGTATAGTGTCTGCCAGTAACAGTGATATAAGTGGTGCCTCCTTCCTGGTACAGGAAGGCCAGATTACGCTGTCCACCGCCCAGGAAATTCTGGTGCTTGAATACGCTGCAGGGGGCGACAGCTGGGATACCGTTTACTGGCAGGAAAACTCAGTGGCTGAAGCTGAGATCTTCCACAACGGAGGCTATCTCTTCTACGGTGATGATGACGGTATTCGCTCCCGTACCAGCTCCAAACTGGTCATCAGCGATGTCTCGCCGGGTGCCGGCAGTATCTTGTCCGGCAGTGACCGGGTACGGGTGATGTTCAATAATCTGATCAATACAGATCCCGCCTACCTGAGCACTCACATCAAAGTCATAATGGATGATGATGCGGAATTACCGGCAGCAGCGTTTGAATTGGAAGGCATTAATGCGGTGAATGGGTCGTACATAGATCTGACCTTTACCGACCAATTGGCTTATACAGGGCAAATCCGTCTGCAAATCGGCGCCGGCCTGACTGATCTGGCGGGTAAAGGGCTGCTTCAGTCCGCAGAGTATGCCTTTACATTGCAAACCGGATTCAAGCCCGAGATTACTTCCATAGCGCGGGTAACCGAGCAAGGGTTGCAAGGCCACTTCTTCCATGGGGATGGTACCGAGCAGGCAGCCATCTACGGGCGTAATTTTGGTGTAGACAGCAGTCTGCTGCAGATTATTGTTGGCGATTCGGTGGTGTCCGACGCTGACATTATCTCGGTGTCCGATACTGAGATTCAGATTAATATGCCCTCCATGTTGTTTGGGGATGCAGCGGTTTCTCTGCCACTTACTGTGGTACGCACGGATCAGAATCTGAGTTACATCCGTTACGGTGCAATCACCATTCTGCCGCAAATTGAAATTGACGATATAGCGCCGCAAACTGGCCCGCCTCAAGGCGGTAACCGCGTCGACATTTATGGCCGCGGCTTTACCTATGCGGCCAAAGTAAAATTCGCTGGTTCCACCGCAGGTGATCTGCGAGTCATTTCCAGCAACCATATTCGAGTACGTGCACCGGCTGGTGCGTTCGGTGAAGCAGTGGTTTCCATTGAGAACCCGCTCTTCCCCGGGGAAGAATCCGTTTCACCGGTGAATTACTTCTACACCGGCAAAGAAACCGGATCGGTGGATTTGTCAGCGGACAAACCCAGTCCGGTATCCGCAATGGCATTGACCGAGCAGTTGATGTATGCGGTGACCGGCGGTTACTACGACGTCGTCAAGGAAGATGGTACACGGCAACGATTGACCACCAAGACGGCGCGTTTGATGTTGATCGACCTGTCTGATCCGGTACGCCCGCAGGTACTGGAGAAACAGTTTGCCAACAACCAGGAACCCAAGCCCTATCACTTTGATGTCAGTGGTGGTATCAACCCGGCAGGGTTTGTGGATGTGGCAAGCGATGAGCGCTACCTGCAGATCATTGGTGGCCGCAAGCTTTACCACTTTGATCGAACACTGAGTACCGATCCTCTGTTGTTGCAGACCGTGACACTGGCGGCTGACAGCAGCGGCCTGGTGTTTGATCAGGGATTATCTTACATCAGCACCAGCAAAGGCATTGAGATCTATCGGGTTGGCGCCGATGAATTGCTCCAGCAGGTAATGGTTATTCCCACCAGCCGGCTGGGTGGTCTGCCCGGTCGCATCGCCCTGCGCAAAGACAGTTTGTGGGTGGCCTTGCCCAATACCAAGCGCATTGTTGAGGTGGAACTCAGTACGGGACAGTATGCTGTGGTGCGCAGCTTCGCAACCGTTGATATGGCAGGCAACGCGCTGACACCGGATGATATTCTGGTGGTCGAAAATCTGCTTTTGGTCAGTACCGGTGAAACGGCGACCATTCAAGCCTATGCCCTCGACAGTGAAGATTCCGCAACGCCGGTGGCCAGCGTGTCACTGAATAATGTGGTGCAGGGTGGTGTGCTGCATGCCGGTTCCATGTCGCTGCATGGGCAGACTCTGTATGTAACAGCCGGTGCGGGTGATTTGCAGTTGTACAATATCGCCTCCTGGCTGGATGGCAACTATCTGTCGTCCGTACCCCTCGTGGATTATTTCGCCCTGACGGGGTCAGTCAAAGCCCATGCATTCCATCCTGATGCCTTGTATGCAGGCACGGCCTATGTTGTCAGTGCCGGGGAAGCATTGGAGAGTCCTATTCCGAACGATCTGGATGGTCTGTCGTTAAGCGGTGCGTTAAATACCATCGCCCGTCCGGGTATGACCATTGTGTCCCAGATTCCTGAACCCATGACCAGTTTGCCGGTGGACGCCGCGGTCGAAATTCAGTTCAACCGGGTGCTGGATTACAGCCAGCTGGAGCAGCTGGGTGATACCCTGGTTACCCTGACGCTTGATGGTGTACCGGTGGAGGCGTTTGTATCGCAGCGCGTCAATAACAGTGGTTCGCTGTTGATTCTGCGCCCAGCGCAACCGCTGCAGGCAGATAAGCTTTATGTGGTAACCGTGGCCGGCGAACTGAGTGAGCTCAATGGCAATACACTGGGTGCTGACTATCAATTCCGCTTCATCAGCGAAACCGGTGTGATACCGGCAGTGGATCGGGTTGAGCCGCAGTTCGGCAGCTGGCGTGGTGGCGAAGTCATCACCTTAACCGGTCAGGGCTTTGACGCCGAAACCGTGATCTATGTCGCAGGGGTTGCCGTTCAGGGTGAAGATATTATTGCCATCAGTGATACCAGCATCAGCTTCCTGTTGCCGGCGTTGCTGGATGCCCCGGCGCAGAATCGATTAGTGGGGTTGACTGTTGCTAACGGCAGTTTCGAAGATTTCGTTGCCGCCGCGTTTACCTATGTCACCAATCCGAATGTTTCTGCGATTGGTAGTTTCGATCGCAGTAACGATCGTTTCACCGCCAGTGATAAAGTTTTCAACTACAACGCCGGTGAGTACATTGGTATTCAGGGTACGGGCCTGGGCATTGGTACCCGGGTGCGTATAAACGGTAAGGAAGTATCCAATTTGCTGGTCGAGTCGGCCAGCCTGATCAGCCTGCCGGTGCCGGATAACACCATAGGCCAGCTGATCGTTGAAGTCAGTAACACGGATTTTGGTGAAGATACCGTTACCGATACCAGTCTGGAAATCCGTTACGATGCCAACATCCGGATTAGCGCAGCAGAACGTGCCGTTCGGGTTAATCAACTGCTGGCCACGGCGGACGCGAACGAAGTTCGGCTTTATAGCACCCGTGACGGTGTGATTCCGCTGTTGTTGTCGAAAGTTGCCGCGTCTGACGATGTTGCTCTTATGGCAATGAATGCCTCCAGGATTGGCGTGGTAAGCCAGGGCAGCGGTGATATTGAAGTGTTTGATATCACCAATATCTATAACCCTGCTCCACTTAATCGTATCAATAACGTGCAGGGATATGATTTCTCCGATCTGGTGTTGACTGATGCCAGTATGGTGTTGTTGGCAGGCAATAGCGTGCTGTATGGCAATCCTTCCAGCGCGGATCTGAGCGAGCTTGCACTGGATGGCTCGGCATTGGGCCAGGTAAAAGGGTTGGTCGCAGTAGCCGATTCTCTGGTGATCTATTTTGAGCAGGGCATTGAAGTACGGGATGCCGCAGAACCCAGTCGACTGTTGAACAGTTGGCAGGTGGCAGACGAAAGCATCACCTCTGTTGCGGCGTCTGATCGCTGGCTAACGGTGAGCACCAACAATGGATTGCATTTGCTGGACAAGCGTCGTCTCACCGGCAACGCCGGCGATGCGCTGGTGGGTTCCATTCCATGGCAGGAGCTGTCCTCCGCAACACTGAGCATAAGCGGTGACCTGCTGATCGCCGTAAATGGCGCAACCTGGCAAATTTATGATTTGGATATCGACGGTTACCAGGCCTTGTCGGTCAGGCCGGTTGCCCGCATCGCGGTGCCCTCTGGCGGCTTGAATGGCATCGGTTCCATCAGCCTGAACAATGGATTGTTGGAATGGGTGAGTCAGAAAGGCTACCTCAATGTAGCCATTGATTTGGCGCAGGGAACGGAATTGCTTCCGGCCCAACTGGCTGCCGAAAAAGATGAGTTACGCTTGGATATCACCGGCGATGCATTGGCATGGTCTGGCGTGGAGTTGGCGGCCACCAGCAACAGTGATGCCGCCACCGTATCCGGTGTTACGATTCAGGAAGGCGCGCAGCTGCGATTCGAAATCGGATTGGATTCCTATGCGCCTGGCGAAAGTTATTCCATTGATTTTGTGACTCAACCCACCAGTGTGGTGACCGGCGGCGATCTCAACCTTGATTTGCCGATCACCTCTATCGCAGCTCCGATCTTTGGTATTACGCCCATGACCCTGCAAAGTGTCTCGCCGATCACGGTGGTGGCGGGAACCGCAGTTGAATTTACGGTTTACGGGCAGCAGCTGCAGTTGGTGGAGACGTTGTCCGTGGGCAGCGTGGAGTTGGCAAGGGATCAGCTCACCGTTAATGCCGAAGGCACAAGATTAAACTTCACGGCGACTCTGACGGAGAGCGGGCTGCAAAGTATCATCGTGCAACAGGTTGGCCAGCAAGCCGTACTGCCTGCGGCCGTTGCTGTACGGTCTGCCATGGGGATCAGTAATGTTGCCAGTGACAATTCCGCAGGCGCGACGCGGGTAAGTGATGCCGGGGGCGATCAGATCACCCTGACCACCAGCGGCATCAGCAGTGACGTGACCTTGCATTGGTACCAGACTGGTCAGGGTATTCAGCCCAATGCGAGTAATGAAATTCGTTACTCCTTGGCAGGGGATCAATTGACATTTGTGGCACCGGCATCTTTGGTTGGTGCTCAGTACGACATTGCCCTGTGGCGCAGGAACACCGGTGAGGTGACGGTCACCGGCGCTGATCAACGCATGTTGGTGATCGATGATACACGGCCCACGGTGAACATTGCCCAGCAGTTGGGTTATTCCCTGGATCTGGTTCTGCAAGCAAATGAACCAATCAAAGCGGCTGGCACCAACGCATTCAGCGTCGTCAAGGTATTCAAGGATTACGATAGCCATCCGGCGCCACAGATCGACATCAGTGACCGCTTTGAACCACTGCGTGAAACCGGTGGCACCATTACACTGTCGCTGAAAGACAGCAGCTCGCTGGAACACAATGCAGAATATCTGGTGACAATCAGTGGTTTGCAGGATCTGAGCGGTAATCAGGCGTACGATAATTCCAAGGCCGGAATCAGCGGCGGAGTGCTCAGTACCCGGTTTGTTGCCGAAGACCTGTTGGCGCCGGATGCGGCACAACTCAAACTGCGTTATCTGGACGGTAGCGAGGCAAACGCCAGTGACGTACTGAAGCGCGGCACCCAGTTATATTTCAATATTGTGGGTGTTGATAACTACAAAGCGGCAGAGCAGATCAGCTACCGCTATCGGATATCCGATGACGGTGGTCTCAGTTACCGCACTGGTTGGCTAAGCCCGGGTAAAGATACCAAGGTCAGCAACCTGCCCTATGTACCGGTACAACTGGACGCGGATTTCAGCAGCCTGTCCATATTGCTGGAAGCCTCCGATGGCAAGCAAAAAGTAGAGAAGCGCTTTGACTTTGCTGTGACCGATCCTGAGCTTTCGGTGCAAGCGTTTAGCACCAATCCGTCCACAGTTGAAGAACAGACGCGGGTTATGCTGCAGTTCCAGCTAAGCGGCGACCTTTCCCTGGTGGATACGGCGCAGATTAAAGTGTTCGATGATGGATCATGGCAAACTGTTAGCCTGGATAAGGACACAGGGTTGGCTGCTTTGTCTTATCTGAATCCCAAGCTGATCGATGTGCTCGGCAGTGGCAGTGATGTGGTTGCGACCACCGTTCCGGTCAGTCTGCGCGTTGGATATGGCTTCAGTGGTCAACTCAGTTACCGCAACTATGTGGAATCCTACGTGCTGAACCCGGACAGCACCCCGCCGTCCTTGGTCATCGTTGCGCCGCAGGATGGAGAATATGTGCCGCGTGGCCAAGAGACAGAAGTCATACTGCGCGCATTCGACAGTTACGGTATTAGCCACGTTGATGTGTGTCGGGATAGCCTGACCGCTGATCCCTTCGCTGATGCGGTTAATTGCCAGCAGCTTGCCGATCCCAGTGTTTATCCGATGCTGGTTGCCGAGGATGCGGTGGACCCCATCGTGGTGAATGCGCGTGCGGTCGACCTGAACGGTCTGGTGAGTGACACTGTTACCGCGACCTACCAGCCTATCGACCCGGAACAGGTGGCTCCGAAGCTGGATATTCTGAATATCGAGAACGGCCTGGTGGTGCACTCCGGTGAAGCGCTCAGTGTGCAAGTCCTGATGCGTGACATCACCTCAGCGCAACTGAATTTTGATCTCAACGCAGATGAAACCAATGCGCAGAATCCGGCGGCGATTGCCCTTGTTCGCGGTGAAAGTGACAGTGAGCGGGTGGAAGCGGGTGTTGAAATTCCGGATGTGACCCAATCCGCTGTGTTGGTAGTGCGTGTAGAGGCGGTGGTAGACGGTGTCGAACTCAAGTCCCAGCGTTACCTCAATGTGGTGGTTGATAACGGTATTGAAGAATCGATTGCAGTGGACGTTCTACCTGCCGCGGAAGTGTTGGCGGGAACCACCATTCGTGTGAGCGGCGCCATCCCCGAGGGTATGGATGATTTTGATGACAGCTCCAGTATCGAAATAACCGATGGCGTGAACCAGACCAGCTTGCCGATGTTATTGCAGCAGGAGACAGTTGCCACCGATTATTCAGCGGGAGAAGTGACGGTTGTGGCCAATCTGCGGGACCGTTCGGATAATCTGAAACAACAGACAACCACCCTCTCCAAAGTGGAGTATCTCGCCGGTGATTCCGTCAACCTGTACCAGGCTGACAGTGATTGGAAAATCCACAGTGTTATTCCAACGGCTGCAGTGGCAGAAGGTCTGGTCATGGTGGAAAACCAGGGCCTGGATGGTTATCGGCTGCGTGGCGTCAATACAGTGATTGATGAGGGCGCGGGCGCGGTGACCGGTGCGGTCTTTACCGGTTCGCTGATGGTACTCGAGATCGAAAATCAGGGCCGGCGTCTGATACGTGCCCTGCCGGTTGTCAGCGGTGACTGGGGCGCGGGTATTGATCGCCCGATTTCCGGAAGGATGCTGTCGGCGGCAGGCAATGATGTGTTTGTGGGTTACGGTACGCAGGTGACGGCGCTGCGCTACACCGGTGATGGCTGGGTGCCGGTTATTGGACTGGACGCCGGTACAATTGAATCCGTGGCCGTGCTTGACCAATACCTGGTGGCCCTGGCCGATGGTGCACTGAAGGTCTACACGGTGACAGCAGAGAACGAACTGCGCATCACACTGGTGGATCAGCTGGATGATGTCGACGCAGAGGGTGTTGCCACTGCGGAGGCAACGGTTTATTGGTGGTCCGACAGCAACGTTACGGCCTATCCATTTGCCGGTACGCTGGATGCAGGCTCGGCTGTGAGCTTTGACGCAGGTGCCCGCGTTCAGTCGCTGGTGACGGATGGCGAACTGCTGTGGATAAAAGCACTGGAAGAGGGTAACGCCGCCCACTGGCAAGTATGGAAAAATGGCCAGCGCGCAGGTTACCTGATCAACGATAACGAGCTGACAGTCGGTGCAACGGACCTGTATTGGTTGCAACGGGCCAGTACCGGCGATCGGGTTACCGCGCAGCCTTATCAGACCCAGGATACGGCACCTGCAGTGAACGTATCGGCTTACGCGCTTGCCCATGGCCTGCTGCTGGCCGGTACCATTGAAGATTCAAATCTGGGTGCCCAGCATGTTTACCTGTCCAATGCCGCGGGTGAACGCCTTGCCGCCGTACCCCATTGGTATACAGGTGAACTGGATGGTCGCTTTGGTTATGTGATCCCTCAAGGCCGTACCTGGTTTGTTGCTTACAGCGAACTGGATGGCACCGACATTCTGTTCAATGTGCTGGAGCACGGCACCGCTAACAGCCAGACCATCATTCCGGATTACGTGGAAAACGTGGTCATAGAAGATATGGCTCCGCAGCAAGGGGATCTGATTGCCGAATGGGCGCAACGACCGGTCAGTGTGCTGTTGGATCCTATTAGTCGTGTCAAAGAACTTGGTTTTGCGGACAAGGCCTTTGCTTCTGACGTGAACGGACATTTCTATCAGTGGTTGACCGCTAACGATACCAGCGCCGCTTACAGCGTCGTAGTGAATGAGTCTGTCACCAATGACATTAGCCTGGTGGTGAGCGCAAACAATGACACCAATGCCGCTGTCCTGCTCAGTGGTATTGAGAATAATCAGATGTTCTCAGAAGGTGAATGGCTGAATCTCAGCTATGACGTCAACCAGGCTAACCCTGAATCACAGATCAACCACGTTGAGGTCACTCTCACCGATTTCAATCAGAATGTGGTGGAGCAGATCTTCAGCAGCGACCCCAATGGCGGCTTTGCAATGCAGTTGCCAGCGGTTGCGGTGCAGGAAAGTTATCGGCTCCGGGTGCGGGCGTACTTCAATACCGGCTACGATTACAACGAAACCGAAGTCGGCTTGCGGGTAGTGCCGAAAAACACCGTACCGCAACCCGAGATTTCCGGCTTGCCGCCGCTGGTATACGCCGGTTCCACGCTGTGGGTTGAATTGGCGGACGCCATCGTTGGCTACAATGCCAGTCTGAACATTACCGTGGATGGCGTGCTGCTGGCCTCGGGCGCGGGCCCGGTTCCCTTTACGGTGCCGGATGATGCCTCCGAGATTGTGGTTTCTGTGATCCTGACCGATGGTTATGGAACGGAGCGCCGGGCGGAGTTTGTGGCGCAGGTGATGGATCCCTATCGATTGTCCCTGACGGCTGGTTTTGAGTTTGATGCATTGTTACCGGCAGTGGGTGATTACTGGTACAGCCTGGGCAGTGGGCTCTATAACAGCCAGGGCCTGCAGCTGGAAATGGCCGGTGATATCAGCTCAATGGAATATCTTGGCAAATACCTGCTGTTGGGCGTGCGCGGATTCGGCTTGTATGTTGTGGATCCGGCCGCCAACTTCAAAATCATGAGTAATCATCCGCTGGCGGGCAACCTCCACCAGATCGCGGTAGTGGGTAATCAATTGTATGTTCGTACCCAAACCCGTTTGCTTGCCTATGACATTGCCGGCTTGGCTTTCCAGAATGAAACCGATCTTAATTTCAGTGGTACTTTGCTGGATATGGTGGGTTACGGTGATGGTGTTGCGGTGCTGACCACCACCGAGATAGCCAGAGCCGAGAATGGTGCGGTATCCGATCGCTATCAACGTACCGGTCTGGCCACAATAACGCAGCAGGGAAGCGATCTCTACGCCACCGATGTTGATGGCAACCTGATTCGACTTGATGATGACTGGAACGCAGAAGTATTCGCTCTCGATGTGTCTGCGGAATTACTGCTGGCGCGACGCGGGCAGTTGATCGCGCTCAATGGCTCGGTGCAAAAGGCTGCGGTGATTGATCTCCATGACTATCAGAGTCCGGGTGTCATTGCCAACTGGCCACTGGCTCTGTCTGCGGGCATAACCCATGCCGAACAGTTTGCCGGCAAAGTGTACCTTGACTCAGCTCAGGTACTTGAATTTACGCCTGGCTCGGACGGCTATCTGCCCGTATTTGTGGCGGCGGAATCCGGTTCCGTCTCCGGATTGGCGCGGGATGTCAGTGTGGCCAGGGGATCGGTCATCGCAGCCCAGGATAATTATGGTGCGGTTATTCATCAGCGTCAGGGCGGTGGCTGGACGTCGGATGTTCATCCGCAACCCGCCTACAGCAGCACGGTAACCCGTGTTGCCAGCGACGCCAATTACCATTATCTGCTGCACAGTGGGCAACAGAAAGTGGAGCGCATCACCCATGCCGGCAGCGGTTCAAACTTCTTCTACAGTGGCAATGCATTGTCCGACCTCAGCGTATTCGACCGCTGGTTGGCGCTGGCCGATGGTTCCAGTGTGCAGTTGTTTGATCGTGATACGTTATCCTTATTGACCAACTTCAGTGTCAGCAACGGCGAGAGCATTGTTGCCCTGGCTGGACAAGGCCATCGTCTTGCCGTGAGTACGGATAGCGGTACGATTTACACGCTGGTGGCACGTCCCAATGTCGACGTGACCCAGTGGGCGCTGGAGGAAGAGGTGAGTGCCCTGCCGGAATCCGTGCGTCGCCTGGCAGTGACCCAGGACTACCTGATCTATGGGCTGGATGCCCGTGTTATCAAGCGCGGCTTCTATACTCAGACCGAGACCCAGATCGATGTGGCCAACGCCCAGTTCATCACCGCGCTGACGGTTCACAATGGACAGATATGGGTTGCCTATCAGGATAACGACGGTGCAGCGCTGGCGGCCTATGATCTCTATACCAACGATCTGTTGCCGGCGGCCGCCTTGCGCCTGGATGCTGCAGCCACCGCTATGAGCGGGGAATGGAACCGCTTGATCCTGGCACAAGGTAGCCGTGGCGTACAAATACTGGAAATTCCCCTGGCGCTTGAGAGTGGTGATATCAGCGCAGTATTGCCCACACCCGCCACTGCGGTTGCCTATGGCGAAACACTGCAGAATCAGTTCGCTGATGTTGAATCACTGAATAGCGTTGAATGGTACATCAACAATCAGTTGGTGGTGCGCGCTGCCCAGAAACCCTTTGCAAGTCAGCTGCCGGTACCGGCCAGCCTGCCCAATGGTCAGTCATTTACCTTATACAACAGGGTTGAATTAACCAACGGCCGGGTACTGCAGAGTGAACCCCGTGCGCTGTTCCTGCAGTCCGAGAGCCAACTGGTGAACGACTTCCAGGTCAGCATGGATGTGATTGAACACAGCTGGGGGCCCAAACCGTTTGATGTTAAGGCCGTAATTTCAGGCTCCAGCCAGGCCATCGCCCAAGTGGAATTGTTTGTCGCCAGTAGTGTGGATGGACCCTGGGAGTTGGTGGGTAAACTTTATGGGCCCGAGTACAAACTGGCCATGAACTGGGGCGTGGAGCGATCAGGGCACTTTGTTAAAGCCCGTGCGGTGGATATCTACGGCAACGTAGCTGAATCCCAGCCACAGCGCTTCTACCGCTACGAAGACACCACCAATCCGTCCGCTGCCTTCACCCTGTCCGGTGACAGTGTTGATGCAGATGGCCAGACCGTTGTTCAGGGCTTCCCCTATCAATTGAGCGTTGCCATTAATGACAGTGAGAGCGGGATTGATAAAGCGCTGTTGCGTCGCAATGGCGTGTTGGTGGCCGCGGCCTTTGAGAATGGCGTACTGACATTCTCGGATCAGGCAGCGGATACCGGAGTGATCCAGTACCAGATTGAGGTGGTGGATAACGCACTGAACAGTATTTCACAAGCGTTCAATGTCACCATCGGCAGTAACCAGGGGCCGGTGATTGATAATCTGAACTATCCGGCACAGGTACGTGAACTGGATAGCTTCACCGTGTCGGTCTCTGCATCGGATGATGTGCGTATAGACCGCTTGGAAGTGGTCTGGGGTGGAACGGTATATGGCAGAGACATTAACCAAGCCAGTGCCACCGCCGAGGCCTTTACCATCGTGGATCAGCGGGTGGAACGCCTGGCAGCGGATGCAACGGAAGCGTTAACCGTGCGCGTGACCGATAACAGCGGCATCCTGACCCAGGTCAACTACGATGTCTCCGTGCTTCGCGATCGGGCACCGGTGGTTGCCAATCTGAACGTGACGCCGGATGCACGGGGTTTCTATGGTGGTTCCGCGGGCATCACACTCAGTAACCTACAGAACGTAGACGATGCCTCCGGGCTTAACGTTGAAATCGTGCAGGTCAACGCCGGCGTCGAAACCACTGTGTTCGAGCGTACTAATCTCAGCGGCTATACCAATACCCTGAATCATTACTTCCGTTATCCCACTAGCGCCCTGGATGGGGATATGTACCGCTTCAAAGTGGTACTGAAAGACAAGATCGGCCAGGAAGTGGAAACCGCACTCTATGAAGTGCCGCTGACCCAGGCGCCGAACCTGATCCGCTTCGCAGCTGTTGCGGCCAATGAAAATCCGCTTGAGGTGCAGGTGGGTGAAAGCCCTGTCTACCGGGTGGAAGTGCTGGATGCGGCGGCGCGGCCGGTTGCCGGTCAGCAGGTGCGCTGGACCTTGAAAGATGTTGCTTCCAGCAATGTGATCTCGATGGGTGATTCCACCAGTGCGGAAAATGGTACGGCAACTCTGAATATGTCCACCTCGCTGCGGGCGACCAGCTATGAGCTAAGGGCGGAATTGGTGGATTATCCGGTTATCGAAAGAGCGCAATTCTCGGTGACCGTGAAACCAGGTCAAACCCAGGAGCTGCGCTTTAATCAGATGCCGGAAGCCACCGCCGGAGAGTTGTTCTCGATCAATGTCGATGCCTATGATGCACAAGGTAATCGCAATGAATCGGATTCGGCTACCAGCTTTACGCTGACCATGCCCAGCCCGGATTTCGAAGTAACGGCGGGGGATAACGTCAACATTCAGACCATCACCACCGCACAAGGCAGCGTTCAGCGTGCTGTAGTCACATTGCAGAATGGTGCAGCATCCCTGCAGGTGCGCGCCACTACGGTGGCGGGTGATTATCAACTGGCCATCACCGGCAGCAGTGGCAAACAAACCCGCTACGACCATGACGGCAGCGCGGCCACGGCACCACAGTCTGTAAGCGAACTGCCGTTGGTGGTTGCCGCCGCCGATGCCGTAACTCTGCTGTTTGTTGATGAGACACTGGCAGAGCAGGCGGAAGGTGATGTAGCGGAATACGGCACCAAACGTGCGGCCCGCATCTATCTGGTGATGGAAGATACCTACGGTAACCGAAGCCAGCGCTTCCTGGGCGAGGATGCGAACTTCACCCTGGGTGTTGCGGTATCCGGTAGTGCAGTCATCAACGATCAGGGCAACCTGGTTGATGTTGCCCTGGTGGATGGTGTTGCGACCCTGGATGTCAGCAATACCGAATATGAAACCGTGACGCTGACCGTGGCCAGTGTTCCCGCTCAATATCAAGTGCTGGATTACACCACCACGTTTGACCTGCTGTTTAATCAGCAGCCTCCGGAAATTAACGAATCCGGATTCCTGGGAGAGGTGAATAGCACCCGCCTGACCGCGTACTTTGTCTATGACGAAACCGTCGAGGCCCTGCAAGCTGGTACCCTGGTGAGCATCCTGAGCGCCGGCGTGGAGATCAATGGAACCTCATCCATTCAGGGTGACACCGTATTCTTTACACCGGATTCTGCCTTGGCATTGAACACCTGTTATCAGTACGACACCACCGGTTCTGTATTGACCAGTGCGACCCGGGCTGAGTCGGTTCGGGTCGAACAAGGTGACGTGTGTACACCACAAGCTCTGGTGGGTGTTCCCAACAAGCTGGCGGTATACATTGGCCAGAGTGTGACGTTGCCGGTGCAGCTGGGTGTGAGCTATAGCTCCATCAGTAGTGGCCAGGTGACCCTTGGGGATTCCACACTTGGATTCAGTTGGAATCCATCCTACCGCCGCTTCACGGTGCCTGATTTCGCGGCATTGGATCCGGGCTTCAGCGATGGCGTTGCGAAACCATTGACGTTGAGCGGTACCTACGGCGGAGCTACATTAACAGTGGGTAACAGTCTGACATTACAAGTGTATCTGCCGGATGGGGATGCTGATGGTGATGGCATACCCAACCGGATTGAAATTGAAACCGGCAATCTGCTGCCCGGATCAATTGACAGTGATGGCAATGGCACCCTGGACATCAACGAGGACAGCGACGGTGATGGCCTGAGTAACGGTGCCGAGTTGGCCGCAGGTACGTTGATTAATGACAGTGACACCGACAATGATGGCCTCAGTGATGGCAGCGAAGTTCTCAACCACGGCAGTAATCCATTGCTGCAGGATTCCGATGGCGATGGCCTGACGGATTACGTGGAAGTGTCGTCTATTCCGTCTTCTGATCCCACCTTGAGGGATACCGACGGCGATGGCATGAACGATGCCCAGGAGCGCCAGAACAACCTCAATCCGCGCGATGCCGACGATGCCGCGGCTGATGAGGACGGCGACGGCCTGTCCAACCTGCAGGAAATCCAGCTGGGTACCCTGGTTCGCGTAACCGATACCGATGGCGATACCTTGTCGGATGGTGATGAGGTGAATACGGTGGATTCCGATCCGCTCCTGCAGGACACCGATGACGACGGGCTGCGCGATGACGAAGACAGTGAGCCCCGCGTGCCGGATACACAAAGTCCGCAGATCACGCTGTCCTCGCCTGCCGCGGGCGAGCAGCTACTGAAGGGGCAAACGATTACCCTCACCCCGGCGCTGAGCGACAACGGGCGTGTGGTAAAAGTGGATTACTACATCAATAACGCGACGCTGCTGGCTTCTGAAGCAGCACCGTTCAGTGTCAGCTATCAGTTGCCGGCACTGTCCGGAGAGCTGCAGGTACGGGCGATTGCCTACGATACCAATGACAACGCCGGTGAGATCAACGCCACCTTTACGGTGATTGATGATCCGTTAACAACGGTGATCGGCCGGGTTGTTGATGGTTCCGGAGCGGGATTGCCGGATGTCACCGTGACTGTGTTGGGTCTGGAAACCATTACCCAGTCTGACGGTGCCTTTGTGGTAACGCAGGTACCGGTTGCCGGTGGCGCCATCCAGGTGGTGGCCAACGGTGTAGTCAGTGGAGACGCGGTGACCGCCCTCAGTGATACCTATGAGCCCGTTTGGGCAGGCACCACGGATGTGGGCGATATCCTGTTGCAACCTGTTGCCCGCAAGGTGGGTTATTACAGCCACGGAAGTTATCAGGGCACCAACAATCAGGCCAACATCATTACCAATGCCGGTTTTGACGCGGTCCAGATAGTCGACCCGGTAACGGAAGATCTTTCCGAGTTGGTGATGGTGGTTGTGGAAAGCGACCAGTACTATCGTTCCTGGAGTGGTGGTGCCTCGGCAGCCAGAAAGGCCGCATTTGAAGCCTATGCCGAAAACGGTGGTATTCTCGTCTGGCATGAAGACAGACCCTATGATTCCAACACCACTTATTACAGGTTGCCAGGGTTGGATTTCTGGCCAATTTACAACACCGATTACTCCAATCGATATCCGGTCTATGACATCAATCTGATGTCTGACATCATGGTGGGTGCGGCCGGAGATCTGAACCGGAATTCGCTGGGCAATACCAATGGCAGCTATGGCTACCTGCCCATGGACCAACTGCCGGAAGGCATGACGCCGGTGATGCTGCGCAGTGATCGTCGTTACAAGCAGGTGGCGGCCGTGGAATATGAGTACGGCAGTGGTTTGATTTACTACAGTACCGTCCGCATGGCCTATCTGGTGGCATCGTCCCCGTACAACACGGTGTACATGCCCAACCTGTTGCAGAGCCTGTATAACCGATCACTGGCCGATCAGGACGAGGATGGCTTACCGGATATCCAGGAATACAGCAACGGCACCGACCCTTACTCCAATGATAAGGACGGTGATGGTTTGTTGGATGGGTTCGAAGTCCGCTTTGGTTATGATCCAACGGTCGATGAAGGCGTTGCCAACCTCGATGACGACAACGATGGCCTCACCACACTGGAAGAGCAGGCTATTGGCACGCATCCGAAGCGTTGGGATACGGATGGTGATGGCCTCTACGACGGTGAAGAGGTGAATCCAAGCGGCGCGTACCCTGCGTCCAGCCCCCTCAGTGAAGATACCGATTTTGATGGCATCTGGGATGATGATGAGCGAACCTTCGGTGGTGATCCCAACCTCAGTGACACGGATGCGGATGGCTTGTCGGATTATGTGGAGCGTTATAACAGCTATACCTCATTGACCAATCCGGACTCCGATTTTGATGGCCTGTCCGATGGCATCGAATACAACAGCCCGATTCTGAATCCGAATAACGATCAGGATGCAAACGCGGATTACGATAACGACGGCTTGAATAACAAGCTGGAACTACTTGTCTATGAAACCGATCCTGAAGTGGCGGATACGGACAGTGATGGCCTGCTGGACGGTGCGGAAATTCTGGCCGGCGCTGATCCCTATAACCCGGACAGCGATGGTGATGGCATGGAAGACGGTGTCGATAACGATCCGCTCGAATTCGATACCGTGGCGCCGCAGGTGGTCATCAGCAGCCCCGCTGCAGGATACGAAGTGGTTTACGGTGAAGAACTCAGCCTGTCGGTTGACCTCACTGAAAACGGCGTGAACGAATCCGTGACCTATACCATTGATGGCACCAATACGCTGGTATCTACTGACGCACCGTTCTCGGTGAACTACACAGCACCGGTCAGTGGCGATAGCTTTACGTTGGAAGTGTACGCCACTGATGTGAGTGGCAATACTTCAACTGTGGTATCAGAAACCTATTCTCTGATAGCAGACCTGCCCATGACGGTGACTGGCAGAGTACTGGATGCGTTGGGTCAACCGGTAGAAGCGGTCAGCGTAGAAGTTGGGGGAATCACGGTGACGACGGATTCTGAAGGCACCTTTACTGTCACTGGAGTACCGACGATAGATACCCTGATTCGTGTTTCTGCTTCCACACAATTCGGTGCAGCAGAGATGACGGCTGAATCCGTCTGGTTCGAGCCGGTACGAAATGGAAATGTCTCGGTTGGTGATCTGGTGCTGTCCACTAGCGGAGGCACCAATCAGGGAACGCTGGTGGGTTATTATAATATGTCCAGTAATAGTGGCGTCTCCAGTCAACTGCCACCTATTACGGCTGCCGGGTTGCAGGGTGCCAGCATCACGGATCTCAATAATGACAACTTAACTGAGTACACAATTCTGTTTGTTGAGTTGCCCAGTAACAGCTCCAATAGCTATTCAAGTACCTATATCAACAATTCGGCGAAGATCGCCCAATTTGTTGACGATGGTGGTGTTTTGATTGTCCATGACCGATCTACAGGCAATTCCAATAGAGTACTGCCTGGTAATCCTGGTACAGCCTATAGAGACGTTGATTCAAATGTATCTTTGGCACCGGATGCCCCTGCGGATTTCGTAAGCGGTCCGGGAGGTACGATCACCAACAGCACATTGGATGGATCAAGTGCATCGCACGGCTATGTGTTGGGTAACACTGTAGAACCTGGTTCTTATCCATTGATCGTACAAGCGGATAACGGCCAGTGGGTCACTTATGTTTACCCCTATGGCAGAGGTAAGGTCGTGTATTCCTCCACGCCACTGGATTATTTCCTGGTTAATTACCGCAGCGGAATCAGTGATATATATCCCGCTAATCTGTTGTCCTATGTTTCCAGAAACCTGACCAAGATCGACAGTGACGGGGATGGTGTTGCCGATGCAGATGAAGTACCACTGGGCCTTGATCCATTTAATGAGGATTCAGATGGCGACAGCCTGATTGATGGCTGGGAGATTGAGCATGGGTTCAATCCTCTTTCAGAGGCCGGTGCGGGTGAAACCTTTGACGATCCCGATACCGATGGCTTGAACAACCTGGAAGAACAAACCTGGCTGACGGACCCCAACAATCCCGACAGCGACGGCGATACCCTGATTGATGGCGATGAAGTCAATATTCATGGTACAGATCCGGCCAAGTCCGACACCGACGGTGACGAACTCTCCGACGAGTATGAATTGGCGCAAGGCTTGTTGCCGGACAACGTTGACAGTGATGGCGACACACTCAACGATTACGACGAGATCTATGTCTACGATACCAATCCGCTGGCGACGGACAGTGACGGTGATGAAATTCCGGATCTGTATGAAGTGGAAAACGGCCTGTTGAATGAGCCTGCAGACGGTGATCTCGATAACGACGGGTTGACCAACCTGGAAGAGTTCCAGCAAGGCACCAATCCACAGGATCAGGACAGTGACGATGATCAGCTTTGGGACGGTTGGGAGCTTGGAGTTTACCAGACTGATCCAACGCTGCCAGACAGCGATAATGACGGGCGCTGGGACGGTAATGAGGCAATCGTTGATGGAACTGATCCAAATGATCCTGCCTCGGTTCTGCCGGTTACCTCTATGTGTCGAACGCTCAATGATGCTAACGGCCGAAGTTGGCAGTTCTGTAGCGAAGGTGCCGTAACCAACAGTTGGGCAGGGTCCAGTGGCAGCACTAGCTCGGCGATTTGGTATGATGGTTTTGACGCCTCGATCATCTCCGAATCAGGATCCACTTCCTACTATGGAGGAAACTCGACGGTAGGAACCTCCCAGGAAGGTCGTGAATGGCATTTTGCTGCTCAGGAACTGAATGATCTTTTGTATGCCCGCAGAGTCTTCGTGCCTGCCAGTGGAGAGGCGTTTGTTCGATACATAGAGATACTCGAAAATCCGACGGATGTTGCGCGTACCATTACCGTGAGCTTGTATTCACGCTATGGTCGCTATAGCAATTACGCTGAGCTTCAGACTTCCAGCGGTGACAACAGCATTGATGTGACGGATAGCTATGCGCTGTGGCGTGACACTAATTATTCCAGCCGCCCTGTGATCGGGCATCTGTTCAAAGATGACAATGTTGCCACGTCGATTACGGATAATTCGTACGGTGCCAGTGGGAATTACAACTGGGATATCGAGTTTGAAGTAACCATTCCCGCCAACAGCCGACGTGCGCTGATGCACTTTGCCACCATGGAAAGTGATTTTGAAACGGGTGAACCCAATCTGCAGAATCTGCAGAAGATGTCAGCGACAACATTGGCCGGGATTGATGCGGAACTGGCCGCCGATATCGTCAATTTCAATGCGTTCATTGATTCCGATGAGGATGGTTTGAGTGATGAGCTGGAAGCCACATTCGGCTCGGATCCGCAGCTTTCCGATACCGATGGCGACGGTCTAAGCGATCTGCAGGAATACAATCTGGGAACCGATCCACAAGTGCCGGATAATACGGTTCCCGTGGTGACCTGGGTCAACCCGGTAGAGGGCGATGATGTATACCGCGGCGCTGATTTGCAACTAGCGTTCGACGTGGTGGATGACGGTTCAATCGAGTATGTCGAACTGTATGTGGATGATGTTCTGTACACAACGATTGTGGATGAGAACTACTCTGTAGCCTGGCAGGTTCCCGATGCAGATTCCGTCACGCTTAAGGTGATCGCTTACGACTCCAATGCTAATCAGGGCCAAAGCGAGATCGTTATAGCGCCCCAGGATGTGCCGTCAACCGATTTGACTGGTGCTGTCCGCTTCCAGGGTGTGGCCGGAGATTATTATTTGGCAGGCTTAACCGTTGACATTGAGTCATCAGGCTCGGTCACGACTACGGATGAGAATGGCCAGTTTACATTGACCAACATCAGCGCAATGTCTGGTGAACTCGTGGTAAGCGTGAGTGGTGTGGTTGGTGCGGTTAATTTGGAAGAGGAATTCGTCTTAGAGTCCAGTGGCTTTAACTACGGGGGCGTAACGGATATAGGAACGCTGGATCTTGGTGCCAATAGTATTAGTGTCGAATTCAATACTGACGCTGGTGAAAACTATTACTTCAATGACGAAGGCACCGGCCAGTATGCGCTAGCAAAGGATTTCAGCTTCTTTGGCCAAACCTATTCCAACATATATGTTGATTCAAATGGGTACGTGCGTTTCGCAAATTATGGCCGTACCTTATACAGTGTTCCCTGGTTGAACTCACCGCTCGTAGTGCCTTTTGGCATGGATATGGATGGCCGAGGCAATCCGTTAACTGTGGCAGAAGATGACAATGGTGCTTATGTTACCTGGTACAACTATGGGCACTGGAATAGAGGCGGCGCTGCTACCTTCCAGCTGCAGTTGCTGGGGGGTGGGGTGTTCGCATATCTCTATCAATCGGCTGATCAGGTGATTTTGAATGCCAGTAGCATATATATAGGTTTATCACCAGGCTCTGCCGCAGATACATATGAATCAATTTCGTTTGATACACTGATTGACTCTTACACCACGCCCGACAATACGGAAGTCAGGTCCTCTATACCCAGCTCTGAATTTGATGCCATCGGTAAGACAATTGTCTTTATTCCCCAATCCGATGGCCAATACAACGTCGTGTTCGGCGCAATTGGCCAGAACATATCCATTGGAATGCTCGATTCGGATGGGGATGGGCTAACGGATTTGGAGGAAACGCTGCTCGGTGTTACAGCAGTTGATAATCCAGACTATGATGACGACGGCTTGCTGGATGGGGATGAATATTCAATTGGAACCGATCCGATTAATTCAGATTCCGATGGTGACGATCTATTGGACGGCTTCGAAGTCACCTACGGTTTCGATCCCAATTCACCGGTATTGCCCGGTGAGCGTGATGAGGATTTCGATAACGACGGCCTGACCAACTTCGAAGAGCAGCAACTGGGCACCGACCCAACACTGATGGATACGGATGGTGACATGCTGTCCGATGGCCTTGAAGTGAATGAATTGGGAAGTGACCCTACCTCAACCAACAGTGACAGCGATAGTCTTGCCGATTGGGAAGAGTTTATCTACGGCAGCAGCCTGGTGGACGCTGACACCGACGGTGACGGCCTCGATGACTATGCAGAAGTTTACATCTACGGTACGTCACCCACCTTGGTGGATACCGATGGTGATCAGATGTCCGACCGCTTTGAAGCGGACTGGAACCTCTTCAATGCAGTGGCCGATGCCGACTACGATGGTGATGGTCTGCTGAATTATGAAGAAGAGTTGTACGGTACCGATCCAACAAGAACGGATACGGACTACGATGAGTTGACGGACGGTGAAGAGGTGAACCGCTATAACACCAATCCGGCTGAAGCCGACAGCGATGTGGACGGCCGCTGGGATCAAGACGAACTCTTTGTGGATAACACCGATCCGAATCTGGCATCCAGCGTACTGACCGATTCCTATTTACCTTACTACAGTTCGCTGCAGCAGGGCATTCAGTGGACGATTCATCGGGACGGTTACATCAGTGATATCCGGGTGGATACCATCTCAATCACCACGTTGGCCGGGCGCTTGAACGTCACCGGTGATGTCAGCCAGATGTATTACAACGATGGTAGTAACGGTGGTGATGCGGCCACGGATGCCAGCGGTTACGAGCACTTTGTCGGGCCCGACCGTATGCAGGATCTGATGGTGAGCCGTCGCGTTTACCGTGATAGTGCCAACCATGATTATGTGCGCTACCTAGACCTGTTTGCCAATGTCGGAGACGCTGCCGTTAGCATCAACGCCACCTATAACACCAACTATCTGGCGGGTGCCGGTGGTAGCGGTGCCATTGAATTGATCACCGAATCCGGACAGGCGCAGCCCACGGAAAGTGATCGCTATATCATCCTGTACGACAGCGTGGATGCCAATCAGCCGGTTCTGGGGCATATTATGCTGGGGCTGGAGTCAGTGGCAGGTAACTGTGGCAGTACAGCCCAGGCACAAAGCAACTACTGGGATCAGTGCTACAGTCTCACCGTCGCGGCGGGGGATCAGGTGGCTCTGCTGCACTATTACGTAGTGGGTCGTACGGTGGCAGAGGTTCAGGCCCGTATTGATGCGATCCTGCGCTTCGACAGTGCCAGCCTCTACAATATGGATGCTGCGTTGATCGATGATGTTGCCAACTTCGATATTGAACTGGATAGCGACAGCGATGGCTTAAGCGATGCGCTGGAGCAAATTCTGGGCACCAATATCAATCTGGCGGATACCGATGGTGACGGCATGTCGGACGCGTTCGAATACGCCAACGAGCTGGAACCGGTGGCAACGGACGATTCGGCGTCTGATAAAGATGGCGATGGCCTGACCAACATCGAAGAAATGACATTGGGCACCTCAGTGACCAATCCGGATACCGATGGGGATGGTGTCTCCGACGGGGATGAAGTGAACGTCTACAACGGCAATCCGTTCCTCACGGATACCGATGGTGACGGACTGCAGGATGGCGATGAAGTCACTTACAACACCAAGCTGGATGATGTGGATAGCGATGATGACGGTTTGAATGATTATCTGGAAACCGCTATCGGCTTTGATCCCAATGCAACGGATGGTGACGGTGACGGCATTCCGGATGAATATGAGCGAGCCTACTTCAATGGTGATGTGGCGCCGGATGCCGATTACGACAATGATGGGCTCAGCAATCTGTATGAGTACCAGAACAATCTGCTGCCCAATGATGCGGATACCGATAATGATCTGCTGCTGGATGGTGAAGAGCTGACGCTGGGTACTGATCCATTGCTGTTTGCCTCGGACACATTGTTGCGTGGTGATGCAGAAGAGCGGTTTGTCGACGGCACCGATCCATTGGAGAGCAGTGATGACCTCACCACATTGTCGCTGCCCGGCCTGTTTGTTGATGGGGCCGGTGGTGAATGGGCATTTGATACCAGTGGTAACCTGACCCTGGCCGACAGCACCTACAATGCCATACGGTCGGCCAGCATGCGGCCCTCCAGTATTTACTATGGCAACTACTCATCAGGCTATTACACCAGTAGTTCTGATCTGGTGGCGCTGGGTGATGATGGCGAGTTTGCTACTTCCCTGCGCCGTTACGGTGATGCCCTGTATCACCGCCGAGTGTATGTGCCAACCACCGGTGACAGCTTTGTTCGTTACCAGGAGACCTTTGACAATCAAAGTGATGCGGCCATGGACGTCGGCGTGAGGCTGTCAAGCTACTACCATTACTACTCCAGCTCGTCTGAAGTGACTTTGCTCACCAGCAGCGGTGACAGTGTGCTGAATGAAGAGGATTACTACCTGATTGCCTACAGCCCGGGCTCACCGGAGCGGCCGGTACTGGGGCACCTGTTTGGGACACAATACTCAGCGGTTAAACCCTGCGACAGTTCCGCTGCAGGAACCAACTACTGGTATCTGTGCCTGGAATCCTCAGTGGCTCCCGGTGAGCGTGTGACCTTCCTGCATTACGTGGTAATGGGGGACAGTGTTGAAGATGTTCAGGCACAACTGGATGCCCTGCGCAAGCTGGATGGCCAGGCGCTGAATGGCATTGATGTCAACCAGGCTGCGACAATCGCCAACCTCAGTGCCTATGTGGACTCCGACGGCGATGGTTTAAGTGATGTGCTGGAAGCCAGCCTGGGTACACTGAATGACAGCCAGGATTCCGATGGCGATGGTGTCAGCGATTGGGAGGAGTACGCGGCCGGTGGTGATCCGGCGGTGGCGGATAACGCCGATCCCACTGTGGTATTGCTGACCCCGTCTCAGGGTGAGGCGTTGTATCCCTATGAGGCGGTAACCCTGTCTGCCCAGGCTGAAGACGACAGCAAAGTGGCTGAAGTCAATTTCTGGGTGGATGGCGAGCTGGTGGGTAGCGTCAGTGAAAGCCCCTATGAATTGCAGTTCTATCTGCCCTACGGCACCTTTATGGATGTAGAGGCCATTGCCACCGATGCCACCGGCCGCACCGGCAGCAGCGGCGTGGTGCGTTTTGATCTGCAGGCCGATAGCAGCACCACGGTGTCGTCCCGAGTGCTGTTGGACTACAACGGTGAAACCTTCCCCATGGCCGGTCTCACAGTAACCGATCCCAATACGGGCAGCACCGCCATTACGGATGAACTGGGTGAATTCTCATTGGCCAATGTCTCGGCCCGTGACAATGCGCTGTTGCGCATTAGCGGTGAGCTGGCCGGTGAAACCCTCGATTTCACCACCATGGTGGACAGCAGTCAGATGATCGTCGGCGGTAAAACGCTGCTGGCTGATGTGATCTATGTTCGCAACATCAAACCGTATTATGAGAATCAATTGGACTATGAAGATAATGTTTCGATGGATCGATTCTCTCCTGCTTTCCAGTTGATTGCCCTCGATGGCGCAGTGACCTGGGGTGAGCAGGCCTATACACAGGCTTATATCAGCAACTACGGTGACGTCGTATTTGGTGCCTTGGCACCAGTAGATGGAGACGATCCACAAACAGACAGCTATCCCATGGTGTCATTGTTCAATTCCAGCCGGGCTGGCAGCTACGTGGCGTATAAACGCCTGGCGGATCGGCATTTGTTTGTCAGCGAACTGTATTTTGAGTATTGGGGTGAAGGATACTCGTATCTGGATGGCATGATGACGGTCACGGATGAGGGTGTTATTCAAGTTATGTGGTCCGGATACGCCAGCGGGGATGCCGCCGAAGAACCCAATACTCTGGACATCGGCTGGGGCAATGCCGGTGATACCGTTCGATCCGTAACGCTCACTGATCTTTATAACGGCCTGACCCTGGCTCAGGGTGAGTCGCTCAGCGCGGCTATCAATATATCGACGTACCTGTTGCGAGATACCTTCGTGACCATGACACCACAAGGCAATGGTACCTATTTCGTCTTGCTGCAGAACTACGATTCCAATTACCGCGATACCGACTATGATGACCTGCCGGATCTGTACGAATTCGTCTCTGGCTACAGTGATTACCAGTTGCGGGATACCGATGGCGACGGGGTCTATGACGGTGACGAGTACGCACTGGGCCTGGAAGCGGACAATGTGGACAGCGACGGTGATCAACTGCGGGATAACGTCGATAACGAACCAGCGGTGGCCGACACGGAACTGCCGGTATTGGGTGCCATCTGGCCCAACGACGGCGATGCCCTCATGCCGGACCGTACCGTCTACCTGAGCGCTGAAGTCACTGACAACGAGCAGGTTGCCGAGGTTCGCTTCCTGGTGGATGGCGTTGCCACTGTTGCTTCGCCTATCGGTGACCAATATGGCGTCAGTATCACCACGCCCACCACCGGTGCCTTCACGGTGCAGGTGGAGGCAACGGACGTTACCGGTAACACCGCCCAGAGTGCAGTGCGCACGGTTACCATCATTGACAATGGCCTGACCTCACTGGAAGGCCGGGTGCTGTATCGCTCGGATGCCGGTGAAGCCGATTTGGGGGGTGTCACCATCGCCTTTGACGGCTATGGCACCGTGGTCACGGATGTGGATGGCGGCTTCCGGTTCGATAACGTCATGCTGGAGGGCAGCCAGGAGTTGACCATTACCGGTCAGGTGGGTAACCAGGCCATCAATGAGGTGTGGCCCCTGGATCAGATCAGTGTCATCAGCGATCTGACCACCATGCAGGATATTATTATTGAGCCGCAGACCTTTGCGCCCGGTTATAACTGGTCCTTTGCCAACAGTGACAGCTTCCAGAACGAAAGAGGCACCACGCTCACCTTGGGTCACACGTTCAACTACTATGGCGTGGAATACACCACAATCTACATCTCCGATAACGGATACATCACCTTCGGCAGCGAGTTGCGGCAGACACCGAATCCCGGCTCCCTGGATGTGGACATGATCAGCGTACTTGGAACCGATTTCGTCTATGGATACCGGCTCGAATACGACACCAATACTGAGCGAACGGTGATTCATTGGCGTGAGACGCGTATACCGGGCTACAGCACCTATGATTATGCCCAACTGGTACTGTATGCCGATGGCCGCATCTATATGCACTACTATGATGTGGATTACCGCACTGCCCAGTATAAGCAACCTTATATTGGCCTGAAGTCCACGGCTTCCCTTACCAGCGCGCGGCAAGCCATAGAGGCTCTGCAGGCACCGGTGAACTTCGGTAGCGCAACGGATATTCGACTGTCGCTGGCCGATGGCCTGTATAATCGCTATGTCGGGTTTGTACCCCAGGCCAACGGCAGTTATACCCTTTATTCCGGTGGCTTGGGCGGTTATGGCCACCAATGGGGTATGACCGACACGGATTTTGATGGGGTATCCGATCTGGATGAGATACTGATTTATCAGACTGACTGGCAAACGGCCGACGGCGATTCCGATGGCCTGCTGGATGGTGAGGAGTTGATGAAGCAGACCGATCCGGTGACAGCCGATACTACGGTACCGAATGTCTATCTGTTGAGCCCGCTTCAGGATCTTACGCTCTATGCCGGACAGACCATTACGCTGCGGGCCGATGCCCAGGACGATGGCCGTATCGAGCGTCTCTGGTACGTGGTGGATACGCCGGATGGCACCCCACAGATACTGGAGAGCACGGAGCTTGACAGCGTGCGTTATGTGGTGCCGGATGCGGCATCGGTGGATATAGAAGTGCACGCCGAGGATACAGCAGGTAACCAATCGCAGACAGCGACTTACACCTTTACAATTAAATCAGCCCCACAAAATGTGGATAATCAGCAACCACCTCCGCCACCGGCGCCAACCTGATGGGTTGCCCTTGGTGCTAATGGGGCTGGCAGACAAAAGAAATACTTAGGTAAGGATTAACACATGATAGGAAAACACTACTTGGCTTGTGCCTTCATCTCCGTTGCCATGGTTGCGGGATGCAGTAACGACCAATCGCAGGGTGACGTGATAGCAACAGTCGGTGACGAAGCAATAACAGATACACAGTTTGATGCGTATCTGAAGTTCAAGAACGTGCCAGCCGATAACAGCGCCCGCCGTGACAAAGAGCTGGAAAACTACCTGCAGCGGGAAGCGCTGGCGGCGGCCATTGCCCAACAGGAGCAGATGGACGAAGCCCTGATTGAAGCTGAAGTGCGGGAATTCCGTAAACAGGCTTTACTCAGTCGCTATTTCGACACATACCTCGCTGAGCAGGTAACCGAGCAAGCCATCAAGAACTATTACAACAGCCACATTGACGAGTTTACTGAAGAAAAAGCGCATTTGGCCCATATCCTGCTGCGCACCAATCCGAAAATGAGTGATAACGAGAAAAAAGCCCAGCTCAACAAAGCCCATGAGGCCTACAGCAAACTGCAATCGGGTGCCGATTTTGCGGAAGTGGCTGAGCAATATTCCGAAGATACCGTTTCCGCCAAGCGCGGTGGCGATCTGGGCTGGGTCAAGCAAGGCGCCATCGATGCCAACTTCACGGCGCAGGCATTCAAACTGGACGCCGGGGAATACAGCGAGCCCATGGCCACCACCTTCGGTTATCACATTGTGAAACAGTTGGAAGCGCCCAAAAAGATCAATGAGCCCTATGAAAATGTGAAAGGCAAGATCCGGCACATTCTGCGCCAGGCCGCCAAAGAGGCGGAATACGAGCGTTTGCAGGCTCTGGTGAAAGTGGAAACGAAATGAGTGGTTCCATGAAAGCAATCCAGGCCCTGTGTATGGGGATGAGCCTGCTGCTGGTTGGCTGCGGTGACAAGGAACCCGCAGCAGAGCCGGCTGCAACAGCCGAATCAAAACCGGCCGCTGAACCGGCTTTGGTGACCGTCAACGGTGCGGCCATCACGGAAACCCAGCTGGATTACGCCATGACCCGTACCCTGGGTGAAAGTGCGGGTTTGCTGGTGGGGCCTGAAGTCCGTGACAAGGTACTGCAGAGTCTGGTGCAAAGCCGCGCCATCGCGCAGCAGGCACAACAGGAGCTGAGTGCAGAGGAAGCCGCGTTCCTGGAGGAGCAGGTACGAGCCTACCGTGAGGAATTGCTGGTCAAGCGCTACCTGCAGAACCACGCTGATCCGCAGCCGGTAAGCAACCAGCAGGTAACGGAATATTACAACAGCAATCCTGAATTATTTGGCGGTGAAGTGATTCGCACCTTTGAATACATTACCTCCGTGGGGCCGCTGGCCGATCTGGACCGCGAACAGTTGAAAGCCGCGTACCAGAAGGCGTCCGCCAGCCAGGATTGGAAGCAGCTCAGTGCCACGCTGGTGAAAGAAGGGTTTCCGGTAAAACACAAACAAGCAGAAATGAACATTAAACTACTGCCCCCCAATATCAAGGAGATGGTAACCAATGCCAAGGTGGCAGAAGGGGTAGAAATTCACACCCGTCCGGATGTGATTATGTTGCGTGTACTGAAGGAGCAGGTCACCACGACCAAACCCTTACAGACGGTGAGTGCAGAGATTCGCAAGACGCTGGCTCACAAACAAATGAAAGAAGCGGTCAAATCGTTGGCCAGCCAGGTGATGTCGCAGGCGCAGGTTGATTACGCGACCACCGACCAACAGTAATTTGGGGGAAGCATGTTGGTATATTGTCGAATTTTACTATGCACATTGGGGTGCCTGATGTCTGCCGTGACGGCAGCTGAATGTCTACCACCGGCAACACCGATTTTGCCGGATGGCGCTGCGGCCAGCGAATCTGAAATGATTCAGGCCCAGGAGACCGTTGCAGGGTTTCTTAGCGAAGCGCGGGCTTATCTTCAGTGCCTGGAACAGGATGAAGCGTTGAGCCTGGCGGCTGAAACCGAAAGCGCGGAATCCAAGTCGCAGCGTGATGAGGCATACCAACAGATGCTCGAAACCATGAAAGCACTGAACGAGCAACTCCTGGTGCAGCTGCAGGAATTTCGAAACGTAGACCAATAAGAAGTCTGCTAAGCGGCGCGTATGCGCAAGATGTATTTGGCACGGAAGATCGGGCGTTATGATCAAGCATTCTGGATGTAAATTTTTAATTGTGGTGGCCTCCCTGATGTGGGGGTTAACGGCATCCCATGCCTATGCACAGAACTGTGAGCTTTTGTTTGAAAGCCCGCTGCAGGTGCATGACCTGAATGGTGCTGTACGGTTCCGTCTGAGTTCGCGGGTGTACGATGCACCCAATGATGAACTGATTACACCCTTGATCATTGAGGAACCGTTAACGCTCAGCTGCGGTTGGTCAGACTGTTCTGCCTCCGGTACCACGGCGCCGCCGATCTACATTAATGACTTCAAGCTGAGCGCTGCAACCACCGATATCGACGTAGGCATCCTGCAATCTGCCACCACCGATGGCGTGCAGACCCAGTTCCGCAATGTGGTGGTCAACAGCACCGGCAATCTGACCTTCAACAGTGCCCAATCTGAATACCTGATCGATACCCTGCACCTTAAGCTCAGCGCCACCGTCAAACTGCCGGCCGGTGATTACTGGGTCAATAACCTGATCATGGATTATGGTGCCAACATCAAAGTTCTGGGTGAAGGCACCGTGCGCTTGATGGTGAACAACGATACCGCTCTGGCGGATGAAGTGGATATCAACCAGACCGCGTCCGCACACCAGTTGTTTATGTACGTTAACGGCAGCCTCAATCTGGGGCCCAACGCCAGACTGGATGGATTTGTCTACAGCCAGGGCCCAATGGACGTTGGTTCTTTCTCGGTACTTAAAGGCGCCTTCAATGCCAGCATTGTGGAGTTGCATTCGGGCACGGCAGTGTATTCCCGTCATGATAACGCCGCCCTGGTGAATTATGGTGACAGTTGCCAACAGTCTTTCTCTTACCCCGATCTGGATGGTGATGGTATCCCGGACATCAATGATCTGGATATTGATAACGACGGCATCGGCAACGATTACGAACGCATGGTGGGCACCGATCCGTATCTGGCCAGCGACGTGCCCGTGGATGCGGACGGCGACGACGTGCCGGATTCCCTGGAAGGGTATGCCGGAACCTATTGTTCCGCAGCGTTTGAAACCGGCTTGCAAACCCATACCCAGAACGGGTTGGTGGATTTTGGTTCCTATTCCCTGATGGAGAATGCGCCCACCAGTCAATTGCGCTCCAGTCAGGTGGTAAACAGCAATGCGTTGTTCAGCGCTGATTCCTGCGGTAATACGGATTGTTCCGCTTCCGGCGTGCCGTCACCTTTCATACTGGCGCCGGATTTCAAATTCAGTACCTCATCCACCGACATCTCCGGCAGTGCCACTCTGGGTAATGACGGCCAGCGGGAGTTCGATGAGGTGACGCCGCTGTTGTTCTCCACCATCACCTTTGCGCAGCCCGGCGAATACCGGATTCGCAAACTGAATCTGTGGTCCAGCAGCACCGTGGTGCTGGCACCGGGCGATTACTGGATTGAACAACTGTCGATGGCATCCTACACCAAGATCAAAGTCCAGGGTGAAGGCACGGTGCGCCTGTTTGTCTACTCTTCCAGTGTCACGGGTAACAGCTCCGAGCTCAACATGCCCGGCGGTAACGAAGGGGATCCGGCCAAACTGGTGATCTACGCCTGGCAGGCTTTTGAATTGGGTGCCTACTCGGATACCAGCGCCTACCTGTATGCCCGTGGTGATATTAATACGGAAGGGTCCACTAAATTTTACGGTGCCATGGCTGGCGCCAACATTGATTTGTCGTACAGCGATAAGATGTATTTCCGCAACCAGAATCTGTATCAGGCGGATTTTGGATTGCTGTGCGATGTGGACAACGATGGCGTGTTTGACGGGTTGGATGACGATCTGGATGGGGATGGCCTGACCAACGATCTGGAAGCGGCCAATAACGCCGATCCCATGAACCCCGACAGCGATGGGGATGGCCTGTTGGATGGGGAAGAGGTGCTGACCTATCAATCCAATCCCCAGTTAGTGGACAGCGACAGCGATGGCCTATCGGACAGCCTGGAAGTGTGGGAGTTCGGCACCAGCCCCATCAAGGCGGACACCGATGATGACGGCCTGAGCGATACCGACGAATTGCAAACGTACGAAACCGACCCGCTAGTGCCGGACACCGATGAGGATCAGCTTAGCGACGGCTATGAGGTACTGACCTCCGGCACCGATCCCCTGTTGCCCGACACCGATGAAGACGGATTGCTGGATGGCCCGGAAATTCTTACCCATGGTACCGATCCATTGGATGCCGACAGCGACGATGACAGCCTGAGCGACGGTGCGGAAATCAATGAGCACCAAACCAATCCGTTGGCAGCCGACAGTGACGCAGATGGCTTGACCGATCCCCAGGAAATCAATACCACCCAAACCGATCCGCTGAACCCGGATACCGATGGCGATGGCCTCACCGATGGCGCGGAAATCAATACCCATGGCAGTAACCCGCTAATGGATGACACCGACGGCGATGGCATCACCGACGGAGCGGAAGTGAATACCTACGGTACCAATGTGCTGCTGGCGGACACCGACAGCGACGGCTTAAGCGATGGTGCGGAGATCAACACCCACAGTACCAATCCGTTATTGGCGGATACCGATGGCGATGGCCTCAGCGATGGTGAGGAAGTTAATACCCATGGTACCAACCCGTTGTCAGATGATTCCGATGGGGATGGCCTCACTGACAGCGCCGAGCTGACAACCCACGGCACTAATCCATTATTGGCAGACACCGATGGTGACGGCCTTGCCGATGGCGCAGAGGTCAACACCCACGGCACCAACCCATTGCAGTCGGACACTGATAGCGATGGCTTAAGCGATGGTGCGGAGATCAATACCCACGGCACCAATCCATTATTGGCGGATACCGATGGTGATGGCCTGGCCGATGGCGCGGAGGTCAACACTCACGGTACCAATCCGCTGCTGGCAGACAGTGATAGTGATGGTGTCAGCGATGGTGATGAGGTGAACACCCACGGCACCAACCCACTGCAGGCCGATAGCGATGGCGATGGCCTGAGCGACGGAGCCGAGCTTAACGAACACAGCACCGATCCACTGCAAGCGGACACGGATGGGGATGGCCTCAGTGACGGGGAAGAAGTGAACACCACCAACACCGACCCCAACCTGGCAGATACCGACAGCGACGGGCTGAGTGACGGTGATGAAGTGAATGTTCACAATACCGACCCCCTGGATGCCGACAGTGATGATGACACCTTAAACGATGGGGATGAAATCAACACCCATGGCACCAACCCCAACCTGGCGGACAGCGACAGCGATGGCCTGACCGATGCCCAGGAAGTGCTCACCTATAACACCAATCCCAATCTACCGGACAGTGACAGTGATGGCCTGACCGATGGCGCGGAAGTCAACACCCACGGCACTGATCCATTGAAACCCGACAGTGACGAAGACGGCTTAAGCGACGGCGCCGAGATCAACACGCACGGTACCAATCCATTATTGGCGGACAGCGATGGGGACACCCTGTCCGATGGCGACGAAATCAATACCTACGGCAGCAATCCGTTGCTCACCGACAGCGATTCCGACGGCATTGCTGATAACGTGGAAGTGGTCAATGGCACCAATCCGGCCAAGGCCGACACCGATGATGATGGTGTGGACGACGCTGCGGACCAGTTCCCCACCGATCCGGCGGAATGGTCGGACCTGGATGGCGATGGTCAAGGTGATAACAGCGATCCCGATCGCGACAACGATGGATACAGCAACGAAGAAGAAGTGGCGGCAGGGTCCGATCCAAACGATCCCAACAGCATCCCGGATACCACGCCACCGGAAATCACAGTATTGGGTAGCCAGCCGTTCGAAACCGACGAGGATTACTTCACCCTCAACGGTATAGCCACCGATCTCAGTGGTGTGGCATCGCTCACCATCACCAACGATCAAAGCGCCGGTACCATCACCGCACAGTTCAGCGGCGATAACTGGGGTGCGGATGTGCCGGTTGAGCTGGGTGTAAACAACCTGCAACTGAAAGCCGTGGATACCAAAGGCAATGAAGCCACGGTGATTGTTGCGGTGGAACGGCTCAGCACCGATACCGTGGTGCGCCTCACCATTGATTCGCCCGTTGGCTACAGCAAGGTTACCGAACCTTATGTGGTGGTAACCGGTAAACTGCAGTCGGAAGTGCGTTCTGAAAACATCGTGCTGACGGTGGACAATGAGCCTACCGCACTGCAGAGCACGGCCCTCAACACGGAGTACACCTACCGTTCCGCGCCGGTACAACTGCAGGAAGGCAACAACACCATTCTGGTTCAGGCAGTACTGGACACACAGACCCTGCAACGCAGCGTGGTGGTGATCTACGAGCCGGAAGTGGCAGAAACCGATGCCCCGTTGATCAGCCTGTTGTCACCGGCACCGGGCAGCATGCTCAACAGTGACAGCTTTACCCTGGCTGGGGAAGCCATCAGCTTCAGCGGTGCCGCCCAGATCCGGGTCAACGGCGAATTGGTGTCCCTGCAGGGTGGCCAGACCCAGGCGGGCAGCTTCCAGGAGATTCTCAACTTCCCGGCCGGCGCGGAAAGCTTCCAGGTGACGGCATCGATCACCGACGGCGAAAACCGAACCGTGGCGGCCCAGGCGATCTACTATCGGGATATTACCCCGCCGGTGATCAGTGTGGGCGGCGGCCTGCAACCGGTACCTACGGAAAATAGGGTGGTGGCCTCACGCTATGAGCTGTTCGGTGTGATCAGCGAAACCAACCTCGCAGGCTTTACCGTGAACGGTCAACCGGTGAGTGTAGAACCTGGCGCCGCCGCCGGGGAGTATCTGTTCTCCCTGCCGTTGGCCCTCAGTGTCAGCACACCGCTGACGGTGGAGTTGAACGCACGGGATGCTGCCGGCAACAGTACCAGCCTGGAATACACCCTACTTAGAGATGGCTCGGTCACCGTTGATCCGTTGTTACCGGCCGATGGCAGTGAATTCATCAACCAGGGCCAACCCATTGCCCTGCAGGTGGCCGCGGCCATTGCCGGCCTGTCTGCCGATCTCACCACCTATGCGGTACTCACCAACGCCGCCGATGAGATACTGGATCAGCAAACCCTGTCCGGCTCCTCCACCCTGTTGGCGGGCACCGTCACCATTCCCGCCCAGGCCGGGGATTACGACATCGCCATCGAAGTGCGCGACCTGACCGATAAAGTGGTGGGCACGGCCGGTTTGTCGGTATCGGTGCGGGATCCGCAACAGGTACCGGTTGCGATCCAGAAAATAGAACCCGCCAACAATGCAACGGACATCGAGCCCAACGGCTTTGTTTCCGTGTACTTCAATCAGCCGGTGGACCCAGCTTTGGTTTCCATCACCGTCAACGAAACCCTGAACGGCTTTACCTACATCGACAGCGATCCGCGCGGCGTCAGTGGCATGCGCGGGGCAGGGCACCGACTGGTGGAAGTAAACCGCTCGTTCGAAGCGGTAGCGGGCAGCATCGCGCCATTGCCGGGCAGCACCGTCATGGCTTTCTACCCCGAACGTGAATTGGGTTATGGTGCCAACGTGTTTATCACCGTGACCTATGACGGCAACGAAATGGAGCGAGCCCAGTTCAAGGTGCGTGACTTGCCCACCTTCATCACCGGGGGCGTACAGGATCAATTGGGGCAACCCTTGGCCGGAATCACCGTCAAGTTGAAAGAACTCAATCGCAGCACCAAAACCGACCGGGATGGCGCCTACCACTTCGGCTTCGGTGATGCCGCCAAAAACAACATCCCCAGTGGCGAATACACCCTGGAATTCAACCCTGAGTTCAAGGACACCCGTTACGGCAGCATCAGCTTCCGCGAAAGTGTGGTGGAAGGCCGCATGAACCCCATGGATCTGCGTACCGTGCCGGCACTGGATCCCACCATTAACTTTGTTCCGGTGCAAGGCGGTGGTGAAGTGACCCTGTTGGGCGGCGATTTGGTGATGGATCTTACCGACACCCGCCTGGTGTTCCCAGATCAGAACACCAGCGGCCCCATACACGTCCAGTTTACCGATTTCTCCCAGTTCCCCTATCCATTGGGGCCGCTGGGCTACGGTCACTGGCTCTACTTTGTTCAGCCCGGCGGCATCGCGGTGGAAGGTAGCATTACCGGGCTGGATATTGCCATGCCTGCCATCATGGGCAGCTACGACTACGTACCCGATAACGGATACTACGTGGTGATGCTGGGGCTGGATGATCGCAGCCAGCTCATCGTGCCGGTGGGTGTGGGGCAAATTGAAAATTACCGGGTGCGCAGCGTTGGCGAGCTGCAATACCAGCGCCTGGATGCCATCGGCTACGGCATGGTGCCGTACGAATGGCAGGAAACCCTGGCCAAATACGCCAATGGCGACATCAGTCTGGAACTGATGCGGGCAGAATTGAGCAGCGTCGTTAACAGCACGAGCGGGCAGTAGGAAATAGGGAACATGAGTACACAGATTCTTTCTAACAAGTTAACACGATTGAACACCCTCTTTGCGATGGTGATCACCACGCTGTTTGCCGTGCAGGCCCACGCCATGTTCGGCTTCGAACCCTATTACAAATTCGGTGCCGTCTATACCCGCAGCATCGTGGTGGATCCCTCCACCAACATGCCCATCTGGGTGGAGTACGATGAAACCGGCCGCGAAGCCGGCGTCATCGGCGGCATGCAGGATGGGGATTTCACCTTCAGTGGGACGGAATACCGCGCCTATCATGATCAATACACCCAGATCATGGAGGACATGCCGGATGCCATCTGGATGTCGGTTTACGACTATATCACACAGCAAAATTTTGAAACTTATAATGGAGAAACATTTTCACCCGTTGCAATCAATCCGGACTATGAAAACGTACAGTTTGTATTGGTTCGCTCAAAAGAACTCACACAGATCCCAGACGGGGAGTATCACCTACTGGCTCGATTTCCTATTGACGTACGTAGGACAACCATCGGTGATTATGCGTCACTTTTAATACGTTCAGATCCTGCAACCGGAGAAGTATCTAATATAGTTACTCCTTCCAATACTGACAACAATATAGGCTTTCGGGTTAAGTTCTTTGGTCCGGAAGGGGATGATACAGGGGAGGAAGCGCTGGATGGCGTGGATACCACCACCATCAATTACCGTAAAGCCACAGATGTTATTTACGGGCCAATAGAAGGTGCTCGTATTACCACCACACCGGCTGCGAGAATTACTGATGGCGCCGAAACCGGTGAAGACGGCAAGTACAGCATGCATTACACCCTGCCGCCTTGTCCGGGGTTCACCTTCAGCTACACCACACCTGCGTATCTGGAATTACAGTACAATCGCTTCAATCCGCGCCTACCCGGTTACCGAATCTACTGGCAGCAACGAATCGATTATGATTTCTGCAATGGATTGGCTGCGACTGCCCCGCCATTAATTCGCCCGGCAGTAATCGGAATTTTAGCGAGCGCCGCTACGCCAGTTAAACGCCCCCGCGATTTCCCCATCGACATCATGGTTATAAACGGTCGTGCGCGTCTGGAAAATCCCGATGGCAGTGGCGTGGACATTACTCCTGAACTAACAGATATACAAAGCGTTTGGGCTTTGGATAACTTCTCTAAATCAGCAACGCCACCTAGTTATGACCTTACAGTGCCTGGGTTCGTCAGACAGGTGCAAAGTAATTATGACTTTGACCGCGATGGAGAGTTTGAAAACACGTTGTTGGGTAGGGTAGTAGAAGTTCCAGTAGAGGATGGTGAAGAGGGTGAAACAGAGAAAAAGTTCTTTTTGCAGAATGATGAAAACTATCCTTGCGTAGTATCACGTGATGAAAATGGAATTCTCTGTACACATCAAGGTGTTTTTCTTTCTTCTAAAGAAGGAGTACCTGGTGAAGATCAGCCCGACCTCCTAAGAATAGCGGATTGGCGGTTGTCAGATGGAAGCGAGTTTGATGATAAGGGATTGGTCACAACTTTGGGAGAAATAGATCTCAGTAATACCGATCTATATGTCTTTCGTGAATCCAACGGAGAGTTAATCGCAGAGCGCAGAGGTCTTAATACTGCCGAAGCCACTAGTGTCATCAAGAATGACCTAGGCGCGGCCGATGGCGAGTTTTTCTACACTTTAGAAATGCGCGGTCCTCGAGAGGGTATCTATAGCGCAAGCTATCTTCGTAGAAATCCAGTAGATCCAGTAACAGGTAACCCTGTTGGTCCACAGAACGCCTACCGCTTCTGGCAACAACAGTCGGGAGTCGTTGAAAAGTTTTGGGACCGAGAAGCTGATCATCTGCGCCCCGGTGAGCGTATTCGTATTATCGCGATTAACCGTGTCACTGGGTATATGGGTACTATCACTACAGAACTGAAAGCTCACAGTACTGAAGATGAAGATGGTTACCTTCGTAACGCGATGGTAATTGACTACAATGTTGATGATATCATTATGCGCCCTCCCAATCTTAAGATATGGGCGGAGCGCAGTTATACCGTTGAGCAAGGTCTGACAAGAGGCACTCAGTACCTTCCAGACGATATGCGCGATGATAGTGATCCTAGTCAGAAATCAGCCCGAACAGTTGGCTTCGAAGGTGCTGCGCTGGGTACAGATACTGCGATCGTTGTTTATACAGAATGGTTGGATCACGATGGCAGAGCATTGCCGGAAGCCCTGGGCGATTACGGCTATACAGCACGCTTCGCAAAGATCGTTGCACCGAATATTCTGGACGATGCAGCGGTTGGGGACAGTGCAGTTGCACAGTTCCCGGTGAAGCCAGGCAAACATACCAACGTAATACGTTTTTCAAATCCGAACAGTAACCGAGAGCATCTTTATATTCATGTGTCAGGCCAGCCTTTCACCAGGCAGTCTGAGTTCGATCAGCTTGAGGCTTTTTATGTGACTGGTGCCAACTCTGGCATGCAGGAATATCGACCCGATCGATATGTCCCCTTCAAGGTCCCAGTCTATAACGAGGACGATAGCCTGGAATCCCAACAAGTATATCGTGAATTTGTTAAAGCTCAGGGCGAAGATGCAGACATCACCACTCCCAAGCCAGAGCCAATATATGAGTGGCTTTATCGCCCTGAATTTCAGTTCAGTATCTACGATCTGACCCAACAGCAAATTCGAAGGCAAATAACAGCTGATGATGTTGAAGATATCTATACCAGCGAGAACCCGGTTATAGCGTCCACTGACGAATTAGTGGCCTTTGCATACAGCCTGCTGAGTCGCGATATTAACAGTGATGGCCTCGATAACGATACCTTAACGGCGTTTAGCTATGACGGTGAAAGAGAACTTATCATCGCATTAGGCGAAGAAGAAATGCTGGCTACAATAGGTAGTGATCAGACAATAACGTTTGAAAACTTGGGGGCGTTGGCAGGTTTAGATCCAGAAGATTATCTGAGCATGCGATTGTACAGTAACAACGATGCTGCAAATGTTCTGTGGGAATGGGCCTTTGAATATCTTGATTTCTATGCCGTACTGGACAATGACATCTTACCGGCAGAAGACGGAGCCGTAGAAATATCAGCTGATACACCCGAAGTAGATCTAGTAGCCCATATTCTGGGCTTCGCTAATCGAGACCCAGAATCAAAATACCCGGTATCAATCAGATGGGAGCTGGAGGGTGAGGGTGAACTCGAGACGTCCGTTGAGGTAGATGATGAGTTCGCCATATTTAACAATAAACTGACTTTAACCAACAAGGCAGGTGATATAGCCAAAGTTACGGCTGTCCTTACAAACAACTCATCAGGTGATACGCAGCGATTGCCTTTGATTTTTCGTGTTGTTCCTGGGGTGCCAACGTCTATAACCGTATCACCAGATGACGATAATCAGCTATTTGTGGGTGGCGTGGGTGAAGTCTCTTTGTCCGGTGTTGCAAAAGACGCTTGGGGTAACACCGTTGCGGACGGCACGGCTGTAGGCATAACGACAGACGGCTCTTTAGAGGTTTCGAGCCGTCCGGATGTTACAACCAACGGTGCATTCCAGTTTTCACTTAAAGGATCGGATTATGCAGAGGCCTGCGAATTTACAGTTAGGATTGGGGCCACATCGCTTCCTGTAGCAATAGATGTAAGACCTGTAAATATCAGCATCACGGGCTTATCGCCAGCGATGGAAACTGATAGTAAACAACAGTTTCAAATATCGGTAACTGCAGATGGCGCAGCGCAGCCGAATTATCCTCTGGATGTTTGGGCTGAAAAAGGGCGATTGAGCGCATCCAGCATCATTACAGGAGAAGATGGTACTGCGACATTAACCTTGTTCACACCAACACACGAGACGGAAGTCGTTGTCAAAGCGATGGCGGCGTTACAAGCTCCTACTGAACAGCTCGTTCAAGTTCAATACCCGAATGATAATACCCCCAGAATAAATAACTATCGCGGTAAAATGGTGGGTGACACAACAGCACCATCGGTGTTCACGCATACCCGCTGGGACGGCTCCATATTCAATATTGAGAAGGCCGTAGCCGGGGAAGTTGAGGTAATGGGAGCTCCCAATCAGCAGCTCAGCCTTGAATTAGGTAACGCATTTTTGCCTAACCGTTTGACACAAGCTGCTTATTGGATGAATAACGTTGACGAGGGGGTTCTAACCGACGAGGTAGGTCTCTCGTCAGGTGTTGTAGAGAACGTAACCTTGGTTGAGGACACTTTGGGAGGGACGGGCTTCAGTTTTCAATTTTCTCAGCAGCGCAATGAGTTAGATGAAATCATCGTTCACAGCCGCGCTAAAGTAGTGAGTGCGTCCAGGTTGCAATTGGCTGATGGATTATCATTTTCTCTGGAGGTGAAAGCTAATCAGCCAGGTGGCCAATTGGTGAACCTGGGCAATGGAATAATCTTGGCTCTGCAAACTGATGGTAGCTTAAGCCTGACGGCAAATATGGACGATGCCAGCAGCTACACATTAAATCATCCTGGTTTCTTACTAAATCAATGGCAAAAGATAGCCGTAACATTGGACGCAGGTAGCCTTCGTCTTCAGGTTGGAGAAGATGAATACTCAACGTCTGTCACTGGGGTTGTCCAGTATGGTGATATTGCTTTGCAGGATGCTGTGGACGCGGGCGGTAATCCCCTTTCGTCCAACTATGGCTTGGTAGTAGGGCAGGCCTATGATGGGAAGATAAATACCTTACGTTGGTTTAATCTTTCATCCTCTCCATTGATAACCTTTGCTGATGGTTCTGAATCTAGAACAGTGTTGTTACCAGAGTCGGGCACAGCTCAAGTAGTAGTTGAAGGTAAGGGAGAGTTATTGAGCTTTGGTAGTGAGTTATCAAAGCAAAATATTGCAATATCAATAGGGCAGGAAAGTCAAGTTCTGACTTTAATGTCGACCGCAGCTTTCGAGCGCATTGCAGCAGCGATGCTTGATGCGGGCATCGTGCCGGGCGACCCAGGATTCGATGAAGGTTACCTGAATGATACGACTGCTCAAAGCCTTGATGGTTACAATAGTGGTCAGTATTACTCTCGCCATGTTGCCATTTTGTTCCCTGAAGCCTATGCATACGACATCGGCTTTATGGATATACTAGAGATCGTTGCCAGTTTCTTGGCCTTGGACAGCTTGCAAGTGATCTGGGATCAGGTGGGCAATATGCTCTCAGGGCGCGATGTGGATATTGTCGCGTTTTCTGTAGCTTTGTTGGACGTGTTGACGTTGTTTCCGCCGGCTGCTCCTCTGAAAGCAGTTACTACACCCGCAAAACTTGCAATTAAATTATTGAAGCTGGGAAATAATAAAGCAGTTAAATATCTGGGTGGTGTTTTTAAGAAAATGTTCCAGAAAGCCAAGGGGCGTGATTTCAGATTGGTTTACCAAGGCGTAGCCTTCATGATTATTGTGGCCGATATGGCGACAGATGAGGAGTCTCGGGAAGCTATCGGACAAATTTCCAATATGATTAATTCCACAGACGATTTTTTAGATATTCTGGAATTTGTCTCTTTGGCGGATGATGAGACCGAGCTACCGGATACCGCCAGTATTGATGCGATGAATAGCACTTGGCTTGAGGAGTTTCTTGTCAGCAATAATGCAGTTATGCAGGCTAGAGCCAAGTTGCCTTTGGGTATAGGTAAAAAGTGGGCATCAGCACTCAAGAAGTTAAAACCAATGTTAGATGACTTGCCCGGAGGGACTGCAGCGAAAACATTAGGCGTATTCGCCAAGACAGTTAAGAATATGCCTCCTGGCGATAGAGCCCGATTCATTAGACATGCATTTAATATCGGGATGATTAGAGCCATCTTCACAGTAGTGAAAAGAGGTGGGAAACCTGAAACAGTTAAGAATTTTCTGCTTGGCTTTGGCGGACAAAGAATACCACCCATTACTATGTTGGCTATTATTGGCTACATTGAACAACAGATACTGGATGGACAGCTGTTTCCTGAAAATGGTACCTATGCGCTTGGTACAGATCGAAATACGGCGCTTGCTCGACTCACTACTCTCATTTTGATGGCAGGGTACAGTTCAGCGGTAGATTCTGAAGACACCAAGCCAAGAGCAAATCAGGTGCAAGGTGCGGCGTTTCAGCTTATGCATTTGGCACTACTGCACGCAACTGGCAGTACCATTATAGGGATTGAGGTGCCGAGAATTGTCTATATATTTAAGAGAAAAGAAGATCTAGAAGACGATCCATTGAATATAACAAGAGCTCTGAAATACGGGCGAAGAGTGGATATTGTAACTGAAGGAACTGATTCGGCTGAAGAGTGGCATGAAGTGAAGTCTTGGCAATCACGGAAAAATGGCGATTCGCCTACGAATAAGCCGTACAGTATTAAGGAATGGCGCTGGGCCACTAACCCCAGGAAAGATGGTAATAAAGGTGAGAACAGCACAGAAAAACGCGGGAAAACGGCCCATCACCAGTTTGTGTTGGATCGAATCGCAAAAGGCGTTGGCGTAACTGAAGACGCACCACAAGGTGGTTTGCAGACTACGAATATTGAAGTGTCTGAGTACTTATGGCAATTTCATAAGTTCAAAACCTATAGCCGTGCTAAAGGAAAAAAAGGAACGAAAACTTTGATTGCAAGAAGTGCTGACCTTGATTTAATTGAAGAACAGCTGGTAAAAGATCCAGAGGGAATTCCGTCGAGAGTTCCGACTATATTTAAATCACATTTGGCGGATGGTGATTCGTTTCCTGGCTCGCATATTAAGGAGGGTGCTTTAAGTGTGTTGCTTCAAAGCTTAAAGAACAGTTTGCAGGATGAGCTGGAAGAGGCTATACAGGAAGAATTAGACGATTATGAAATTCCTGGCGGCGTAGTAAGTTTTTAGAGTGGCTGATAATAGAATGAGCTCGATATACAGCAGTATTCCAACAGAAAGTGAGTGGTTAGAAAAAAGAGAAAACGAGTGGGCAGTTTATGAAGAAAACACGTTTTTTACCGGAAATACGCCAAAGAAGGAGGTGATGGCGTATAGTGAGTATTTTCTGAATGGCGACATTAAGGCGTTCACAGACAAAACTATTCCCCACATGGCCTCGCTCATATACTTATCGCCGGTTCAATCTCTGGATGATCTTAAACTAGTAATTGAATCATCGCTTCGCTGGAGCCTGGCTAATGCAGAGAATCCGGAATGGCGAATGCGTAACCACGGCTATAATGGTGACTGGGATGCTTTTCTTATGAGCGTTGTTGAAAACTGCTATATCGCCAATTCGCAATTCTCTAGCGACTATCGTCTTTGGTTAGATATGTTCAAATGGATATACGGCACCAAATACGATCCAACCCGTGTTGTCGAGTTGGTGGCTGGAGAACCGCACTCCAGAATACATGTAAAATTTAATATAGCTAAAACATGCAACGTATTATCAAGAGGTATAAAAGGTTATTTGTTTTATGAGAATGAACGGGAGACTGGAGAGCGGTTCAAACACCTGGTTGATTATTTTTTAAGCCTGTATCCGCACTGTAATCCTGTGTTCTTTTCGAAGCAATTACCATCCAGCTCAAAGGTTAAAATAGAAGGTGTAACCTATCGAAAAGGGGCATATATTCAACAGAGATCGTTTCTTGCGGCCATAAATAACATACTGACTCCGTACGATGAGGAAGATGGTAGAACGGAATTAGTTCCCTCTGACCCCGATTTGTTAGACAAGCTCCTTAAAGGACTAAAACAACCAACAATGCCCCCTGAGTATTACGAGCTTGAAAAGTTCGTGATCAGCAAGGGCTATGACTGTCTTAGCGCATCTGAATAATTGCTAATATATTTAGGGTGTCTGCGTGAGTGATTTTGATAAAGATTTGTATAAATTTGCCTTGCGTTACGGTTATCAGATATCAGATAGTGACCACTCTGAACCCAGTAACACAAGCCTTGTTCACGCGCACCTGTTTGACGCGTTCGAACTGTTGGGACATGTGGAATATTCAGAGCAAGGTTGTGGCCCCGCTAATTACCTTTGGGAGCTTATCGACGTATACCTACAGCAAATTCCAGGTAACTCATGGAAGGTTTACGATTGCGATTCAGATGATGGTTGGATGACTGCCAAGGTGGAGCTCGTCAGTTCAGATGGGGAAACCTACCAGTTCGTATTGGAAGATATATTTGATAGTGACTGGGTTCCTGCTCAATTGCCCGCAAAAATGCGTGCGTTCTCTAAAGAGAATTGTGACAAAACGCTGGTTACGTTTTTTGGTGATGATCCCTTTGTGATATTGGCTATGCCTCATAATGCAGCTGAAGAAATCTACTCGTTAATTCGCAAGCATGCAGGGCTGACTCAAAGCGACTGAAGGGCTCGCTCACCATTTCTAAATGAAAACCAGACGAAATCAACTTGACCAATGATTAGTGCAGAATCGATCCATCCGAACTGACGGCTATCCTGACTGCGTGCAGGATTATCTCCCTCTATATAAATCCATCGAGTTTGCCCATCTTCTTTTACACGAGTAACCCGCTTCACTAGAATCACTCCTTGTGGCTCCTTGCGTGTAACCACTACATCACCCTTTTTGGCGGGGTGTGCGTTGAAAGCCCAGCTATCAACCAGCACCACATCTCCTGGCATCAAAGTGGGGGACATGGAAACAGATGGTATGTGATAAAAACCAAAACCAAACCACGTTTCCTTATAAATATGGCTTGTAGTCACGATAGAGCCGTTCAGCGCGATAAGACCAATCACTAATAACACGATAATCCGAGCCGGTCTAGATTTTGATTTTATGCCTAATCCTAATCCGTAGGTGAGTAAGTGCAAAGCAATCAGAAACCCCAGCATGGAAATAAAACCTAAGGGTGTGGTTACCCAGCGTGTTAAGCTAAAAAGAATCACTATCAAAAGCCCGAATAAGGGAATCGAGAAAGCCCAAACGGAATATCGAGTGGATAGCAATGTTCCCCCGGGGAAAACACTACAAAGCAAAATACGCAAGGCTGAAGTGAAAATCTTCATAAGAGATAACAATGATAGTTGATGATAGTTTGAATTGTATATTACCACGAATGCTTAGTATCAAGTCTGACGACCTTCCCAGCAGAATGGATCTGGAAGCCGCTGGCGATCAAATGGTCCTGTCCACGTCAGCTGGTTCCGAAGTAGCACTTTCGTTCTTCGGTGAGCTGGTTAGCGCGTTGGAGTCCGCCGGGGCCACCGCGTTGTACGCGCGCCTGTTTGATTCATCCTCCGGTGGTGTGCAGGTTTGGCGATACCCTGATAATGAAGACGATGATATCGATCTGGATGGTGCCGATATCCTGTTCCTGGGTGACATGGAAGAGGATATTGACGAGATGAAAGAACTGGCGCAAGAGATGGGCGTCGTCCACGATGAATGGCATGAACAGATCAGCCTGGTGGTACTGGGACAGAATATAGCGCCAGCTGAGATGAGCAAGATTCTAAAAACAGGTGTTCGCACCATCACCGAAGATCAGTTCTGGGACTACATCGCGGATGAGCCGATGTAGCATCGTTGTTGCACTTCAAAGTGGATGCTAAGGTTTAGATGAGCTCGACTTCAGCAATGCCAACCTTTAGATCTTACGTGCATCCAACGGCAACCCCATCTCAGAACGCTGCATTATTATCCCACTGATAGCCTTCGCAGGTTCCTGGCGAGTTTCCTCCCGCCACTATCAACTCTATAAATCCAGTTCACGTAGTAGCAATGTGCTGCTGCGCACTTACGCGCTCTTGGTTTTTACATTATACTTTTCAACCATACGCAACCGTATGGTGCGTACCTAACAACCATAAAGGAGTGTTAATGTGAACAAGATGAGTATTCAGTGGAGTGTTGCAGGTGCTTTGGCTTTCTGTTCCATGGGGGGGATTGCTGAAGTTGTGGATGGGGAATACTGCTATTTTTTGCAGGATGGGGTTCAGGTTCCCTTAGAGTACACGTTGACCCGGCCTGATGGATTACCCGCCGGTGAGCAGCGCCCACTGGTGATAATGATTCATGGGGGAAGTTGGAGTGGTGGCCAACGTGGGGGCTTAGCCAATCTGGCGGGGGATCTGCGTAGCGCGGGTTACGTCGCCGCCACCATTGATTATCGGCTAACGCGGGATAACCCGAACAATCCGATGCAGGTAGGCGCGGACTACACCGATATCATCAAAGACGTTAAATGCGCGGTGCGGTATTTCAGAGCCCAAGGCCAGGCCGGTAATTGGAACATCGATCCGGACAGTATTGCCGTGCTGGGCAGTTCGGCTGGCGGACATTTGGCTACGCAAATAGGCGTGAGCCGCACAGCATGGGAAGATATGAACGGGCAGTACGCTGGTATATCCAGTGAGCCACAGGCCATTGTGAATTGGTACGGCCCGACGGATTTGGCCTACAACCACGCAGCAGTGGCCGCATCACAAGTATCGATCGAGGCTTTGTTGGGTGGTGATCCGAACACAGTTCCAGGCCGCTACAATCAGGCGTCGCCCATCAACCATGTGGATGCAAACGATCCACCCATGTTAACCATTCATGGTGCCGAGGATGAAACCGTTCCGGTGGCGGAAAACAGATTGTTTCATGATGCCTTTTTGCATGCAGGCGGACAACATCGGTTACATGTCATTGAGGATGCACCCCACGGGTTCGTAAAATCAGGGCCCTATGTGGAGTATTACAACGAAGGCGTGACGAAAACCGTTCAGTTCTTAGACTGGGTTTTCGAATGATGCAGTGAGCAGGTTAAAAAGTTCGTCGAGGTATCGCGAACGTTCCTGTTTAGAATCGTTGTGGGGGCGTGTGTAATCCCCAATTTGATAGTAGACAACCATGCGTGCGCGGACTTTTGCTTGCAGTGAGTTGAAGCCCATGCGTTTGAACAGTCGGGTACAAAAGTTCAGGCGCAGGTTGTCTACTTCTTTGACCGCACTGAGTGCTGCCGCAAAGTCTTGTGCCCACAATCGCATGGATAAATCGTGTTTTGTGTCTTTGTTTAGAATAAACTGCAACAAATTTCTCAGCTCTTCCTGCGGTGTGAGCGTTCGCCATTCCTGAAACTCTTGCACAATCGCCTTTTGCTTTTCAAGCCAATAGCCACACAGTTCATCTAAAAAAGTTTGTCGGTTTTCGAAGTGCCAATAAAAGCTGCCTTTGGTGACATTCAGTTGTGCCGCCATGGGTTCCACTTTCACCGCGGCATGCCCTTGTGCTTCCAGCACGTCCAGGCCACAGATGAGCCATTGTTCTTTGGCGTTGGTGTCTTGATGGGTCATATGTTTTCTCATGGCAGAGGGGTGCTCATTATGCATGGTTAGCCGACCGTTATGAAGCTGTGGTGAATGCGCGCTTTCGTGATGTCTTGTCGTGGCCTCATTCAGTCAGCCTCAGCGGCATTGCAGAATTTGTTCCCGCAGCCAAAGGTGTCCCTGATCCTGGTTCATGGCACGATGCCAGATCAGGTGGAAGGGTGTTTTAGGCAGGTCGAAGGGCAGTTTCAGCACGCGCAGTTGGTGCTGGTAAATGGGGTATTCCGCCAGCCTGGCAGGTATGGTGGCAATGGCATTGGTTTGCATTACCAGCGAGGGAATGGCAATCAACTGCTGAGCCTCGGCCAATATCCGGCGTTCGCCCCCCAGGTTGGCCATGGTTCGCTGAATCAGCTGCTTTTTACCGCCTTTCAGCGCCAGCACAATGTGCTTCTCGGCAAAGTACTGCTTGGCGGTGATGCGTTTCTTGTAGCGTGGGTTTTCCTTGCGCGCGATGATCACCCAGTCTTCCTCACTGAACAGGCAGGATTCCAGCCGGTCATCGTCGGGGGCCTGCATATCAAAGCAAAAGTCGATGTTGCCCTCTTTCAATAATTCCAATGCTTCAGCATTTGCTTCACCGATGGAATTGATGCGAAGAGCGCTGGATGCCTGATGTATTCGATCCAACAACGCCGGGAACACGCTCATCTCACCGTATTGGGCAAAAGCGATGGTAAAGGTACGTTGCGCCTGCAGGGGGTCGAAGGGCTCATCGGATTCCAGCGCCTCCTGGATTTGCCGTAAGGCATCGCGAATGGGGCCCGCCAACTGCAGGGCTTTAGGGGTTGGTTTCATTCCGGCCCGGGTGCGGATAAATAACGCGTCATTGAAGGTGGTGCGCAGCCGGGCCAGGGCATGACTCACCGCCGGCTGGGTCATGTGCAGGGCCTCTGCCGCCTGGGACATACGTTTGTGCTGCATGATGGCATCAAAAATAGTCAATAAATTCAGGTCAATAGCGCGTAAATTAAGTTTCATGCATGTAGCTCATACAATTTTTGAATTTCACTAATATTATTCAGCATCGTAACCTTGCCGTAAATCAAAAACGGGGATGAGTTATGAATGTTGCGGCACAGGATTACACCTTGCTCAGCGTCGCCATCATTATGTTGCTGGTGTTGTATGAATGGGTAACCGGTAAATATCGTGAGGGGCGTAAAACCAAGCAGGATTGGCAGATGTTTGCGTTGTCCTCCGGGGTATTGGCGGTCATCGAGCGGCCGCTGTTGTTGTTTTGTTGTTTTGGCCTGATGAGTTTGCTGTTGCCGGATCAGCGCAGTCAGTTGGGCTGGATTGAGGATCGCTACCCGGTATTGGCCGTAGTGGGATTTATTCTGATCGATGAGTTTCTACACGGATGGGCCCATAACTTTTCTCATGAGCGTAAACCGGCCAATAAATGGCTGGCTATGTTGCAAGCCTACTATAAGAGCGCCCACCGGCCGCATCACATGAACGGCGGCATAGACGGGAAGGGCGAACTGAGCGTAACCCAAGTGGTGGTGGCAGGTTGGGGCTGGATGTTTGCGTTACCCAATTATTGGTTTGGTTTTATCTGCCTTTATCTTGGCTTGGTGGAAACCTGGGCCATTGGTACCGCTATCAAGAGTATCTGGGGCATTCATGTGCACACCAACTGGAAATACGATTTGTATCTGTTGAATCACAAAAATCCATGGATTGCCAAAACCATGTATGCATTGTGTCACGTATTTACTTTTCCAAATCAGCATCATCAGCACCACAGTCGCAGTAAAAACTCGGCACGCAATATGAATAATTTTCTGGCGCTGTTTGACTGGCTGTTTTGGAAGAAGCTCACCATAGAGAAGCAGCGGCCCAAGGTGTATGGCTGGCGGCAAACGGAGCGCGAAGCCAGCAGTGCCACGTACCGCTATCTGCACCGTTCTTTAAAAGTAAATTAGCTATCAATGCGCAGGGAATCTTTCAACCAGGGAGCGGTTGGTTGTACTGGTGAGAGGAAACATGACAATAATAAGAATAATCCTGGCGCTGTGGATTGTGCCACTGGCACTTCCGGTTTGTGCGTTGAGCTGGGAGGGTGAAGGCTTCACCTTTGGTATTAATTCCACCGTAACGCTGTCCAGCAGTTGGCGTGTACAGGAACCTGATGAGGCAAATATTGCCTTCGGCAATAGCGGCAATCTGGTGCAGGTGGGCAATCCCATTACTGCGTTGCGATTCCTGCAGCCCACTTTGCAAAGCAATTTGGGCAATGATGGTTTACCTGCACCGGGGGTATATCCCCCTGGAGCCTATGCCATTACCGAGCCGCAGGTGTGTGAACAGCAGGGCCTGCCGGTGGATGGATTGAACGCGTGCTGGCTGCCGTATTTTCCCTCCGGGCCCGGCGTTTATAACGAAAACACGGATGATGGGAATTTGAATTTCTCTACCGGTGTGTTCTCGCAACAGTTGCGCTCGTTGCACGATATTGCCTTGGATTTTGACGATGCGGGTTTTTTTGCACGGGTGCTGTTGTTCTACGATCACTACATCGAACAGAATGACTTGCCTCACCGGCTCCTTAACAGCGAGGGGCGTGAATTGGTGGGGCAGGACATCCGTTTTCTGGATCGCTATTTCTACGCCAATTTATATTACGGTGATGTTCCGGTTTCGTTGCGGGTGGGGCGGCAGGTAATATCCTGGGGTGAAAGCGGCTTTATCAGCGGCATGAACATATTGCAAAACCCGAGGGATTTTAACCAGTTCGCCATGTCCGGCGGTGATTTAAAACAGGCGTCGATTCCGGTCGAGAGTTTGTGGTTGTCGTTTGGGGTAACGGAGAACGTGAACGTTGAGGCCTATCTCAAAACCAAGTGGGAACCCAACCGGTTGCCGCCGGCCGGCAGTTACTTCAGCAGCGCGGACATTATCGGGGCGGGGGGTGATCTGCTGTGCATCAACGGCGGCATGCTGGCGGACGATGATCCACGGCGGGTATGTGTATCGCGCACGGCAGACAAACCGGCTTCCGATGACGGTGAATTTGGCGTCAAGCTATCCTGGTATGTGCCAGAGCTGAATGATTCTGAGCTGGGATTTTATTATCTGCGTTATCACAATCCGTCACCGGTGTTTGGTGCACGGGAGGGGATTCCGGATCGCACCTTGGCGCAATCGCTGCAAGCCAACTATTACTTTCAGTATCCCGAGAATCTGTCGCTGTTTGGTTTTACGTTCAACACGGTGGCTCCCACAGGCACATCCCTGGCGGGGGAGATCACCTATCGGCGTGACGTGCCGTTGTCGGTGGATATCTATGAAATTTTGGGCTCGGCAGTGGGCAATCTGGTCAACATTTTACTTTACGACGAAGCCAATGGTGGTGCGTTGGCGTCTTTGCTGGCCGGTGGCGACGTGGATGCGGGGCAGTTGCTGACCGTATTAAGTGGGCTGGTTCCCAATGTGGTGAATGGCCCGGAGGCATTGGACCGCTGGCTGGCGCAGCAACCCACCAGTGATTTTCGGGATCACGCGGATGAGGGCAATGCCTGCCAGAACACTGATCTGTGTTTTCCCCCTTATCAGATTGAATTGATGCCGCCTTTTTCCGGAGCGGATGTGCCCACCTATATTGAGCGGGACGCGGTAAAGGCGTCCTTGCTGGCCATTCATACGCTGGGTGGCCACTGGTTGGGTGCGTCGCAGGTGTTGGTCATCGGTGAGCTGGGCGCACTCTATATTGTGGATCATCCGCAATACGATGAGCTGCGCCTGTTGACACCGGGCACAGAAGGCCGGGGTGCTCTGGACCCGATACCGTCGTTACGAGGCTTGCCCTGTTGTGATCGAAAGCGCTGGTCGGATGGATTTGCCTGGGGCTACGTTTTGCGCGCCAGCGCGGATTACCCCGGTTTGCCGGGTGGCTTCAGTGTGACGCCGTCGGTGTTGTGGAAGCACGATGTGGCGGGTACTTCACCGTCCGGTTCTGCGGGGTTCGTGGAGGACACTCAGGTGTTGCGCATGGGGGTGAAGGCCAGCCATGCCTCGGCGATTGATGTAGCTCTGGATTACACCCGCTTTATGGGTAACGAGCGTGCCAACCAATTGCACGATCGCGACTTTGTCACACTGTCATTGAGTTACACATTCTAAAAAAATACTTTAAAACAAGAGGGAAATAATATGATCCGTTTTATTCGTTGTATGGTCTGTACCCTGCTTATATTGATGAGCGTCAGCAATGCCCAGGCTAAAGTCAACGCGGAGCAGGCGCAACAGTTGCAGCAGGCACTGACCCCCGTGGGCGCTGAGCGGGCGGGCAATGCCGAGGGCACCATTCCCACCTGGCAGGCGGGGCAGATCGAGTACCCGCCGATCAAGCCGGGTATGCACCATCCCAATCCGTTTGCTGACGATCAGCCACGGCTGGTGATCAACGCTGCAAATATGAGTGCCCATCAAAGCAAGTTGAGTGCCGCGCACCAGCTCATGTTGCAACGTTATCCTGATTTTCAATTAAAGGTGTATCCCACCCGGCGGACCGCAACGTACCCTCAGCGGGTGTATGACGCGGTGTATCAGAATGCGTTGCATGCCGAGCTGGTGGAAGGGGGCGAAGGGGTGATTCAGGCCACCACCAGCTCCCCCTTTCCCATTCCCGCCAACGCCCATGAGGTGATGTGGAATCACAAGCTTCGTTACCGTGGTGAGGCGGTACAAACCCACAGCGGCTCGGCAGTGGTGGACAGCAAAGGTCGATACACCCTGCGCAAGACCGATACGCTGATCAAATTCATGTACTCCGATCCGCAGCGGGATCAGCGTTCCCAGGATGAGTTGGCCATAATGTTGCTGGGTTCCACCACCGCACCCCCCAAGCTGGCCGGAAACAAACTGTTGGTGCACGAATTTATCAATGCCATGAAGGAGCCGCGTAAATCCTGGATTCATTTGTCGGGGCAGCGTCGAACGCGCAGAGCACCCGATATTGCCTACGATGCACCGGTGCTGATCAGTGACAGCATTGCCCTGGTGGACAACACGGATATGTTCAGTGGCGCCATGGATCGTTTTGATTGGACATTAAAGGGTAAGCGGGAGCTGTTTGTTCCCTATAACGCCTATGCCTTGCACAGTGATCAACGGCAATATGATGAGCTGCTGACCGCTACCCATTTGAATCCCGAGGTGCTGCGTTATGAATTGCATCGAGTGTGGGTGGTGGAGGCCACTTTGAAAAAAGGGTTTCGGCACCGTTACGGCAAGCGGGTGTTTTACATAGATGAAGACAGCTGGCAGGTTGCGTTGCTGGAACAATACGATGGCAAAGGCAATCTGATGAGCCTGGCGGAAGGTCATCCGATCAACTATTACGAGAAGCCACTCTTCTGGTACACCGTGGAAGTGATTTATGATCTGGAAAAGGGAATCTATTACGCATCAGGGCTGGATAATCAGGAAAAAATGTACGACTTTTCAGTGAGCCCGAAATCATCCTATTTCGCGCCGGCCACTCTGTCCCGTTTACGTTAGGGCGTGCAGCCGTGCCAGCAGCATCCGCTGCATGATGCGCGGATCTTTCTGGGCAACGTTGTGGGGCTGGTCGGTGTCATGCCACGACAACAGGCGTGAAATCCAAAACCGCAGGGCCGCGTAGGCCAGCATGCGTGGCCACAACGTTTGCTCGTCTGCCGAAAGTGGCCGGAGTTGGGTGTAGCTTGTCATGACGGCGTGATAGCGCTCGGCGATCAGCTGCCCCTGTTCGTCACTGCACCAGTCGTTCACCAATACGGCCAGGTCATAAATAAAGACATCGTCGCAGGCGTTGTAAAAGTCGATGATGCCGGTGAGCTGGTCGCCCTCAAATAACGCATTGTCGTGGAACAGGTCGTGGTGGTTGATCCCGCAGGGTAAGGTGTCGATGATGCCCTGATGCAGGCGCCAGTCTGCAACCTGATCCAGCAGTAGCGTTTTTTGATCCTGATGTAAAAAGGGTTGCAGTGTATGGATGGCCTGTTCCCGCCATTGGGCACCGCGATCGTTGGCACGCCGCGCACTGAACCGCGGCGACGCCAGGTGCATGCGTGCCATGGCCCCGGCAATGGCGCCGCACTGTTCGATGGTTGGGGTGGCGGGGTGGCTGCCGGTGAAACAGGGCACCAGTATGGCCGGTTTGTTTTGCAGAGGCAAAATGGCCTGGCCCTGAGCGTTGCGATAGGGGGCCGGCACCGGTAAGCCTTCCTGGGCCAGGAAGCTGGTGAGCGCCACAAAGTAAGGCAACTCGGATTCCGGCATCATTTCAAATAACGTCAGCACCAGGCGACAGGTTTGCTGGTGCCGGTCGAGGGCGGTCACGAAATAGTTGGTGTTTTCAATGCCCGCGTCGGTGGCTTTTAAACTCAGCACCTGAGTGAATCCAAACGGCGCAATAAACGCCGCCACCTGGGATTCACTCAGCGGGGTATACACGGCCATCGGAATCTACCAGGAAATCAACACCCACTCCGGTACCAGGATACGGTCGGCAGAATCCCGAATAAACTGGCCTTCGCCATTGGGGTCCACCAGATTGTAGGGGGCGCCGTTTTTGGGGATCACCTTGATACCATAGACTTTGCCGTTGATCTGGTGAATTTTCAGGGTCTTGTCCACATCGTCGACAATGGTGATCTGGGGTTCGGCAGTGATGGCTTCTTCGCCCTCGCGGGGCTCAACGCGGGCCTGCAGAGACAGGGGTAACAGGATCAGGCACAGGGCCAGCAACTTTTTCATAGCGACACTCTTCAAAAGCGCGGTTTAGGCGCGAAAAACGGTTTGTATCACAGTAGTTTATAGTGCATTGCGCAACCACACAAAGGCATCAGAGTACTGATACAAGGCTGGACCAATCCCAGGCGATGCAGATATTCTGTGTCATTCTTGCTACGCTAGAAAAGACACATGGTAAACAAGTTGCTTTATTGATGTTTCTTTTGGTTGCTCCAATGACCACAAAAACACCGTGGTTGAGTGGGCATATAAAGGGATATATTCCACTAAATCAAAGGCTTAGATGGCTCAATCGAGCGTTTGGTAGAAGTGGTATCGTGAAGTGTGACTTTATGGTTAAATTATCGCCCTCAATTTAGCGAGACAGAGGGCGGTTTTTTCGCCTTTAACATAGGTCAGCCGTATGACGAATAAACCGCGATATGCCGAAGCCAGTATGGAAGCCATGTATCGTATTTTTACGGTACCCGAGGCGCCAGGGTCAACGCTGGGTAACATCGATCAGAAGCTCTCCCAGAATCTTGCAGGCTTCCTGCAGGAACACATCGTTGCGGTTGAAAAAGATCTGGAGGAGTTGCAAAAAGACTTCTCCGATTCGGAAATCCCCGAAAAGCCCATTTTCGTATCCGACCAGGCCGATTTTCTGATGGACAAACTGGTGGCCCAGTCGGTGCACACCGCGTCCCCCAGTTTTATCGGCCATATGACCTCTGCCTTACCCTATTTCATGTTGCCGTTGTCGCGCATCATGATGGCCCTGAATCAGAATCTGGTGAAGATCGAAACCTCCAAGGCGTTTACCCCCATGGAGCGTCAGGTGCTGGGCATGATTCACCGTCTTATCTATGACAAGAACGACGGCTTCTATGATAAGTGGATGCACGAGCCGGGTTATTCCTTGGGGTCGTTCTGTTCCGGTGGCACCATCGCCAATATCACCGCCCTGTGGGTGGCCCGCAATTGCCGTTTTGATAAAGATCTGAAGAACGGTTTCCGTGGTATTCAGCGTGCCGGCCTGTATGGGGCGTTACAGCACTACGGCTACAAGGGAGCGGCCATTCTGGTGTCTGAGCGGGGCCACTATTCATTGGGCAAAGCCGCCGATGTGTTGGGAATCGGCCGTGACTCTCTGATCAGCATCAAAGCCGATGCCCGCAACAAAATTGATTTGCAGGAACTGCGTACCCGTATTGATGAATTGAAAGCCGACAACGTCGCCATCATTGGCATGGTAGGGGTGGCGGGAACCTCGGAAACCGGCAGTGTGGACCCGCTGGATGAAATGGCGGACATCGCCGAAGAGATCGGTTGTCATTTCCACGTGGATGCTGCCTGGGGTGGCCCCACCCTGTTCTCCAAAAAGTACGCTCATATTTTAAAAGGCATCGAACGGGCGGATTCCGTTACCATTGATGCCCACAAACAAATGTACGTGCCCATGGGCGCGGGCATGGTGGTGTTCAAGGATCCTTCGCTGGTGTCCTCCATTGAACACCACGCGGATTATATTATTCGTAAAGGCTCACGGGATCTGGGTGCCTACACTCTGGAAGGTTCCCGCCCCGGGATTGCCATGCTGCTGCATTCCGGTTTGAAGATTATCGGCCGCAGCGGTTATGAAATTCTGATTGAACAGGGTATTGAGAAAGCCCACGCGTTTGCCAGCATGATCAATGTCGAAACGGATTTCGAGCTGGTGTCGGAGCCGGAGCTGAATATTCTTACTTACCGCTATGTACCGGCCTTTGTTAAACAGAAACTGGCCACCGCAACCCCGGCGCAAGTGGATGAAATCCACGAGGTGTTGAACCGCCTCACCAAGCGCATCCAGAAAAACCAGCGGGCGCGGGGCAAATCCTTTGTATCCAGAACCACGCTGACACCGGAAGCCTGGGATCGTCGCCGTACCATCGTGTTCCGCGTGGTATTGGCCAATCCACTGACCAGCCTTGAAATTCTGCAGGATGTATTGGCGGAGCAGAAGCATATTGCCTCCACCAGCGCCTGTACGGAATGCATGGATGAGCTGCACGGGCTGTGTGATGACCGGCCTATGCATGCCCACGCGGTCTAGGGGTTGAAATGATACAAAAAAACGCGGCTCGAAGCCGCGTTTTTTGGTTGCAGTCGATGGCTATATGGGTTGCGTTTAGAAACCGTATTTGGCGGAAAACTGCAGACGGTTGATGGAGCCGTCGTCACCACTTTCCACTTCTTTTTGGCCGATAATGATTTCACCCCCCAGATCCAGTGCCGCCGTGGGTTTGTAGATCAGGTTGGCATGGAAGGTTTCATATTTTTCCGCTGCATTGCCGCCGGCGGCGTCCGGATTGTCCGCTTGGGCTGCGGACAGTGAAAAACTGGATCGCCATTGCTTGTCCCACAGGTGGCGATAGGCGACGAACACACCCCACTGATCAATTAACTCAATATCGCCATCCGCCTCAATGGCGCCGGCGCGAAAGGCGTTAAGCCCCATATAGCGACCCAGCGCATTACCCGCATTCAGCATCACCCGCAGGTCGTCACCCTGATCCCCCACGGCAATCTTGCCTGCCAGGCTCACTGCGTAGCCGTATTCACTTTCCACATCGTCGCCGTCGTCATAGGCCAGTTCGCGGCCCATGACCGACAGGCTGTAGTTGGCCTTGCCGCTGCCAAAGTTATAGCGCGCGATCATGTCCGGAATGGCGTTGTCGTCAAACGTGGTGGCGGCACCACCGGCGTACAATGTGCTCTCGGGATTTTCCACCGCAAACTGCCAGGGGCCGCTGCTGTATCGAATCTGTGGCTGGCGAATGAAGATGGTGCCCACCGGACCGACAAAATCCAACAGGTCGGGCAGTGCGCTGACGTTAAAGAAAGTGGACCAGGTTTGTCCGAACAACCACTCATTCCAACTGAAATAGGCGTGACGCACGCGGGGCGAGTAGGAGTTGCTGACCCGCTCGTTGCCTTGGCCGCTCAGTTGAAAATCCATTTCCAGGTGGCCCTTGACCAAACCGGCGTCGGTCTGGGTCTGGCCTTTTATCCAGAGGCGGGATTCCTTGGCGGAGAAATGGGTTTTGGGGTCGCTGCTGTCACCGCCGGTGGGAATGGTGGAGACAATCAAAAAATCCTCCCCGGCACCGGTGGGCCCACGACCATCGCTGTATTCGGATACCTGAGCATCCAGTTTGATGTAGCCGCCAACCGACACACTGCTGCTGCCGGAGCTGACGTTGCTGTTGGCGGAAGCGGTCTGTGATTTCAGGGCACTGATTTCCCGCTCCAGTTTTTCGATTCGTTGATTGACGTCGTCGGCTATAACCTGGGTAGAGATCATTCCGGCGGCTACCAGCGCAGCACTAATGGGTAGTAATTTCATTGTCTCACCTGTTGTCCCGTTTGTTATTTGGTCTTCTACCCGGTCAAGACTGTAACAATTTGGTAACAGGGAGTATTAGCCAAAGGTCGAAGTCTCGACCAAAGTCTAATTCCAGCCGGCGCGGGTCCGCCGCAGACTAGCCCCTATGGAATCAGCGAGGTGTGGTATGAATACGGCAGAGCAGGCGAAAGGCACCATTCATCAACAGTATCTGGATCAGTACACAGGCAGCGTGCAGAATGCAGAAGGGTTTTGGCAGGCGGTAGGGCAGCGCATTGACTGGATCAAGCCGTTTACCCGGGTGAAAGACGTATCGTTTCAACCCGGTGATGTGCACATTCGCTGGTATGAAGACGGCACCCTTAATGCCAGTGCCAATTGTGTTGACCGTCACCTGGCCTCACGGGCCGATCAGCCCGCCATCATCTGGGAGCCGGATACCCCCGGGGCAACCCGAATCATCACCTATCAGCAGTTGCATGATGAAGTGTGCCGCAGTGCCAATGCCATGAAGGCTTTGGGAGTGGGTAAGGGGGATCGGGTCATGATCTACATGCCCATGATTCCCGAGGCGGTGTTTTCCATGCTGGCCTGTGCCCGGCTCGGGGCCATACACTCCGTGGTGTTCGGTGGCTTCTCTCCGGAAGCGCTGGCCGGCCGGATCGAGGATTGCGGTGCCAAACTGGTGGTGACCGCCGATGAGGGCCTGCGTGGCGGCCGCCCCATTGCCCTGAAGCACAATGTGGATGCGGCATTGGCCCACCCCAGTGTTAACACGGTGGAGCATGTGCTGGTGGTGCGTCATACCGGCGGTGAAGTGCAGTGGAACGATGAGCGGGATGTGGACTATGCCGCTGCCACCCGGGCCGCTGCCAATACTTGCCTGGCGCAGGAAGTAAACGCCGAAGATCCGTTGTTTATTCTGTACACCTCCGGTTCCACGGGCAAACCCAAAGGCGTATTGCACACCACCGGCGGCTATATGGTGTATGCCTCCTTCACCCATCAGCAGGTGTTTGATTATCGGCCGGGTGAGGTGTACTGGTGTACCGCCGACATCGGCTGGATCACCGGCCATACCTATCTGGTATACGGGCCCCTGGCGAACGGTGCGACGGTGGTGATGTGCGAAGGCTTACCCAACTTTCCCGATGAAACCCGTTTGGGCCAGGTGATCGATGCGCACGGGGTTGCGGTCTTATACACGGCGCCAACGGCCATTCGTTCCTTCATGGCAAAAGGGGAGGCGCCCTTTGCCCATTCCAGTCGACGTAGCCTGCGCATTGTGGCCACCGCCGGCGAACCCATTAATCCGGCAGCGTGGCAGTGGTATCACGACGTGATCGGAGCCGGACAGGCGCAAGTGATTGACACCTGGTGGCAGACGGAAACCGGGGGGGTGATGATTACCACCCTGCCCGGCAGCACGGTGCATAAGCCGGGCGCTGCCACCCAGCCTTTCTACGGAATTTGCCCGCAACTGGTGGATAACGAAGGCCATGTGCTGACCGGGGCCGCCGAAGGCAATCTGGTGATTACCGACAGTTGGCCGGGCCAGATGCGTACCCTGTGGGGGGATCATGAACGCTTTGTGCAGACCTATTTCACCACCTTCCCCGGCAAGTATTGCACCGGGGATGGTGCCCGCCGCGATGAGGATGGCGATTACTGGATTACCGGCCGGGTCGACGATGTGATCAACGTGTCCGGCCACCGCCTGGGCACCGCAGAGATTGAAAGTGCTCTGGTGGCTCACCATAAGGTGGCGGAAGCGGCGGTGGTGGGTTGCCCCCATGACATCAAGGGCCAGGGTATCTACGTGTATGTGACAGTGAATGAGGGCATTGACCCTTCGGAGGAGCTGTTACAGGAATTGCGCAATTGGGTGCGCCGGGAAATCGGCCCGGTGGCGTCACCGGACTGGATTCAGTTTGCTCCGGGGCTGCCCAAAACCCGCTCCGGAAAAATCATGCGCCGCATTCTCAGAAAGATTGCGGCCAACGAGTTTGATCAGTTAGGCGATGTGTCGACTCTTGCCGATCCTGCCGTAGTACCGCAGTTGGTGGATTCCAGAGTAAATCGTTAATGATCTTGCCGTCGGCCAACCCTCATGGCCGGCGGTTTTTTTATTGCTGCCTGGTGCCTCTCTTGCTCTTGAGGCCCCGGCTTGCTCCTGAGGCCCCGGCTTGCTCCTGAGGCCCCGGGCATGATTTGACGTTGCCGCGCACAACAACCACAATTAGCTCAAACGGCCAACGGTTACATAATAACAATGACCTTACATGGAAACGTACTGATCGCCGACGATCATCCTCTGTTTCGTATGGCCTTGAAACAGGCGGTGACGCAGGCCTTTCCCGGTGCCCGTGTGGTAGAAGCGGAAAACATTGATCAGTTGGAACGTCTCACCGATGCCGGAGAAGTGTTTTCTCTGCTGTTGCTGGATCTCAACATGCCCGGAGCCCATGGCTTTTCAGGGTTGATCTACCTGCGCGAGCGATACCAGGAAATCCCGCTGGTGGTGGTGTCTGCCTCTGAAGAGGCCGCGATCATTCACAAGGCCGTGGAATACGGCGCCAACGGTTTTATTCCCAAATCGGCATCCATGGACGTGATGGTGAAGGCCATTGAGCAGGTCTGTGCCGGCGCGCGTTGGTTGCCGCCCAACATCCTGCCGCAACATCATCCGCTGTTAAAGCAGGAAGATCATGATCTGGCCAAGTGCATTGCCTCACTGACCCCGCAACAATTCCGGGTGCTGGGTATGCTGGCGGAAGGGCAGTTGAACAAACAGATTGCTTACGAGCTGGGGGTGTCCGAAGCCACCATCAAGGCGCACATGACCGCCATCTTCCGTAAACTGGGGGTGCGTAACCGGACACAGGCGGTGATTCGTTTGCAGAATCTGGATGTGGAATCCTTTCCGAACACCTAGGCCATTACCGGCATTTCTCCTCATACAATCCGGCCAGCCCAAAGGAGGCCAGCATCAGATATGAGGCGCGGGCTGCTGGGTATCCATGTGGCAACAGATAAGATAGATCAGAACCACGGTGTTGATAACCAGATGTTGATAACCAATAGGGTATTGAATAACCTTTGAATCATGGAGTTTCTGGTAGTGTCTATTGTTGATCCGTCAGTACCGAGCTCAGTGCTGCCTGCAACCCTTCCGGGGTAATCGGCTTCTGCAAAAAATAGTATCCCCTTTCCCGGGCTTTGAGTTTCACTGCTTCGGCGTGATCAGCGGTCATCAATATAGCCGGTACCACATCCTCCCAGCATTCATCCAGGGCATCGATTACATCAAAACCGGTTTCGTCATCCAGTTGGTAATCCACCAGCAGAGCATCCGGCGACCGGGGTAAGGTATTGGCTTTTTCCAACGCGGATTTCAATGAGGAGGCGCTGGTGCTGATGCACTGCCATTGGTTCAACAGAGATTCAACACCGCTCAGGATCATGGGCTCGTTATCAACACAGAAAACGGTGAGGCCGGAAAGTTTTGGTGGTGCCGGGCTGGATTGGTTGGCCTGCGCGGTTTGAGTTACCTGGGTGGTGGGCACCCGGATGGAAAATACGGTGCCCTTGCCCACGCGGGAATGTACGGACAGGGGGTGTTGTAACAACTGACTGATGCGCTGGGCGATGGCCAACCCCAGCCCCAGCCCTTTGCTGTCCAGTGTGCCGTCAGTGTTGCGATGTTTGATGCGGTGAAACTCTTTGAATATGTGTTCGATCTGGTCGTCCGGAATGCCCACTCCCGTATCCCAGATCTGGATGTCCACCGCCCCCGGTCGACGGCGACAGCCCAACAGGATGCGTCCGCCGGGGGTGTAGCGCACGGCATTGAGCAGCAGATTCTGCAATACCCGACGTAACAGTTTGTCATCACTGTGGACCCAGCTGTGGCAATCCACCCAGCGCAATTGCAATCCCTTTTCCGCTGCAATGACATCAAACTCCGAGGCCAGGCTGGTCAGCAAGGTGTGGAGATCGAACGCCGTAACATTGGGCTTGATGGTGCCGGTATCCAGGCGGCTGATGTCCAGCAGCGTGTTGATGAGATGTTCCGCCACGTGCAAAGAGTTGTCGATGTGCTGCAGTATCTCCAGTTCTTCCCGGCATTGCAGGTTGCTGTTTTTGAGTTGCAAGCGTTGTTGCAGGGAGGAGGTAAATAAATGGGCGGCATTCAGAGGCTGCATCAGATCGTGCCCGGCCGCGGCCAGAAAGCGGGTTTTGCCTTCATTGGCCGTGTGCAGTGCCGCGTTCAGTTCCGATAATTTCTGGGTGCGGTCGGACACCATCATTTCCAGGCTTTCATTCATCTGACGCAGTGCGCGCTCATCCATTTTACTTTCAGTAATGTCCAGGAAGGTGGAGACAAAACCACCATCCGGCATGGGGTTGCCGCGGACTTCAACGATGATGCCATTGGGCAGCTCACGCTCAAACCGATGGGGGCCGCCCTGCTTCAGCAGGTTCACCCGCCGTTGTACCTGTTGGTCTTCGTTTTCCGCCGGGTAGAAACCGCGGTGGGCGTTATAGCGGTAAACATCCGCAATCGGGCGCCCCAGCTGAATCAACCCATCGGGGTATTCGAACAATTTAATGTAGGTGCGGTTCCAGGCCACGATGTTGAGATTTTTATCCACCACGCAGATGCCGTGGGAGATGGTTTCGATGGTGGTTTGCAGCAGTTGGTGATTGAACTGGATCAGCTCGGCTGCCTCGTCAATCATGGCTACGGCGTCGGAATGTTCATCTGTGTGACGGCTCAGCATGGAGCCCAGCAATACCCGGGCAGAGCTTGCGCCCATAACCCGCGCCAGCATTTTTTCGGTAAACCGGAACAGGTCCACGGTGGCCGGTAGCTTGGGATCCAGTTCCAGTTGGTTGACGGCGGCGTATTGGGCAAAGGCCATGTCGCTGCTGTTGCGGCCCAGGCAGCGGCCGGCAATGTCCTGCAGATCCTGAATGCGGATATGGGCGGCATGGTAGCGGCCCAGCAGGCTTTCATAATGGGTGGGAACGTCCACAAACAGTATGGCCTGGTTGCGGTCGATGGTTTCCTGGAGAGCGGTTTTGGAAAAGTAGATATAGCAGAAAATGTTGATCGCCAGACTCCAGAACACACCGTGGCTGAGAGGGTCCAGCCCTTCCAGCCCGAACAGGGCATAGGGGCGAATCAGGCCCAGCCCCAGCAAACCTTGGTTCTGCAAAGTTGCTGCCAGTTCATCGGGCAGCAGCACGGGCAGCAGCAGGCAGTAAAACCACACGCTGAAACCGGACAGGATACCCAGGGCAGCACCCCGTTTGTGACCCTGCTTCCAGTACAGGCCACCCACCAGCACCGGCGCAAACTGAGCCACGGCGGCGAAAGACAGCAGCCCGATACTGGCCAGTGCTCCGAATTGCGCAAAGATGTCATTGAGCAGGTACGCCAGCAGCAGAATCACAAAGATGGAGACACGGCGGATCTTGCGCACCAGGGGAGTGATTTGCCGTGGCAACTCACCGGCGCGACGGGCCCGGTTCAGGTAGATGGGAATCACCAGCTCATTGCACACCATAATACTGAGAGCCACGCTGGACACGATGACCATACCGGTGGCGGCGGACACGCCACCGAGAAAGCTGAGCAGGGCCAGGGATGGCTGATCGAAATGCATGGGCAGGCTGAGGATGTAACGGTCGGCATGCCCGATCTGCTCAGGCAGGTGCAGCAGGCCCGCCATGGCAATGGGCACCACAAAGAGTGTGAACAGTAACAGGTAGCCGGGAAACAGCCAGCGGGCCTTGTGCAAATCGCCACTGCGGCGGTTTTCCACCACGGTGGTGTGAAACTGGCGCGGCAGACAGATAATGGCGGCCATGGCCAGCAGGGTCTGGGTGAAAAAGCCCTGGTCAAAGAAGTCGGAGGAAAAGCGTTGCCGCAATACCGGATTGTGTTCCAATTGGACAAACAGATCGCCGATGCCCCCGAATACCTGCCACACCACAAACACGCCCACCACCACAAAGGCGAACAGTTTGACCAGGCTTTCAAAGCCGATGGCCAGCATCAGCCCGTTCTGGTGTTCGCTGGCGTCGATATGACGGGTGCCGAACAACACCGCAAACATGGCCATCAGCAGCGCCACCGCCAGGGCGCTGTTGATGGGCCAGCTGCTTTCCATGCCGTTGGTGAGGCTGTCGAAGGCCATGGTCACCGCTTTCAGCTGCAAGGTGATGTAGGGGATGGTGCCGGCGATGGCCACCAGGGTAATCAGAATCGCCAGCGGCTGGGATTTACCGTAGCGCGAGGCGATGAAATCAGCGATGGAGGTAATGCCCTGCTGTTTGCTGATGGCGATGATCTTGAACAGCATGGGGGTGCCCAGGATGAACACGATCATGGGGCCAAGGTAGATCGGCAGAAAATCCCAGCCGAAGTTGGCGGCTTGCCCCACGGCGCCGAAAAACGTCCAGGAGGTGCAGTACACCGCCAGGGTGAGGCTGTACAGCCAGGGGCTGTTGAGGGCCTGCTGGGAGCGCGCAGAACGCCGGTCGCCGTACCAGGCGATCAGAAACAGTATGCAGGTATAGGCCAGCGCAAAGCCGGCCAGTGTCCAGACGGAAAACATAGCAGCGCCTTTTTTACCTTAAGCATATAGCAAAAGTGGCCGCCGGGAACTATTCGACTTTCGTGGTGGGCCCAGGTTTCAGTGCTTGATCTTGCGGATCATCTGTTTGGCCAGGCTGTCGGCCATGTCCGACACCGAGCCCACTTCAAAGGTTTTGCTGCGACCCACCCAGGCCAGTTGTTCGGTCTTTACATCATAGATGGAGGTGGTGAGGATCACGTTGGTCTGGGTATCCGTATAGGCTTCCCGGGTCATGGTGGTGAGGCTGCCGCCGCCGCCATAGTAGCCCACGCCGGAGCCCCAGTACCCGCTCCAGTGAGGATAATAGGCGCCGGTGTAGTAGGTGCGAACCCGCTCCGGCACATAGTCGGTTTCGATATCCACCCGGCCCAGGGCAGTGACGATAATATGGTCGTAGTCACTTTCTTTCAGATGTGCGGCCACAGCCTCTTTGGTGGGCAGTGCATCCCCCAGGGTGGTGAAACTGGCGGTGGCATCAATGCCCTTTTGGTTGAGCGCCCCAATGAAGCCGGTTTCGAACAGAAAGCGGTTGGTGGTGTTGGAGGCGACCGCCACCACCAGCACCTTCTGCATGTCCTGGCCGCGGAATGCCGGTTCCTGCCAGGTATCGGTCATCTTGGTGGTGGAACAGGCGGACAGAGAGAGAAGCAGCAACAGGGAAAGCAGGGGTCGAAGGGTCATGTTTAGGTCCAAAAAGCGGGTTATAGAGGTTAGATTTATGTAATGTTCGGCTAATTTTTCAATGGCAGAGGACGAATCCGATGCCGGAGCATTCGCTTCAGGCAGCATTTTTAGTATGGTATTAGAGTACAGTGCAACACCTGTTTACTTCCACCAATAATAAAAAGAAGTTGCGTATGCCGTTACCAAGTATCAAGGCGCAGACCGCCGTCGACTTTGAAGGGGTGGTTTACTACCGGACCCGCAGTATTTTGTTATTGGCGCCTTCCCTGGTGATAGGCCCCGGTGACAAAACCCACAAACGCAAATCCATCCGCCTGTTGTTGGGCGGCCGGGGGCCGGTGCAGCTGGATTTTGAAAACGCCGATGCGGTGTCCGGCAGGGCTTTGTTGGTGGCAGCAGACTCTGGCCTGTGCAGTATCGACGGCCCTCTGGCGGATGTGGCGTTGCTGGATTACGCTCCGGCCAGCGCTGAATACGCGGCACTGGATAACTATCTTGGGGGGCGTTCGGTGGTGCAGCTGGATGCGGAGTTGTTTGCGGATCTGTTGCCGCAGTGTCGGGCCGGGCAGGATGGTTCCATGAGCTGCGATCAGGTGCAGAGCCTGCTGCAAACCGCGGTGTTTCGCATCACCGGCACCGAAATACCCCCCCTGGAGTACGATCCCCGCATCGTTAAAGCCCTGCAGATGATTGAAGAATTGCCGCTGGCGGACATCTCCCTGGAGGTGCTGTCCAAAGCGGTGAACCTGTCCCCGGACCGCTTCCGTCATTTATTCAAGGAGACCACCGCCTGTACGGTGTCCCAGTACGCCCGGCAGACGGCGCTGTGGCGGGCACTGAACCTGATTACCCAGCAGGATTACACCATCACCGCCGCCTCCCATGCCCTGGGATTCCACGATGTTTCCCATTTTTACCGGGTGTATTCGGATATGTTCGGCATCAGCCTGTCCGAGCGCAGCAATCCCCGCAAGTTCAAACGGGTGCGCTGCTTCAGCTAGGGGCTGTTAACCCCGGTGCGGGCCCGCTTAATCAACCCTTTTAGAAACAGGCGCAGGAGTTTGTCGGAGCAGGGCAGGTAGTTTTTGTTGCCCTCTTTACGGAACAGGGATTTCAGTTGCTGCTTGCCCAGTTCATGGCCTTCCCCGGCAAACAGCTCATGCATGTCTTCGTCTTTCAGATCGTAGGCGATACGCAGCTTCTTCAGCACGTGATTGTTGTTCAGCGGCAATTGCGGTGGCGCAGGGGGGCTGTCTTCCCTGGCACCCCGCCGATGCACGATCAGCGCTTCCAGCATGCGTGCGGCGGTGGCCTCTTCACATTCCTCATAGCCCGGCTCATTGGATTGCTTGAGACGGTTTTTCAGGGCCTCCGGATCCATGGTTTCCCCGGAAAGGGCGTAAATCTCCGCCAGGCCGTGTTCGTTCACGGCCAGTGCCCGGCGCAGGTTTCGCATCAGTTCATTGTGGTTCATATGGGGTTTCCTGTGAATCTGGGGGGCGAGATTACAAGTCTGCCTGTACAAAGTAAATGCCAAGGGACTGCTCTAGTGCAAATGGAGGAGGTGATTTGTTGTGATTCTGGTACTATGGTTCTGTTTGGTGCCCGTGTTGGGCTGCGCTGTCCAAACCTCTGAGAATAAAAAGCAAATAATAACAAGAGGTTGGCTATGAATTGGAAGGGATTGCCGTTATGGGCAGGTTGGTTGGTGTGTTTTTGGCCCATTCAGCTGTGGGCGGACAATTGTGTTGCGCCGGCCCCGGCTGCGACCACCCGAACGGTGCCGGTGCAGGTGAGCGGTCAGCGCTTTGTGGATACCCAGGGCCGCGTCACGGTGTTGCGGGGCATTAACGTATCCGGTGATGCCAAGGTGCCGCCATTTTATGGGGTGACCGCCGCCCGTCAGCTGGACCCGTTGCCGGAGTGGGGCCTGAATACCCTGCGTCTGCTGTTCACCTGGGAGGCGTTTGAGCCGTCCCCCTGCGATTATGAAGAATCCTATCTGCAGTATTTTGAGCAGGTCACCCGGTGGGCGGCGCAGCGTGGACTCTATGTGATCGTCGACTTTCATCAGGATGCGTTCTCCCGCTTTTCCACCGGAGGTTGTGGTGAGGGCTTTCCGGCCTGGGCGGTGCATTCTTCCATTACACTGCGCGAACCCCTCAATGATGAGCGCTGTGAATCCTGGGGTACCCGCATGTTGATCGATGTTTCCCATCATCGCAGTTGGTATCATTTCCACCGCGACAGCGAAGGCGCCCGCACCCGGTTTTTAGCCATGGTGGAACGGGTGGCCCACCGTATGGCGCAGCATCCCAATGTGATCGGCTATGATGTGATAAACGAACCCTGGGGCACCAACCGTGAATTACTGAGCCTGTATGAAGATGCCGCTGCGGTGATTCGGCGGCAGGACCCACAGGCCGTGTTGTTCATACCCCCCCATGCCTTTTTGTCTTCCGGGTTGGTGGGCAACGGCATCCCGCGGCCCAACCTGCACAACTTTGCCTACGCACCCCACTATTACGATCCGATCATGATCACCTTTAAATGGTGGCTGGGTAACACCTCGGCGCCGCCCCTGAATCTGATGCTGCGCCAGGCGCAGACCTGGGATGTGCCCATGCTGTTGGGGGAATTCGGCGCCCCGGCCGGTACCCGGGGCGGGGCAGCCTACATTCGCCAAATATACGATTGGCTGGATGAGGCGCAGGTTTCCAGTGCACACTGGAATTACACTCCGAACTGGAACGCGGCCACTAAAGACGGCTGGAATCATGAGGATCTGAGCATCACCGACGACACCGGTGCGCTGCGGGATAGTTTTGAGGTGCGGCCCTATGCGGTGGCCACGGCCGGTGTGCCGCTGGCACTGCAGGTGACAGCGCAGCGGATGGAATACCGTTGGCAGCATGCGCCTGAACGGGGGGCTACCGAGGTGTTTATTCCCCCTTTGTGGTGGCAGCAGGGGGTGAGCATCCACCTGGCACCAGAGCGGGCCGGAGCCTGCCGCCGCCAGGGTAACCGGCTGCTATGCCGGGTGCGGCAGGCGCAGGCCGTGGTACTGAGCGTTGAACAGCAAAGGTAAGGGCCCACGCGCCGGGTTCAGGATTTTTTCAGATAGCAGCTCAACAGCACAATGCGCTGGCCGTTGACGCGGCCTTCGATATGTTGCGGATTATCCGTGAGGGAAATGTTGCGCACGGCGGTACCGCGCTTGGCGGTAAAGTTGGCGCCCTTGACGTCCAGATCCTTGATGATGGTGACGGTATCGCCCGCCTGCAGCGGCGTGCCGTTGCTGTCCAGGGTGGGCTCACGGTCTTCATTTTCCGGGGGCACACCGGATTCGGCCCAGGCTTTCACATCCGCTTCCAGGTACAGCATATCCAGTAGTGCCTGCGCCCACACTTCACCCTGCTCAGACAGCGTTTTCAGTTGGCGCCAGGCCATGACCTGAACCGCCGGCACCGGGCTCCACATGGTGTCGTTCAGGCTGCGCCAGTGGTTGGCTTCGATACTGTCCGGGTGGTTGATCTGGTGGCGGCAGGTGCCGCAGATCATGATGGCGCGATCGGCACTGCCGTCGGCATCGGGGGGAACGTCAAACACGGAGAGTGCAGTATCGGCGGAACAGAGTTCGCACTGTTGTTGGCAGCGCTGCAATAGCGTGGATTCGGTGCTCATAGATAATGCCTTTGGGAAATGTGGGCGCATTATGCCTAAAAACACGCCCTGATTCATGGTTATGGTGCGTAGTGGATGGGGACGTTGAGGTTCTGCAGGGCCGGGTAGGTGCTGTCCAGCGTGAAGTTCGCATCCAGGGAGTAGTCGGTAAAATTGCCGCTGCGCAAGGCTTTCAAGGCGCCGCTGCCCAGTTTCATCACGCTGATGCTGACGGGAATGTTCACACTGGTGGTTTGCTTTTCGCCGAGTTTTACCGTTTTATCAATCTTGCCGTCAAACCAGCGTTCACCGCCCATACTGAATTGGTAATCGATGTCTTTCAGGTCCAGTCCGAATGAGTTGGGATTGGTGATGTGCATGGCCAACTGGAAACTGGCTTCGGTAAAGTTGAAGCTTTTCACCTGCAGATCCCCGAACGACACCTGCGGCAACTGTGGAATGGTGATTTCTCCCTTTTTATGGCTCTTGATGTTGAACAGATTCAGCACCGGGGCATCCAGCCGCATATCGGCGTCCACTTCGTAGCGCAGGGTATTGCTGGCGCCCATGGAATCAATCAGTTGCTTCACCTCACGAAAGCCCACCGTGAAGGGAACGGTAACCTGGCTAGATTGGTTTGCGGGCACCCGAAAGCCCTGATCGGTGCTGCCTTTCACCAGTTCGCGGTCATTGAAGCGAATCCGGTAATCATAACCTGCCAACGCCAGGGCATAGTTGTTGGGGTTGGCGACATTCATGGTGAGATTCAGGCCCACGGAGTTCAGGTTAACCTGGCTGACGGCAATGTTCTGTACGCGCAGCGTGGGTTCTTGCACCATCTTGTCCAGCTGCAACTGCTCGCAGCCGGTGATCCAGAGCAAGGTAAACAAAATCCAGAGGGAAGTAAGCAAACGACGGGCCATGGGGCCTCCTGGGCAGGGAAACAATCAACAATAATGCTATCAGGAGCCCATTGTAACAAAGCCGGCCGGTGCAAACACTCAGGCAAATACCGAGGCTACGTCCCTTAACTCCACCGGTGGATGGCTGACCGGGCGCGGGTCATAGCCGCTGCTGCTGAAGCGGTAGAGTTGGCCTTCCCAGCGGCCGAAGTCGAAGTTGCTGGCGTTGTACCACTGAATGCGGTTGGCTGCATACACGGTGGCATTGGTGTGAATGGCCAGCGCCCCCATCAGATAACGGCCGTCTTCGCGGGTGAATTCATTGCCGGCTTCGGTGTTGGAGGCCGCGCAGGCGTACACCACGATGTTGTCCACGGTGCCCTGGATTTGTTCCCACAGGCTGACGTTGTCATGGAGCACGGTTTCCCGTCCCAGTTGCAGGCCCTGGCCACCCACGTCACCGCAGACACCCAGGCGTTCGCTTTGCCCGGCAAAGCCGTGGCACAGGATGAACAGTGTGTGCATGCGGCCGTGTTCCCGATACAGGTCATTGATGCTCCGAAAGGCGTTGCGCAGGGGCGTGCTGCCGGAGGTGGTAATAATATTGAGGTTGTTCCACCAGGCGGTAAAGGCGTTGGGCAAGGTTCCGTGCAGGCGGGTATCCCGCAGAATAATGTATTCCGACATGCTGTGTTTCTCCCCTGGGCAAAGTGGTTACTGTAAATCAGTGCGGTGCAGAATCAATGCGTAATAATTCCACTTTGCCGGATATGTGAAAAATGGAGGTCTGCTCTGTTTAGAAGTTGGCAACCTTGACGCAGTTGCGGCTGTGTTTGGCGTCATAGAGGGCGGCGTCCGCTGCCTTGAGCAGGGCTTCGTTGGAGAGTTTTGGCCGGTAGGCGGCCACACCAAAGGATGCGGTAATGTTGCAAGGCAAACCCAAGGACAAATCCATAATACGCTGGCGCAACAACTCGGCTAATTGCTCCGCTTGCTGTTGATTGGTCTCCGGGCATACCACCAGAAACTCTTCACCACCCCAGCGCGCCACCGTATCCACTTCGCGGCAGCACTGCTTGAGCAGTTGCGCCACCTGAAACAGGGCCGCGTCTCCGGTGTCATGGCCAAAGCTATCGTTGAGTTTTTTGAAATGATCGATATCGATCAGGATGATGGCGAACACCTGTTGGTAGCGCTCACAGCGGATGAGTTCCGCCTGCACCTGGTCGGAGGCAAAGCGGCGGTTATGAATGCGGGTGAGATGGTCGGTCACCACCAGTTGTTCCAGCGTTTGGTTGGCTTCCCGCAACTGGTTTTCCATGTCTTTGCGGGAGGTGAAATCCACCAGGATAAAGAGTACCCCCTCATCGAGGTTGTCCGGGTTCAGCGCTTTGCCGCTGAACATCCCCCAGCCGCTGCTGCCGTCTTTGCGCCGAAAGGCGTATTCACCCTGATAGGCATTGCCCCGAGACAGAATTTTGGGTGATTCGATGGTAACCCGTCGGTAATCCTGTTGCTGGCAGTAGAGCGTGCTGACGTGCTTGCCGATCAATTCATGTTCGGGATAATCAAACAGGGTTTCTGCGTGGCGGTTCACCCACTGGATGGTTTCGTTTCTCACCAGCACGATGCCGGCAACGGTGTTATCCAGTATGCTGTTGCGCAGTCGAAGCAGGGCTTCGGTCTCTTTAATGGAATGCTCCAGCTCCTGGGTGCGCTCGGCCACTTTTGCCTGTAACGCCTGGTTGGCGCGGCGGATTTTGAGCTCCTGACGATGCTTGATCTTGATTCTGATTAACAAACCAATCACGGTGGCACCCAGCAGGGTAATGAATATACCCGCCACCAACAGCACCCGGGAAAACAGTGGGTTGGGATTTTTCGGCAGGTTGATGAACTCGCTGCCCACCGGCATGTCCAGGGGGTCCAGATCGTATTCCTGCATTACCTGATAATCGAACAGGTATTGGGTCGGTGGTGTGGAATCCACTTTAAATTGGTCCGGGTCGGCGCCGTTTAAAATCGACAACGCCATGGTGGCAGCGGAGCGCGCCTGATGAAAATGGGATACCACTTTGCCCCCCAGGATGCCCTGGCCGATGGAATGCCGCCACAGGTGCAGAATGGGGATCGGCGTCTGCTTGCGCAATCGTGCCAGGGTATTGGAGAATTCACGGGATTCGCCATTGTGATCCCGAAAGCAGGCAATCATGATAATGACCCCGGAAGGATCCAGGCTGGATGCTTTCCGGATCAGCTCGTCATGAGACAGGGTAGTCAGCGACAGCACCTCATACTTTTGCACCTTCATATTCAATAGTTCAAACTCAAAGCGTTGGAAGTCCAGCTGGCCGGTCGGGGTGGCATCGGTGATGATATACATCGGCGTGTCCTCACCGAAGAGGGAGTACACGGTTTCTATGGTTTCACGATTGGCGGTGGCTTCCAGAATTCCGGTGACCTGGGGTACCTGATTAAAGCTGAGGCCGAAGTTCATGTCGTTGACCCCGAAAAAAACAATGGGGGTATCGGCAAACAGGGATTCCCGGTGCTGGGTGGCAAACCAGGTGGCAGCGTCATCAGCGGTAATGATGACATCATAGGCCGGTAACACAGACAGTTTGTATTCCAGCCCCTGTTGGAAAAGGTCCTCATAACTGACAAAGCGTTTTGAATCCAGAAACTCCATATCCAGGCGCAGATTTTCGCCCTGCAGAACACTGCGCAACCCTGCCAGTTGGTCAAAAAAGGTAGGAAAACCGGGGTGATAGGATGAGATGAACAAGACCGACCGGGCCTCCTGTGACAGCAGGCCGCTGCTGAAAACCAGAGCGATCAAAAATACAATGCATTTGAGCATGGCATCGGATCCAGAGGTGTGGTTGGCGAGTTGCAAGATGCCCCTACAGTATGGACGATATTGAGCATAACTTCTCGGGGAATAAAATATGTTGGAGCAGACACTGAGGGCTTATCTATCCGGTAAGCCGGAGGCGATTGAAGATTATCCATTTGGGCCCGATGCGGCGGTGTATAAGGTGCAGGGCAAAATGTTTGCCCTGGTCTTTGTTCAGCAGGGGGAGTGCCGGGTCAATCTTAAGTGTGATCCGCAGGAGGCCATGGAGTTGCGCCACGTATTTGATGCGGTGTTACCGGGCTACCATATGAACAAACGTCATTGGAATACGGTGCGCCTTGACGGCAGCTTGCCGCCCGGTGAAATAGAACGCATGGTGGATAATTCCTATCGGCTGGTGGTGAATGGACTAACGCGCGCGCAAAGGCGCGGTCTGGCGCTGCGCACCGGCCAATCGTTCCGCTAAAACCCCATACCAAACAGGGTTAAATGTGCAAAAAAGCACGCTGGCCGGATCACTTCTATACTGATCCAATACTAGGGGATATTGATCCGTGGTGGTCAGGTTATGACACGGAAAGTTTTGTACGCGGAAGACGATCGTATTCAAGCGGTGGTGGTGTCTTCACTCTTAACCCAGGCAGGCTTTACCGTTACTCGTGTTGAGAACGGTCGATCGGCGTTGGATGCGGTGTGTCATACCGTGTTTGATGTGGTGCTTTCCGATCACTACATGCCGGAAATGAATGGTGTTGAATTGTTGTCCGAGATGCGCGCACGGAACATCGATGTGCCGCTGGTGCTGATGACATCGACGCAGGATATGCAGTTGGTGTTTTCCGCCGTGCGGGCCGGTGCCGATGACTTTATCTCCAAGGATATGAAAGGGCAGTATCTGGAACTGATTGTGCCGGTGCTGGACCGCGTCTGCGAACGTCATCAATTGCAGGCGCGGGTCCGGCGTCACGCGCAGCAACTGCAGCAGGAAAAAAACCTCTGTTTTAAAACACTGGATGCCATGGAGCAGGGTGTGCTGGTGTTGGATGACGGGCTCCACATCACTTATCTCAACAGTTTTTTCTGTGCTTTGTTTAACGTACATGACCGGGAAAGCCTGCTGGGTGCCGGCCTGCATTTTTTTGTTGAGTTGTTGCAGAAGCTGCCCCAGCATTCAGGGCGAAACTGGGGTTGGCTGGATACGGATGTGCTCAGCGCATGGCTGGAGGAAGACGGCGGTGCGCTTGAGATCATTATTGCCGAGCGCTTTCTTGAGGTGAAGAAAGTCAAAGTGGCCGACACCGGTTTTGCAATCACCTTTACCGATATCAGCGCACAGAAACTGGCTACGCGGCAGATTGAACACATTGCCCACCATGATGAACTCACCGGACTGCCCAACCGCACCCTGATGCATGATCGCATGAGAACGGCCCTGCGTCGGGTACACCGTACCGGAAATCGAATGGGAGTGCTGGTGTTGGATCTGGATCATTTCAAACGCATCAACGATTCGCTGGGACATTTTGCCGGTGATGAGCTGCTGAAAACGGTGGCGATACGTTTGGTGTCGGCGGTGCGGGATTCTGATACCGTGTGTCGCATGGGGGGTGATGAGTTTGTGGTGATCCTGCCGGACATCGGTGGCCGTGACGATATCGAAACCGTGTGCGAGAAGATTCTGCATTTGATTTCGCAGCCCATTGATGTGGGATTCAATGTCCTCAACGTGACACCGAGTATTGGGTTGAGCATGGCACCGGACGATGGCGATTCAGCTGAGGATTTGCTGAAGCACGCGGATATTGCCATGTACCGGGCCAAGCAGACCGGGCGTAATGGTTATCATGTCTTTACCCATGACCTGGCACGATCCAATCAGACTGAAATGGCCATTGAACAGGCGTTACACCTGGCGTTTAAACGCAACGGTTTGCAGATTTTCTATCAGCCCAAGGTCAATATCGAAACCCGGCAGGTACTTGGTTTTGAAGCACTGATCCGCTGGTTCGATCCGGTGTATGGCACCATCGCACCGGATCGTTTTATACCCATGGCGGAAACCACTGGATACATCATCAAGCTGGGTGAGTGGGTGTTGCAGCAGGCCTGCAGTGATATGCAGAGGTTGCGATTGGAATCCGGGCTGGATTACCGAGTATCAGTGAACGTTTCACCCCGTCAGTTGGAGCACCCGGATTTCATCACCATGACGCAACGTGTGTTGGCTGCCAGTGGATTGCCGCCTTGTGCATTGGAGTTGGAAATCACCGAAGGCATGCTGGTGTCCCGGTCTGCATCGTTGTTGGAGAAACTGAATGCATTGCACGATATGGGGGTATTGCTTGCCATTGATGATTTTGGTACAGGTTACTGTAGCCTGTCCTATGTGGCGCAGTACCCCATTGACGTAATCAAAATCGATCGCTGTTTTATCGATGTAAATCAGAAAACCAGCCGGGCCATTGTGGGGGCAATAACCACCATTGCGCACGGGCTGGGTCTGGAAGTGGTAGCTGAGGGGATAGAAACCCTGGATCAGATTGCGCTGGTGCGTGAGCGCGGTTGCAATGTGGTTCAGGGATTCTATTTTTATCAGGCCATGTCGCTGGCGGAACTGCATCCGGTGTTGCCGCAAGTGCACCATGAGTTGGAACGCAAACTGGCGCTCAATTAAGGCCTGTTTATCTCAGTTCAGATAGCGGCTACCGTTACCCATTCATGGCAAGCCACAGCTCGGCGGTGGCCAGGGCATCCCCCAGGGCATCGTGCAGGCTGACATCCGGCAAGCCATAGCGTTGCCGGCATTGAAACAGACGCAGGTCGCCGGCCTGGATGGCAGCGCTGCGCTGCAGCAGTCGTTTACGTTCAACCTGCAGGGTATCCACCACCGGCATCAGCAATGGCGCACCCCACAGGGTGCGCATGGCCTGGTTGATAAAGCCCATGTCCAATTGAGCGTTGTGGAACACCAGAATGCTGTTGGGCAATGCATCCAGTAGCGCTTCCAATGCCACCTTGATATTCACACCCTGTTCCAGATCGGTGTCCGTCAGTTGGTGGAACACGGCGCTCTGACCCACTTCCCGGTTCAGTGCCAGGTGAAAGTAACAGGATTGGTTCAGGTGTATGGCGCCCTGTTCGATGACCACCCAGGCAATGCTGGCAATTTCGCCCGCAGTGGGTTGCAGGGCCGTGGTTTCCAGGTCGATGACCACGTACCGGCTGGCGTTGAAAGGGCGTTGCTGTATGGGTTCGCGCAGCAGAGCCTGCAACGCCGGGTGCCTGGCTTGGTGTCGCCACCATATGCGTTGCAAGGTCAGCTTTAAACCGGTGGCCATTACAGGCCCTGGCGGTAGTGGTTGCGCAGCGCTTCCTGGGAATCATGCACAATGGTGAAGGCATCTTTCAGATGTTTGCGCTCCAGCTCCGGCAGATCCTTGGGGTTGAGATAATTGCTGGCCTGTAACCCCGCGGCAAGCTGTCGGCTTTGGTTTTCCACGCGCAGTTGCTGAATGGTGTCGAAGGCATCCTGCAGGTTGCGCCCATCAACGATGGTGAACACTTTTTTCTGCATTAATTGTTGCAGCCGCTCGCGGCTGTTGACGGCATCGACCCCATGGGCCAGGGAATGAATACGGATCAGGTCCACCATGGGCATCACGCCGCGCTTCTTGATATCGAACTCGTCCCGATGCTCGCCGTTGCGTTCCACCACAAAGCGTCGAAAGATGCCCAGGGGTGGTGTCTGGTCCAGTACATTGGCCGCCAGAGCGGCCTGAAAGATAGTATTCTTCTGCGTGCGCATGAGCATGTGTTGCTGCAGGCGCTGACACAAGCCGGGATCACCGTACACTGCCCGCAGATCGAAAAATATTGATACCCGCATCACCGCATCGGGGGTGGGGGTTCGGGTCCAGCCGTCTACGGTGGCTTTCCAGCCCTGCAGGCGCTGGCGCCATTCAGCGGTGGTGGCCATGACCTTGCCATTACAGTAGGGGTAGCCGCATTCATTAAGGCCATCGCACACGAAATGAGCCAGCTTTTCAAACCAGGCCAGATCCAGTTCACCGGCGCGGTCATCGATCAATAAGCCATTATCCTGATCGGCACCGATCAGCTGTTCACCACGGGCCTGGGAGCCGAACCCCAGCCAACAAAATGGGGCCGGCGCCGGGCCCAGATGTTCGATGGCCAGCTCAATCAAGCGGCAGGTTACGGTGTCGCTGATGGCGGTGAGCACACGGCTGATCTGATGGGCGCGCATACCGCCTTTGATGACTTCCACTAACAGGCTTGGCAGGGTGTCGATGATGGCGCGCATAGCCCCGGTATCCTGCTGGCGGGACAAATGCTGTACCAGGTAAACCGGATCATCCCGTCGGGCCAGCATCAGATCGGAGGAGGTGATGATGCCCGCCAGGCGGTTGCCTTCCAACACAGGAAGATGATGTATTCCCTGCTGGGTCATTTGCAGAATGGCATCGAACAGGCTGGCATCCAGTTCGATGTGTTTGGGGTTGCGGGTCATGACTTGGGCAATGGGGGTGTGCAGTGGCAACCCCAGTGCCAGGGCCCGGCTGCGCAGGTCGCGATCGGTGACAATGCCTTCCAGCTGGTTGCCCTGCATAACCAGCACTGATGATACCCGTCGTTCCGACATGGCCTGGGCGGCCTGTTGCAGGGTTGCAGCAGCGCTCAGGGTGAGCGGATCACGGCTGATCAATCCGGCAATGGGCAACATCATCATATTGGTGTTGGGCTGATAGCGGGCCGCGCGACGTAAACGCCGGCTGCGCTGACTGTGGAAGTGGCGGTCGAAATGGCGATGGTCGGCGCGCAGGGCCTCGTAGTGCACCCTGGGCAGATGATAGATCAGGCTGTCCTCGATGACCTGGGCATAGACCCCTTCGTCCCCCACATCCAGGCCATGGATATTAAAGCTTTCCCCTTCACCCAGTTTGTCCATCAACTGGTGACGGCTGCTGCGGATCTCCACCGCTCCGCTGCGCACTATGCGCAGCGCATAATCGTCGCTGTCGGCACTGAAGCGATGACCGTTGCGAAAATAGGTGATCTGAATCTGGCGGGCGGCGGCCTGCAGCGCGGCTTCCGGCAGCTCGTTGAACGGCAGGCAATGGCGCAAAAAATCCGCCACCGCCTGTATTTCCGGTTGCTTCGGGTCTTGGGTCATAGTGCACATCAGCCTTGGTTTTTCTTAATGTTAGCGGATCAACCTTGATGGGGCGATTAGACTTTGGTGGATTCTTGTTGATGACTCTTGCCAATGATCCGGGCAGGTGTCACTTCCGCACCTGTCGGATTGGTGTCGGCTCTGGTAGGCTTGTGCCTCACATCCGGCAGGCAACCTGATTGAAGGGAGAAACTGTGCAACCTGTAATCTCGGTACGTCATCTTTCCAAAGTATACGAAGGTGGCTTTCAGGCGTTGAAAGACGTCAATCTGGACATTCATCGTGGTGAAATATTTGCGTTGCTGGGCCCTAATGGCGCCGGCAAAACCACACTGATCAGCATCATCTGCGGGATCGTGAATCCGGGCTCCGGCCAGGTATTGGCGGATGGCCACGACGTGGTCAAAGAGTATCGGGCAGCCCGTTCCATTATCGGCCTGGTACCGCAGGAATTATCCACCGATGCGTTTGAAAGCGTGTGGAGTGCGGTGTCGTTCAGCCGCGGTCTGTACGGAAAACCGCGCAACGATGCGCATATCGAAAAGGTGTTGAAAGCACTGTCACTGTGGGACAAGCGTAATAACCGCATCATGGAGTTGTCCGGTGGCATGAAGCGTCGCGTTTTGATTGCCAAGGCACTGTCCCACGAGCCGCGGATTCTGTTCCTGGATGAACCCACTGCCGGGGTTGATGTGGAGCTGCGGCGGGATATGTGGGACATGGTCCGTGATCTGCGGAGCCAGGGTGTCACCATCATTCTCACCACCCATTACATAGAAGAGGCCGAAGAAATGGCCGATCGCATTGGCGTGATCAATAAGGGTGAAATCGTGGTGGTGGACGAGAAAAAGTCGCTGATGCAGAAGCTGGGCAAGAAGCAATTAACGCTGTATTTACAGCAACCACTGGAAGCAATACCGGAGGCGTTGAGTCGCCATCCCCTGGCGTTGTCCGACGATGGCCAGGCGCTGACCTTCACCTTTGATGTGCAGAGTGAAGCAACCGGAATTGCCCAGGTGTTGCGGGAGTTGAATCAGCATGGCATTGATTTTCGCGATCTGCATTCCAGCGAAAGTTCGCTGGAGGAGATTTTTGTCAATCTGGTAAAAGGTGCGCGGGGGGATCGGGTATGAATTTTTATGCTGTGCGGGCAATCTACAAATTTGAAATGGCCCGCACCTGGCGCACGTTGATGCAGAGCATTGCGTCACCGGTATTGTCCACGTCACTGTATTTTATTGTGTTCGGCTCCGCCATCGGTTCACGCATGGTGGCCATTGACGGTGTGGAGTACGGTGCCTTTATCATTCCCGGTCTGGTGATGTTCACCCTGCTTACCCAAAGCATTTCCAATGCCTCGTTCGGGATTTATTTTCCCCGCTTCTCCGGCACCATCTACGAATTGTTATCGGCACCGGTTTCATTTGTGGAAATTCTGATGGGCTATGTGGGGGCGGCAGCCACCAAGTCCATCATTGTTGGGATATTGATCCTGATCACGGCCCGGTTTTTTGTGGATTACCACATCGAGCATCCGCTGTGGATGGTGAGTTTTCTCATCCTGACTTCCATCACCTTCAGTCTGTTCGGTTTTATTATCGGGGTTTGGGCCGATGGCTTTGAAAAACTGCAGCTGATTCCGTTGATGGTGATTACGCCATTGGCGTTTTTAGGGGGGAGCTTTTATTCCATCAACATGTTGCCGCCCATCTGGCATACCATAACGTTGTTTAATCCGGTGGTGTATCTGATCAGTGGATTTCGCTGGAGTTTCTATGGGGTGGCGGATGTGAATGTGGCCGTCAGCCTGGCGATGACGGCGTTGTTTCTGTTGCTGTGTCTGGCGGCGGTGTGGTGGATTTTCAAAACCGGCTATCGCTTGAAAACCTGAAGTGGATGTTTTGGCGCTAAAGGTTCAGCGCCAAAACATGGCAACGGTTTAACCTTTGCGACGTAGACCAAAACCCAGCAGTCCAAGTACAAACAGGCCAATTGTGGCGGGCTCAGGCACGCTCACTTCGTCATAGGTGTAGTTTACCACCAGATTACCCCAGAATCGGGTTTCGCCGTAGGTGCGGCAGGTATCTTCGGTGTCATAACAATAGGATGTGGTGGCAGTTGTACGGGCGCTGGCGCGGAAGTTCAGGGTCTCATCCAGAAACTGCTCCAATAGTGAAGCATCCGTAGTGCTGAACAGGATGCCGTCCAAGTAGTTGGCATAGGTTGAGGTTGTGCGTGAACAATAGCCGTCGTTGTCACTGCAGTTGACACTGGAAGAGCGGCTGGTGGAAGGATTGTAGCCCAGGTTTGGATCATACAGATCCAGATAAAAGTCCCCCCGTACGTAGCCACCTCCGGAGACATTGTCTTCACAGAACGCCCAGCAGTCTGACGGATCCCTAACGGCAATACTGCTGCGGATATAAGCGCTGGTATCATAGCTGATGGAAACGCCGGTCAGTGTCCCGAGGCTGGAATCAAATCCATTGAGCGATGTGTAGGCGTAACCGTAGTTGGAGGCGCTGGTGGGAGTGGTGCTGTTCGCGGTGGAGGTATAGATAGTGCCTGTATTGAAACTGGTTGAATCTGACATCACCAGTGCATGGCTGACACCAGTGGTTGCCAAAAGCAGGGCCACCGTTACGCAGCGGCAGTATCTCAAGAGTTGTATCATGTTAAAGTCCCCAATATGTGAAAGTGTAATGTGATTATTAATTAACCTGACTAGAGTTAGGCATCATTACACAAGCACATCCTATGCCAGTGGTATATCCGATTGTTTTTGTTAGTGGTGTTTGATTTTGGCTGGTTGAGCGTACGCGTAGCCGTATGGAATATCGACATCTCATGCAAACCATTGAAAACTCTGGGCTGGAACCGGTCGGTCACGGAAAACCGCTGGTTCTTGTTCATTTGGACTTTGCAGCCACTGCTGATAACCCATAATATTGGTTGAATTCTGTTCAAAGTAAAAGCCGCCAGGCGTGAATCGACCATAATAAAAATAATGATGAACATCCGCCGATTTCTTGTTTGGGTCAGTTTCGTGACCTGCTCCGCCGCGCACGCCCAGTTGGCGCAAAACTTAACTGTGGGCAGTGCCAAGGCTCTGTCTTTGGGCAACTCGGTTACCGCCGATACCCCGGGCATTGATTCCATTCACTATAACCCGGCGGGTCTCTATCAGGTCAAAGGCCGGCAGTACCAATTGAAGGTGATCGCGGGCCGCTTCACCGTAACCGGGGAGGTGGAACGCTCCGAGCGTTATAACCGCTTGATGGATCAGTACGGTTACGCCTACTCAGATGACCCGGTGGCGGAGGGGGCCTCGTCCACTGAGGATGTGTCTGTCATGCTGCCGTTTTTGGGGTTGACCGAAATACCGGTGCTGATGGCGCCCTTGGGCGGGGCGGCGGTGGAGGTGAAAGACCGTAACCTGGTGTGGGGCAGTTCGGTATTTGCACCGATGATTGTGGGCTACCAGCGGGGTGATGGCAGCCCCCTGCGTTATCAGGGCAACGAGCTGGGGTTAACCCATCTCACGTATTTTTCGCCCACCGTGGCGTTCCCCATCAGCGACGAGCTGACCTTCGGGGTGGGCCTGCATTTTAATTACACCGGTGTTGGTATTGATCTGGATTTTCGTTTGCCCAATGCCATATTGGTGGGAGTGGACAGCTTCAGCGGGTTGCTGTGCGAATTGCCGGAAATCGATGCCGTGGTGAATGTGTGTGAAGGTGACCTGGGCCCATTCACCGACATCGGTAATATCGAAGTGGAGGTGGAGAACTACCTGAACCCATCCTTCAATCTGGGAATGCTGTGGCAGCCCAGTGATTGGTTCAGGTTGGGCATGGTGTATCAAAGCGGGGCCAGTAAAACCCTTAAAGGGGAGTATCAGATTCGCTATGGGGATGACTGGCTGGATTTCTTCTCGGGGCTTAATGGCACGGCCGTGGGCAACGCGGTGACCGGGGTGTTGGCGTTACCCAAGGGTTTGGAAAAAGAGCAGGGGGATGCTGCGTTGGAATTCACGATCCCACAGCATTTTGCCACCGGGGTCAGTGTTAAGGTCACCCCCAGCTGGACGCTGAATGTGGATCTGAAATGGACCGATACGGCGCAGTGGGATGAGTTCAAGCTGGAGTTTGAAAACCCGCCGGAGTTTTTGCCGGTGCTGAGCTTTTTGGCGCCGGACCAGGTCAGTGCCTCGACACTGGCCTTTCCCCGTGAATATGAGAGTGTCTGGAGTTGGGCGTTGGGTGTGGAGCATCAATACACGGATCGACTGGCGCTGCGCATCGGTTATGAAGACCGGGGTAACGCCATTCCTGCCAACAAAGCGGATTATCTGGCACCCTTTGGTGAGGCGTATTTGTTGGGCGCCGGATTTGCTTATGTTCCGCAACAGGGCGCACTGCTGGAGCTGGGCATCGGCACCCTGGTGTCACGCAGCAGCGCACCGGACAATACCAGCAGCAACGTGAACGATTACAACCAGCTTATCTATAACCCATATGCCGGAGTCAATGTTAAAACCAGCGTGCGTGCCTATCTGCTGGAACTGAGCTATCACGCTCAGTTTTGAGTTGGGCCTGTTCCGGTTGCTTGAGAATAAACGCATCCGCCACATTGATTGCCCCCAGCAATGTAATGGACAGCATCAGAAATACCTTGAAGAACGGTGTCATACAACTCACCCCCAATGGATCAAAACACCTAATACCCTGTGCTCGGCACCCCCGTGCCAACGCAAAAACGAAATGAATTCGCTTAGCGACACCAATCGGTCTCGCTTGAACACAGTACAAGCACATTGCGGGCCGGTTTTTAAAATGGTTTGTTTTACAGGAAGATGATGCAGGTGTGGGGCCGTTGCCGGGTGGCTACTGCAAAGAATGTCGACAGGTTGCGGGTGTGGCTATCAGTGCCGAAAATCTTCACCAAAAGTGGTTTCATAATCAATAAAACCCAAGCTGGTCTCACCGAAGTAAAATGAATCGGCGGCAGCCACCACGATCTGCAGTTGGCTGTCTGTGCTGTGCTCACCGCTTAAATCAACGGTCCAGTGCAGGGCGCTGTCATCGGTGGCAACCAGATCTTGAGGCGCCTGGTTTTCAGTGTCGGTGGTGGCCAGAGCGGCTTTGGCGCCTTGCAGGGGGTGTTTGGAGGTCAGGCTCAGGGTCATCATGTTGACTCCCGCCTGTTCCACCTTCATGTCAATTTCGAACTCCGCATTCTTCAACGTGCAATGGCCACTGGGGTAACGGCAGTTTGGCAGTGTGGCCAGGGCATAGGATTTGCCTGCCTGGGCTTTGTGCGGTTTCTCTCCTACGGCGGCATCAGTGGCAAAGTAGGCAATCACCGCCAGAATCGGGGCAACAATAAGCGCGATAACAACATGTTTGTTGGTCAACATCACAGTCTCTTTGTGGTAATAAAAAGCCCCCATTACTTGTGGTGTTGGAGGCTTGGGTGGTGGCCCGGATTGTGTCCGGGCCAGGTTTCGTTGTGAACGTCTGGATCAGTGAGCTTGCGCCTCGCCGGCTCCGGCCGGCATGCGAATGCTCTCCACCATCTCCTGCACATGCTCCGGTGGCTCCTGTGTAACCCGTGATACCAGGAAGGCCACCACAAAGTTCACCACAGCACCGATGGCGCCAAACGCGTTGGGCTCGATGCCCAGGAACCAGTTCTGTGGCAGATCACCCATAAACGAAGTGCTGGCCACAAACATGATGCCTTTGTGTTGGAACACATAGAGCAGTGTCACGGTAATCCCGGCAATCATACCTGCAATCGCCCCTTCCTTGTTAATCCGTTTGTTGAAGATACCCATCATCAACGCCGGGAAAATGGAAGAGGCGGCCAGGCCGAAGGCAAGTGCCACCGTTCCTGCGGCGAAGTCCGGCGGGTTGAAGCCCAGGTAGCCGGCCACACCAATGGCACCGGCCATGGCGATACGGCTGGCCATCAGCTCGGATTTTTCTGAAATGTCCGGCATGAACACCCCTTTGCACAGATCATGCGAGATGGCCGATGCGATGGCCAGCAGCAGCCCCGCCGCAGTGGACAATGCTGCTGCCAAACCGCCGGCCGCCACCAGTGCAATCACCCAATTAGGCAGGCGCGCGATCTCGGGGTTGGCCAGTACCATGATGTCACGGTCCACCGTTACCATTTCATTGGTATCCTTGTTGGCGCTGTATTGAACTTTGCCGTCACCGTTCTTGTCCTGGAATTCCAACAGGCCGGTTTTCTCCCAGTTTCTGAACCACTGTGGACGTTCATCGTAGGTGAGGTATTCACCCTTGGTAGGCTCAATGGTGTTCATGAAATTCATGCGCGCCATGGCGGCTACCGCCGGCGCGGTGGTGTACAGAATGGTGATGAACACCAGAGCCCAACCGGCGGAACTGCGTGCGTCGGCCACCTTGGGTACAGTGAAGAAGCGAATGATGACGTGGGGCAGGCCGGCGGTACCGATCATCAGCGACATGGTGTACACGAACATATTGAGCTGACTTAGCCTCGACTGTGTCGTGTATTCATGGAACCCCAGTTCCGTCACCACTTGATCCAACCGGTCCAGCAGGAAGGTGTCACTGCCCACCATGGTGGAGCCGAGGCCCAGTTGCGGAATAGGATTACCGGTCAGGTTGAGGGAGATGAAAATGGCGGGAATGGTATAGGCAAAAATCAGCACACAATACTGCGCTATTTGCGTGTAGGTGATGCCCTTCATACCGCCCATAACCGCGTAGACGAAGACAATACCCATGCCCACTAACAGGCCGGTGCCGTAGTCCACTTCCAGAAAACGGGAGAAAGCCACCCCGATACCTTTCATTTGGCCGATTACATAGGTAACCGAGGCGATGATCAAACACACCACGGCAACGATACGGGCCGCTTTCGAGTAATAGCGATCACCAATGAACTCGGGTACGGTGAACTTGCCGAATTTGCGCAGGTAGGGCGCCAGCAGCATGGCCAGCAACACAAATCCACCGGTCCAGCCCATAAGGAACACCGAGCCACCGTAGCCCAGAAATGCGATCATACCAGCCATGGAGATGAAGGACGCCGCCGACATCCAGTCCGCTGCCGTGGCCATGCCGTTGGCAACGGGGTTGACGCCGCCGCCGGCCACATAGAAATCCTTGGTGGTGCCGGCCCGGGCCCAGATGGCGATGCCGATGTACAGCGCAAACGTCAGGCCCACCACAATGTATGTTAGGGTTTGTAAATCCATTGTGCCTTACCTCACTTCTCTTCTACGCCGTATTTGCGATCCAGCTCACCCATCTTTTTCGCATACACGAAAATCAACACCACAAAGGTGTAGATGGAACCCTGTTGCGCAAACCAGAAACCCAGTTTATAGCCACCAATTCTGATCTGGTTCAGTACATCCACCAGAATCACACCGAAGCCAAAGGACACCACAAACCACACCGCCAACAGGGTCAACATCAATTTGACGTTGGCCGACCAATAGGCGGTAGCGTCTTCTTTACTCTTGAACGCCATACACGAACCCTCCGAAAATCCTGTTTTATTGTCGTTGTACACTGTTCGTTTTAAACCAGTGGTTGTGGATTGGGTATTAGACGTTGGTCGAGACAAGGGCCTGGAATACGGCTTCTATCCACCTATTACGGACCTGCCCTAACAAAATTTTTCAAATAGAAACAGGGCCTTTTGCCAGTTTACCCGCATGAATAAAGGCGCCCCGTGGGGCGCCTTATGGTTTCAGTGAACGGACCTGGTCAGGGTTGGGTAACCCGCACCGTGCGCAGTTGAGTGAGGTTATCCCCCAGGCCGTCGGCGGTCACCACGATGGGCAGTTCGATGAGACTCCCCGGTGCCATGGTTCCGGACACAGAGGCGCTGACCTGGATGGTGATGGTCTCACCGGCGGGGATGGTATCCAGACTCCAGAACACTTCGTCCCCCGTATCGCAAAAGCCGTTGGCCAGGCAGCCGGTATGTCCGGTGCTGTCAGGGTCAGCGTCGCCCAGGCGGTTGAAGCTAACTCCATCGGGCAGTTCCAGCATCAGTACCGGGTTTTCCACCAGGCTGGCCACGGAGGTGTTGCGCAGGGTGAAGTTGTACACCAGATTATCACCAGGATTCACAGTGGCACTGGAGATCGCATAATCCACATCCAGCTTCAGCGGTTCGGATACGGTAACCGCGCTGCTGACGGATTGATCCAGTTCCAGCCCGCCGTCGTGGCGTAGTTCCACCCGACTGGTGAGGGTGCTGCCTTGCGCTGAATCGTTGGCGGCCATTACCGTGACGGTGCGTTGCAACGAGCCGGCAGCGCCGAGGCTGGCCTGAGTCCACTGGATGCGATTAGCGTTCTGCACACCGCCATCGCTGATGCTGATGACGCTGAGGCCTGCCGGTAACACCAGATCCAGACTCAGGTTGCTGAGTGCCTCATTGGTAGGGTTGCCCAGGTTTACCTGATACTGAAAGCTGCCGCCCGGTGCCACCGGATCGGCGTTGCTGTTCAGGGTCAGTTGCGCTGGAGCCGCGGCCACGACGAACAGGTTGCGTTCCAGTTGAATGGTGTCGCCCTGATTGTCGGCTGTGATGTAGATCGGCGTTTCCACCAACGAGCCGGGTTGCAGATCGCTGCTCACTTGGCCACGGATCTGGATGGTGACGCTGTCACCGGCGGCCAGGTTACCCGGAGCCCAGTACACCTCATCCCCGGCATCACAGAAGCCGTTGGCCAGACAGCCACGGTGGCCGCTGCTGTTGGGTTGGGCATCATTGAGGCGGTTAAAGCTGATGCCATCCGGCACCCGCAACATCAGGGCCGCATTGGACACAGTGCTGCCCAATGAAGTGTTGCTGAGGGTCACCCGGTAGACGAACTCGTCACCAGGGGCGACCACGGTACGGTCCAGATGGTAGTCCACCTCCAGCTTCAACGGCTCGGACACGGTGACGCTGTGTTCCAGCCCCTGATCCTGTTCCAGGCCGCCATCCAATGTGAGGGCGGCTTGTGCGGTGAGGATATCCCCTTCAGCAGCAGCGGCATCCACTTCTACTTGCACCGTGCGTTGCAGGCTTTGCGTAGGCAGCAGGGCGGACTGGGTCCAGGTAACGGTAGCCCCGGACACGCTGCCGCCGTTGCTGTTCACCACGCTGACACCGGCCGGCAGGGTCAGCACCGCTGCCAGGTTTTCCAGGGCATCGTCGCTGGGGTTGCCGATGTTGAGCTGGTAGGTGAAGCGACTGCCGGCGGCCACCGGATCGGCGGAGGACTGCAGTTGAAAGTGTGCAGGCTGTGCAGCCACCACCGCGGCGGTTTCCTGCAGGATCAGGGTATCCCCCAGACCATTGGCGTCGATGAACACCGGTGTGGCGATGATGGTGCCGGGTACCGCAGCGTCATCCACGGTGGCGTCGATCTCAATGCTCAGGCTCTCGCCTGCTCCCAGGTTATCCGGGGTCCAGTACACTTCATCCCCGGCATCGCAAAAGCCGTTGGCCAGGCAGCCCCGTTGGCCGCTGCTGTCCAGGGAGGCATTGCTGAAGCGATTGAAGCTCACGCCCTGTGGGACCCGCAATAGAATAGTGGGGTTTTCCACGGTGCTGCCCAGGGAGGTGTTGCTCAGGGTGATGTGATACTTCAGCTCCCCCCCGGCGCGCACCACGTTCTGGGCCAAATGGAAGTCCGTCTCCAGTTTCAGGGGGGCAGCCACAGTGACGGAGCCGGACAGGCTCTGATCCAGTTCCTGTCCACCGTCAAAGGTCAGTGCGGCGTAGGTGTTCAGGGTGGCGCCTTCCACTGCGTTCTCCGCCATGGTGACGCGGATACGACGCTGCAGGCTTTGGGTGGGCAGCAGGGCGGGTACGTTCCAGGTGATGGTATCACCGCTGATCGCACCATCGTTACTCACGGAGTCGATGATCAGACTCATGGGCACGGTCATGGACAGGGTGCCGTTCAGCAGAGCATCGTCGCTGGCGTTGCCGTAGTGCAGAATGTAGTCGAAGGTTTCACCGGGGGCCACCGGATCCTTGCTTGAATGCAGGCTGATGTACACCTCTTCCTCCGCGACCACACGGGCGGTGTTCTGTTGCTGGATCAGATCCCCAAGGCCGTCGGCGCTGACAAAGATCGGTGTTTGCAGCAGGCTGCCAGGTGGCACCAGTTCATCCACGGTGGCGTTGATCTGGAACGACAGGCTGTCACCGGCGGCCAGATTGCCCGGGGACCAGAACACTTCATCACCCGCGTCACAGAAACCGTTGGCCAGGCAGCCCCGTTGCCCGTTGCTGTCGAAGGAGGCATCGTCAAAGCGATTGAAGGAAACGCCGTTGGGCACCCGCAGCATCAGCACCGGATTTTCCACCGTGCTCACCGTCGATACATTGCTGAGGTTGATGACATACACCAGATTGTCACCGGCGGCCACTACGGTTTGCCGGGTCTGCAAACCCACTTCCAGCGGCAGTGGCTCGGACACCGTTATGGTATCGTGCAGCGTCTGCAGCGGGCCGGCATCGTGGCTCAGGGTGGCGCGGGTAATCAGGCTAGCCGCTTCTTCCGTCAGCGCTGACAGGCGAACACTCAGAGTGCGTTCCAGGCTTTGTGTAGGCAGTAGATCCGCCATTGACCAGGTGACTGTGTTGCCACTGATGACGCCACCTTGTCCTGCAAACTCGGCGCCGAGTCCGTCGGGCAGGGTCAGGTTCAGTTCCATATTGTCCACCACGTCATCACTGGTATTGCCGATGTAAACGCGGTACTCAAACCGTTCGCCGGGAGCAATGGGTTCGTCGCTACCGTTTAGGGTGAAATGCACCGGTTGTTCCGCCACCACATCGACACTGCGCACCAACTGTAGCGGAGTGGAGAAACTGTCGGAACTGATGCTGAGGGGGGTGGTTAACGTGGTGCCCGGCAGCACGGTAGCGCCGATATCGGCATCTACTTCAAAGCTGATGCTGGCGCCGGCTTCCAGGTCGCCCAGGGACCAGGTCACGGTGTCGCCATCATCACAGAAGCCGTTGGCCAGGCAGCCGCTTTGCCCGCTACTGTCCAGGGAGGCGTTGCCGAAGCGATTAAAGGATACCCCGGCGGGCAGCGTCATGGAGACCACCAGATTGCTCAGGGTGTCGACTTCCGATAGGTTGCCTGCGGTGATGCTGTAAATCAGCTGGCCGCCGGCTACCACTGGGCTGGACTTGATTTCAAAGTGGAACTGGTCCGCCATCGATACCGGGCGACTGTCCGGGTTGGTGGGGTCGGTACCGGCATCGATTTCCACCTGGTTACTGTAACCGTCGTTATCGAAGTCCTCATCACCGTCCGCGATGCCGTCATCATCGGAGTCGGCCAGATCAATGCGGTAACCGAAGGTTTGCTCCCACTGGTTATTGAGGGAATCACCGTCTTCGTTCTCCAGGCCATCGTTAATGCTGTCGCCGTCGCTGTCGATGGCGTTCGGGAGCAGGCCCTGGTCCAGCTCAAATGAACTGAGCAGGCCGTCGCCGTCCAGGTCACCGTCGCTGACACTCAGTTGCACGGTGTCCACGTCGTCCATCATGCCGTCACTGACCGTCAACTGCAGCAGATAGTCACCGGCTTGGTTGAGTGTGAAGTCGGGACTGGCCACGGTGCTGTCGCTGAATTGATACTGTGACTCGGCCGGTGCGCTGGTCACTGACCACTGATAGGTGAGGGTATCGCCATCCGGATCATTGGAGCCGGAGCCGTTCAGTGCGACCGTGGCCCCCAGAATCAGCTCGCTCTGATCGGTACCGGCATCCGCCTGTGGCGGTGTGTTCTCTGCCACGGTTACGATTACGGTGGGCGTGTTGATGCTGAAGAGTTCGCCATCGCTCACTGACAGCTGCACTTCGTACACGCCGGCGGTATCGGCAATAAAGCTGGGGGAAACCGTGTCGGCTCCGTTCAGTTCTGCCATGCTGGCGTCCGGTTTGCTTTTGAAGCTCCAGCTGTAGAGCAGGGCATCGTTGTCCGGGTCGCTGGAAGCGGAGCCGTCCAACACCACTTGCACACCTGGATTGTCGAAGGACTGGGGAGAACCGGCGTTGGCCACCGGGGCGTAGTTGAGGATGGAATCAACATCGATCTGTACGCTATCGATGCTGTCGGTTTCGCCATCGGACACCCGCAACTGCACCACATAAGTACCGCTGATATCCGGTGTGAATCCGGTGTTGAGGGCGTTGGGATCGCTGATATCGGCGCTGCTACCCGCCGGTGCCGTGAGAATCGACCAGCTGAACTGCAGGCGGTCGCCGTCCACATCGGTGGAAGCATCAGCACTCAGGCTGATGGTATCGCCCAGATTTGCCACCTGATCGCTGCCGGCATTGGCCACCGGTGCGGTATTGCCCACGTTGACCCAGACGGTATCGCGGTCACTGAGTTCACCATCGGATACTGTCAGCTCCAGTTCATAGTTGCCTTTCTGTTCGATGGTAAAGCTGGGCATGCTGCTGGTGGCGTTGTCCAGTGCCGGAAGGGGCCCCGTGGGCACATTGTCGGTGAAGGCCCACTGATAGCTGAGGCTGTCGCCATCGAAATCGCTAGACTGGGTGCCGTTCAGGGTAACGGAATCCCCAACCTGCTTGCCGCCGATATCATTACCGGCGTCCGCCACCGGGGCGACGTTGTTGGTGGTGATCTGTACCTGATCCCGAGCGCTATCGGCATAACCGTCGTTCACCGTGAGGCCGACGGTATAGGTGCCCGGCAGATCCAGCCCGGTTAGCGTCGGTTGTACCTCGGTGGCGCCGTTCAGAATGACCGTGCTGCCTTCCGGTGTGTCCAGAATCTGCCAAACATAGCTCAGGCGATGGCCGTCGGCATCGGAACTGCCGCTGCCGTTCAGCGTCACGTTCAAGGGCGTGCCCGGCTGCAGGTCCACCGCGCGATCCGCACCGGCCTCAGCCAGCGGAACCGTGTTGGTCAGGACGATGGAAACACTGGCGGGAGCGCTGTTAACCGTGCCATCGTTGACCACCAGTTGAATGGTGTATGCACCGGGAACGTCCGCCACCAGGGTGGCCAGCGGGGCAACGGCGTCAGTGATGCTGGCGTTGTGACCCGCGGGCCCGGTCAGGATGGACCACTGATACTGCAGTGCATCACCGTCCGGGTCAGTGGATGCATTGGCATCCAGCGCCAGTTGTGCGCTCAGTGGTTGTGGCGAAACCAGGTTGGCGATCATGGCAGTGGGTGGAGCGTTTTCGTTGTCCCGCGGCGTGTCGTCATCATCGCCTCCACCGCTGCTGCCCCCGCCACAGGCGGAGAGCAGGCCGAGCATACCGCCGACCAGGGCGGTTTTTGAGATCAATAGTAGTGAGTGTGTCTTCATGGTGATATCCCCTGTGAAGTATCCTGCTGAGATAAAGTGGTTTACTGAGGTAGCTGTGAAAGTACGAACAGAACCAGCGCCAGAAAGCCCAACCCCAAAATCACTTTGTAGAGCTTTCCTGCCAGCACCCCGCAGATGACGCCCAATACCAGCGCGGCAACACCGTTTTCCTCATTGGGTTGGTATACGGCCAGTGCTGAGGCGGCGAACGCAATTAACGCGAACAGTGGACTGAAATCCTCATCAGAACCGGATTGCGCCTTGGTTTGGTGCTTGGTTTGGGGCTTGGATTTTGGTTGGGTGCTGGCTTTGGTTTTGCGCGGTTTGGGAGCGGGTGTGGCGATCGGTTTGGGCTGTGAAACCGGTCGATCATTCAGCCCCATTTGATTGTGCATTGAGCCGGTTGGTGTGCCCTGCAGTCCCAGTTGGTACTCCACCCAGTCTTGGTCATGTTGGCTGGCCATGTTTAACTCCTGCGTGATAGATGATTGCAGGAGTTAAGGTGGGAGGATCAGGGTCAATTTATTCCACTTGCAACTGGGCGGACTCCATTTTTTTGTCGTTTTGCATGAGATTGATGGTAAAAAGACTGTTTTTTGGCAGTTGCAGAAGATACAGGTTAAGCAAGTAGCGGGGAGCAACCCGGCTACGGTCCAGACTCAGGTCAAGAGGCCGCTGGTCGGCCAGGATCTCCAGTGAGGTGCCGGGGGGCGCTGCCTTATCCAGGTCGAATTCAATACGGCACAGGGCGCCTTCCAAGGACAGCTTATTGAGGCGTTCCCAGCGCACGGCACGTGGTTCGCTGCGGGTGCGTTCACTGAAACACCGGCCGTCTTTGGCGTACTCCCAGCGCATGCTGACCTCGACGGCGGATGAGGCGCCGCTGTTTGCCACAAACCCTTTTACGCCTGCCAGGGCGCCCACCAGCAGCAAGGTGCCGGCGGAGACGGCAGCGATGGCACTGCGGTACTTGCCCATAAAACCCTGGGCAGGGGGGCGGGGCGCCGGTAGCGTCAGGTGCGGATCGGCGGTGGGGGGCAGGGCAGAGGGATCATCGAAGCGTACCTGGCTGATAAATTGAACGCTCAGTGAGGGGTATTCAGCTTGCAGCGCGCCTAAGGTCACCTGCAGTGAAGGTTCCCGGTTGCCTTCCGGCAGCATTAAGCATACGGGCAGGCACTGTCGGTGAGCGTCGGCGAACAACGCACGCGACTGTGCCAGTTTGCGTTCGATATCGGAAACCGCATGGACTCTGCCGCTCACATCCACCTCACCGCTGGCCCAGATTATCCGGTCGACGTCGGCCAGTTCTGTTGCCGCGCTGGGGTCGCAGTGGGCCAGCTTGCCGGCGTGGGACAACTGGTGCACGATGAACGCACCCAACTGCCAGCTGTTACCCTGGGCGATGTCGTCACTGAGGTCCAACCGATAGTTTTCCTGTTGCGTGTGGCGGGCGATGATGCCGGTATCCAGGCTGACAAAATCGTTATAGGCATCGCTGATGCTGGCCTTACTGGCACGGAGATTGAGGCAGGCGGTGCTCAGGGATACCCGGGGTTCCACTACCAGGCGCAGTATGCGCACCGGAGTTTGGGTGGTGGCAATGAAGACGGCGGTTCCGGTCATCACCACATCCTGATTATGCGGTCGGGATCAGCCATGATGGATATCAGCGGATGATCTTTTTCCAATAGCATCTGGATCACCCCGCGATGAGCGGTATCCAGAACCAGGTCGATTGCGCCCTCGGTGTTGCTGGATGCGCAGAGCCGGGTGGGTGCCTCCGAGTTGGCGCCCACTTCGATGATCAGATAATAGTCGTGGGGCGGATGAGAGGATACCTGTAAACGATAGCGCCAACGCTGTGGTGAATCATTGGCGGTGAGTCCGGCAGCGGGCGCGTCCGGAACGCTGGCCGCCGCCGAGGCCACCACCAGGGTATTGGCGCACAGTGCATCCAGCACCTGTTGATAGCGGGTTTGGGTGGTGGGGTCGCGTCGTAAGGCCCGGGCTATGGCCGGCTGTTCGCCGGGGTTGGGATCGCTGGCGTATGCGAACAACTGCCGCAGGCTGATCTCGGGAACCTGCTCCGCCCATTCCTGCACCAGGGATCCAGTAATGAATGCCTGCTGAATGTGGTTGCGGGTAGCCGAATCGAGGTCTTTCCATTGCCTGTTCATGATGGCTGCGCCTCGCTCTGTGGTTGGTAGATGGTTTTGAAGTTTTCGTGCATGGTGGTTAGATCGAAGGTCTGTTGTTGTTCCACGTCGCCAACCTGTTCCAGCAACTGGCGGTGGCACTGTTCAAAATAGGTTAATGCGCCGATAAAACGATCGCTGGCCTGTGACAACAGATCGGTGATGAGTGGATCGTCCCTGTCTTTTCGGCTGAAACCCGACTGGGTACAGGCCTGCCAGGCCTGTTTGCAATGGGTGATGGCGTCGTTCAGCTCCGGCGGAACGCCATTCTGGTGGGCGATGGCCCGATAAGCGGACCGATAAATGGATTCCATCACGGCGCTCAGGTCGCCCTGATCTTCTTCCAGCTCCGGCACTGTGATGCCCATCCGGGTAAGGTCCCGTAACCAGCCGGCGCGACCGCCCAGTTGCGGTGACACCAGATACAGCAGCCGCAGGCCGTCACTGTTCTCATTCACAATCAGATGATAGATGGACGCCTGCACCGAACGCCTGAACAAACCGGATGTCTTGTTGCAGCGCTGTAGAATCGCCTGATAATCCATGGGCAACTCTGCCCCCTGCAACTGCTGCAGAATACCCGCAATCAACGCTTCGGCCTGTGGTCCGCGACGGGCGTTGATCATGCGGTTTTCCAGTGGCGCGAAACAATGGGCACGGAGCGCGGACAGCATTAAATGGTGTGCCGGATAGGGCAAGTCGATGAAAAAGCCGACCGAGTTCAGCCCTGTCCCCAGCAGAAAACGGATGGGTTCATATTCCGTGTGCAGCGCAGTCCAGTCGTCGGCGCCGGACACACCGCTGAGCACCGTCTCGTCGGTGCTGTTGTCATCCAATAATCCGGGCTCGGATGCTGCCGTTTGATTCAGATGGGAAGCAAAGCTATCCACAAACAACACCAGTAACTGATGTACTTTTTGGTAGCGCTGAACATTCAGCTGTGGATCGGCCCAGTGGGTTTGCCAATAGCCTAATAGCTGATCCGGCCCAATATCCCGTGGCGAGTAACGGCCGCCATCGAATTGATCGTCGCAAAAGGCGACAATTGATTTGAACTGCTTTTCTTTGTGGCTGGAACCGCCACGGCGGCGGCGGTAGGCATCAAACTGATCACTCCATTCCCTGGCGATCTGATCGACCTGGTTGCGATCGTTGCAATTGCAACCGATGCGATCACACAGCGCCTGCAGGGCGGGCAGCTCCAATAACTCCGCGAAAGCGTTGGCGGTGTAGATAAGCTCCGGTGTGGATCCGCAATAGATGCAGAAAGAGCTGCCATCGGAATAGTGAGCGTGGATCTGGTCTGCCCCGGAAAAGCAGTGGCTGATGGTGCTACTGCTGACGGGGGTGACAAACAACAACTCGATATAATTGAGCCCCTGTTGATGAATTGCCGCCACGAAATGGCTCAAGCGCCGTAACAGCTGAAAGCGCTCCCGGGTTAACAGGGTCTTGATGCAGCCGGCCAGTATGCGGCGGCGATGTGATTCGGAATCGGTGGCGAAGATGCCGTAATCATCCTCAATAATGGGCAGCGTCTCGTTGAACAGTTCATTAAACAGATTAAAGCTCACTGTCATCGTTCAGTCCCAGCCATAGGTGGATGAATGTTCCCAGCGTTGGAGTGATTCCCGAAAGCGGGATCGTATTGTCTGCATTCTCATTTCAAGCGGGGAGCGTCCTGCGTACAGATCGTGTCCGGGCACCGGCACCCTGAGCCGACGGGCCATGGCAGCAGCCTGGGGGCTGAAGACCGGTTGTTGCGTTTGGTGCTGAACCAGGCTGGTGTCAGTGTCGGAAAAATGGTGTTGCCAGCGCTGCACACTGGCCACGTAGGATCGGGTGTATGAGTGTGGCTGGTAGTTGTTGTCTGCCTTCAGGCTGCCACCGTTGTAATGGGAGAGCGCGGCTTCCCAGTTGTTGTCGTACTGCCGATAGAGATCCGTGAGGTACTGCAGCCCGGTGCGAATATTAACCACCGGGTCCCACAGGTGATCGGGGTCCAGTTGGAACACGTCGCGGGCAGTGACAGGCATGATCTGCATCACCCCACGGGCGCCTTTGGGGCTGACTGCGGCGGCGTCAAAATCGGACTCTACTTTGGCGATGGCCAAAGCCAGTTCCGGCGGAAGCTCAGGGTGTGAGCGGGCCTCCTGTCGGATCAGTAATTTAATTCGTTGCTTGCTGAATCGATCCGGCATGGGGGTGGCATGGGCTCCCTGTGACCACCGCGCCAGAGATTCTGACGAAAGTTCGTTGCCAGCGTACGCTGGTTGATGGGTGAGCATCACGCTTACCACGCAGCATAAACACGTAAAACAGTAAAAGCATTGATACTTACTCATGGCGCTTTCCTCCTCAGGGTGCCCCCACTGCTTCAGCTGGTGGCGATGGATCAGTTTGCTGAATGCAGTGGCATGCCGAATACGTAGCCTTCCGGCCCTTTGTCGACTTCGATGAAATGCCAGATTTCATCGTAGGGCCTGATGCTGGCATCAAGCCGGTCACCTTTGCGATAAAGGGCCACAGTCTTGGCGCTGATGCTGGGAGCGCTGCGCAGTTGGAAGCGCCGGGTGGCAACCACGGTGCCCTCGGCGGTCACCGGCCCCTGCCGGTAGCCGGTGGCAGACGCCGGTGCCGCGATGGGTTGTTGTGTCGAGCAACCACTGACAACCGCTACCAGGCCGGCGAGTTGCAGTATATTACGTAGTTTCATGTTGAATCTCCCGCACCGGTCATGGATCAGTTAAAGCGACCTTCGCGATCGGATCGGGCCCGCTGATCGGCAATGACCTGTTCCACCGAGAAGGTTCGGCCGTTGCGCACAGTGACGCGGTATTCGTGCTCTTCATAACCCATGTCCAGCAACAGAATGTTCAACCACTTATAGAGATCCTTGCTGGTGGCGCGGGTGGCGTAGTTGTACTTATACACGGTGGCGTCTCCGGATACTCCGCGCACATCAACAAACTCGGGGAACTCCTTTTCCATCACTTCGGTAATGGCCAGAATCTCTTTCATGGAGAAGTTGCGGAACGTGAAGTTCATGTTGTTGATCAGTCCGGGATCATTGCGGTTATCGGCGTTGTTGCTGCTGACATCGTCGCGGGCCAGATACTTCAGCTTGTTGGATAACACATCCCCCAGGCTGGCGGCGATGTCCCGGGCATGATCACCCACGATTTCTTCGATACAGATACCGGCGCATTCCCGGGGCGCGGGAAACTCCATTTTCAGGGGCTCCCAGCCGGCCAGGTATTGGTTGGAGGCCACATCATAAATATCCCCATTGATTCGCACCTGGGCCTTGGTGCCGAAGCCGTAGTCTTTGGCCATGGCGCGGATTTTGAACACCACCAGGGCGCGGCCGCATAAGGTCGCGTCTTCCGACGTGCAGGCTAGGTCCACCACTTTAATCAGTTCTTCCTTGGGGCGGCGATCGCGGAAATTCCAGTCCATTTTGGCGGCGATGGCGCTTTCATCAATCACATACCAGTCATCGGTGGCCAGTTGGCGCTGCAGTTCGGTCATCACACGGCGGTGGATATCACTGGAGCGCTTGACGCTGTTGGGGTCTGAATCTTCCGCCATGACGATCACGGGCAGGCCCTGTCCGCCTTTGGCAAAGGCAAAAAGCGGCACAAGACTGATTAAGGTGGCAAGCAGTAATCTTTTCATGATGATGGTTCCTGATGATTGAATGGGTTATCCCTGTAAATGGCAGGATTTGAGTCTTTTTTTACGGACAGTCCGCAGATTGTTCCTGTCCGGTGACTTTTTCCGTGACGGTACCGATGAGTCCGGTCAGCATATTCTTCTTTGGTTCGCAGTCGGACTTGTCTGCGAGCACCGTCTGCTTGGTGTTATCTTCCTGTTTTGCAAGGGAGAATGTGCTGGTGGTGCGCTGGTCGATGGCGCGTGCCACCTCCACCGCCTTTTTGGATTCGGCGTGTTGGGCCTTTTTGATCATGTTCTTTTGTTTTTTCAGCGCCGATTTATCCAGGGACTTGTTGATGTCCATGGCCAGCTGGATGGCGGAGGTGATGTTTTCCACCATGCCGGTGGCCCGCTCCGGTAGATTTTCGGCAAATTCGGAGGTAATGCCCACAGCACTGTTGGCGGATACCAGATCCAGCCGTTGTTGTTTATCGGCATCCATCCAGTATTTACGGAAGGTGGTCACACCCAGTGCGGATTGCGCCTGGTAGTAGTTGGCTGCGTTCAGGGAAATCTGGGATTCCACAACATGCTGGCGAAACTCGTCGGACCCCAGGTACTTGTCTTTGCGCTTTTCCAACTCGGCCTCGATTTCCTTGGCGCGGCTACCGATCATCTCGGTGGCTTTGATCACGTCGGCATCGATTTGCGCGGCGGGGTTTTCCCCCTCCAGGGCCTTTTCCAGCTCCAGTATGATTTTGCTGAGGGTCTGCTTCATACCCAGGGCTTTCTCAATGGAGTCGATGCCCTGTGCCGCATTGAGTGTGGCGCGGTCAATGTAGTCCGCCGACGCCAGCAGCAGACCTGCGGGACTGTTGATTTCGCAGAGTGGGGTTTTGTCTTTCTTGAATACGTTCCAGGCTTTCTTGGCGATATCGAGCAGATCATTCACCATGCGGTCCTGGTAGTCGATCTTGATTTTGTTTTCTTTCATATACAGGCAGGCCCCATCCAGACCTGTATTGAATATGTTTACTTTCGCCCAGGCGGGTGTGCCTGCAGCCAAAGCCAGAGCGATCAGAATAGTTTTGGTGATCATGTGACGAGATTTCATTGTTTTCCCCCTTGTTAACAACTACTCGATTAATTGGCAGGTTTAGAGCCAGAATTTCTCCGGGCTCCTATTTGCCGGGGCTTCCATTGGCCAGGGTGTCCACGGCCTGCGCCACCACCCTATCCACCAGCTTTACGATCATACCTTCGCGTGTGCCCCGGCTCCCCATGCGTTGCTCCCGGTGCAGGGTATCGTTGGTTACCAGCTTGTGACTGGCGGCGTCGTACACCCGCAGGTACATGTCAACGCGGATATTGCGGCCCAGGTTGGCGATCTGGGTATCACTGATGATGATGCGGTCGTTGGCGGTGAACTCCGGCAGATACTGGTTTTCCACCCCCAGTTTGATGTTGTTTAGTATCTGTAATACCGCTTCGGCATAGTTGCCGAAGCTCTCACAATTGCGAAAACTGAAATCACCGCCCACCACTGGGCACTCGTGGGAATACCGCAGTTGCTGGAAACCGGATTTTAGCGGCGTCAGATCCACATGTTCGTAACCATGACGGCTGAGGTGTGTCAGCAGCAGGGTTTCAAAATTGAAACTGCTTTCCAGTACTTCCCGGCTGGCGGGCCGGCCGTCGATGGTGACCCGCATCAATGTGGCGACCGACTGGGCCTGGGCCGGGAAGCTCAGCAGGCCGCACAATGCCATAAGGCACAGAGCAAAACGAAAATTCATGTCAGTTCCCCTTAACCGGCAAATGCGACAGTGCGTTAATCAATGCGATCTGGTGAAACAGGCGTTGCTGATCCGGGTTGGCTTTGGCCCGGCCCTCAACCCGACTGGCTTGATACAGCCCGTAGAAAGCCTTGTCGTCCAGGAACTCCAACTCGCGCTGCGGTGTGCAGCTATCGGGTGGGGTAAACGCCTTGATCAGGCTCAGGTTGGTAACGTATTCGTCGACTTTGAGCAGAGCCTCCTGGCCGTTGGCGCTGGTGGCGGAGTCAATGTCGTCGATGGTGGCAATGTATTTGTTGGCCGCCTGTTTCGGGTTGATGGAGAAATCAATCAGGCGGTCGGTGAGGGATTTGCGGTTTTGTGGCAGGGCGAAGCGGGCCGCCACTTCCCAGGCGTTGTCCGAACGCCAGGTGGACCAGCCCAGCGGTGGCAGGGTAATCAGGCCTTTGGCCGATAAGGCATCAGTGGTGCCATGGGCCAGCAGCCCCGCCATTTGGGCGCAAGCTGTGGAGCCGGGTTTGCAGCCGGATGGAATGTTGCACATGTTCGGGCTGGCCCCAGGCTGTTGCCATTGAAACAGTTGGCCGGCGTTGCTGCCATTCACCCAGACCCCGGTAACAATGTGGCGGTCTTCATCCCGGATTTTGTTCAGGTTACGTGTTTGAATCAGGCTCACCAGTCGCTCCAGCGCTTTGTCCGACGCCTGGGTATAGGCTTTCAGAAACTGTTGTTGCTGTTCTTTCGGGTTGTTGATTTGGCTGGCGGCGGATTTGTTGTGCACCTGGCTCAAAGCTGATGCAGACAGTACGATCTCATCATTCTCCAGATCCAGCAGCAGAGCAGTGACACTGGTAAAGAAATAGTCGTGATAGGAGTGCCTGACCTTGCCATTCGTTAGCTGGTAGGGGTAGACGAACCCCATGTGCTGCTCAAACGAGCCCACCAGGAAAATACCCAGCACGCGATCAAAGTATCGCTGCAGTTTCGTTACGGAGTCGAAAGGGGCACGCTCCTTACCCAGTTCCCTGGCGATGGCGGCCTCGGCGTCATCCACCAACAGCGCAACGGGATAGGGTGACAGCTGAGGCAAGCCACCGGTTTCCCGGTTCAGTTGAATGACCATTTGTTCGGTGGCGTCTTCCAGTCGATAACTGCCGTCGGTCAACAGATCAAACAGCGTCTGCTGAGTGGCTTCCTCGGTATAGCCGATGCCGCCGTAAAGAATGATATTGTTCTGCGGTTTGGCTCCGGCTATCGATACCAGCATCAACAGCGGCAGCAGCATCCAATAGCGAGTTAAGGTTTTCATATAATGGGTTTCCAGCCGCCGGTGTTGTCTTGGGTATCGGAAGGCGGGTCTGCCGGTTTGGGGGTGGGCTTTGCCTTTGGTGCTGCCGCAGGGTTTGGTTTGGCTGATGTTTTAGCGGGTGTTGCATTGTTGCTGGTGCCGGAGCTGGTGGCAGTGCCGGTTACCGGCAGATAAGGTTTGATTTTTTCGGCGATAAACAGAATACGGGTGCCCAGGTTAAAGCGGCCCTCCACTCCCCGGTGGTGGAGCGCAACGATTTTGTCACCGTCGATACTGAATACCGGCGAACCTGACGAGCCACCCTGGGTGTCGGCCAGATAGCAGAGATACGCCTTATTGCCGGTAAAGGGGGACTGGCAGTTGATGACTTGGGTATTGTTGGTGACAATTTCCTTGGGGCGACTATCGGGGTGTTGAATGATTTTGACCGAGCGGATCTGTTGCACCAGGTTCGGGTTCTGTTCCAACTGCAGCCAGCCGTAACGGTTGCCCAGCGGTTTGTTTAGCTTCAGCAAGGCATAGTCGAGGGATTCGTGGTAGGAAAGGATTTGGGTGGCCTGGGCCGTGGAGTTAGCATCTGGTTTGCTTTTGGGGCTGGTGTACTCCATCCACACAACAATGTTCGTGGCTGGAATTATGCCGCCGTTATCCGCCGCGATGCAGTGATGATTGGTCAGGAACAGGTCTGGGCCCACCAGCGAACCGGAGCAGAATCCTTTGCGTTTTACGTCCATGAAGAAACCGACTTTTTTGCTAAGTTCCACGTTGGCGTCATTTGCCGGCAGGTCGATCACTTTGACAAAGTCCGGTTTGCCCATGATGCGTTCCTGGACCGCTTCCCCTTGGCTGTTCACCTCGCCATCTGATCCTATGGCATTCCAGGTTTGCAGTTCATCAATGCTCAACGACAGGGTATCGGCCAGTGTCGGACATGACAGGCACATAAACCCCAGCACAATCATCAGGTGTTTCATGCTGTTTTCCCCAATAAAGATGTTATTGCTGAATAAAACGAACCCTGTTCAATTCGTACAAGGTGGCGGATTCCCCATTGATCTCAGCCACAAACCGGCCTTCGCTAAATCGAAACGAAGCGGCCTCAACCCAGCGGTTATCCTGCTGTAACTCAAGCCGCCACTCATCCGGGTGAACCTGGTAAGGTGACAGTATGGTGATAAGCGGTACGGTCAGAGTGTGCTGCTGCGCGTAGGGTTGAATCTGGATTTTCAAAGGGATGGATTCCAGTACCCCGCTGCCAGTTGTCCGTGCAGGCAGCAACCGAGCATTATCTTGATACAGAACCAGTGAACCCTGGCTCATCAGTGACCACTGGAACTCGGTGAGCTCCTGTGCTGACGGGCTGTTTGCAATGTCTGCCCGTGTTGACTCCGTTGATTGACAGGCGCATAAAGTGGGCAACATGCTGATCGACAGCAGCACCATCATCCACCTCGGGTGTATGACTTTTCGATAAACTTTCATGATTCATCCATTTTAATAATTAGCCTGACCTCAAATAATGGGAGGTTCAGGCAATTTTTGTAACGGCAAAGAGATAACTAAAATGGGGAAATAGGCAGCAACCCCAGTAACTAAACGCATGCTGAATAAGAATCAGTAACAACGTATCCCCGGGCGTAGTATGGGTTTTCTTTTTCTGCTCTGTCAATAGACCTGATTTTGGGGGAATTACAGTCAGGCCATGGCCGGGTTGTCTCCAAACTGTTGCGCAATAAGGTGATCCACCCAACCTTCCACGTTGTTCAGCGGCAGGCGGTCGGCAATGCCCATCTCCTGTGCCAGTTGCCGGGTGGTAGTAACGTCATAGCGATCCGAAGACAGAAACGACAACGTTTCCCGGGGGCTGGGCAGCAGACATTGCGGCACCCGTTTTAGCAGCCAAAGTGGGGCGAACAGGCGCGGTGCCTGTACGCCCATGTGGTCTGCCAAGCGTTGCAGCAGCTCGGCAAAATTGGGAGTGTTCTCATCCAGCAACCAGTATTCCTGATTGATGGATTGATCGTGCTGCAGCAGGCGCGCCGCGAATTCCGCCACAAAGTCCACGTGCACCAGGGGAAGGAACGTTGTGCGATTGCCGGGAATGGCCGGCATGTTACCGGTGGATAATTGTTGAATGATTTCAGCGGCTCCGATGAATTGGGTGGTTTCCCCTGTACGGCTGTCACCAATCACCGTAGAAGGATTGAGGGCGGTCCAGGGCAGGTTCAGGGCCGTCGCTCTCTGCTTCATGCGCTCATGGGCGATCAGCTTCGAGGCCTCATACGCCCCCAGGGTTTTATAAAGCCGCGCCTCGCTCACATCCGGTTTGTTGGCCACCCGATAGCCCCCCACCCAGATAAAGCGTTGCAGATGGGGTAGTGCGGCGGCGCACTGCAGCAGGGTTTCACTGGCATCCACGTTCACCCGGTGGGTATTGTTGCGCTCCAAACCCCAGTCAAAGGCCGCTGCCAGATGGTGAATCGCAATGATGCTGTCATTGCGGGTACGGTCCTGAAACAGATCCGCCACCTGCTCCAGGCTAAAGTTGACCACCTGCAACCGGGTTTGCACGTCGGTTTCTTCATGCTGCCGGGTGGCTTGACGTTGCACAAAGTGGCGGAAGGCCTGCTCCCGCTGGTTGGCCTTGCGCATGGCGGCAATCACTTCATAACCCTGGTTCAGCAGGGCGGGTACCAGCCAGCGGCCGATCAAGCCGTTGGCGCCGGTGACCAGAATGGTGTTGGCTGGGTTTGTCATGATGGTGCTCCTTTTTAATAATAGACCAGTCTATATATAAAGAGATTAAAAAAATTCAGGCCGGGGCCAGGCGGCTGAGCACCGCATCCCGTGCCTGATCCATGGGCTCTCGTGAGCGCCGGATTCTGGCCAGCATCATTGCACCTTCCAGTTGGGATAACATCAGGGCCGCCTCACTGGCTGCCCGTTCGTTGCTCATGCCTTTGGCCTGCAGACCCAGTGTGATGGCGCTTTGCCATTGGTCGAAGGCTTTTCTGCAGGCCTCCAGCACATCGGGGTGTTGTTCGTTGACCTCCAGTGCCACCGTGGCAACCGGGCAGCCTTTCTCGAACGCCGAACTCTGCAGGCGCACGGATAACCCATCGAACAACCAGCCCACGGCCACCTCCAGGTTGTCGGCCATGTTGAACGCGTGTTCGATCATACTGCCGATCAGCTGGGTGCCCTGTTCCAGGGCCAGCGCCACAATCTGATCCTTGCCGTCCGGGAAATGAAAATAAAGTGACCCCTTGGGCGCACCGCTGGCCTTGATGATCTGCTGCAGCCCCGTGTTGTGGAAGCCCTGGCGTTCGATCAGGTCCAAAGTGGCGGAGAGGATTTTTTCCTGTGTTTGTTGGCCTTTGCTACTCATGAAGGCAATAATAGACCGATTGGTTTATTATTGCAAGGCGGTTGATCAGACGGCAGAAGAGAGTGGGGAACAGCACTTTATCCCCACTCCTCACCGGCGAGTCTCAGTAATTACAGGTGTCGCGATACTCGGAGATACTTCGATCTGCCTCATGATTGGGGCCGCACAGGAATTGGTCGTAGCGGCGATCTTCATCGATAAAGCGCTTCATCCAGGCAATCCCGTACTTGCCCAGTATGTCCTCGTCTGGATAGCCGCTGTTGGCACAGAAGTGATCACCGCCGTTGATCTCAAGAAATGCTTTGGCGGTGGAGCCGGGAATCTCCCGGTAGAACGGTGACGCATGTTGAGCGACGGGAGCGACGACATCCAGTTCACAGGCAATGATGAGTGTGGGCGTGGTGATTTCATCAAACGGATTGAACCCCGCGTAGTAGGGGGCTTGGGGGATAGCCGCTTTCAGTTCGCGTTCAGTGGATAATTTAAGGGTGCCACCGCCACCCATGGACCATCCCATTGCGCCCAAACGATTGGCGTCCACCATGCCATAGATTGGACTCCTTGAAGAATTACTTTGGCTGATGACGTAATCCAATGCTGCGCTCAGTTGATCCGCGCGGCTATCGGGCTGATCATAAATGGTGTTGGTGTCGGTGGTGATGACGACAAATCCCCAGGAAGCCAGGCGCGGCCCCCACCACTTGATGGAACGCTCGTAAGAGACGTAACCGGGGATCACCGCAATCGCGCCCATGGTGCCTTCTGTTCCCACAGGATAGTGAATCGTACCTCCGCCAAACCCGGATACCCAGGAAGAAACGTTGATTGTGCGCACGCTATAGGGACCGCTATCCGCTTCCAGTGCGGATGCCGTTGGATTGGGCCCACGTTGATAGCAGTTGGAACAGGTGGAGGGGGGATCGGGATCCGGATCAGGATCAGGGTCAGGGTCGGGTGTTATTGCCTGTACTTGCATGCTAAACAAACCGGCAAAAAGACAGATTGAAAGGATTCTTAATAAATAGGTATTCATATAAGTGCCTTGATTCTTTTCGTTAATTGCAGGCTTTATTGGTGGTTCGAAACGACATCGCGTCGGTTTCAAGCGCGCCAATACAACAAAGTCGGATTGGGGTGTCTGCGCAAACACGCTGGGAATACTTGCACGGGGTTACAGGAATCACATGTGTGATATACATGGCCTGTCCGATTCGCTTTGCTTTTTGGCCGCGAAGAAAGGCATGTTCCGGATATGATGGTGACAGTAGAGATAACAACAAGAAGATAAAGAAATATGAAACGGAATTCGTTATATCATTTGCTATTAACGCTCTTGTTTTTGGGTGTTGGGTTCGTGATAAATCACGTGTGGTTTGTTGATAAAGAATCCAACCAACAGAGTCAGATCCTTGGTCTAGAGTCTGTGCCTGCGGTGGCTCCGCAAACCAATACTCCACAAGCCAATGAAGTGCTTGTTACGGTGGGTAATGCCTGGACAGAGTTCGAAGCAACTTCATCCTCAGTGGACGACAAAGCGCAATCATCCCTCAAGTTTGATCGTGAGCGTATACGCAGCGCATTGCGGAATATTGCGTTGGATCGGAATGGCACTGTGATTGCCAATCATGCAGCGTTGCAATCCTTGAACGCTGCATTCGCCCACGGGCAGCGGTTATTCACTGCAGAGGAATTACAGGATTTTATCGCCATTGTGAAATCATCCCTGCCAACACAGGTGAGTGAGCAGGTGGCGACCATCATTGAAAACTTTCACGATTATCTGCGCGCGCGGCAATCCCTGTTTGCGTCGGTAGCGCCGGGGGATGAGCTGCTGATGATGGAAGAACTGCAGGGATTACAGGCAATGTATCTGGGTGATGGTGTTGCGGCCGATTTGTTTCGGGTCGAGAACGCCAACGGCAATTACATGTTGGAAGCCATAGCCCTGGAGCAGGATACGTCTTTGTCGGCGGAACAAAAAAAGGCGCAGCAACAGGCACTGCAAATACGTTATGCCGGTGATCAGTTTGAGGTTGATCAATGGGAGGCGCGGTATTATGCCTTTCAGTCTGAGAAAGCGGTTATCGAAGCGGCGGGGTACCCTAAAGAGGAGGTGCAGCAACAAATTCAGGCGTTGGTGGATTACAACTTCAAACCGGATGAGCAGGCTCGATTGAGTCACCTGAATCTATGGTAATGAAACTCTGGTGCAGCGCAACAGCCACCATTGTTCCCAGTCTGGTGCTGATTTTTTTTGTTGGCTTTGCTGTGACGTATTACCAGCTGCAGCAGGCGCAATTCGACAAGGCAGTCCAAGCCGATGAATCCAGTGTCCATCCATTGGATTTTGAACCCATCGAAACGGCGTTGCTGACCATTGAGTATACGCCCAGCGGGGTAGCACTGTCGGAGCACACAGAGCGCGCACTGCGTCAGGCTGTACTGGCATTTCCTGACACACTTTCCAGCAGGCAGTTCGATCGTATTAAGTGGTTGTCTGCGCGGATTAATCCGTTGCATGGAGAGGAACTCACTTCTTTATTGGTCCGTTACCGGCAATACCTGCTGGATGCTGAAGGCGAGGGCCGCCGGCAAGTGAGCGGAGTTCAACAATTGCAGCGTTTAATCCGCCTGCAGCATCAGCACTTTGGCAGGCAAACGGCACAACAGTTATTCCCGTCACAGCATGCGTTGCTCGATGTGGTCTCCGCCAGAGGCGTCCGCCCTTGAATCGATCTGTGTACGGGTATCTGTTGGTGTCTGTGAGTGGAATGCTGCTGGGCAGCGGATTTGTTTTCACCGGATTGTTTTGGGTGGCCTGGTGTGCCCTGGCCCCGTTGATATGGCAGCTTAATCGCAGTGACAATTCTTGGCAGCAGTACGTCATGGGGCTGCTGTTTGGTCTGGGCTTTGTAATCGTAGCGGGCCACTGGATCACGCCGTTTGTTCATCTGCTGAAGGGCTTGGGGGCGGTTCCCAGTTTTTTTGTCGGGTGTGTGTTCTGGTTCTACAGCGCCCAGCTTTTTGCTTTGGCAAGTCTGCTGTGCGGGTGGCTACGCCGGCGCGGCGGTTTGCCGGGCCTGCTGATCTATCCCTTAGTGTTCAGTGTTTTTATCCATGAGTTTCCCATGCTGTTCTCCCCCTATCTGGGGGGCACGCAGATCGCCTTCCCGTTGGCACTGCAAGCAACCGATCTGCTGGGTGAACAGGCGTTGGCCGCAGTGATGGTGCTGTGTAATACGGTGCTGGCGCAGTCTGTGTCTTGGCCGCAACCGCCCCTGCAGCGGGGGCGCTACGCGGTGGCGGGTTTGATTCTGGTTGCCTGGTTCGGCTATGGTTTTTATGCGCTGTCCCTGTGGCAGCCGCGGATGCCCACCTGGCCCAGCGTGCGGGTTGGGCTGGTGCAGCCTAATGAGTTGCCTGATCGCCGCTACCTGCCGTCACCTTCGGGCTACAGCCGCACGTATCCTGCGGCGCTTGCGTTGACCGATTCGCTGGTCGATCAGGGCGCGCAATGGGTTCTCTGGCCGGAAGCGCGTTATAAGGGGTATTTGGATCAGGCCGCCATTCGCAGGGCGTTCCAGCAGCACGTGCGGCGCCTGTCTGTGCCGCTGCTGTTTCAGGATATGCGCCAGCACACCAGTGGGTCGATTGCTGCAATGCAAAATGGAGCGGTATTGCTGGATCAACAGGGGGCCGAAGTGGGTGTGCACTACAAAATGCTGCGGGTGGCCTTTGGTGAGTATCTGCCTCTGGTTGATCAACTGCCGGTGTTGGAGCCGATCTGGTCGGCGTTCTTCGGCGGTTTTACCGATCGCATTATGCCGGGGCAGGAAGCCGGGTTCTTTGATCTGGGTTTTGCGAACGTGGCCCCGCTGATCTGTTTTGAAGTCATGTTCGGTGAAGAGGTTGCAAAGCGCCTTCAGTACCGCCCCACCAACACGATTTTAGCGGTGCTTTCCAGTAACGGTTGGTTTGGTCGCAGCCGGGAACCCTTTCAGCATTTATACGGCGGGGCCCTGCGGGCGGTGGAGAATCGCCTGCCTATGGTGCATATCATGAATAATGGACCTTCTGCTGTGATCGCGCCTACGGGTGAGATCCTCAGCCTGACCCCCGCCCAGCAAGCCGGTGGCTATTTGGTGAATATCCCCCACTCATCGGCGGCGGGCAACACCGTTTATACCCGGTATCCCTGGCTGTTCTCCAGTGTTTGCCGGTGGAGTCTGTTGCTGTGTGTGCTTTGGGCCTGGTGTTCCCCCCTGCTTGGCGCAGCAGATCAGATCCGGTGGATAAACTCCTCCCGTGGAAAGCGGTAGCGGCGGTGATAAATGCCGTTTTCTGCCCGCTTGCCAACCCCCAGGATCATGGTGACGATGGCGTCACCGGGCAAATCCAGAATCTTGCGTACCCGGCGTTCGTCAAAACCTTCCATGGGGCAGGTGTCGTAACCGTGAGCCCGGAATGCCAGCATCATGTTTTCCGCCGCCAGGGCGGTGGATTTAACCGCCCAGGTTTTCATCTCGTTGACGCCGTAGGGCCCGCGGGGCACCGCCTGCTTTAATCCCGCCACCAGGCCCAGGGCCTTTTTCGCCAGCCCAAATGATCCCAGCGGCCCGGGGTTGTAGTGAAACAGGGCAATCTTCGAGTAGTAGTTTTTGATGATCTTGGGCATGGTTTCTTCCGGCCAGTAGTCCAGGTTACGCAGGCTGTTCTGTTTCCATGTATCCGGGCGGGCAATAATGGGAATCAGCACCTGGGCGGTTTTTGCCGCGTTCTGGCCCAGGCAGGCTTCCGCCAGCCGGGCTTTCACCTGCGCATCGCGCACCACGTAAAACTCCCAGGGCTGCAGGTTGGAGGAATTGGGGGCCAGCATGGCCAGATCCAGGCAGTCTTCCACCACGGCATCGGGCACGGGGTCGTCCGTAAAGCGGCGCACGGAGCGGCGGCTTTCCACGATCTTGCGGAACTCTTCAATGCTGGTCTCAGGGGCGACGGCTTCATCGCGGTAATCGGTCATAACGGCCTCTATTTTTGTTGTGGCGCTGTCTTTATGGAAAACAGGCTCTGTACAAATCAGTGTGAACAGATCCTGGCTAGGCTAACAAAATTCAAGTGCTGACCCCATGACCGTACCTGCCAATGTGACTCGCTTTTTATTCCAGATTCCCAGCCTGCCCGAGGCCCTGCGCGTGGTGGGTTTTGACATTAAAGCGGCGGTTTCTGACGTATTCACCTGTGACGTTGAATTAGCCTGTGAAAACCCCGCTCTCAAACAGGAAACCCTGGTTGGCAAGAACGGCCTGTTGACCCTGTTTGATGAACGTCATCCTCAGTATTTGCATGGCGAGATTCAGCACCTGCAACAAGGGGAAAGCGGCCACCGTTATACCCTGTACCGGGTACGGCTGGTGCCCAAACTGACGTTTCTGCAGTATCGCAGCAACCTGCGCATCTTCCAGCAACGATCCGTGCCGGACATCCTCAAGCAAGTATTGAAAGAGGCCAATGTCCAGGGCCAGGATGTGAGCTTTGATTTGAGAGGGCGTTATCCACCGCGGGAGTATTGTACCCAGTACCGGGAAACCGACTTCGATTTCATCCAGCGCCTGATGGAACAGGAGGGCATCTTCTATTTCTTTGAACATCAATTTGATCGCCATGTGCTGGTGATCACCGATCACAATGGCCGCTTCCAACCCGTTAAAGGTCTGTCGACACTGCGTTACAAAGAGCGCACCGGCATGGTCTCGGATCAGGAGTCCATCTATGATTTGCGCGCCCACGCCAGTATCCAGGCAGGCAGTGTGACGCTGCGGGATTACTCATTTGAGAAGACCCGGTTGCGCCTGGAGCAGAGTGAGCGGCAGGGGGGGTATGCCGGCCTGGAGCAGTATCACTATCGGGGTCACTTTACTGACCCTGCCGAAGGTGCCCGGTATGCAAAGCGGCAACTGCAGGCCCATCAGGCCCGCACCCGTAGCATTGAAGGGGAAAGCGATTGCCAGCGGCTGTGGCCCGGTGCCCGCTTCAGTATCAAAGATCACCCGCAGCAGACGCTGAACTCAGAGCACACATTGACCGCAGTGCGGGTGCAGGGCCGCCAACCCCAGGCACTGGAGGAGGGCAGCAGCAGTGAGGGCACCCGTTTCAGTGTCGAGTTCAGTGCCATACCCGCCACGGTACCGTTCCGGGCGCTGGCCGAGACCCCTGTCCCCACCGTGCACGGCAGTCAGACCGCCTTTGTCACCGGCCCGGCGGCAGAAGAGATCTACACCGATGAACATGGCCGCATAAAAGTCCAGTTTCACTGGGATCGGGAAGGGCAATACGATGAAACCAGCTCCTGTTGGCTGCGGGTCAGTCAGGGGTTGGCCGGCAACGAGTGGGGGGCCATGGTGATCCCCCGAGTGGGGCAGGAAGTGATCGTGGCCTTTCTCGAAGGCAACCCGGACCGGCCCCTGGTCACCGGCACGGTTTACAACGGTGCCAACGCCACCCCGTATGCGCTGCCCGCCAATGACAGTCGAACCACATTCAAGAGCGATAGCAGCCCCGGTGGCGGGGGCTTTAACGAGCTGCGCATTGACGATAAAAAAGGCCGGGAGCAAATTTACCTGCACGCCGAGAAAAACCTGGATCTGTATGTGCGCCATGACTGGAAGGAATGGGTCGGCAACGAACTGCACAACACAGTGGGCAATAATCTGAACCAGCGGGTGGCGGCAGATCAGCACACCACGGTGAAGCAAAATCACAACCTCAAGGTGGGCCAAAACCTGTCGCAAAACATCGGCCAAACGGCCCAGTTAAGCATCAATGGCTCCCATACCGAACAGGCAGGGCAGGATGTTGTGCTGAAAGCCGGCATGTCGCTGGTGATTGAAGCGGGAGTGGAGCTGACCCTGAAAGCCGGGGGAGGCCTGGTGAAGCTGGACCCCAGTGGCGTCACCATCAAGGGGCCCATGGTGCGCATCAATACCGGTGGCGCCGCCACCCCGGCTAAACCGGCAACGATCACCGCGCCGCAGGCACCCAAGCCTGCTGACCAGGGTGACAAGCCCGGTAAGGCCAGTGCCCCGGCATTACCCAACACCGCACCTGTGGTGCAAAAAGTAGTGACTGTGGAATCGGTTGAGGGCGGCCAAGCCAACCCGAATGCACCGTTGCCGCGGATTGCGGTACCGGGTCGGGATACCACCGCCACCGTTGCCGCTCTGGAGGCGGAAAACAGTTGGGTGAGTGTGCAGTTAGAGACGGAGTCCGGTCAGCCGCTGGCCAATACCCAATACCGCATCACGGATAAAAACGGTAAGGAGTACACAGGTACCACGGATGCTCAGGGAATTGCGCGTATACAGGGAATGCCGCCGGGTGATTGTCAGGTCAGCTTCCCGGACAGTGATCCTTGGGACTGATACGGAACGAGTCATGCCACAGGATTAAATTCATGTCGACCATTCACATCGTAAAGCCCGGCGAAAACCTGGCGAAGATTGCCCGCCGCCATAAGATCGCCAATTGGCGTGATATCTACCACCATGCGGATAACGCGCAACTGCGTAAACGGCGGCCCAATCCCAACATCCTGTTTGCCGGTGATGAAGTTTTCATTCCGGAACAAAAACAGAAATCAGTGTACGTACGCACCGGTGCCAAGCACCGTTTTGTGGTGAAAGAAGGGGAGCCACAGACGCTGGTGTTTCGTCTGACGGATCATGGCGGGCGGCCAATGCCCAATGTGGCGGTGGATTTCCAACTGGACGGCCGTTCGCAAACCCGGGTGAGCAATCACAGCGGAGAAGTTCAGATTGTGGTGAAGAAAACGGACATAGAGGAATTTCCGCTTAATGTGTATGCCGATCCGGCCGCGGAGCAACCCAGCCACCGCTTTATAGTGAAGCCGGGATTTCTCGATCCGGTGTCGGGTATTCAGGCACGTTTGAACAGCCTTGGCCACGATTGCGGTGTGGCGGACGGCATTTACGGCAACAAAACCAAAGCCGGTATTGAATCCTTTGAACAGGCAAACGATCTGCCGGTAACGGGCCAAATATCGGCATCACTTTATGGCGCCGTGGAACGGGAATACGGCTGCTGAACCGCTTGAATAAGACAGGGAATAAGACAGGGAATACGTTATGACAGCTCCGACTCCAGCACCAAAAGAGCTGAATGTTGCCTATGGCAGCAAGAATACACTGGTTCTGACACAACCCGGTGAAATCTATGAGCTCCTATATTGCCCCAATGAACATATCATTCTGGTACTGGATGAGCCAGGCCTGGCTGAGTTGGAAGCGTTGGATAAAAAACTGGATCAGGCTGCAGAACAGTTAGAAGCAGCCCGCACCCAAACCGGATCTGATCACCGTAATCTGTTGCAGGCACAAGATGGTGTGCGTGCCGCGTTGGCGGAGGCCGTGGCTGGAGATGGCAGTGCGGGCACAAAGAAACTGGCACCCCTGGCAAAAGGCCGTGTTGGGCTGCAGGAAATGATGCGCATTGGTGCCGCCAAATACTCCCTGATCCCGGCAGACTTCGTGGAAAAGTACAAAGCCAGGCCAGGCCACCTGTACCAGATGCCCGGCACCATAAAAGGCGCACTGAGCGAAGTCATCAACGCAGAACCAGTTGAGGATTCCCTTAAGGGCTGGCGCTATACCCAGGCGGATCAGGCAGCCGACGGGAGTAAAAAGGCCGGTGAGCTGAATCGTGACAAAGTCATCGAAACCTTTGGCAAGGTTAAAACCAAGATCGCCAAGGATTGGAAACTGGCCAAGGGTGAGACAACCGGTCAGATTCCTTCAGAGCGCCTGATCAAGACGCTGCTGCCGACGCTGTCAGCGTTTCTCACCAAAGACAATTACGCACTGATCGACAACTGGATCGAAAAGATCAACCAGGATGCCAACGCGTCCTGGAAGCGTTATGAGCAGTATCGTGATGACGCCCTAAAGGCACTGGATAAAACCACCAGCCGCAGCGAAACCAATCCCGCCAACTATTTTTTGCCGGAGGATTGGGATTTTGTGAAGAGAATGGTGGGGGATATTTGGGGTAAGAGTTCTGACTTATACCTTGATTTGCGCGATGTGCCCTATAAAACAGTTTGCGGTAAAGAGGGGAGAGAACATTACAAAGACCTGATAGCACGCAAGCCTCTCCCCCCGACTTGCTGGGATGCCAGCGCCGGAGCCCAGTTTATGCGTTATACCCTGGGCGCCACCGTAAAAGCCGAATTTGATCTGCTGAAAAAGGGCAAGTTGGCAGTGGGCGCGGATGCCTCATTTGATGCGGCTCTGGCCGAGGCCAAGGCCGAAGGCCGGTTTATGTTTCCCAATAGTGAAGGCCATGGCCTGCGCCCAAAAATCAAAGTTAAAACCGAAGAAATTGTACCTAAGCCCTACGGCAACAGCGCCGGAATCGATTACAGAAAAAACAACTTCAACCAGCGGGCGGACACACCTTACTTTGCGGTGGATGACAGCCTGCTCACGCCGTCCGGTGCAGACAATCTTTTTGCCATGCTGCAGCACTGGGAGGTGTTGGCGCAAACGGTGAACCGCACCAATACCGATGCCGGGCGCAGGGATCTGTTTATCCAGGTGGTGGGGCACACCAGTGCCACCGGATCGAACGATTATAATGACAGGTTAGGCCAGCGCCGTGCCGCCATTGTGGCGGATTTTATCGCCCAGAAACTGGAAAACTGGATCGGTCATTTTAGAAGCGGCCACTGGGGCCGGGCGGAAGTGGATTTTATGGCCTATGTTATCCTGATTCGCAGTGGCAGTATTCCCGCGGCAGTCAACTGGGACTTGGTCGGCCGCTCGGAAACCAAGGCCTCCCTGGTGGACCAGATCAAACAACAGGTTCCAAATCTGGAAGAAATGCGGCAGCAGGTATTGCCGCAGTTGCAAAGCATGCTGTTTTTAAGCAAGGCCCAATGGGATACGCCACACCCCAGCTTCCGCAATGGTAAGCCAAAAACCAAGCTGCAGCGTTTGATCGAGCAATACTCCGAAGCCCTCAGGCTGTACGCCAGCCAGCAGAACCAGACCCGAATCACCTGGGATTACAATTTGCTGAGCAATATTAGGTTATTCAGTACGCCCTATATCAGCAAAGGTGAAACGGCGCCAGCGGTAGCAACCGATCAGGAAATTTTCGAAAATCGCCGATGCGATTTCATCGCCTGGGAAATCGATCGCGAGCATTCGAAAGTCGTTGAGAAAGAGGTGGAACTTTATCTGGGGGAAATGCGGGCCACCTTCGAAGGCAGTATCAGCGCCTGGGCCGGTGCAAACGTTAACTTGGGGGGTGAGATCGCCCTGGCTGCGCCGCAAGGTATGTTGGCGGTGGTGGGCGCGGTGCGCGATGAAAGTCGGGCGGGTAAAGTCAGCGACAAAACCATTGTGCAGGCAAAAGGCGCCCTGGAGGCAGGGGCCAATGCCGGTGCCTTTGCCGGTGCCAAAGCCGAGCTGGGCATGCGTGCCTCGGTGGATTGGCGGCCCCCACCCAAAGACCCGGCCCCAGGCAAGTCTCACCAGCCGCCACAGTTTGGCGCCCTGGGCAGTGCCGGTTATACATTGACGGGTATGCTGGGCATTGGGGCCACGGCCGAATTTAAGGTAGGGTTTGATCAGGATAGCAGCCGTTTTGTGATTAAAATGAAGGCGGAAGCGTGCCTGGGCCCAGGGTGCGGTGGCCAGCTCAATATCACTGTGGGTGTGGGTCAATGTTGGGCATTCATTACGTTGATTCACGGCGAGCTTAAGCGACACAACTTCAGTTATCTGGATATTTTTGAGAAAGAAAAAGATGAATCCGGTTTGGATGTGTTTGATCTGTATAGCGCTTGGGCCTGGAGGATGTTGCAACAAGGTAACATCTGGGCCGGGCCGGCGTTTGCTGTTGGAAAAAGTGTTGAGGTGCTAATTGATGCTTTGGAGTATACGGATGAACTTTTAGCTGAGTGGAAACAGCAAAAAGTTATTGGGGAGCAAACTGAGACCTTGATTGATACGCTGCACCAAAAACCGGAACTGTTAAAATACCTGACTCCAGAAAGCAAAGGCCGAATCCTGTATGATCTGATGACGGTTGAAGTCGGAACGGATGAATACCTTGGCAATTTGGTGGAGTTTGATGTTAACAAAAAGCGGGAGGAGGCAGCGCTGATCCTGATCGAGGAGGGGGTGGTCAGCCGGCGTGACTGGCGGGAAACTTTAGAGCACCTTGGTGAGATACAGGGTGGTGAGTTGGTGCCCCAGGTGACGCCCAAAGCGGATCCGGTTAATAAGGCAGAACGTGTTATGCAGAATGCCCATTTCTTAAAGTCAAGGCTCCTAAACGATCCGGAAGATTGGGATCGTCTAGAGCAGTTTATTAGCGGGTTACCAAAGTGAGTGTACAGAAAATACCAAATATATGGCCGCGTTTTGGCGTCCTCGCGCTGTGTTTCAGCGTGTTGGCAGCGTGCGCGCCTACAGAAGAAATCAATGCTCTCAAGCAACGGACCCTGGATAACCTGGTGTTTGTCGAAGGCGGAACCTTCATGATGGGGGATGTGGGTTATGTTGACGAGAACGGTCAGAAGCAGATTTTTGGTCCGGATGCGGACGCGTTCCCGGTGCATCAGGTCACCTTGAGTAATTACAGTATATTGAAGTACGAGGTTACCTTTTCTGAGTACGATCTTTTCGCTGATGTCACAGGGCGGGAGAAGCCGATGCAGAGGTTCCGAAAGGAGGTGTATACCGGGCGAGAATATCCGGTGAAAGGTGTTACATGGAATGAATCAAGAGCGTATTGCCAGTGGCTGGGAGAACAGATTGGTTACCCGATGGATTTGCCTACAGAGGCGCAGTGGGAATACGCAGCCCGCAGCCGGGGTAAGGCAGTTGCCTATGCCACGGACAACGGCGAGTTTGAGCCGGGAAGAAATATTCGGGATGCAAAGCAAATATGGCACCCAATGCCGGTAGGTAGTTGGCCACCCAATCCATTGGGTATTCATGATATGACGGGTAACGTGGATGAGTGGACAGTGGATTATTGGAGAGCGTACAGGCCTGGTGCAGTAACGGATCCGAGGAATGATGAATATGAGAAGTTTAAGTCCGACCAGAAAGTGACAAGAGGTTCAGGAATCATAGGTGGCCGAGGGCAAATAACCCTGTATGTTCGCGCAGTGAGAGACCAGGACAACACCGGATCCGGCATCGGTATCCGCTGCGTTGCCAATCACCCTGAACCAATTACAACCCTTAGAGAAACACCTTGAGGTGGGTAGCTCTCTCAGCCCTAGTCTGCATGGCAGCGTGCGCGCCTACTGAAGAAATCAATGCCCTCAAGCAACGGACACTGAATAATCTGGTGTTTGTCGAAGGCGGAACCTTCATGATGGGAGATGTGGGGTACGTTGACGAAAACGGTCAGAAGCAGATTTTTGGTCCGGATGCGGACGCGTTCCCGGTGCATCAGGTCACCTTGAGCAGTTACAGTATCTTCAAATACGAGGTCACCTATGCAGACTACGATCTTTTCGCTGAGGTAACAGCGCGAGACATTCCTTCTCAGCGGTTCAGGAAAGAAGAGTACACAGGGCCGAATTATCCAGTAAGTGGTGTGACCTGGCATGAGTCCCGAGCTTATTGTCAGTGGTTGGGTGAGCAGATTGGTTACCCGATGGATTTGCCTACTGAGGCGCAGTGGGAATACGCAGCCCGCAGCCGGGGTAAGGCGGTTGCTTATGCCACGGATAATGGGAAATTTGAACCAGGTCGAAATATTCGGGATGCAAAGCAAATATGGCATGAAATGCCGGTAGGCAGTTGGCCACCCAATCCATTGGGTATACACGATATGACCGGTAATGTGGATGAGTGGACGTTAGATTGGTGGCACCCTTACAACGATAAACCAAAAAATGACCCTCGTTATGAAACGGTTAAGTATCAAGAATATGCCTCCCATAAAGTGACAAGAGGTTCAGGAATCATAGGTGGTCGAGGGCAAATAACCCTATATGTTCGCGTAGTGAGAGAACCCGATAATACCGGATCCGGCATCGGTATCCGCTGCGTTGCCAATCACCCTGAACCAATTACAACCCTTAGAGAAACACCTTGAGGTGGGTAGCTATCTTAGCCCTAGTCTGCATGGCAGCGTGCGCGCCTACTGAAGAAATCAATGCTCTCAAGCAACGGACCCTGGATAACCTGGTGTTTGTCGAAGGCGGAACCTTCATGATGGGGGATGTGGGGTACGTTGACGAGAACGGTCAGCAGCAGATTTTTGGTCCGGATGCGGACGCGTTCCCGCTGCATCAGGTCACCTTGAGTAATTACAGTATATTGAAGTATGAGGTGACTTTTGCGGAGTATGACCTTTTTGCCGAGGTAACAGGCCGAGAAAAACCATTACTACGTTATAGAAGTGAGACCTATGCAGGGCCAAGTTATCCAGTGGATGGTGTGACCTGGCATGAATCCCGAGCTTATTGTCAGTGGTTGGGTGAGCAGATTGGCTACCCGGTGGATTTGCCTACTGAGGCGCAGTGGGAATACGCAGCCCGCAGCCGGGGTAAGGCGGTTGCCTATGCCACGGACAACGGTGAGTTTGAGCCGGGAAGAAATATTAGGGATGCGAAAGAGAATAAACGTGAAATGCCGGTAGGCAGTTGGCCACCCAATCCATTGGGTATTCATGATATGACCGGCAACGTGGATGAGTGGACAGTGGATGCTTGGCACCTTTATCAGGATCATGCCTTGATAGATCCGATATTTGACGAGGGAATGCCAAAATACTCAGATTCTAAAGTGACAAGAGGTTCAGGAATCATAGGTGGTCGAGGGCAAATAACCCTGTATGTTCGAGCGGTGAGAGAACCCGACAACACCGGAGCGGGCATCGGTATCCGCTGCGTTGCCAATCACCCTGAACCAATTACAACCCTTAGGGAAACACCTTGAGGTGGGTAGCTGTCTTAGCCCTAGTCTGCATGGCAGCGTGCGCGCCTACTGAAGAAATCAATGCTCTCAAGCAACGGACCCTGGATAACCTGGTGTTTGTCGAAGGCGGAACCTTCATGATGGGGGATGTGGGGTACGTTGACGAGAACGGTCAGCAGCAGATTTTTGGTCCGGATGCGGACGCGTTCCCGGTGCATCAGGTCACCTTGAGTAATTACAGTATATTGAAGTATGAGGTGACTTTTGCGGAGTATGACCTTTTTGCCGAGGTAACAGGCCGAGAAAAACCATTACTACGTTATAGAAGTGAAACCTATGCAGGGCCAAATTATCCAGTGGATGGTGTGACCTGGCATGAATCCCGAGCTTATTGTCAGTGGTTGGGTGAGCAGATTGGCTACCCGATGGATTTGCCGACTGAGGCGCAGTGGGAATACGCAGCCCGCAGCCG
>NZ_RCHM01000045.1:0-520971 GCF_003671475.1 Ketobacter sp. GenoA1 | reverse complement strand
TGGAAGCCGCGATCCAGGATCCGGAAGGCAGCGCCTACGGTGGCGGCCCGGGCTATATAGGCGGGTTGGCAGAAGGTGAGCGCCTGGTCAGTAATATTCTGACCGTGAACAGTGATAAAATGCCGGCAGGTTTGAAACGTGCCTCGGCCCGGGATCTGGCGTTGGATGCGGCAGGGCTAGCGTTGTCGGGTGCTCCCGCTGTGGGTATGATGCGGGGGGCGGGAAAGGTTGTTCCAAACAACAATAGTTTGAGGTTTAACTCTCAAGCAGATCCATTGTTGGACTCAATGGGACCGGCTCAGCTAAGTCACCCTGCTGAGTACAAAGCCATAATTAACGATCTTGAAGTAAATAATGTCTCAATTAAATATGGTGATGATTCGATAGCATTCTCTCCAAATACGGCTGGAGGGCCATTGGGCAATGAAATACTTTTGCCAAATGAGTTCTCGATATCAGCTTTGAGGCATGAATATGGGCATTTCTTGGATCACCAAGCACTAGGTTCTCCACGATATATCGAGTACTTCAAAAAACCTGAGCTGATTCTTTCCACAGAAAGGAGGCAGTATTTGGGTGAGATTCGTACGGCTAGGGAAATTGGCGATACAAGTGCAAGAAGAACTCTCATTGAGAATTACCTAAGTGAGAAAAACTACATCATTGATAGGTATTATCAGAGGCCATATGGCGGCAAAGTCGATACCACAACCGTAGGAGGCAACTAATTATGTATATGCCAGTAGATCCAAATTCGATTGATGGTATGTGGGATAAGCTTTTACAGAGTTTATCCTCACAAAAAAACTGCGTAGTTGTTTCTGATGGTCAGGTAAGTGATGAGCCAATAGACGAGAGCTTTAGCAATGAAGAAGCCGATAGTTTGCTTGCAAAACTCAAGTCTAGAGAGTATGTGAGGATTGGTAGTTCTCGAATGAGTCCAGTTCCTGCACACTTTGCGATTGATTTCACGGATAGCACCGGTCGGCTTATGGAACTCATTTCCTTGTCATCAGATGATGAACGTTTGAGAAACGATGTGTCTTTGGTCTGCCAGTTCTCATTCTTTGAGAATAAAAAACTGGAAAGGCTGTTCATACCGTTTGTTATAACGGGTCTTGAGGACCCCGAGTTGAAATTTGAGGTTGATGAAAGTGCTGGAGCAACAGTAGCTTATAGAATTTGAGTTGTGCTGAATGAGGAACAACTTGGCCTTGCTCAGTTGTTCCAAACACGACACCTAATGTTGTGTTAGATGCAAGAGCTAGATCTGCTGCACTCAAGGAGAAGTATGGTCATTTAAGTCGTACTGAAAGGCAGCAGCTTATCGCCCAAAAAGCTGAAGTAAATGCCGAAAACTGGGTTAGAAACTATGAAGCGAACTTGGGCCAGAGTTATCCTGGATTAAACCCTCACTTCGTGGATAAACATGGTCCAGATATTCCGTTGAGACCAAATTTGGCAGGTAGAGCAATAGACGGCACTCACCCAAGGACTGGAGTCCCCGGTAGATTCCCTCAACCCAGTTCTCAATTCAAGGACTGGCAAACCCAGCGAAATGTCATTAATGAAGGAATAACGAGAGAGGCTAGAGGGCTACCTAAATACAATGGATTTGATCGTCAGGGTAATCCTGTTGTAACGGGGACGTATAATGATACTGTCGGTTGGGGATTTACTAAGAATCGTCAAAACTTGAGTCAGCCTCATTTCAATCCAAATTATACAAATTGGACTATTCGTTTTGATGCTGGAACTGGCCAGCCCTTTACTGGTTACCCAACACCGTGAGAAATTAAAATGAGTTTAAAGTTTCCAGATAGTGATGTTGATTTTGTAGTCACTCCAGCGTATTTCCTTGGCGATTTTGATGTGTATGATCGTGAAGAAACGCTGGGTGAATACTTGAGTAATTTTGACCCTAATGATACTGAACAGCTGTGTAAGCTACTTGAAGAAAAATTCTTTAATGGCGGAAGGTTACTTAAGTTTTCATTAGGTCATAAATACGAACTGATGAGAGTATTGGGTATTGCATTGGCAGATACGGATTATGACTTTGAAACAATTATTCATCATCAAGATGATTATTTTTGTTTACCTTGGTCTTGGGAGATTAAAAGTCCACGGAGCTTTTTTGAAACTATATATCTAAAGATGTATGAGCATTGGGGGAGGGAACTAATAGCGGATGGATTTGACCTTGCTAAGCCTGAAGAATTGTTTGTATAGGGTGCTGAAGTTTTAAGTTGTTCCAAACAACAAAAATCCTTTCATCTGATTTCAACCTGGATTTGGTTTGCTTATCTCAGGTTCTTTAATTAAGCACAGGGTTTACATTGGTGCCTCCATCAATATTGTATTCGGCTCCCGTGATAAAATTGGCGGTGTCTGAGGCGAGAAAGGCGACTACATGCGCAATATCGCTGGGTTCACCAAACCGGCTCAATGGAATGCGTTTCTGCATGGTAGCCGAAAACGCTTTAATGTCATCGTCTGACATGCCCAGCTTTCCAAAAATAGGGGTGTTAACAGGCCCGGGGTTGACTGCGTTGACACGAATATTTCTGGGGGCCAGTTCAGTGGCGGCCGTACGTGTAAGAGAATTTAGTGCGGCCTTACTCGCAGCGTAGACAGCCGTATTTTGCATGCCGGTGTAAGCGTTGATTGAGCCAAGATTGATCACTGATGCTCCGTCATTTAATACCGGCAGAAATTTCTGTAACGTAAAAAATGCGCCTCTGAAATTGATATTCATAATGTCATCGAATTGGGCTTCCGTAAATTGCTCGATGGGAGCAAAAGCCGAAATGCCGGCGTTGATGAACAAAATATCAATACCTCCATGCCTGGATTTAACTTGCGTAGCCAGGCTTTCTAGCCTGCATATTTCACCAAACCATTTGAATGGTCAAGTTCATAGCTAATTGAATCTCTGACCCCTATAGATCGAGCGAATTGTCTGTAAAACATTCAAAGCGCGCGCTCAAGGCGCAACTTTCCCTTACCCCGTTATTTTTCAGCGTGCCGGGGACAGCACTCTCCATGCATCAGCTGCTATCGAGTATCGTTGCCGCATGAACAAACAGGGACTGATGAGGATAGGCTCTGCTGAGCATTATCTTTACGCGGCGCGTATTTCGCAGCACTACGCCACCGATCTTGAATAGCTTTAACCGGATCGTATTGACTTGCGCTTTCGCCAATGATGTATCGCGGAGTGCCAGGCTTCGCAAACGCTCCACCAGGGTATAGGCATAGCCGGACAGCAAAAGACGAAATTGATTGGGCCACCACTCATGACATGACGTTCGTCCCGAAAATAGTAGCTGCTGTTCCTTGATCCGGTTTTCCATATCACCGCGAGCACAGTACATCTTTGTGTAGATGTGCCTGGCGCTTTGCTGCAAGCTGGTGACGACAAATCGTGGATTGGCTCCTTGCACCCCGTGCTCTGCCTTGATCACAATGCGACGTTTACGACGCTTCCAGCTACGTGCCGAATAATGAAATTCATTGAATAGTCGCTGCTTCTCGCCAGTTAGCTCAAAAAAAGTTTCAGCGGCCGACCGGGTGCTTTCTGACAGGCTTAGTAAACGGCTGTTTTTGGCGATTCCTACGACGTAATCGACGTTATTGCGGTCACACCAGGCCAAAATCATCGGCTTGCAAAAGCCTGAATCACCCCGGAAAATAATCCGGATCTTTGGCCAAGCCTGCCGAAGCCGTTTGACTAACAAGGCCAATATGGCGCCCGCATGGTGTGCCGCTCCGCACGACGCCGGCCGCAAGTAACTAACCAACAATTGATGATCGCAAAAGACATACAAAGGCAAAAAGCAGTAGCCATCGTAAAAGCCATTGAAATATTTTCCAACCTGGTCGCCATGAACCGGGTTGTCAGTGGCGTCGAAGTCCAGAATCAACTGCTTCGGTGATTCCTCAAAACTGTTGATGAACTGATCCACCAGAATCTCGTGCATGGCGACCGCTGTGGCCCGATCTGCTCGTTGTTCCAGTCGGCACAATGTCGGGGCGCTACTGAGAGGTTGATCGTTCTCGGTAGCCGTCTGGAAGACGGTATCCCCGGATAATGCGCCGTGATCATTCAGATCTTCGTAGCCTGCCGCCATGGCGTAAATTCGCTGACGCAAAAGGCTCAACTGGCTATGCTCACAACGACCCTGAACGCGAGGGTCTTCGATAGCGCGATCCAGAGCCTTGGTCAATCCAATTTGGCGATCAACGCTCCGTAACAGCAACATTCCACCGTCCGAGGTGACTTCCCCGCCCTCAAAATTAACTTCAATCTTACGGCGTTTAACGCGTGGAAATTCCAGGCTGCTCTGGTAACATTCTGTCATGGCGGGATCGTCCTTATTCTTTGGCTTTAGCACCTAAATTATAAGGGTTAAACGGTTCCGCCTCCTTCTTTTAATGAAATATCCGGGCTAGATCGCTGACCTTTGCCTGATCGGCAAATATTGCATGCACACCTAGTTCGGATGCAACCTTATCCAGGGCCTCTCGATTGCGGCCAGTGACTGTGACATCTGCACCTAATTTTTTGAGCACTCCGGCTGTTGTATAACCAATGCCACTGGTTCCACCCGTGATAAGCGCTATTTTTCCGGTCAAATCAATCATCGTGATACGTCCTCTAGGTAATGTGTGTTTACACTAGAGGGTTAGATAAAATGGGGCGACCCGAATGTTGCTAATCGAACACTAAAAATTGGCTGCTTGCGTATTTTGTTGTGCCTGGCCGGCAAGAAACCAAGATCAGTCTGTTTTTTTACCCTCGTCTGTCTCTGTACATGAAACAAATCCGTTACAGAACAGGGCGTTTACTATGCATTATCGTATTGTGTTTGGGGCATTACTTATTTCATTGGGTTCCACTGCTTTTGCCAATCCCTATCTGGGGGGCACCGCCGGAAAGGTGGATTATTCCGACGACGAACTGAATAGTCCCACCGGCTTTGAGATCAAGCTGGGAGGCCGCGTTCACAGAAATCTGGCATTGGAATTATCTTACATCGATTTCGGGGATGCCGAAGATGATTTGGAACCGGTGTGGGAATACAGCATTGATGCGGTGGCGCTGGCCGCGCTGGCCGTGTATCCATTGAGTGAGGTGTTTGAGCTGAATATACGGGTGGGTGGCCACCACTGGGATACCCAGGTGCATGAGGCGGGCTTTGGCAAGGTCGCTGATTTGAGCGGTACCGATTTACACTATGGGGTGGGAATGGGGTTCAAACCCAGTGAGCACCTTCAGCTTGGTTTGAATTACATCCGTTATGAGGTAAAGACCGGGGATATCAATTATCCCAACGCCAGCTTTAATTATTATTTCAAATAGTTTAGGCGTATCAGGAACGCGCCTTATAGCAATAGAATCTATCAACGTACTCAAAACCGGCTGCCGTAATTTATACTGTAGTGATGATAGATCGGCTGAGAGGTTGAGCATGTTTGATCTGGAAGTGCTGCATCGAAGCAAGATATTGTTGGTGGATGACGATGCGACCAGTTTGCAGATTTTGCAGGTGATTCTGAAAAAGGATGGTTATCACAATGTGACTGCCCTGGATGACCCGACCCGGGTGGCATTGGAGTATGGCCAGCATGCCTATGATTTGATTGCCCTGGACATCCATATGCCGGTTATGAACGGGTTTGATGTGATGGCGGCATTGTCGGATTCCTTTGCTGGTGAGTTCATCCCCATCGTGGTGTTGACCGCCGATGAAGATCACTACACCCGTGATCTGGCGTTGGCCAGCGGTGCCCGGGATTTTATTCAAAAGCCGTTCAATCATCGTGAGGTGTTGCTGCGGTTTCGCAATTTACTGGAAACCGTGCACCTGCAGAAAGCGTTACGGCACCAGAACGAATTGCTGGAGGTAAAGGTGCAGGAACGCACCCGGCAATTGCATTATTCTCAGGTGAAACTGATTGAATGCCTGGGGCGGGCGGCTGAGTTTAAAGATAACGAAACCGGCGCCCATGTGATGCGCATCAGTAAGATGACCGGAATTGTGGCGCGGGCGCTTGGTTTACAGCCTCGGGATGTGGAGTTGGTTGAGCAGGCCAGCCCCATGCACGATATTGGTAAAATCGGGATTCCTGATCGGGTGTTACTGAAGCCAGGTAAGCTTGAAGGTGAGGAATGGAGCACCATGCAAACCCATGTTTCCCTGGGGGCACACATCCTGAGCGGCGATCATAACGATTCAGAGTTGTTGCGGGTGGCTGCGGAGATTGCCCTGAATCACCATGAGCGTTGGGATGGTACCGGCTATCCAAATGGTTTGAAAGGTGAGGAAATTCCACTGTTTACCCGCATCACCAGTGTGTGCGATGTGTTCGATGCGCTGACCTCCCGGCGCCCCTATAAAGCGCCCTGGCCGGTGGAAGAGGCCATTAAGTTCATTGATGATCAGGGTGGGCGGGCTTTTGACCCGACGATTGTCGCCTGTTTCAAGTCGCAGTTACACAAACTGCTGGCGGTGAAAGAGGCGTTTCCGGACCTGGATTCAGTGGGTGTTGTTCCGCAACCGTATCCCAAGCAGTCTGAATCCCTAACTGACAAGCATCACTAGCAGGAACGCTGATACCAGAAACAGAGCCATGATCAGCAGTGGTGAGGGTGGGTTTGAAGAGTGTGAATGTACCGGATTTTCGCCCCGGTTGCTTTCATAATCCAGCACCAGTTTGCGTGCTTTCTCCACATCCTCATCGGCTACCCGCACCAGGGCAAAATCGGCCATGCCGATCTCGCCGATTGCACCTTGCAAATAGTGTCCATCCACGTGGCTGTCCACACCCTGGGCGCGTAAATAACCGGAAAGAATATGAGCCTCAGCAATGTCTTTGGCACGATAGATGATCTGCATTATCAGTTTTTCTGTTGGCCGCTGTATAAGTAATAGTGGGTGTCTGGTTTGCCTTTGGCTGCGTACATGGCGATGTCTGCGGCACGGATCAATTCAACATCGTCCTTGCCGTCGATGGGGTACACCGCAATGCCGATACTGCAACCAACGGTAATAGGTTGCTCGTTTACCGTAAAGGGTTGTTGCAGTTGATGGGCAATTTTCTCTGCAATCTGGGTAGCGTAGTCAGGATCGTTCAGGTCTTCTACAATCATGACGAACTCATCGCCCCCCAGCCTGCCGACGGTATCACTCTCGCGGCTTGAACTGCTTAAACGCAGCGCCACCTGCTTCAGTAACTCATCGCCGATGGCGTGGCCGTATTGATCATTCACCGGCTTGAACTTATCCAGATCAATAAACAGCAGGGCGCATTGCGTTTTATGCCGATGAGCCCGGCTGATGGCGGTGCAAAGTCGATCCGAGAACAGGATGCGATTGGCCAGTCCGGTCAGGTGATCAAAGTGCGCCATGTTCTTCAGGTTTTCTTCCAGGTCTCTACGCGCGCTGATATCCGAAAACACGGCCACGTAATGACTGAATTGCCCGTCGTCTCCGGTAACAGTGGCTATGCTGGCCCGTACCGGTAGCAGATTGCCGTTCGCCAGTGGAATCTCCGTGTCATCCTGCCAGTAGTGGCGCTGTTGCAGTTTGGATTCAATCTTCTGTGCTTCGTCCTGGTCACTGGTGCGGTAGAAACAGGCCTTGGTGCCCACCAGTTCAGTGTTGGTAAAACCGGTCATTTTCCGGTAGGAGGCATTGGTGGTGATGATGTTGCGCTGTTGATTACAAATCAGTATGCCATCGCGGCTGGCTTCCAGTACGGTGGCGGATAACTGTATCTGTGCCTCCATTTTCTTCTCACTGGTTCGATCCACCATAAAGGCAAGCCCGCGATCCTGCTCGCCATGGAGCAGCGCTCCGCCTACGCAAACAGGGGTGCGTCTACCGGTTTTATGAAAGAATTCTTTTTCAAACGGCAGGCAATAGCCTTGTTCGGCAATTTGTTGCAAGGCATGGTCGTCAGAGGACTGGAATTCTGCCGGGGTCAGGTCACGCCAGTTGAGCAGGCCCTGCTGCAGTTCAGCCCTGGTGTAGCCAAGGATATCGAGGAACTGGTCGTTGGCATCATAGATCTCACCGTTTTCACGCCAGATCAGGATGCCGATGATGTTGGAGTCGTAGAGCGTTTTGAAGCGGGTTTCGCTGTCCCGCAGTTTGCTTTCAGCGTCGTCGATTTCTGCCAGCACACGGCGTGATATAAACCAGACCAGCAACAGCATTGTCATCAACATGCTCAAATTTACCAGAAGCAAGGTGCGTTTTAGCCAGCGCGCACCTTCGCTCAGCTCGCTGGAAAAATCGATTTCCAGTTTGTTCAGTCTGAGATCCAGTTGTTCGAGTTCCTGTTTGAAGCGGGAGAGGTCTGCATTGGAGGCGTGAAAATGTGCCTCGCGGATTCGATACGCCAGAGATCTCAACTGATCGATTTCAGCGTCGGCTGCGGTCCAGATAGCAATGGCGTTCTTCATGTGTTTGATGTTCTGAAACCAGACAAACAGATAAATCATGTTATCGATATCGTCGGGATGATTGCCGCCGGCGAGAAAGCCCTGGCGGGCATCAGCATAATTTGGATTTTTTTTCTGTAGTGCCAGCCGGGCAATGCGGTCGTTCAGGTTAATCTGGAGGGCGCGCTCAAAGCCTTCAAACAGGTAGTCTGAAGGGTTTTCAAGGTAGCGATACAGCAGCAGAACGGAATCCTTCTGCGCCTTGGCCCACAGGCCTTCGCCACGAACGTAGGCGCGCACGCCGCTCATCAGTTGTGCCTGTAAGGTACCGAGAACAAGAATAAGTAGGCTGACGGCAAGCAGCAGCCAAATAATGTGCTTGACCCGGCGCCTGATCAGCGGCGGGCTGCTGGCCGTGGTGTCCCGAATCTGCAAATGGAAAATCCCTGTATATGATCAGGTTATAGAGTGTCCGATGTCTTAATATGGCCGATTTGTACCGTAATGCAAGTGTTGCCCTTTTACTGCGAACGCAAACCATTTACTTATCTCTGGCATGGAGTTTCGATTCAGCCTGATGCACACAGCGGCCAAGGGAATAGGTCCTAGCCACCGCACGGTCGTCGCCCAGGGTGTTCAATGCAAACAGAACGTCCCGCGGTGTGTGGCAGTGTTGCATGCGAAAGGCCAGCAATGGGGTGGCATGCAGGTCCAGAATACAAAAGTCGGCTTCATAGCCCGGTTGCAGGCTGCCGATGGTGTGCTCCAGGTCGAGCGCTCTGGCACCGCCCAGGGTGGCCAGATAGAGGGCTTGAAACGGGTCCAGGCTGGCCCCCTGAAGTTGTTGGACTTTATAGGCCTCATCCAGTGTGCGCAGCAGGGAAAAACTGGTACCACCCCCCACGTCGGTACCCAGGCCAATGTGGACACCCCATTGCTGCAGTTTGTCCAGTGGAAACAGTCCGGACCCCAGGAATAAATTGGAGGTAGGGCAGTGGGCAATGGCGCCGCCGGTGGCGGCCAGACGCTGGCATTCGTCGTCACACAGGTGAATGCCGTGGGCAAATACACTGCGGCGGGTGAGCAATCCGGCTTGCTCATACACATCCAGGTAGTGTCGGGATTGGGGAAACAACGCCTTAACCCAGGCCACTTCTTCCTGGTTTTCAGACAGATGAGTATGCAGGTAGACGCCGGGGTGTTCCCGCAGTAGTTGTCCCGCCTTGTTGAGTTGCTCCTGGCTGCTGCAGGGAGCAAAGCGCGGGCTGACCGCGTACTGGAGGCGGTCCACACCATGCCAGCGCTCAATCAACATCTTGCTGTCCAGGTAGCTTTGCTGTGCCGTATCACAAAGCTCCTGGGGCGCATGCCGATCCATCATGACTTTGCCGGCAATCATGCGCAGGTTGCGTTGCTGGGCGGCCTGGAACAATGCGTCCACCGACTCCGGGTATACAGTGCCGAATACCAGTGCTGTGGTCGTGCCGTTGCGCAAAAGCTCATCCAGAAAAAATTCAGATACCTGAGCGGCGTAGGCTCTGTCCTGGAATTTCAGTTCGGTGGGAAAGGTATAAGTGTTGAGCCAGCTCAGCAGGCGTTCACCGTAGGCGGCAATCATTTCGGTCTGCGGATAATGAACGTGGCAGTCAATAAAGCCGGGGGTGATCAAATGGTGCGGAAAACACTCCAGGGAAATCCGCCTGGGCAAGCGTTCCAGCATGTCCGCCGCCGCGCCCACTGCCTTCACCAGACCCTGCTCTACCCACAAAATCCCATCTTCATGGAAGTGCCACGCCTGTTCTCCCAGCTGCAGGGGATCACCGACAAAATACAAAATAGCGGCGCGGTAGGCTCGTGAGTGTTCAGCGCTGGGCATGCAATGCTTCCTGAAATCGGATATCGGCTTATGGTAGCAGAAATTCTCGGGTAACTGTCTGCTGCGATTTCGGTGACCGGCCAGCGCAGAGAAACCGGTGTATCGCTGGCAACCGACTATACTCATCAGAAACCAGTATGCAAAGGGAAGTGGCGATATGGGCAGGTGTGCGTTCATGATCATGGGGGCAGGGCTGCTGCTGGTGTCCGGTTTTACATCCACCGGGGCGCAGGCGGAAATGGTTTGGAGTACGTTCAGTTTGAGCTATTTGCGGGGGGATCATTATCAAGTGGGTGATGATTCCAGGCGGGTATTGACGGTTGAACATGCCAGCAAGCATACCTGGGGTGATAATTTCTTTTTCCTGGATAATCTCAGTTCCGACGACGGCACCGTCAAAAACTATTTTGAACTGGCGCCGCGACTGAGCCTGACTTACGTAACCAATAAGCAGATGAGTGTGGGCATAATCAAGGACCTGCTGATTGCATCCACCTGGGAAAGTGGTGATGGGTTCAATAATTATTTGTACGGGCTGGGGATGGCGTTGGCTGTGCCGGGTTTCAGGTACTTTAATATTAACCTGTATCAGGTCGATAACGATTTGTGGGATGACGACGAACAGATGACCCTTACCTGGGGCCTGCCTTTTACCTTGGCTGGTGCCAATTTCCTCTTTGATGGTTTTCTGGATTACTCCACCGCCTCTGATAGCAATGCCCGGGAAATGAATTTCACCTCTCAGGTCAAATGGGATCTGGGCCCTTTGATTGGGGCCACAGCCCCTTTTTATGTTGGTATGGAATATGCGTATTGGAACAACAAATTTGGCATCGATGGCGTTAATGAGCGCAATCCCTGCTTGTTGGTGAAATGGCATTTCTGAGCTTGCTTTGATGAGCCGTGGCGGGGCCGTGTTAAGCTATGGGGCATGGATGCACTGCAGGAGGGGTGAACATGGCTTCAGACCGAAAAGCATTATTACTCGATCTCAGCGGCGTGATTTATGACGGCAGTCAATTGATTGCCGGTGCAACCGACACCATTGGGCAGGCCCGGGCACAAAATCTGATACTGCGGTTTGTCACCAATACAGCCACTCGTTCATCTTCCGCCCTGCTCACCGATCTGAAAGCGATGGGCATCGATGTGGCTGCTGATGAATTGTTTACCGCGCCGATGGCGGCGAAAGCCTATCTGCAGCAACAGGGATTGCGGCCGTTCTGCCTGTTGCACGACAATCTGAAAAAGGAATTCGACGACCTGCAGCAAACCAGGCCGAACTGCGTGCTGCTGGGTGATGCGCGGCAGGATCTGAATTACGACAATCTCAATGCGGCGTTTCGGTTGTGTAAAAGCGGGGCACCGTTGATTGGTATCGGTATGAATAAGTATTTCAAGGATGACGAAGGTCTGAAGCTGGATGCCGGAGGATTTATCCGTTTGGTGGAATGGGCCGCGGACGTGGAGGCGGTCATCATGGGTAAGCCCAGTGCTGCCTTTTTCCAGCAGGTGGTGGCGTCCACCGGAGTGCCTGCCAGCGCCTGCCTGATGGTGGGGGATGATCTGGTCAGTGATGTGATTGGTGCTGTCGATGCCGGTCTGCAGGGTTGTCTGGTGCAGACCGGCAAATATCAGGCCGGTGATGAAGCCGGATTACCCGCCGGAGCCTGGTTGGTGCCATCCATTGCAGAGCTGTTTGCCGGGGTAAATTCCTGATCGGTTTCCCGTGCCAGCCATAAATACACCGAAGGCAAAATGAATAAGGTGAACAGGGTGCCGATGGCCATACCCGCCACCAGAATGATGCCGATACTGTTGCGTGCCTCGGCGCCGGCCCCGGTGACCAGCACCAGTGGAAAATGTCCCAGTACGGTGGCGGCGGTGGTCATCAGCACCGGACGTAAGCGTAATGCGGCCGCAGCGCTGATGGCGGCTGATTTTGTGGCTCCCTGCCGTTGTTGTTCGTGAGCAAATTCCGTGATCAGGATACCGTTCTTGGCAATCAAGCCTACCAGGGTAATGAAACCGATCTGCGCATAGATGTTGACGGTGGTAAAACTCAGAAAGCTGAACAGCATGGCACCGGAGAGCGCCAGGGGGACTGATCCCATGAGTACCACCAAGGGCAGCCGAAAATTATTGAACTGAATCGCCAGTGCCAGATAGACCACCAGTATGGCCACCACCAAAACCGACAGCATGCTGTTACCTTCTTTACGCAGCTGGCGGGAAATACCGGCGTAATCCACCGTGTAGTTGGTGGGCAGAATGTCGGCGGCGGCCTGTTCCAGCGTGCTCAGTGCCTGACCATTGGTGGTGCCCGGCAGCAGGCCACCGTAGATGCGGAACGCCCGTTGTTGATTGAAGGTGCCCAGGGCCCGGGGACCGGTGACGGATTCCATTTCCACCAGTGAGCGTAATGGTACCAATTCGCCCTCAGGTGTGCGGATGAACAGATCCAGAACCGTGTCGGGTGTATCGCGGGCAAGCTGCTCCACCATGGGAATAACACGATAGGCTTTGCCCTGGGCATTAAACCGGTTGGCGTCCATCTCGGCCAGAAGCGAAGCCAGTTGCCGGCTCACATCATCGATGTCCATGCCCAGGTCCGCGATGCGATCGTGGGCGAAGCGCAGCCGGCTTTGGGGCAGGTTTACCGTCAGGTCGGTATCCACAAACATGAACTGCCCGCTTTCATAGGCGGCGGCGATCAGCTGGCGGGCGTAGGTTTCCATTTGCGGGTAATCATCCGGAGACTGTACCACCATCTCCACATCAAACTGGCCGGCCGTGGGCAGGCTGGGGAACAGAATCGGAAACACCTTGACCCCGGTGATCGCGGAGAGCATCCCATATACGGACGGCAGCAGCTCCTGTACCGACTGTTCGCGCTGATCGAAGTCCACCAGCTCGATGCCGCCGAAGCCACCATTGGGCGAGATGATTTGCCACACCATATCCAGCCCCGGCACGTTGTTTTGTATCAGGTCAATGACATCATTCATGTAATCGTCGGTATAGGCCAGGGAAGCCTGGGGCGGTGATTCGATGATGATATTAATGCTGTTCTGATCTTCGATGGGTGCCAGTTCCTTACCGGAAAACAGATAGAACGGTACCACCAGCAGAGAAACAAACAACGCAAAAAACAGGATCTGATTGCGCCAGCCAAAGCTCTTCATCAGCAGCGCCTGATAGCGTTGTCGCAGCCGTTCAAAGCCTGCGTTGACCCGTCGCGTCATGGCGCTTTCGCGGCCGTTGTCCGCACAGACCCAGGCGCTCATAATGGGGGAGAGCGTGATCGCCACCACCCCGGAAATAATGACGGCGATGGCCAGGGTAAAGGCAAATTCCTTGAACAGGCTGCCGGTGAAACCGGACACAAAACCGATGGGGGTGTAGACGGCGGCCAGAGTGAAGGTCATGGCGATGATGGGGGACAGTAATTCGCGGGAGCTGACCAGGGCCGCTTCCACCCGGGTGCGGCCTTCGCGCAGATGGCGCGCTACATTTTCCACCACCACAATGGCGTCATCCACCACCAGACCCACCGAGAGCACCACTGCCAGGATCGTCAGCAGGTTCAGGGCGAAGCCCATGGCATAGATGATGGCAATACTGCCCAGAATGGAGATGGGAATGGTCACCAGGGGCACCAGCGCCGTGCGGAACGATCCCATCAGCAACAGTACCACCAGACCCACCAGCAATATGGTTTCAAACAGGGTGGTGAAGATTTCTTTGAGGGATTGCCGCATGTAAATGGTGCCGTCGTAGCCGGTGTTGATGGACAACCCTCTAGGCAGGGATTGATTAATACTGGCCAGGCGCTCGTACACTTGGTCGCCGATGGCTATTTCGTTGGCGCCGGGCAGGGGCCAGATGGAAATGTAGACCGTGGTGTCCTGATTGTAGCGGGCTTTGATGGTGCCGCGGGTTTCACCTTTTTCCACCCGGGCAATATCCCCCAGCCGGATCACGCCGTTGTTGATGTTGGAGATGATCAATTGCTCAAAGTCGGAGACCGTTTGCAGGGTGGCGTTACTCAGCAGGTTGAACTGCTGGGCCGCGTTTTCGGTTTTACCTATGGTGGCAATGACGTTGTTGGCGCGGATGGCGTTCATGACGTCATCGGCACCCAGGTTCAGGGCGGCCAGTCGATCCGGGTCTATCCACACGCGCATGGCCGGGGAGCGGCCACCTTCCAGGCCCACCCGCTGGACACCGTTGATGGCAGCGAACAATGGGTTAACCTGCCGCTCCAGGTAATCGGTTAGTTCGGAGCGGGTCCAGGCCTCACCGTGCACGTCCAGATAAAAAAGTGCCGCCGGGCGGTCGGCGCGCACCACCTCCACGGCAGGGTCTTCGGCACCGTCGGGCAACTCGTAACGCAATTGTGCCAGGCGGGTGGAAAGTTCCGCCAGGGCACGGGTGCTGTCTTCGTTCAGTTCCAGCCAGGCGGTGACGGTGCTCAGGCCTGCAGTGGTGGTGCTGTCCACATAATCCACACCGGGAATGGTCATGGCGGCCTGCTCGATGGGGTCGGTGATAAAGCCCTGTACCACCTCGGCGGATGAGCCCGGATAGGTGGTGGTGATCACCAGGGACGCGCTTTCAATCTGGGGAAACTGCAGCACCGGAATCTTGCTGGCGGCGGCCAATCCCGCCAACAGGAGCACCACCGAGATGACGATCGCCAGCAGCGGACGTTGTACGAAAATATCCATTACAGGTTACCCTCGTCCTGCCGCCGTGATGCGGTGTCGGTGGCTACCTCCGGCAGAGCCTCGGACATCGGCGCAGATGGTTTCTGGCCGGGCCGCTCGCGGGCAAACACCAACAAACCTTCGTGCAGTTTAAACGCTCCGGCGGCGGCCACTTTGTCTCCGGCCTGCAGGCCGCTTTCAATGAGTGCCTGTTTGGCGCCCAGGTGTTTGATTTTGACCTGGCGCCGGCTCGCCCGGTAGCCCTGGTTGGCGTCGTCTTCCAGCAGCACATAGACGAACTGCCCAAGGGGGTCCTGCTGAATGGCCAGTGCCGGTACCTGCAGTACGGATTCGGTGTCGGCCACCGGTACTTGCACATTGACCATGGTATTGGCGCTGAACTGGCCGCGGGGGTTGGGCAATCTGGCGCGATACTGACGGCTGCGGTTGGCGCTTTCGATGATGGTGTTTTCCGCCACCACCACCGCCTGCCCCTGATGTTGGTTGTTGGCCTCACCGATGGTGGTCACGGTGACTTCGGTGTTGTCCGCCAGGGGGCGATAGAATTGCGGTACCTTGAAGTCCACCCAGATAAAATCCTGCTGGCTGATGAGCGTGGTGATGAAGGTGTTGTCCATCAGAAACTGGCCCACTTCAAAGGTGTGCAGGCCCGCTTTGCCAGCAAAGGGCGCACGCAGGGTTTTCTTTTCGATGGTGCGCTTTAAAGCTTCCCGTTCAGCGCGGGCGGTGCTCAGGTCCGCTTTGGCGCGATCCAGTTGATCCTTGCTGGTGGCTTTGGATTGAAACAGGCCCTGGGAGCGTTCGTACACCGATTGCGCCAGCTCCAGCCGGGCCTGGGCCGCCTGCAGGTTGGCTTCTTCTACCGCCGTGTCCAGTTGCAGGAGCACCTGACCCTGGCGTACGCTGGCGCCGGATTCGAAACCGACCCGGGTAATTTCGCCCGCCAGCTCATTGCGCAGATCCAGCCGTTGTGGTGCCACCATTTCGCCGATGACACGAATGGCGGGGGTGTATTGGGTGGTGGCCACCACAGCCAGCTCAACCGATTCCGAGTGTTCAGGAAAAGATTCCCCAAAGGCGATGGCGGCCCGGATTTCCAGGACTTTAAACGCGGCCAGTGCGGCAAAGATCAGTACGCAGCTTAAAGCGGTAATGCCCCATTTTCGTAAACTCATGGTGTTGGTCCCTGTGTTATGGTGCACCTGCCTAACGCAGGCCGTGTTCCTCAAGCAGCCGGCAGGTGGAGGCCAGCAATGTTTCCGTCAATGGTGTTGTCCATGGGTAGGTGTTCATCATGCGTGTTATGCTGCGCACAATGACAGAATCGCTTTCCAGCCGGCCGGAGGGTTGTACCTCCTGATCCAGCAGGTGACGGGCATTGCGTTGCATCTGCACCTGGGTGTGGCCAACGCAGATGGACCACATGCTGGTGACCAGCTCATGGGCGATGGCCTCCTGCTGTGCTTGATCCACCTGCAGTTCTCCGTCCCGACAGGCGCGCAGGACTTCCTCCCGGAACAGGTCTTCCACGGCGATATCAATGGTGATGAACTTTTCCAGCCAGCCCGCCGAGGCCCGCTTCAGGATGGCTTCGTTGCCCAGCAGGGTCTCCAGCTGGGGGGCGAAACCGAATGGGGAAACCAGGCTGTGGTCCATCAGTTGCACTGCCGGGATACGGGCCACCGCCGGCAAAGGCAGGGCGAAGATCTGTTTCACCACGGCCATGAAATGCACCTGGTAGTGGTAACCCAGTGCCACCAGCACATCTTCCTTGCTTTGGATGTGTTTGTAGATGGAGCCCATGGACAGCCCCGCAGCCTTGGAAATGCCCGACATGGTGAAATCCAGCAGGGAGCTGGCTTCAATGCAGGCGGCGGCGGCTTGCAGTATGCGGTTTTCCTGCTCCTGGCAGGAGAATTTCGGGGCTGGCATAGGGTATGAATACTATTCGAATGATGTTCGAATAGTATTCATACCGGCCCCCGAAGTAAAGTGAATTTTCTGTTACCAGAGTGCGCGGTAGAGGGATGCCATCTCTTCAAGGCTGGGAACGCGGGGGTTGTTAGCCGGTGATCCGGAAGCCATCGCCTGCTCGGCCATCACCGGAACTTTGTTAAAAAACTCTGTTTTATCAATGCCATACTCTTGGGGGGTGGGCACCTGCAAATCCTGGTTCAGGGCCTTCAGTTCCTGTAGCAGCTTCTTGTTGGCGATCAGTACATTATCACCGGCGGCGGCAATGCCCATGGCCACTGCGCAGTCAGCGTAGCGCCGGGCGGCGCAGTCAATGGAGAACTCGGTAACGCTGGGCAGCAGCATGGCATTGGAGAGCCCATGGGGAACATGAAAGTGAGCACCAATAGGGCGGCTCATACCGTGCACCAGGGCTACGGAGGCGGCGGAGAAGGCAACACCCGCCAGGGTCGCTCCCATCATCATGGCCTCGCGGGCGGATTCGTCCCTGCCATCGTGAAAGACCCGGCGCAGATTGGGGGCCAGCAGGCCCATGGCCGCCAGTGCCTGGCTGTCACTGTAGGTATTTGCCTTGCGGCTGACATAGGCTTCAATGGCGTGGGTCAGGGCATCGATGCCGGTGTCGGCCGTGATTCTTGGTGGCGCGCTCATGGACAGGGTGTAATCCACCAGTGCTGCCACCGGGAGAAAGCCCATGCCCGCACACAACATTTTTTCATCTGCCTGGTCATCGGTGATGATGGTGAAACGGGTCATTTCCGAGCCGGTGCCGGCGGTGGTGGGAATGGCGATCACCGGTAACCCGCTTTCGGCCACGTTGCGGGGAAACTTGTAATCGGCCATGGCGCCGCCGTGGCGCGCCAGTATGGCAATGGCCTTGGCGCTGTCTATGGGGCTGCCGCCACCGAGGGCGATAAGGCAGTCGTAGCGGCCGGCGTTGGTCACGCGAACCCCGGCCTCAATGGAGGCAACCGTGGGTTCCGGTACCGTATCGGCAAACACGTCACTGGCGATACCGGCTTCTGCCAGTAGCGCTTGCAGGCGGGTGATGTAACCCAGTTCCACCATCATGTTGTCGGTGATCAACAGCGGGCGCTCGCAGCCCAGCTGCCTGACAATGGTGGCCACGGCTTCGGTGGCGTTTTTCCCCACTTGCAGAATTCTGGGTAAGATAATGGTGGCTGACATAGCGCTTCCTTTGTGCGGTGCCTTGGTTTTACTGATGCCGGCTACAACGCTTGCATCAGAGTGGGGCCGTGGCCATGCAGTACGGCGCTGCCCATGATCAGGGCGGTAATCATTTTCTCTGCTTTCAGGCAAATCTGTTCACGGCGTTCAGGTTGTTCAATGTAGTCCATGGACAACTGAAACATCTCCCGGCTGATGGTTTCCGAGATGTCATACAGGTGACTGCGCTCCAGCGCCGGCATCAGCCGCAACTCTTCAATATCATCCGCCATATCCTGGGCAAAATCTTCCATTACCTGACGCAGGGCCTTGCGCAGTACGGGGGAGGCCCCGTGCAGCTCGCGGATACCCAGAATAAAGGCGTTGGGGTTGGCGGCCACATAGTCGAAGAACAGTTTCACCGTGGCCTGGTTTACCTGGGTTGCTTTCGCCAGGTTGAGACGGGGGTTGTCTTCCCAGGATTCCAACTGGGTGCCTGCCGGTGCCACCGACTCCGCCGCGCGCCGCCGCAGATCCCGCAGTGGTTGGCGGATTTGCTTGGTCATTTCTTCAATGATGGCCATGCCCAGTTCATCGAAATCCTTGAAATGCCGGTAGAACGTGTTGGGGTTCAGGCCGGCTTCACGGGCCAGTTCCCGCAGGCTCAGGGCATTCAGGCTGCGGGTGCTGGCGTTCAACTTGAGGGCCGCTTCCATCAGCAGGCGCTTGCCCTGGGCCAGAACGGATTTGGAAAGACTCATCTTTGGTCTACTTTTAATCAATTGTATACATCAATGTGATGAATTGTACCGGCTCTTGACCAGAAAGTATACGCTTGTATACTTGGCCTTGTGAGGTAGACACATGTCTACCGAGATTTTATTACCGGGACTCCCCAGGGGAGTACATGTCGGATCGCATGCTGGCAGCAGCGGGCCCGCCCAATGGGGCCACCGACACACCATAACAATGATCAGGACTACAACATGAGCAAGCAGTCAGTGGAACATCATAAGGTGGCGATCATCGGCACCGGCTTTTCCGGCCTGGGTATGGCCATTCGTTTGAAGCAGGAGGGAGAGAACGATTTCATTGTTTTTGAAAAAGAGGCTGGTGTGGGTGGCACCTGGCGCGTGAATCATTATCCGGGATGCGCCTGCGATGTGCCTTCTCATTTGTATTCTTTTTCGTTTGCCCCCAACCCCAACTGGAGCCGCATGTTTGCGCCGCAGCCGGAAATCAAAAAATATCTGGAACACTGCGCCCATCATTATGATGTGATGCCCCATGTGAAGCTCAATAACGCTGTTGCCGGCGCCCATTGGGATGACGGCAAACAATTGTGGATGGTCACCGACCAGCAGGGTAAGCAGTACAGCGCCGAAATTCTGGTGGCGGGTGCGGGTGGGTTATCCGTGCCGGCCTACCCGAACATTCCCGGCCTGGATAAGTTTGAGGGCAAAGCCTTCCATTCCCAGGATTGGGATCATCAGTATGACCTGAAAGGCAAACGGGTTGCCGTCATCGGCACCGGTGCCTCGGCTATTCAGTTTGTACCCGAGGTGCAGAAAGAAGCGGCGCAACTGGATCTGTATCAGCGCACGCCACCCTGGATCATCAGCAAGCCGGACCGGGCCATGAAGTTTGCCGAAAAAGCGTTGTTCAAACGCTTTCCCAAAGCCCAGCAGTTATTGCGGGAAAAAATCTACTGGACCCTGGAAAGCCGCGTCGTGGGTATGTTGATTAATCCGCGCTTAATGACCATCGCCAAGCGCTGGGCTCTTAACCACATTCGTAATCAGATCAGTGATCCGGAGTTGCGCAAAAAGGTGACCCCGGATTACACCATCGGCTGCAAGCGCATCCTGATGTCGGATAACTACTATCCGGCACTGGACCAGCCCAACGTGGACGTGATCACCACCGGTATTCGGGAAGTGACCGCCAACAGCGTCATCACCGTGGACGGCGAAGAACGAAAAGTGGACGCCATCATCTACGGCACCGGTTTCAGAGCCACCGATCCCATTCCCAAAGGCCTGTTTTTTGGCCGTGGCGGCGTGGATATGGTGGATACCTGGCCCGAAGGTCCGGAAGCGTACAAAGGTACCACCATTGCCGGGTTCCCGAACTTCTTTATGTTAATGGGCCCCAACACCGGATTGGGGCACAACTCCATGGTGTACATGATCGAGTCGCAAATCAATTATGTAATGAGCGCGATGAAATTCATGGGGAAAAAACGCATCCGGCAGATCGATGTGGCGCCCACGGCACAAGCCCGCTACAACGATCGTATCCAGAACAAACTGCAGGGATCGGTGTGGAACAATGGCGGTTGCCAGAGCTGGTATCTGCATCCGGTCAGTGGAAAAAACGTGACGTTATGGCCCGGCTTTACCTGGCAGTTTCGTCAGCAAACCCGGCGTTTTGATGCCGACGCATACCTGTTCAACGGCGCAGAAGAAACCACATCAACACCAGACACAGTAGGGGCATCCGCATGAAATCATTCAACAACAAAGTGGCCGCTATCACCGGAGCGGCGTCTGGAATAGGTCGCGCTCTGGCCCTTGAACTGGCCAAACAGCATTGTCATCTGGCCCTCTGCGACGTGGACGACGCAGGATTGGCAGAAACCGCCAAGCAGGCCTCCGCATTGGGTGTTAAAGTAACCACTGCCAAGGTGAATGTGGCGGATCGCGATGCGGTGCATGCCTGGGCCGACCAGGTGGTGCACGATCACGGCAAGGTGAACATGGTCTACAACAACGCGGGTGTCGCCCTTGGTGGTACGGTGGAAGACACGGATTATTCCGATTACGAATGGATTGTGGGTATTAATATGTGGGGCGTGGTGTATGGCACCAAAGCGTTTTTGCCCTACATCAAGCAAGCCGGTGAGGAAGGGCACATCGTTAACATCTCCAGTATATTCGGCCTGTTTGCGCAACCCACACAAAGCGGTTATAACATGTCTAAGTTTGCGGTGCGTGGGTTTACCGAATCCCTGCGCCAGGAGCTGGATCTGGAAGGCGGTAAGGTGTCCTGTACCTGTGTCCACCCCGGTGGTATCAAAACCAACATTGCCCGCAATGCGCGGATGAGCAACAGTGTGGAAAAGCTCACCGGAAGCGCCAGCGCGGAAAAGATGCGTGACCAATTTGAGGCACTGTTCCTGACCACCTCCGAGAAAGCCGCCCAGGTAATTCTGGGGGCAGTGAAAGCCAACAAGCGGCGGGCGTTGATCGGTCCGGATGCGCGGGTACTGGACATAATGCAGCGCACACTGCCGGTGATATATCAGCGGATAGTGACCGCTTCGTTCAAGATGGCCAGTCGCTAAGCTGCAATAATGGAACACCACCCGGGCTGAATAGCCCGGTTTTTTGTTGTGTAGAGATAATAAAAAATTAACGGAATACAAACCCCAACGCGAGGAGAACACCATGCACGGATTGATGATGGATACCCAACTCTCCATTTCGTCTATTCTGCGTCACGCTGAAAAAGTTCATAAACACTGCGAGATCGTCAGCCGTAAACCGGAGGGAGGCATCTTTCGCTACACCTATGCGGATGCCGGCAGGCGTGCCCGGCAGGCGGCTAATGTGCTGGCCCAGCTGGGCGTTCAGCAGCAGGACCGGGTTGCCACACTGGCCTGGAATACACACCGCCACTATGAGTTGTATTTTGCGGTGTCCGGCAGTGGCGCCATTCTGCATACGGTGAATCCGCGCCTGTTCCCCGAGCAGATCGTCTACATTCTCAATCATGCCGAGGACGAAGTGCTGTTTCTGGATCTGCAGTTCGTGCCTCTTATTGAAGCCATACGGGATCAGCTGCCGCATTTGAAACACATCGTGCTGATGGTGGATAAGGCCAGCATGCCGGATTCCAAGCTGGACTTGTTGTGCTATGAGGCATTGCTGGAAGCCGCCAGCGCCGAGTATGAGTGGCCCAGTTTTGATGAAAACCTGGCCGCCACCCTGTGTTACACCTCCGGTACCACCGGCAATCCCAAAGGGGTGCTGTACAGCCACCGTTCCACGGTGATTCACGCGTTGGCCTCCGTCAGCAACGATGCGTTGGGGGTTTGCAATCGGTCGTCGGTTTTACCGGTAGTGCCCATGTTCCATGTGAATGCCTGGGGCGTGCCCTATGCGGCCACCGCCGGTGGAGCCAGGTTGGTGTTGCCCGGCGCCGGTATGGATGGTGCCTCCCTGTATGAACTGATCGACAGTGAGAACGTTTCATTGCTGCTGGGGGTGCCCACCGTATGGTTGGGGCTGCTGCAGTACTGTGATCAGGAAAACCGCAAGCTGGCCTCGGTGGAAGAGGTGGTCATAGGCGGCTCGGCGGCGCCCATGTCCATGATCAGGGCGTTTCAGGAAAAACACGATGCCTTTGTTATTCATGCCTGGGGCATGACCGAGCTTTCCCCCATGGGTACGCTTAACAGCATGAACACCTACATGGCCGGATTGTCGCAGGAGGAGCGCTATAAACTGCAAACCAAGCAGGGGCGCCCCATCTACGGTATTGAAATTCGAATTGTAGACGATGCCGGGCAGGAACTGCCCCACGACGGTAAAGCCTTTGGCCGCCTGCAGGTGCGCGGCCCCTGGGTGGCCAGCAGCTACTATAAACACGATGATCAATCCGACTGGCAGGACGGTTGGTTTGATACCGGTGATGTGGCCACACTGGATGCACAGGGCTACATGAACATCGTGGACCGGGCCAAGGATGTCATCAAATCCGGCGGCGAGTGGATCAGTTCCATTGATGTGGAGAACATCGCCATCGGCCATGACGCGGTTGCTGAATGCGCGGTGGTGGGTGTACCGCATCCGAAATGGGATGAACGCCCGTTGTTGCTGGTGGTACTGAACCCCGGCGCCAGTCTGACCAAGGAAGCCATGCTGGAATACCTAGCGGACAAAATCGTGAAATGGTGGATGCCCGACGAAGTGTTGTTTGTTGAGGAATTGCCGCACACCCCCACCGGTAAGTTACTGAAGCGTCAGCTGCGGGACCAGTATCAGTCTGTGTATACCCAGTAGTTGCCCTCAGCCCAGCATGCTGCTTGCAGGGTGCTGGGCTGTCGCTTTGGCACAGTACATCGTCATCCATTCACCTAACGTCTTGAGCGCTGCTGAACTAGTCTTAATAATGGATTAAAACAGAGGCAGCAAACTATGTTAGGTAACGTGTTTAGTAAGGCGCAGGGCCGGCGTCGCACCCGCACACCGGCCGCATTGAAAATCATTGCCCGCAGTGTGCGCTTTGATTATCTCGGTGCCATGCGCCAGCAACGCTACTGGCATGACAATGATCCCGTAAAAACGCATTTTTTCAATGCCTTGCAGGCTATGTTCCCGGAAGGGGAGCGCTTTTTCATGGATTCGGCGCGGGACGTGCGTGATGCCGTGGGAAAGGATAACCTGCCTGCGGAATTACTGGAGCAGATTCAATTGTTCATCCGCCAGGAAGCCATGCACGGGCGGGAGCACGACGGTTGGAGTCAGGCCCTAATCGAGATGGGCTACCCCGCCATGCAGATGTTCGATGAAAAACTGAAGCGTGATAATAAGTGGTCCCGCAAGCACCTGACACCATTGACACGCCTGGCCATGACGGCGGCTTCTGAGCACTTCACTGCCTCCCTGGCGCACCTCTTTATTTACCATCGTCCGGATTTGATTGAAAAGGCCGGTTCACCCTTCCGGGAACTGCTGATTTACCATGCCATGGAGGAGGTGGAACACAAGGCGGTATGCTACGACCTGTACCAGGAAGCCGGTGGCGGTTACTGGAAACGGGCCTATGCCATGGTGTTTGTCACCCTGGATCTGCTGGTGCGACTGCGCAATCGAATGCGTTATCTGTTGCAGCAGGATGGCCTGTGGGATGCGCAGCATCGGGCAGCGGTACGCCGGTTGCTGTGGGGAAAGGATGGCATCATGCGCGCGCTGGCACCGTTTTTACTGCAGTATTTCCGCCCCGGATTTCACCCCTGGGAAACCGATGAGCGCCGCGATCTGCTGGAACGTTTCCATAACGAAATGACGTTGATTGACGAGATGCAGGCACAACAGGCGGCGGATGCCGCCTGATACAGCAGTGTATTATCGGTAGATTTCCAGTGCCTTGGCCTGGGTCTGAATGGCGTTGCGGAATTCGTCGCTCATGCGGCCGATCAATTCCGCCACCGGCACCACATCATGGATCCCGGCACAACCCTGGCCGGCGGACCAAACAGTTTTCCAGGCCTTGGCTTCGTCGCTGACGGGTTTCAGTTTGGTGCCGTAATCCACCTCGCCGGGCTGCCCCAGCTTATCCATTGCGTAGCCGTTGGCTTCCATGCTGGGCCGCATAAAACTGGCAGGAATACCGGACACGGCGGGGGTGTGTACTATGTCCTTGCTGCCGCAGTCATTGATCATCTGTTTGTATTCAGGCACCGCCTCACTTTCCACAGTATTGATGAAGCGGGTACCCATATAGGCCAGATCCGCTCCCATCTGCAGTGCGGCCGCCACATCGGAACCACTGTTAATACAACCTGCCAATAACAGGGTTTTATCAAAAAAACTGCGGATTTCCTGCACCAGCGCAAACGGATTGGTGGTACCCGCGTGGCCGCCGGCGCCACCACACACGGCAATCAAGCCATCGACACCGGCTTCAGCGGCTTTTTCCGCATGGCGGCGATTGGTGACGTCATGGAAGACCACGCCGCCGTAGCTGTGCACGGTGTCCACCAGTTCTTTCACCGCACCCAGAGAAGTGATCACCAGGGGCACTTTGTGTTTTGCGCAGATTTCCAGATCCGCCTGTACCCTGGGGTTGGTCTTGTGCACAATCAGGTTAATGCCATAGGGCGCGGCCCTGTTACCGGTTTGTTGTTCAAACTCCGAAAGTTCCCGCTCAATCTGCAGCAGCCATTCTTCAAAGCCCTCGCTGCTGCGCTGATTCAGCGCAGGCAGGGTACCGACCACGCCGTTCTTACAGTTCTCAATCAACATTCTGGGGCCGGACACCAAAAACATGGGGGCGGCCACTACCGGTAACTTCAATCTGCCTTCAAAGCTGCTTGGAATCGGCATGGATTACACCTTTACTCTCAAATTAATGTTCAATTTATTGAAGGCAAAAGAATAACATGTAAAAGCTCAGCGCGGGAAAGCGGGAAACGCTACAATGGCGGTTTCCGCCGTGTTTTTTCGTGAGGATTTATGTCAACAGCAGGCAGTCATGGCCGTTCTGTTTGAGCAGTACCACCAGGGGCGTCAGTATCAGGTGCGCAGTGCCGGCCGCACCCGGCGGCTGTATACCGATGGGGTTTTCCACAGCCAGTACAACCCTGCCCATTGCGGCGTCACCGGCAGCGTGTGGGATCTGTTGTTCTTACCCAGCCAGTTCTATTCGCCACAGGCAATCCGGCGGGTGCTGGTTTTGGGTGTGGGGGGTGGTGCGGTTATTCATATGCTGAATCAGTTTGTGCGGCCGGAACAGCTGGTGGGGGTTGAGCTGAGTGGCCTGCATATTGAATTGGCGCAGCGCTATTTTGATCTTGATTATGACAATCTGGAACTGATACAGGCCAACGCCATCGACTGGATCATTGACTACCAGGGGGCGCCTTTTGATCTGATCATTGATGATCTGTACTTTGAAGTGGACGGTGAGCCGCAACGTGCCATCAGCGCCGATGCCAGCTGGTTTGATCTGCTGATGGAGCACCTGACGGATGACGGCGCCCTGGTGATGAACTTTGTGAATTATCGGGAGTGGCGCGAGAGTGCTTATTTTTCCGCAGCGTTTGTGCAGGAATCCTTTGCCTCGGTGTATCAGTTTGCAACACCCACCTGCCACAACGCCGTGGTGGGTTTTTTGCGTATACCAACCGAAACCCGCATGTTGCGTCAGGCCTTGAAACTGCAACCGGGGCTGAACCCTGAACGCAAGTCCTGCCGCCTGCGGTATGCAGTCAAGAAGATAGCTTGAATACTTTAAAGCTTTTGTCGCGATAAACCGTTTCAATACTTTTGAAATAGGAAGGGGCGATGGCTTCCACCGGTATAAATTGATTGACCACCACAAACGCAACGCCATTGTTTTTCAAATGATGGCGTGCACTGCGCAGAAATTTTTCCGTTAAATCCGGTTCCGTATCGAAGCCCTTGTGAAACGGCGGATTGCATAACACCACGTCGTACTGGTGATGAAGGTCACAGGCGCAATCGTCTGCACTGACCTCGCCCTGGATGCCATGGATTTCGAAATTGTGACGGCAACTGGCGATGGCGGCGGCGTTGTTGTCGGTGGCCATGATCTGTCCGGCGCCCAGGGCCCAGGCCATGACAGACAGGTAGCCGTAGCCGCAACCCAGATCCAGCAAGGTGGCGGGGGCCCCGGCAATATTGACGTGATCAGCAAACGCATTCACCAGCAGTTCACTGCCCTTGTCAATCTTGTTCCAGCCGTATTGCCCGGGTTTGCTGAACAGGGCAAGGTTGCGTTGCTCGCCGATGCAGGTCAGTTGCCGGTACTCACGGTCATCCAGGGGTTCACCTAACTCCGTCACCCTGAATTGCGCCAGCTTCAACTGGCGTTCGCCTTTGCTCACCTCAGCCTTGCAACCCAGGTACTGCTCCACTTTGCTGATGTAGGTTTTGATGCCTTCGTTCTTAAAGCCGCATAGCAGCAGTGAGCCCTTGGCGTTTAACGAGGCCGGGGCCTGATTGATAATGTGGTGCACCACGGCTTTTTCCTTGGACACCCGGTAGGCAATGACATCAAACCGAGTGTTGCACGCGCTGATATCCATATCATTGAAAATACAAGGAATATTGTTGTCCTGTGCGGACCGGTATACATCGTAGCGATTGGTGAGCAAGCTCAGATCCGGCAGGGTTTTCAGGGACAGCAGAAGTGAACTGTCCAGGTGTTCGTCGGCCACCAGCAGGCGTTGGCCGGAGCTTTCCGCCAGGGCATCACAGATAAAGTCCAGTGCGGGATCCGTCATGACAATTGTTCAATCTCTTCCGTGGTAAGGGGGCGATACGCTCCGGCAGCCAGTTGCGGGTCCAACTGAAGTGAGCCGATAGCACAACGGTGCAGTGCCAGCACATGGTTACCGATGGCCGCGAACATACGTTTTACCTGATGATACCTGCCTTCATAAATGACCAGTTCAACGTGGTGTTCATCGGTAATATGCAGTTGTGCCGGGCGGGTTCGTTTGTGTTCATTGCGCAATAAAATGCCGTCAGCAAATTGCGCTTCAGCCTGTGCCGAGATGGGGTGTTGCAGTGTCACCTGATAACGCTTGGGCATTTTATGTTTGGGGGCGGTGATACGATGGCTCCATTGACCATCATCGGTGACCAGAACCAGGCCGGTGGTATCCATATCCAGGCGCCCAGCCACGTGCAACTGGGTAACATCGTCTTCTTCATTGAACAACCCGATTACAGTGGGATGCTGTGGGTCGCTGTTGGCGCAAACGCAGCCGAGCGGTTTGTTCAACATAAAATAGCGTGGCCCCCTTGGAGCAATAGGCAGACCGCCCAACCGGATATCCTGTTGCGGGTTGACGTCTTGCTGCGGATCACGGGCAGCATGGCTGTCCACCAGTACATCGCCCTGTTTGATCGCCAGCTTGGCTTCCTTGCGGGACAAGCCGGAATAATTGCTCAGATATTTGTCAAGTCGCATGAAGGTGTTGTCATGAAGGTTTTGTGACGAGAATAAGAAATCCATTGGGATATAGTGTGTCAGTTATTGAGCTACTTCGTCTAGGTTGTTATGGAGATGAGGGGAGAATTGTACGTCATTTAGACTGATTCGTTACATGATCTTTCTGAATCGGCTATATGAGTAATTTATCAGCTGAGAAAAATCCCTGATGGATCAGGGCTATTGCGTGGCAAAGGTAAAGTTAACGTCAGCTTTTGTGGAAAACTGCCACGCGAGTTTTCGTTTGCAGGTTCACAATCCCCCATTAAACTGATCAGTACTAAATCACAGACACACCGATCAGGACGTTGGGTGCATCAGCAAGGAGGGGTTTTATGAACAACGTAAAATTTTTGGATTGGTTGGGCTCTACCGCATTGACCATCGCGTTGTTGTCAGTACTGCTGCTGTTTGTTCCCGGATTGGTTCGCGCCGACAGCGCCGTCGCGCTCGAGTCACAAGATTTTATTGGTCGTGCCGACCTTTGAAAGACCGGGGAAAGCCACAGATTTCAGTGTGCAGTCTGAAACCTGTGGCGCTCGATTATTTATTGCTTTTATTCCTGTGTGCCGCCAGAAGAAACAGGCCAAGCAGAAACAACAGAAACAGGCTGCTGCTGCCACCACTGCCGGACACCCGATATTCCTCTTCCACGGTAACGCTATAGTCGTTGTCCCAGTCATTATCCCAGTCAGTGCTTTCCATGGTCAGTGGCGTGGTAGAGGGTGCCGTGCTGCTGAGTAGAAGGTTCTCCGTTTCTGCATCAAAAATTTCAACCCCCAGTTGATAGGTGGCGGGATCGAAACCGTAGTCGAGCACCACGCGGGTCGTGTAGCGATCGTTGCTGCTGTAGTCGTAAAGGCGGAACAGGTTACTGGTGGAGATGTTGTTCCACCGGCCATAGCCGTCAATCAGGCTGAGGCGCACATAGACATTGCGCTCCTGCCCCGGCGCATCGGCATCCAGTTCCACCTCCAACTGGGTATAGAAGCCGTCGCCATCCTGGTCTGCGCTCAGTTCAAACCCAAGTTCATACAGTGTGACCTGATCATAGCCGGCCTCTTCTTGGGTGTTGTCTTCGAGAAACAGTGAGCTCAATCGTGAATCGTTGTCGCCATCGTACTGCAGCAGCAAGCTGTCGGTTTCCGCGGAATAAATATTAAGGATCAGCTCATAGGCCTGGCTGGGATAACCTTCGGTGAGCAGAACCCGGGCCTGGTAGGTGTCGTCGCCACTGTCACCACTTAACGTATAGGTTTCCGTTTGAAACAGAATCTGGCGGCTGGCTCCCGCCAACTCACCCACCACATAAATATCCTGGCGGTAAAGCTCGCTGTCGATATCAAAATTCACTTCGAACTGGTGGTAGTAGCCATCGCCATCGGTATCCGCAACCATATTGAACCAGACATCGTACACGCGTACGCCGCTTTCGCTGTAGCGGTTGCTGGTGGTTTCCAGCGACAGCCCCCGCGCAACACCCATGGTTTGGGTTTTCTCCGGGTTGCTGATGATGCTGCCACTGATTTTACTGCCTGTACTGTTGCCTGAATCCGTGGCGGTTAAGGTTGCCGCCTGGGCCTGTGGGTTGCTGGCCAGTATCACCAGCAGCAGGGTCACTATTACAAACGCCATCTTGTACATGTTATCGCTCCGTTATTGCTCTTCACTCTTGGCTTTGATTACAACCCGGAGCGGCTGAATTTATCCTGAACCACCACTTGTGTTCGATTCAGGTTGGATTCAGTTAACGGGCATTAGCATGGGTGATACGTTCAAACAAAGGAGATTTCCTTATGTGGTATAAAAAGAGCATCATCCCGGCAGCCGCGTTGCTGGTAGCGGCCTCCACCTTCAGTGCCAATCAGGCCTATGCCTTAAGCGATGACGAAGCCGCGGTATTGGTGGGCTTGGCGGTGGGAACCGTGGCTGCAGTGGCGGTCAAGCATCATCGGGATCACGATCGTTATGACCGCGAGTATCGCTATGAGCAGCGCTATCGTGACCGTTCCCATCACCATGGACACCGGCGGGCACCACAGCGGGTGGAGCACTATGTGATTCACAACCCGCCGCAATACGGTGGCCACCCCGGTAAACACAAAGGGCATTATAAACACCATGATCGCGATCACCGGCGACACGGGAGCCGGGGGTACGAGCGCAGCGGATATGAATACGAGTACGAGTACAAGAAACGGGTTCGATTTTAAGTAGACGCCTAATTTAAGTAGACGCTTTAACAGGAGACCACAGAAAGAGGGGGGAATATCAGTTCCCCCCTCTTTCTGTGTAGGCGCTGTACTCAGTCACATCAGGCTAATTCACATTCAGTGTTGAACATTCGGGGCATCGGAGAGCGAACAGCTTTGCTGATCCTGGGCAATGGCAACCAGATGGGTGCCGCCTGCTACCTTGCGCAAAGGCCGCTCTAATCGAAATCCAGCAGCTCATCCAGTATGGAGCCGCCGCCGTGACCCTGGTGGTAACCATAATGCTGGTATTCCACCAGCTCCGATGGCAGGTACTCCAGAAAATAACTGCTGCCGACACCCTGCACAAAGGAGCCACCGTGGAACAGGGTGCGGTTGTCGTCGCCGGAACGGGTGATGATCAGTTCGTTCTGGGCTCGGGTCAGCGCCACATACAGAATGCGGCGTTCCTCCTCTTCGGCGTCACGGTCACCCAGGCTGCGCATGTGCGGGTACATACCAGGCTGTACCCCCAGGCAGTAGCACACCGGGGCTTCGGTACCCTTGGCACTGTGCACCGTGATCAGGGTAACGCAGTCCTCCTGCTCGGTTTTTTCCGCCTCGGAGTTGGACACCGGATCCAGAGTATAGGCCTCCACAAAGCCCAGCAGATCCTTGTAGCGCAGTGCCAGTTCAGACAGCAAACGCAGGTCTGCCAACCGGCTTTCCCAGCGATCGTAACGCTGGGAAAGCGCTTTGCCCAGGTGTTCAGCACCGACCTTCAGCGCAGTATTCGGCTCAGAGCGATATTGCTGTATCAGGGCGATGCCCTGGCGCACGTCTTCCCGTTTGGCCAGTGCGGACTCCAGCACCTGCAGCGGGTTGGCGGCGGGTTCCAGCGCAATCAGTTGCTGTACGATCCTGGCGGCGGTGGCATCACCGATGCGGGGCCAGCACTTCAGATAACGCATCCATGCCAGCTCGTCATAGGCGCTGATGGCGGCGCGGCACAGGGACAATAGATCCTTTACATGAGCGGCTTCCAGCAGGCTGGTGCCACCGACAAACTGGTAGGGAATATTGCGCTCAATGAGGGCCCCCTCCAGTGTTTTCGCTGACCAGGCTGAGCGCACCAGCACCATGTGGTCACGCCAGCCGGCACCGGCTTCATGACGCTCCTGCAGATCAGCGGCGATCCAGGCCGCTTCGTCAAACTTGCTTTCAAAATCCACCAGCACGGGTTTCAGGCCGCGGCCGCGATGGGCGTGCAGATCCTTGTCGTAGGCAATGTGGGATTGCGCCAGCAGCCAGTTGGCAATGTCCAGAATCTCCTGGGTGCTGCGGTAATTCTCCTGCAGTTTCAGGGTGGCGGCGCTATCAAGGCGGGCTTCGAATTCGTGCACATTGCGGAAATCGGCACCCCGGAACGCGTAGATGGACTGCGCGTCGTCGCCCACGCAAAACAGTTTGGCGCCCGCTGTTCCGGGTTGGGTGAGGGCCTGCAGGATACGCCATTGCAGGGGGTTGGTGTCCTGCATTTCATCCACCAGCACGTGTTGGTAGAGTCCGGCGATGCGCTCGCGCAGCTTGTCATTGTTTTCAATGCCCTGCACAAATAAATGCAGGATATCATCGTAATCCAGGTAGTGGCGTTCCCGTTTACGCTGCTCATAGTGTTGGGCGATCTCTATGAGCCGGGCCATGGTGTTGTCGTCCAGTTCGGTGAACTGCAGCAGGTAATCCTGCAGGTCCAGGCAACAGTTCTTGGCGTAAGAGAGATAGTTGAGGATGGTGGCGGCTTTGGGGAAATCCCGCTTTTCACCTTTTTTCAGACGTTCGCCGCGAATCAGCTGCAACAGGCTCTGGGCATCGTCCCGGTCGATTACGGTACGTTCCTCGACGCCAAAGGGTTTGGGTACCCGGCGCATTACCTGCAGGCAAAAGTGATGGAAGGTGCCGGCGGTGATGCTGTCAGCCACGTTACCCACTTCATTGTGCAGACGCAGCAGCATCTCCTTGGCGGCGCGGCGGGTAAAGGTGAGCATTAACAGGCGCTCGGCGGGGGCGCCTTGTTGGATCAGAAACAGGATGCGGCCAATGATGGTGCGGGTTTTACCGGTGCCGGCACCGGCCAGCACCAGCAGATGGCGGGCGGAGCCTTGATAATGGGCGGCAGCGCTTTGTTCGGGATTCAGTTTCATGGGGGGATCATATCACAGGGTTTTAGGATAGCAGTGGCCAAGGCGGGTGGGCTGGGTATAATGCAGGCCGACAGGTAAGCTGGCCCGCCTGATCCGGTTTTAGCCGTTTAGTTCGTTCATTAGAAATTCCTCCATCAGAAAAGGATCTTGCATGTCTCACGGAGCCGATTCCCTTAAAAGTATTCTGTTTGCCCTGTGTGCCAACACCGCGATCGCCTTGGCCAAGCTGGCTGCGGCCCTGGTGACCGGTTCCGGCGCCATGCTGGCGGAGTCCATCCATTCATTCGCCGATGCGGGTAACCAGAGCCTGCTGATTCTGGGGCTGAAACGGGCCAAGATCCCGCCCAGTGAGGATTATCCACTGGGCTATGGCAAGTCCATTTACTTCTGGTCGTTTATCGTGGCGATCATCCTGTTCAGCCTGGGTGGGCTGTTCTCATTGTACGAGGGCTGGCACAAGCTCAGTCATCCGGAACCCCTGACCTATCCGCTGGTGGCCATCGGAGTGTTGCTGTTCGCCATCCTGGCGGAAGGCATTTCCATGTGGGGCTGCCTGCGGGAAGTGAACAAGGTGCGTGGCGGACGCTCTTACTGGCGCTGGTTCCGGGAGAGCCGGCAAAGCGAGCTGCTGGTGGTGTTCGGTGAGGACCTGGCGGCACTGGCGGGGCTGGTGTTTGCGCTGGTGGCGATTCTGGTGGCGCTGATCACCGGCAACCCCGTCTATGACGCTATTGGTACGCTGGTGATCGGCGTGTTGCTGCTTTTAATCGCCATTCTCATCGGCAATGAGGTGCGGTCGCTGCTGATCGGGCAGAGTGCAGATCCCCTGCACCGGCAACAGATGCAAACCTGGTTGGAACAGCGCCCCGAGATCGACAAACTGTTCAACCTGCTTACCATGCAGATGGGCAATGATCTGATGGTGGCAGTGAAAGCGCAGATGGTGGAAACGGGATCGCAGCAGGGGCTGGTGGAGGCCATTAACGGGTTGGAAGCGGAATTCCGGAAACAGTTTGCCGGTGTGCGCTGGCTTTTTTTCGAGCCTGACTGTCGGGATTAGGCGCCCCTGCAGCTGACCTGTCATGGGGTACAGGCCAAGGGGTTTACCAATCGGCCGGTGAAACCGTTATACTTTGGTGCTTGGCCGCAAGCGCTGAGCCGGGCTGCTGCCCACCTATAAAAATAAGGATGAAGTCGCGTGATCGCAGATAAACGAGCAGAGCACAAAGCGGATACCCGTGAAAAGCTGATTCTGGTTGCCATCAAAATGTTCGCTGAACAGGGCTTCAGCGGTGTTTCCATGCGCAACATCAACAGCGCGGCGGGCACCCGGAACTCCTCTGCAGTGCATTACCATTTCGGCAGTAAAATGGGCATTATTGAGGCCGTGATGGAGAAGCTTAATGCTCAACTGCGGCCCATCTTCGATCAGGTCACCGATAGCCTGGACGAGCGTGCCGCCGCCGGCAAATTAACGGCCGAAGACATCGCCATGGCAATACAGCTGCCGTTTTGGGTGCTGAACTGCACGCCGGAATACGGCCGTTATGCGGTGAAACTGAGTGCCCGCCTGATGCTGGAAGCCGATGCCGAGCTGAAAGTGCTCTACAATCGTTACCTGCACGAACCGGTGGGTCGCATCATGAGCCTGATGAGCCAGCTACAGCCGGAAAAAAATCCCCATCACCTGCGTTTTCAGATCGTACACTGTTTTATGTCCACTATCTCCGGTATGTCCACCATTGATCTCATGGATAACACACCGCTGGGGGACGTGCGCTTTGAACAGGATGTGGAGATGATGATGGTGTACGTCTTTCATGTGGCGCGGGGATTAGGGTGCGAGAATCCGGACTATGGCAGTTTTGATATGGTGTTCTGGTCGCAATTTTCTCACTACATCCAGATGGCGCCCGAAACGGCCACTGAACCCGACCCGGCCCTGACCGTGGCTCCGATCCCCTAAGCCTGCCAGCGCACAATGGCAGCACCACAATGACAGCCTCAGCCGATGGCTGATGAAGGAAGGCAGCGCTTGGTTAGAGCGTGCCTTCTTCTTCCTCGTCATTTTGTGTCTGTCCTTCGGGTACCCAACCCAGGCTGTTGCCATGGGTAGCCAGGATAAAGCTGCTCAGTTTTTCAATGGTGGGTAATTCATACAATACCGATATGGGGATATCCAGCTTCAACTGTTGCTTGATGCGGAACTTCATTTCAGTCACTTGCAGGCTGTGGCCCCCCAACTCGAAAAAGCTTTTCTGGGGGGCGATTTCCGTCACCTGCAGTAGGTCTTTCCAGATGTTGCGCAATTGATCTGACAGGCTGGGGCGTTGTGCCTGGTCGCTCTGGTGATCCTGTTTCAACAGGGCCAGCAGATCCCGTACCAGGAATTGTATCTGATCACGGCCCATTCTGGCGGCATCGTAATGGATGCTCAGGTCGATTCGCTGTACCTGCTCAATAATATGAATCTCAAACGGCGCCAGCATCAAGCCGGCATTGCAGTGGCGCACTGCCAGTACGTCCAGATCCGGTGCCTCTGCACCATCCACATCAAACCAGTGATAGTGCACCAGGGGCACGGGGGCCCCGGACTGACACAGGTGATGCGCCAGCTGTTCAGACACGGGTGAGAAACGGGTATGCAGGTTGGCGAACTGATTGGCGGCGTTGAATACCTGGCCTTCAAATTTCTGCGCCTGCATGGGCACGTAATAGGGAAAAAAGCCCAGCAGATTTTCAAAAGCGCTGTCTTTCAGGCTGGGATCCGAGAACCAGTAGGTAATGTCCTGGTGAGCAAGCCAGTTATGCAGGCAGCGGTTGATGGCATCACACAGCCACTGCTTGGCACTTTGCCCGCTGGGCAGGTGGGCCTCCAGAAACTCGGTATCCAGTTGCTCGGTATGCGTGTGACCGTCATAACACAGCGCGGTGCTTTCCAGCTCCTGCAGTGCTTTGGGGGCCAGGCGGGTCCACTCCTTGGTGAGGAACGGCTTATCCAATACCTGGCTCGACCAGTTGGCGAAGCCCTCCTGTGTACACTGGGCGGGCAGTTCAATCTGGTCAATGGGGGTGAACAGCATGGCCAGCAGTTGATTACCCAGGCGCAGCAGGGAATAGCCGTCCAGTAACAGCGGGTGGCAGGCTAAAAACAGATGGGATGCGGAGCCCTGCTGCACCAGCATCAGGATCAGTGCCTGGTGTTCACTATTGCGGCGTTGCAGCTGGGAGCGAATTTCCTCTATCTGGTCGCGGGCATCCGCAAGGCTGATATTGCCAAGCTGCACGGATTCGATGCTGACGCCATCGCCGGCTGTAAAGCGATTGCTATCCGGATTAAAACGCGCGCTGAGCATGGGGTAGGTGGCCTGCAATTGCTGCATTTTGTCCTGCAGATCGGTGACCGACAGGGCACCGGTAAACACCAGTTCTACCAGGCGGCTCTGGGAACGGCCGTCGATCCGCGACAGCAGGCATTGCTGATGGGGTGACAGTTGCAACGGGTCGGTTTGTCCGGGCGTGGAGGATGACACCGGACGCCGCGCGCTGTTGAGCTTCTTCTGACGGATTTTTTCAAACAACAGCTGTCGTTGTTCCGGACTGAGGTCGGCGAATTGAGACAGGGCGTTGTTGGAGGTCATGGTCGTACCTTTCATTGTCGTCAATTTTTATAATTCTTCTTGTTAACGATCATACTGCGGTGGCCTCTGGGATTGGCCGTTACCGACATGAGAATGTTCGCCTGGGAAAAGCCAGCATTATACGTCATACCAGTTTGGCCCAAGATTGTAATATATGGCCCTTCTTGAGCAGAAACTTGCGTATTTTTTTGTAATGGAACCCAATTGGTGTAACCAATGTGAATTAGTTGCCCATCTGATTCCATCATACTGAGAAAAGGAAACGCGATAGTAGAGTAATAGTGCAAAACTTTGTTCAACTAAGTAACAAAAGTTTACATTTTCCTGCGCAAAAAAAAGCCCTCCTGAAGGAGGGCTATAGGTAACCCAGTGCGAGGTGGGTTGAAAAAAGTTAATGTGGATCTGACCCATCAGTCCAGGAACGAGAAGTTTTCCTCTTTCATCTTCATCAGGGATTTGGGTGAAGCCATCATGCATTCCGCGTGCGCTTTGGCACGGGGTAGCAGTCGCTCAAAATAAAAGTCGGCAGTTTGAATCTTGGCTTTGTAAAATTCCGGATTGTCGGTGCCCTCTGCCAGTTTTTCATAGGCAGCCTGCGCCATCATGGCCCACATGTACGCCATGCTCACGTAACCGGAATACATGAGGTAATCCACGGAGGCAGCCCCCACCACGTCAAAGTTTTTGCGGGCCCGCATGGCCAGACGCACACTGTACTGCTGCCAGTTGGTGGTGTATTTGAACAGCGGCCAGATAAAGCGGTTCATTTCCTTTTTATGGGGGTTGCTGGAAATCAGACCGTTGTCTTTACAGAATTTCAGTACATCCAGCGAGAAGGTTTTCAGGGTTTTCATTTTGCCCAGCAGTACTTTCCGGCCCAGCAGGTCCAGCGCCTGAATACCGGTGGTACCTTCATATAGAGTGGCAATTCGGGTGTCCCGCACGATCTGTTCCATGCCCCATTCCTTGATATAACCGTGGCCACCGTAGACCTGCATGCCCAGGTTGGCCGCTTCATAACCGGTTTCGGTGAGGAATGCCTTCAGTATCGGGGTCAGGAAGCCCAGCTGGTCATCGGCCTCGTTGCGCACTGCTTCGGTTTCACCGAACAGCATGAAATCAGCGTACTTCGCGGCATAGTAGACCATGGCGCGGCCCCCTTCGGCGAAGGCCTTCTGGGTCAACAGCATACGGCGCACGTCGGCATGGCAGATGATGGGGTCGGCCACCTTGTCAGGATGCTTCTTGCCGCTCAGTGCGCGCATGGAGAGGCGATCCTTGGCATAGGGCAGGGCCCCCTGGTAAGAAAGCTCAGCGGCACCCAGACCCTGCAGGGAGGTGCCAACCCGGGCGGAGTTCATGAAGGTAAACATGCATTCCAGGCCCTTGTTCGGTGGCCCGATCAGGTAACCCTCGGCTTCTTCAAAGTTCATGACGCAGGTGGCGGAAGCACGGATGCCCATTTTGTGCTCGATGGAGCCACAAACCACATGGTTGAAATCCCCCAGATTGCCGGCGGGGTCACATTTCACTTTGGGCACGATGAAGAGGGAAATACCCTTGGTGCCCGCAGGTGCGTCCGGCAGGCGGGCCAGTACGATGTGGATAATGTTTTCGGCCATATCGTGATCACCGGAAGAGATGAAGATCTTGGTACCGGTAATGGCGTAGCTGCCGTCATCCTTGGGCACGGCCTTGGTTTTCAACTGGCCCAGGTCGGTGCCGCAGTGCGGCTCGGTGAGGCACATGGTTCCGGACCAGGTGCCTTCGCACATCTTGGGCAGGAAGTGGTGCTTTTGTTCTTCGGTGCCGTGCAGGTAAATGGTGTTCATGGCCCCCAGGCTCAGGCCCGGGTACATGCCCCAGGACCAGTTGGCCGTGCCGATCATCTCGGATTTCATGACACTGAGGGACAGGGGCATGCCCTGGCCGCCGAATTCCTCCGGATGGGACAGGCCCTGCCATCCACCCTGGCAGTATTGATCATAGGCTTCTTTGAAGCCCTTGGGAGTGGTGACCTTGCCATCTTCGAACTGACAGCCTTCCTGGTCCCCGGTCTGGTTCAATGGAGACAGCACCTGTTCACAAAACTTGGCGCATTCACCCAGAATGGCATCCACCATATCCGGTGTGGCGTTCTCAGCGCAGGGCAGTTTGCTGTAATGCTTTTGATAGTCCAGAACGTCGTTCATGACGAAGTTCATGTCACGTAAAGGCGCTTTATACTGAGGCATCGCACTGTTTCCTGTAAGGTAGCGGTTGAACCGAGAGTTATTTTCAGGTGCGCAAGTGTGCACCAAGGGCCTGGAATCGCCATTGGCACATTTGATTGCACCCGGTGTCACTTTGGCCAACACTCGTTTTAATGGGGTCATAATGGCTCGCTGAGAGCCCCGCCCGGTGCTTGGGTGTATAAAATTCAGACAGTTGGCGGTGCTTGAGACCTCTGTAAACAATAGTTCACTTAAGTGAGGAATTGTTATGAGCTTGAAAGCAGAACCCTGTGAAGCCTGCCGGGCAGATGCCCCAACGGTGTCCCGGGATGAGCGTTCGGATTTGCTGCAACAGATCCCGCAGTGGCGGATTGTCAGCGAGGCGGGCGTGGACAAGCTGCGGCGGGAATTCACGTTTGCGGATTTTGCGGCGGCACTGGCCTTTACCATTCGGGTGGGTGAGCTGGCGGAAACCGTCAATCATCATCCTGCCCTGCTGACCGAGTGGGGCAAGGTTACGGTGAGTTGGTGGAGCCACAAGCTTGGCGGCCTGCACCGCAACGATTTTCGCCTGGCCGCGAAAACCGATGAACTGCTGTGATCATTTAATGCTTTTGATGCTGTGGGTCGGATTCAGTTTGGCTGCATAGTTGGCAAGCCAGGTGAAAAACTCATTGGCCGGCATGGGGCGTGCAATATGGTAACCCTGGGCCAGATCACACCCCATTTCTTTTAGTTTGTTGAGTGTGTCTTCATCTTCGATGCCCTCGGCCACTACTTCCAGGCTCATGTTGTGACCCATGGTGAGTGTGGTGTGCACGATGACCTGATCATCGCTGTTCTTGGCCATCTCCATCACAAAGCTGCGATCGATTTTGATTTCATTGACCGGTAATTTTTTCAGGTAGGACAGTGAGGAGTAACCGGTGCCGAAATCATCAATAGATAGGCGAATGCCCACTGCACTCAGCTCCCCCATCACCCGCATGGCATCATCCGGGTTGTGCATCACGGCGGTTTCGGTCAGTTCCATGATTACTTTGTCCAGGGTGATATCGCACTCCTGGGCAATTTTACAGATCTGATCCTTGAAGTGGGGATCCTGCAGATTACGCGCCGAGATATTGATGGACAGGTTGATGTCATAACCCTGGTCAGACAGGCTCTTTTTAAAGGCAAATGCCTTGCGGCAGATCCAGTAAGTGAGGGGTTGAATGACGCCGGTGCGTTCCGCCAGGGGGATGAATTCATCCGGGGGAATAAAGCCGTATTCAGGGTGAATCCAACGTATAAGCACCTCGGCACCGGAAACCTGCAATGTATCCAGGCAGATTTGAGGCTGGAAATACAACTGCAGCGCGTCTTTCTCAATGGCGTTACGCAATTCACCCAGCAACGAAATGCGGCGTTGGTTGTAGGGATCGATTTCCTGGGAATAGATAGCAAATTTTTCGTTGGTGCTGCCGGCTGCTTCCAGGGCGATGTGGGCGTTGCGCAATAAATTTTCGCTGCTGCTGCCGTGAGCGGGATGAAAAGCAATGCCGGCGGTGGCGTCCACATCCAGCGTCAGGCCCTGATATTCGAATGGTTTCTCCATATCGCGCAGCAGGCTCAGCACCAAGGCATGTACCAGATCAGGATCCAGTTCCCGGACGATCAGCGCAAAGCTCACCCCCTCCACGTTGGCGACATAATTCAAACGGGCATCGGTGTCTTCGATGGGCACAATGCGCTGGATGCTCTGACTCAGTGAATTGAGGCGCTCTGTCAGCACATAGAGAATGGCATCACCGTTACTGTGGCCCAGGGTTTTATTGAACTCATGAAAATTATTGATGCTGAGCAGGATTACCGAAAATCCGGGTGTGTTGTCTTCCTGCAACAAGGAGTCCAGCGTGCTGCGCAGCAATGTGCGGTTGGGCAAGCCGGTGGTGCGACTGTGCAACGCCCGATGCATGAGCCGATCTTCAGCCTCTTTCAGACGCACAATGGCTTTGTGTTGCTCCTGCAATGCAGAGTACTTGGCTTTACGCTCGAAATTGATGCGATCTGCCAGCCCCAAAGAGAGCAACAGCATTTCGGCTGCGGAACCGGCCAGGATCGCATTGTTGGTGATGGCATTGGAAGGCAGCAGCCCCAGCAGTACCAGGGTGAACATGACGATGCCCACAATAAGCAAAGCCCAGGCCAGCAGGAAAAAGCCGGCAGGCCGCGAACCCTTGAGCCAGCAGTGAAATACAAACACCGGCATCACAAGGGTGATGATGGTGACATAGGTGGAAACCTGGCTGCTGAGGAAATAGTCGGTGCTCAGACGCAGCGCGCCCAGTATCAAGCCTACCGCCGCGAGACTGTTGATAACGGTGTTGATGTAGCGCCCGTACTGTTCGGTCTTAATAAAATGTTTGACGAACATCAGGCCGCTGACAGAGGCCATACAGGCAGAAAGCTGGGTGACGTATTCGTTAACCAGCGGCGCGCCGCTCCACAGCAACAGAAAACCAAAACCGGTAAACGTTTGAAAGGTAAGAAATGAAAATCCTATGTAGGCGATGTAGTAGAAGTACGCACGATTACCGACGGAGAAAAACAGGAACAGGTTGTACACCATCATGGCCAGCAATATGCCAAAGAATAACCCGAATACATGATTGTGGATCAGCTCTTTGTAGACGAAATGTAACGGTTGGGAGAGTTTCATAGGCAGCTGGACACTGCCCCCGGCACGTTTGGCATTAATGTAGATGTCGTATTCGCTGCCGGATTTCAGTTTCAATGGCTGGGCGAAAAAGCGGTGGGGCAGCATACGATCCATCATCGGCAGGGCATAGCCAATCTCGAAGTGCTGTTGTATGTCTCCGTTTTTTACCACAAAAATATCGAAGCGCTGCAGCAGGGGAAAAGCGGACTCCAGTACCCAGGTTTGGCTCAGTTCTTCATCGTCGGCCACAGTGACTTTGAAGTGTGCCCAGATGGAACTGTCGGTGTGCCCCAGGTTAATTACGTCCTCATTGGCGGGCGTAAATAAAATACTGTTATTTGTAGTGATTTCGTTAATGGTGAGTTGATCACCCTGATCCTCGAACATTTCGATGTGCTGGCGCTGCAGCTCAAGTTCTTCAACGTCCGGTGTCAGCTGAACGGCGGTAACCCCAAAACTGATGCTGCTGCTGCAGATCAGGCACAGGGCCAGTACTGCCCTAATCAGGTTATAGTGTTGAATCAAAACCAAAATTTGTTATCCGCGGTGCAAGGTGACAAAACATTCAATTCTAACTGGACTGTTGCATCCGGAGACGGTTGATGACAACCACATGTGAAGAATGACGGCCCACTGCTCAGTATAGTTCAAACTTGGCTCGCGCCATGGCTATCAGAGTGGAGAGATTAGAGGAGGCGGGCGCGTCAGGGTGGGCCGTCGGCTTCCTGACGCTTTTGAAGGGATTAAGTCCTGGGAGTCAAAAAACGGTGGCGATTAATCCTGGGCGCCGAATACCGATTCCAGTAACGGCTGATTGCGTTTCACCGCCTGTTTGTCGCCCTCGGGAGCCTGTTTGGCCGCTTTCAGTGCCTTGCTGCTTTCTTGCAGCATCTGCTCCATCATGGCCTTTTGTTCCGCCGGCATCATGCCGCTGGCCATCATGGATTGCACCTGTTTCAGCTGTTGCTCAACTTCCGCTTCGTTGCCGGCCATTTCATTGGCCATATAGGCTGTCATGATACGGTCACCGGTGGCAGACCATTTGTTCGGGTCGGAATAACCGTTGTCGTCCAGTACTTCAACCAGTGCGTTGTAGTGTTTGTTGGTGCGGGTTTGCTCCATCATCTGGCTGAAGACGCGGCTGTACTCGGTGCTCTGGGTGTTGGCATCCAGCTCGTCTTCAATGTGCTCCTTTTCGGCCCAACTGACGATGGCCTGATAGGCTTTGGTCCATTTCTGGATCTCGGCGTCGGTCAATCCTTCGGCCTGTGCCAGCGTAGCGGTGCAGCAAAGCAGAATGATACTCAGAATGTGGCGCATAATGGGTGTCCTTACTGAATGGGTGATGGGTAAAGATTATGCGTACTTGGGCACGGGCTGGAAAGTAATTCTGTCACTAAATCCGCAATGGGGGCGCAGACCATGGATCACAGCTGTGCCTGCGCCGCCGCCCTGATTTTGCCAACCATGGATTTGAGGCCATTGCCCCGGGTGGGGCTCAGGTGTTGGATCAGCTGGGTTTTACTGAAATAATCGTCCACATTGAAGTCGATGATTGCCTGCGGGCTGTGCTGATTGAAGGCCGCCATTACCATGGCCGCCAGGCCGCGCACAATGTGGGCGTCGCTGTCCACCAGAAACTGCAGGGTATTGTTGTCGGCGTTATAGTGGGCGCTGATCCAGACCTGGCTCTGGCAACCGTGAACGAAGTTGTCTGCGGTCTTCTGTTCCTCTGGCATGGCCGGGAGTTTTTTGCCCAGATCAATGATGTAGCGATAACGATCCTCCCAGTCATCAAAGAAGGCCAGGTCTTCGAGTATGTCGTCACTGGTAATGTCGGTGCCGAAGGGGTTGTCGTTCATGCCACTGCCTTGGATGTGAGGTTGGTGTGAATTAGAAAATGCCCAGCTCGAGTTGCGCTTCTTCGGATATTTTATCCCGTGACCAGGGCGGGTCAAACACCAGCTTGACGTCCACTTCGTCCACATTGGGGACTTTGTTGAGACGATAGCGTACATCGTTGGCCAGCACCTGGCCCATACCACAGGTGGGTGAGGTCAGGGTCATGGTGACGGTCACCAGATCGTGGCCCGCGGATTTTTCGCTGATGTCGACATCGTAAATCAGGCCCAGATCCACTATGTTCACCGGTATTTCCGGATCGTAGATGGTACGCAGGGTTTCCCAAACGTGTTCGGACAGCGGCGCGCCGGGTTCCACCTGGCCAAAGTCCAGTTCTTCAACCTCCAGCCCCAGTGCATCGGCATCGGTGCCATCCACCCGTGCCAGATTGCCTTTGAAGCTCACCGTATAATTGCCGCCACGGGCTTGTGTGATTGTAACGAAGGCATTTTTGGGCAGGGTGATGGGTGTGCCGGAGGGTACCGCCCGCGCCGGACAATCCCGCATCACGGGGACCATGCGCTGTTCAACGGAGGACGGCAGCATTACTTGGTCACCGAAAAGCTTTCCCCGCATCCACACTCTGAGGTGGCATTGGGGTTGCGGAATTGCAGAATGGCATTCAACCCCTGCTTGACGTAATCCAACTCCGTGCCCTGCAGCACCGGTAGGCTGTCCTGATCCACATAGACGGTCAACTCGGGGGAAGCCTGGATGATGAGATCATTTTCTGCCGGGGCGTCCACCAGTTCCATCTCGTACATGAAACCGGAGCAACCACTGGGCTTAACGGCAATCCGCACGGCTGTGGCTCCGTCTTTCCTGGCCACTTCTGCTGCCATGTGGGCAATGGCAGCCGGGGTCAGAGTGATGGAGTTTTCGGGAATAAATGTTTGAACGGTCATAGTGCTCTCACCCTATTCCTGTTGTGTCTCTTACAGTAAAAACGTTTTCGATTTTGCCAGCGCTGCAAAAAAGCGCTCCACGTCATCCTGCGTGTTATAAAACGCGAAGGACGCACGCACAGTGCCGGGAATGGCAAATTGATCCATAATCGGCATGGCACAGTGATGGCCGGTGCGCACCGCAATCCCTTGTTGATCCAGCAGGGTACCCAGATCATGTGGGTGTGCGCCTTCCAGCAGGAAGGAAAACACCCCAGCCTTGCTTTGTGCCCGGCCGATCAAGCGAATGTGGGGATCGTCGGCGGCCCGATCAAGGGTTGCCTGCAACAATTGGTGTTCATGGTTGGCCATCAGCTGGCGGTCAAACTGATTCAGATAGTCGATGGCCGCTGCCAGGCCGATGGCGCCACCGATATTGGGGGTGCCGGCTTCAAACTTGTAGGGCAACACATTGAAAGTGGTGCCATCGAACGACACTTTCTCAATCATCTCGCCGCCGGACTGGTAGGGCAGCATGGCTTCCAGCAGCTCTGTTTTACCATAGAGCACACCAATGCCGGTGGGGCCATAGACCTTGTGGCCGGAGAAAGCGTAAAAGTCGCAGTCCAGATCCTGTACGTCCACATTCCAGTGGGGGGTGGCCTGAGCGCCGTCCAGCAATACCCGCGCACCCACAGCATGAGCCTTGGCGACGATGCTTTTTACCGGGTTGATGGTACCCAGGGCATTGGAGACGTGCACCACGGACACCAGCTTGGTGTTTTCCGACAGCAGCGCCTCGAATGCAGCCAGGTCCAATTCGGCATCATCCGTAACCGGGATGACCTTGAGGTTGGCACCGGTCTGCTCTGCCACCAATTGCCAGGGCACGATGTTGGAGTGATGCTCCATGGCGGAGATAATAATGTCGTCACCGGGCTTGAGAAAGGCCCGACCGTAGCTGTGCGCCACCAGGTTGATGCTTTCGGTGGTGCCGCGGGTCCAGATAATCTGGTTGCTGCCCGGGGCGTTGATAAAGCGCTGCACGGTTTCCCGCGCCGCTTCGAACTCGCGGGTTGCCAGATCACTTAAGGTATGGGCACCGCGGTGCACATTGGAGTTAATGGTGGAGTAATAACGGGTCAACGCATCCAGCACCGCTTGGGGCTTCTGGGTGGTGGCGGCATTGTCCAGGTACACCAGTGGCTTGCCTTTCACTTCCTGCTGCAGGATAGGGAAGTCGGCCCGGATGGCATCGATATCAAAGCTGCGCATGCCGGTTACTCCAGGGACCATAGGTTGTTGAGTTTATCCACGTCATTGAAAAACTCTGCCAGCCGCTGGCGGGCCAGCTCAATGACGGCCCCATTGGGAAACTGCTCCACCATCTCATTCACAAAGCCCAGGCAGAGCATGGCTTCTGCGGTGGCGCGGTCAATACCCCGCGATTGAAAATAAAACAGGGATTTATCATCCAGTTTGCCAATGCTGGCACCGTGTGAGCACTTCACATCGTCGGCGTATATTTCCAGCTCCGGTTTGGTGTCCAGCTCTGCCTGTTTCGACAACAACAGATTTTTGCTGTTGAGGTGCGCTGCTGTTTTCTGTGCATGTTGGTGAATGTGTATGCGGCCATTGAATACGGCGCGGCTGCTGTCAGTGATGAAACCTTTGTACTCGGTGTCACTGTTGCAGTGCGGCGCAGCGTGTTCCAGGTTCAGATGGTTGTCGATATGCTGTTTGTGTTTACTGAGGAACACACCGTTAAGGCGGCAATAGGCATTGTTGCCGTTAAAACTCACATTGATATCATTGCGTTTCAAGGCACTGCCGAACGCCAGGGCATGTTGTTCGTAATGACTGCCCTGCGCCAATTTGATGTGCAGGCCGTTGATGTGGGTGAGGCTTTCGTGCTCCACCTGCAGGCGCGTATGCACCATGCGCGCATTGGGGTGCAGGCTGACTTCCATCATATGGTTGTGGAATACGTTGGTGGCCCCCAGGCTGTCGAACTGCTCAATCAGCTCCAGCGATGAACCGGCTTCGGCACACACCAGCACACGGCTTTGAGCCAGGCTGGTATCGGCTTCGGCGGTGCTCAGGTAAACCAGTTGAATGGCTTGCTGCACCTTGAAATCAGCGGGTGCGTGAATCAGCAGACCGTCGGCAACGCTGCTGTAGTTCAAGGTGGCAAAAATGTGCTCTTTGGGCTCGAACCCGGTGCCCAATTCAGCGTTGATCAAATCGCGCTGGGTGTCATTGGCATTGCTGAACAGGGTAATGATGCCCTGGTTTTCCAGATCGCTGAAACGGGACAGGCCGGGGGTAAAATGCCCATTGATAAACACCAGGCGACTGACATCGCCCAATGGGCCGATGCGGGTTTCTGCGGCGCCTGCGTCCACGTCCCCTGCTGCCTGGTTTGCCAGATAGGCATTGTTCAGCAAGGGGGTGAGCGGGGTGTATTTCCAGGCTTCGGTTTTGCGGGTGGGGATATCCAGGTCCGCAAAGGTCGCCCGGGCTTTCGCCGGCAGACTTAACCAGTCCAGTGAGGATTGGTGCTGCCAACTGTTCTGTGCCTGTTGTTTCAATTCGTTGGGTGTAATCATGACTGCTTGCCGTTATTGAATCCAGCTGTACCCTTTTTCTTCCAGTTCCAATGCCAGTTCGCGGCCACCGGACTTGACAATTTTTCCGCCTGCCAGAACGTGTACGTAATCGGGCACAATGTAGTTGAGCAGGCGCTGATAGTGGGTTACGACAATGAAGCTGCGTGCCTCATTGCGCAGGGCGTTAACCCCTTCCGCCGCCACCTGCAATGCATCAATGTCGAGACCGGAATCGGTTTCATCCAGCAACGCCAGGCTGGGTTCCAGCAGCGCCATCTGCAGAATTTCGTTACGCTTTTTTTCGCCGCCGGAAAAGCCCTCGTTGACGCCCCGTTTCAGAAACTCCGGTTTCAGTTTCAGTTCCTTGCAGTGCTCGCGGGCCAGTTTCATAAACGCGGGGGCGTCCAGCTCGTCCTGGCCGCGGTGTTTACGCACGGCATCCACCGAAGCCTTCAGGAACTGCATATTGCTGACGCCGGGTATTTCCACCGGATACTGGAACGCCAGAAAAATGCCTTCCCGGGCCCGCTCTTCCGGTTCCAGTTCGAACAGGTCATTGCCCTTGAAGGTCACGCTGCCGCCAACCACCTGGTAATCGTCCCGGCCTGCCAGCACATTGGCCAGGGTACTTTTGCCTGAACCGTTGGGGCCCATGATGGCGTGGACTTCACCGGGTTTCACGGTCAGGGAAATGCCGTCGAGAATGGTCTTGCCATCCACTTCGGCCACCAGATCTTTCACTTCTAATAATGGGGTTGCACTCATGATTAACCTACTGCACCTTCCAGACTGACTTCCAGCAGCTTGCCGGCTTCCACCGCAAACTCCATGGGTAATTCTTTGAAAACTTCTTTACAGAAACCGTTCACGATCATGGAGACGGCTTTCTCTTCATCGATACCCCGTTGCCGGCACAGGAACAGTTGATCGTCACTCACCTTGGAGGTGGTGGCTTCGTGCTCCAGAATGGCATCGGGGTTTTTGTTTTCGATATAGGGGAATGTGTGGGCGCCACACTGATCACCGATCAGCAATGAATCACACTGGGTGTGATTGCGGGCACCGTCGGCCCTTGGCGAAATGCGGACCAGGCCACGGTAGGCGTTCTGGCTGCGGCCGGCGGAAATACCCTTGGAGACAATGGTGCTCTTGGTATTTTTGCCCAGGTGAATCATCTTGGTGCCGGTGTCCGCCTGTTGATAGCCGTTGGTGAGGGCCACAGAATAGAATTCACCGATGCTGTTGTCGCCGCGCAGAATCACGCTGGGGTATTTCCAGGTAATGGCGGATCCGGTTTCCACCTGGGTCCAGGAAATTTTACTGTTGGCGCCGTCACAGACGCCGCGCTTGGTCACAAAGTTGTAGATGCCGCCTTTGCCGTTTTCATCACCGGGATACCAATTCTGGACGGTGGAATATTTGATGTCGGCGTTACCCAATGCCACCAGTTCCACCACCGCCGCGTGTAGCTGGTTTTCGTCGCGCATGGGCGCGGTGCAACCTTCCAGATAAGACACCTGGCTGCCCTCGTCCGCCACGATCAGGGTGCGCTCGAACTGGCCGGTATTGAGTTCATTGATGCGGAAATAGGTGGACAGCTCCATGGGGCAGCGGGTGTTCTTGGGGATGTAGACAAAGGAACCATCGCTGAACACCGCGGAGTTCAAGGCTGCGTAGAAGTTGTCCTGTTGCGGCACCACACTGCCCAGGTATTTCTGGATCAGCTCCGGATAATCCCGAATCGCTTCCGATATGGAGCAGAAAATGACGCCTGCCTTGGCCAGGTCATCCTTAAAGGTAGTGCCGATGGAGACACTGTCGAAGACGGCGTCCACCGCCACCCCCGCCAGTTTGGCGCGCTCATGGAGGGGGATGCCCAGCTTTTCGAAGGTCTCGAGAATCTCCGGATCCACCTCATCCAGGCTTTTGGGGCCGTCGTTTTTTGATTTCGGCGAGGAATAGTAGCTGATGGCATCGAAGTCCACCGGCGGGTGTTTGAGATGGGCCCAGGTGGGTATCTCCATTTCGCGCCATTTGCGGTAGGCTTCCAGACGCCATTCCAGCATCCATTCCGGCTCGTTCTTTTTCGCGGAAATAACGCGCACCACCTCTTCATTGAGGCCGGGAGGCAGGGTTTCGGATTCGATGTTGGTGACGAATCCTGCTTCATATTCACGACGGATCAAAGCATTTATTTCGTCGCTCATGGCGTGTCTCCGCTGATAGCTGGGCGTGCCGGGCTCGTGGCCGCACCTTGGGCGGGCACACGGCAAAAACCCTAAGCCAGTAAGGCTGGAGGGTTGGCAATCTGGTTTTAAAAAAGGATCTCTCTACGGCAAACCAGACTAAAATAGTCGGCTTTGAAAATCAATACCGATTTGGTATTCTTTCCGGGAATCCCACTCAAACCGGGCGCGCATTGTATGTTACGGATCAGCAAAATGACAGATTATGCATTGGTGATAATGAACCGGCTGGCGAAATCGCCGGTGCAGCAGCAGCGCATGGAAGAGTTGGCAGAGGCCACCAAGCTGGGCTTGCCGACGGTGCGTAAACTGATGCGGCAGCTGGTGGCTGCTGGACTGGTGCGCTCGGAACGGGGGGCGAAAGGGGGGTATCAACTGGCGCGGTTGCCGGAAATGATCAGCATTGCCCAGGTGGTGTCCGCCGTTGAAGGTCCGCTGGCCATTACGGAGTGCTGCGATGATGACGGCGGCTGTGAGCTGACCGATGGTTGTGAAGTGGCCTATCATATGCCCACCATCAACGAGTTGATTGCCCAGATCCTGAATACGATTTCGCTTACCGACATGGTGGGGATGGGGGCCGGGGTGCACCACAATGTGCAGACCATTTTGTCCCGTCTCACTGAACGCAATGCTCCTCCCCTGGTATAACGCTTGCCCGGGCAGGGTGGTACCAGCACCTGCTTTACACTTGCATTAGTGCCGCTTCTTTTTAGACTATCCCTTTTCGCTTTGCCCGCATGCTGTGTGGATGCGGTTACTAACACCCATTGAGTACCCATTAAGTAGAGAGACCCTATGAAACAATTAACCTGTGTGGTGGCCATGATGGCCGTACTTGGCGCATCCGGCTGTGCCCAGGACGGCAGTTTCGACAGCAATAAAGCCATGGCGGTGGGCATGGGCGTGGCCCAGGCGGTGACGCTGAACGAAGAAAGCGTCAAGCAGACTGCCAGCCTGGCGGCCAAGGAAATGGACAGCAAGAATCAGGTGGCCGGGGCGTCGAACCCTTATTCCCGCCGGCTGGAGAACATTACCGCCGGGCTGGATAATTACCGTGGGCTCAGCTTTGACTTCAAGGTGTACCTGGCGCCGGAAGTGAATGCCTTTGCCATGGCGGACGGCACCGTGCGGGTGTATTCAGGGTTGCTGGACGCCATGCCCGATGATCAGGTGTTGGCGGTAATTGGCCACGAAATCGGTCATGTTTACCACAAACACAGTTATGAGCAGATGCAGCAGAAGATTCTCACTGATTCCGCCATGCAGGCTGCGGTGTCCGTTGGAGGCACTGTGGGAGAACTGACCCAGGGACAGTTGGGCCAGCTTGCCTATGTAGCGGTGAACGCCCGCTTCTCCCAGCAGGATGAGCTGGAGTCGGATACCTTCGCGGTGAAAATGCTGAAGAATCTGGGCCAGGACCCCTATGCCATGAAGCGCGCCATCCAGACCCTGGAGTCAAAATACGGGTCCGACAGCAGTTTTCTCAGCTCCCATCCGTCCAATAAAGAACGTATCAAGCGCATCCAGAAGGCCATTGACCAGTTGTAGGCGCGACCCAGGGGCAGGAGTCATCAGCACAACCCTCTGAACCCGCTATACTTTTTGGGTCAACGGTACAGAGGAGTGGGGTGATGACATCTGCCTATCAGACGGTTTCCCGAGTGGCCAACGAGACTTACGGTCACGCCCGCCGGATCATGCCGCCGCAGCCCTGGTGGGATAACCTGGAGAGCAGCTTCCACAAGTTTCCCGACGATTTTGAGCTGGATTTGCCGACTCAGATCCTGGTGGACGGTACCGCCGGAATCGACTTGGCGGTGCGCACCGCAGTGGCATCCCTGGTGTCGGTGCTGGCGTTGCCGCTGTCGGCCAACCCCCTGCGTTTGATGCAGGATCTGGAGGACGGTGTGCTCTACCGCGAGCTGGCTTCCAGTCATCAGGTTGAGCGCTTTTTTGCCCCTCCCAACCGTCAGGTGGAGGTGCGGGAGCGCAAGGCCGGCTGGATTCATTTTCGCCCCCCCGACGGTCAGTGCCGGGAGCTGGTATTCCAGAGTCCGTTCGAACCGGTGAATCCGCGCCTGCGCCGACGCTATCTCAAGAATCGTCACAATCTGCAGGCGGTGGCCCAGTACTGGACCCACGATGACGGCCCGCGCCCCACCATTTGCGTGGTGCACGGCTTTATGGCCGATCCCTACTGGGTTAACAGCCTGTTTCTGGGGTTGCCCTGGTTCTACAGTCTGGGTTACGACATTCTGCTGTATACGCTGCCTTTCCATGGCCATCGCCAGGGGCCTTTCTCACCCTTCAGCGGGCATGGCTACTTTGCCAATGGGCTCTCTCATATCAGTGAAACAGTGGCCCACTCCATTTATGATTTCCGCCTGTTTCTGAACTATCTGGAACAACAGGGGGTGCCCCGGTTCGGGGTTACCGGAATCAGTCTGGGAGGCTATACCAGTGCCTTGCTGGCAGCAGTGGAAGAGCGTCTGCAGTTCAGCATTCCCAATGTGCCGGTGGTTTCCCTGTTCGATCTGATGTTGCAATGGTTTCCCGCCAGTGCGGTGATCAAAACCGGATTGCGCCTGAGCGGGGTATCCATCAAGGATGCCCGCCACATCATGGCGGTGCATTGTCCGCTCACCTATGAGCCGATTATTCCCAAGGAGCGCTTGATGATCATTGGTGGGGCCGGGGATCGGTTTGCGCCGCCCAAGCATGCCCGCCTGTTGTGGGATCACTGGGATCGTCCGGATATTCACTGGTTTCCGGGCAACCATATTCTGCACCTGGATCAGGGCAAGTATTTAAAGGACGTTGCCCGTTTTCTGCAGCGAATCGGCTTTGCGGACTAAGCTGAATCGGGCCACCGGTTACGGCGGCCTGCAGTGTTGCCGGGTGTGGTCAGTGGGCTTTGCGTTTTTCGCGTTCCTTCACTTTTAGATCGTGCAGTGCGTAGTAGATCACGTAGCCACCGACGGCAATGGTGCCGGCCAGCACCAGCAATCCTGCTATAACCGTTTCGTCTATGTACATGGCAATAGTCCCTCATTGATGTATTGTTGTGGTAACCAATAATCTAGCTCAGTGACGGGCTGACTTCACTGGTTTGGGACTAACGGGTCTAACGGCCGGGTTTGTTAGGCTTGCTGGTTGTTAACCTCATGACATGGGCCGGTATTAGGCGCTAGAGATAGGTGTTGACCCTGGATTTGGCTTCATATAGGCGGTCCGCCAGGGGTTTCGGTGTTTTGGCGATCCATTCGTCAGCCTGTGCATCCAGTTGCCGGCGCAGTTGTTCCAGGCGGCGTTTCTGGATTCTGGCTTTCAGCTCCAGGCGGGACAGTTCCCCGCTGAGTTTTTCCTTCTCGGTCATGACAATGGCGATCAGGTTGTGTCGGTTCACCTGGTCTGTGATACCGTATCGGCTGAGGTAGTAACCGGCGGTATCCAGTTGTTTCAGGCCGAAATTGGCAATGGGTTCAAGGTTCATGGCAGGTTTGCCTCGTAATGGTTCCTGGCGGCGAGTCAGGAAAGTGGTTAGCGAAAGAGTTGCTGCCAAGCTACGCTGAAAAATTAGAACTATCCACCTAACCGGCGGGTAGGGTAATCAAGAGACTAATTTCACCTAAAAAAAGCAAGGCGATTCATGTGGTTGCAAACTATACTGAATCTCTAAACACATGGAACCGAATAGGATTGGTGCTTGAAGGGGATCGACAGGCCTGGGCAAACAGGCCGGCGACTGCTTTGGGGGTTCGTGGCTTACCTTGGATTATTGATCAGTATTCCAGGGCACGCGGAAGAGGAAGCCCGGCTTAAAGCAGCCTTTATCTACAATTTTACCAAGTATGTGACCTGGCCCCTGTCCATAGAGCAGGCCAGCGGGAAGCTGCGTGTCTGCGTTCTGGGCAAAGAGGCCTTTACCGACGAGTTGTCCCAGTTGAGCGGCCGCGAGGTTCGAACTTTTTCACTGGAGGTGGTGCCGCTGCAGGTAGCGGATTCACTGGACGGCTGCCATGTGCTGTTTGTCTCCGGGGTGAATCCGCGCAAGGCACTCAACACCAGCATCACAATGCCGATTCTCACCATCAGTGATGAACCCGATTTTGTCAGCCGGGGGGGCATTATCGGCCTGGTAACCGAAGGTCGCCGCATCCGCTTTGATATCAACCTGGGCACCGCCCGGGAAGCACAGCTGCAAATCAGCTCACGTTTACTGCAATTGGCGAGAAGGGTGGAGTAGTCGTGCTGAAGTTACTGGGTTCGTTCTCCATCAAACAAAAATTAACCATGGTGATTCTGCTCACCATTTTTGCCGGCGTGGTATTGATCGGCATGTTCTTTATGGGCTACGAGCGCATGCAGAGCCGTGAACAACTGGTGCATGAGATCACGGTGGTTACCAAAGTATCCTATTCGCAAATAGTGGCTGCGCTGGCCTTTGAGGATCTGAATACGCTGCAGGAAAGCGCTAACAGCCTGGATTATGATTACACCATCGATGTGGTGTGTATCTACGATGGGGCGATGAACCTGAAAGCCCGTTCCTTTCCCGGAACCTCCCGCGCCGTGCCCTGTCCTGACAACCCTCATGCAGACAGCACCGGGTTCCTGCAGGACAAATATCACCATATTGAAGACATGTTCTCAGAGTCGATGCGGGTGGGCACGATTTTCATCAGCGCCAACATGGATTATGTGAACAGCCAGATGCAGCGTTACTTCTACATGATGTTGACTGCCCTGGGCATTATCTCGGCGGTGTCCGTGCTGGTGGCGATGGTGCTGCAGAAGGCGGTGACGGAACCCATTTTTGATCTGGCGAAAACGGCCACCAGCATCGCCAGGGACCGTGATTTCAGCCTGCGGGCAGACAAAATCAGTGATGATGAAATCGGTCAGATGGTGGATGCCTTCAATGCCATGCTGGCGGCTATTCAGCAGCGGGATCTGGAGTTGCTGTCCCATAAATCCGAGCTGGAATCGAAAGTGGAGGAAAGAACCGCAGAGTTGAAAGCCGCCAACCAGGAGCTGGAGGCGTTCAGCTATTCCGTGTCCCATGATTTGCGTTCGCCCCTGCGGGCCATCGATGGGTTCAGTCAGGCACTGCTGGAGGATTATGCGGATCAGCTGGACAGCGCTGCCATGGGGTATCTGGAACGGGTGCGCATGGCCAGTCAGCGCATGGGTGTGCTGATAGACAGTATGCTGTGGCTGTCTCGGGTTACCCGACAAGAGATCGTTACCCGCACGGTGGACTTCAGCCTTATGTGCGAGGAAGTGGTACGGGATATTCAGGATCGGGAACCGGCGCGGACGGTGTCTGTGACCGTACAGCCCAATATGAGTTTGCGCTGCGATTCCCGGCTGATGCGTATAGTGGTAACCAATCTGGTGGATAATGCCTTCAAATACACCCTATATACGGCGTTACCCAAGATCGAAATCGGTTGCAGGGAGGGTGTATATTACATTCGGGACAATGGCGCCGGCTTTGATATGCGTTATGTGGATAAGCTGTTTGGGGCCTTCCAGCGGCTGCACAGCAAAGATGAGTTTGAGGGCACCGGAATCGGCCTGGCTACGGTGGCTCGTGTGATACACCGTCATGGGGGGGATATTTGGGCCGAGAGTGAGGTGGGGGCAGGGGCGACGTTTTACTTCACTGTACCGTCGGATCGGTTCTGAGCGTTGTTAATTGTGTTTGAAAGCCGATCTAAACTCGTTGACTTGGTCTGTCCCAGATTATATTTTGACTGAATTGATTTCGTATTCTGGTAGTTGCTATCGGAATTGGCCGTTATGAGTAATATGACTATTCTACTAGTTGAAGACAATGCGGACGACGAGCTGCTAGCCTTGCGTGCGCTTAAAAAGACGGATGTGCCCAACGATGTCGTGGTAACACGGGATGGGCAGGAGGCGCTGGATTATATTTTTGGCCAGGGCAAGTTTCAGGGGCGTGATATCCGGTTGTTGCCGAAAGTGGTGTTTCTGGATTTGAAGCTGCCGAAACTGGATGGGTTGGAAGTTTTACGCAAAATCAGACAGGATGAGCGCACCAAAAGGCTGCCTGTGGTTTTGTTGACTTCATCCGATGAAGTGCAGGATATGAAGGCCGGCTACGACATTGGTGTTAACAGCTACATCAACAAACCGGTGGATTTTGACGAGTTTGTGTCCCAGGTTAAGTTACTTGGCCAGTACTGGTTGGGTGTAAACCGCGTTCCCGCTCTATACTAATAAAAAACATCGTCCAGGGGGATGATTTGGAACGCTTCCTCAAAGTGCTTATCGCAGATGATTCCGAAGACGACGCACTGCTATTGATCCGTGAGCTGCGCCGAGGCGGTTTGCGCTGCGAATTTGAACGGGTTGAGAATGCTCAAGGCCTCAAGGCCAGCCTGAATCGACAGGATTGGGATCTGGTGGTAACCGATCACAACATGCCCTCCTTCACCTCATCCGAAGCGCTAAAAATTACCAAGGCGGTTCAACCGGAAACGCCGGTTATTGTGGTATCCGGTGCCATCAGTGATGATGTGGCGGTCAATTCGATGAAATCCGGTGCGCAGGATTACATCATGAAGGACAACCTGGCGCGGCTGGTGCCGGTTGTGGAGCGCGAGCTGAGAGAAGCGCAACAGCGATCCGCTCACCGGGCCGCGGAAAAAAAAGTAGCGTATCTGGCCAATCATGATGTACTCACGGATCTGATCAATCGCGAGCAATTCAAGGTTCACCTGGAGCAAGCATTGACGTCGGCCCTGAATCATGGCGTGGAGCATGCGTTGGTGTACGTGGATCTGGACCAGTTCAAAATCATCAATGATACCTGCGGCCATCTGGCCGGGGATGAGTTGCTCAAGCAAATCGGTGTGTTGATAAAATCCATCCTCGGGGAAGCGGATTACATCTCACGCATGGGTGGGGACGAATTCGGTGTATTGTTGATGGACTGCACGTTGCAGGAAGCCATCGCCATGGCCGGCCGTATCCATGAAGCCATCAAGCAGCACCGTTTTTTATGGCATGAGCAAACGTTTACGGTGTCATCCTGTGTCGGGGTGGTGCAAATCAACGCCAGTAGTAGCACCGTGGAAGAATTGCTGGCCAGCGCCGATATGGCCTGCTTTGCAGCCAAGGACAAAGGGCGCAGTTACATTCAGGTATACGATCTGAATGATGAGGATCTGACGCAACGGCGGGATCAGATGCATTGGGCATCGCGCATTCGTCAGGCCCTGGATAACGACCAGTTTGTGTTGTACAAGCAAGCCATTGTCGGGTTGTCAGAGCCGGTGTGTCATTATGAGTTTCTGGTGCGCATGAAAGACGGTGAGCGTATCGTGCCGCCCGGGTTATTCATTCCTGCCGCAGAGCGTTTTAACCTGATGACGCTGATTGACCGTTGGGTTATCAATCATGCGTTTGCCTATGTTCAGAACAGCTTAAAGGCACAGAAGAACGTGCCGCCTGCGGTGCAGCATGACAATGAACATCAGGCCGGACTGTATTTTATCAATTTATCCGGATCCTCCCTCAATGACGAAGTGTTTTTCGATTTTGTCAAGGAATGCAAAACCCGTTATAGCATACCGGCAAATTGCATCTGTTTTGAGATTACCGAAACCACTGCCATTTCCAATATTGAATCTGCGTCGGTTTTTATTGCTGAAATTCGCGAATTGGGTTTTCTGTTTGCGCTGGACGATTTCGGCGTGGGCATGAGTTCCTTTGCTTATCTCAAGGCGATTCCGGTGGATGTTTTGAAAATTGACGGTGGGTTTGTACGTAATATGTTGGATGACGCAATGGATCTGGCCATTGTCAGCGCCTGCAACGCAATTGCACACTCTGCCGGTTTGAAAACAGTGGCGGAGTTTGTGGAAAACAGCGAAATTGAAATGCGTCTGCGGGAGTTGGGTGTGGACTATGCCCAGGGCTACGGAATCGAGAAACCCAGACCCTTGGATGATTAATCTGTCCTGCCGATGGTTGCCCAGGTCATCGTACCGGGGTCGCACATTGGGACTCTGCCTTACCCTGCTGATATTGTGCAATAGCCAGGCTGCGGAATACCCGGGTTCAGCACCTTTGCTGGCTATGTCCACAGTCTCGGTGGCTGAACCGGAGCCGGGGCAGGTGGCGATTCCCCACCCCCCATCCAACAGCTTTGCCCTGGACCCTGCGGAGCTGAATTCTGATCCATTTCACGACTATCCCCAGTTGAAAGACCAATACGTGCCCTATGTGGAGCCTGGTTACGTGGACAGAAGCGTGCGCTATCTGTTGAGTTCCAGGCGCTCCATTTCCTCTGCCGTGTCATTGATGGGAGAGCGCATGGATGCGTATTTTGCCGGCGAACAGTACGTGATTGAGGAAAACAATACCTACCTGCGGTTGCGGCTGTCGCAAAAATGGATTGAGGGGGGGCACCTGGAGCCGGAGATGGATTACAAATTCCGGCTGGATCTTCCCGGTACCAAAGAACGCTATCGCCTGGTGTTGGCGTACCAGGAGGATAACGAACAATCTTTGGAGGAGCGCACGATTCCCAGCGAGGCAGCGGGGCCGCCGCAGGAACAATCGCTGTTTGCCGGTTTGCTGCGTACTCTGGGCGATGTGGGCGGTGATTGGGAGACCAAGTTAAGTGCCGGTATTAAGGTGAAGCTGCCGCCGGACCCGTTTGTGAGGGCGGTGGGCAAACGTTTCGCGTCACTGGGGGAGCTGTGGGAATTTGAGTTGCGCAGTGGTGTGGAATGGTTTAATTCCAGCGGCGTGCACGCCGAAACCGATTTTATTTTTGAGCGTCTGGTGGGCGAGAATCTGCTGTTTCGTTCAGCCACCTTGTTTGATTGGCGGGATGAAGATGACACCTTGGAGTTCGGCCAGAAATGGAGCTTGTACGATGAACTCAGCCCGCGGGACGCCATTGCCTATCATTTAGGGGTTTACGGTAACAGCTATAGCCATTCCAGGATCAATACCTATTTCATCAGTGCCGATTACCGCCGGGATCTTTATAAGGATTGGTTATATATGAACCTGGTTCCGGAGTTGGCGTTTCCCCGCAAAGAAGGCTTCAGTGGCGTGGCGTCCATTACGGTGTCTTTCGAGATTTTCTTCCGTTAAGCAGGGCTGTATCCGGTTTTCTGGCCCCGCGGTTTCCCCGCCACCCATACCCCCAAGTTTTCTGCAACTAAACCGCTTCGTTGCTATAGTGATATTAATGGAGAAGTATGCGGGAAACCTTCTGAATCAATGAACTACCTGAAACCCATCCTCGCTTGGGTACTGTGTCTGAGCCTGGTCAGCTGCAGCTCAAATGATAATCGCCCTTTGAAAGTGGCAACTAACCTATGGCCCGGTTACGAGCCACTGTATCTTGCCCAGTACCTGGGTGTTTTCCACCAGGACATTGAAGTCATTCAATTGTCTTCTGCCACGGAAGTCATGCGGGCGATGGCTCACGGCAATCTGGATGCGGCCGCCTTGACCCTCGATGAAGTGATCAGTTTGAGGGCGGGAGGGCTCGACATTGAGCCGATCCTGGTGTTGGACTACTCCCGCGGCGGGGATGCCATAGTGACGCTGCAGCCGAAACGGGATTCGTTGGTGGGCATGCGCGTGGGGGTAGAGAACACCGCCCTGGGTGCCATCGTACTGTCAGAGGCGCTGAATCAGGCGGGGCTGACATTTGACGATGTGGTCATCATCAACGTCAGCCCCGATGAACACGAAAAAGCGCTGTTACAAGAGAAGCTGGATGCGGTGGTGACCTTTGAGCCGGTGCGCACCCGCTTGCTGCGCCAGGGTGCTAAGGTGCTGTTTGATACCCGGCAGGCGCCGGATCTGGTGGTGGATATGCTGGTTGCACGACGTTCCGCCCTTGAGGCCCGCCCCCAGCGCTTCAAGCAACTGGTGGCCGGCTATCTCAAAGCCCGTCACTACATGCAGACCAATCAGAGTGAGGCGGAGGTCTTTTTCAGTAAGCGCTTAAGCCTGGACCGAGATCAGTTGCAACAGGCATTCGAGGGTTTGTATCTGCCTACGTTGCAAGATAATCGGGAATGGTTCAGCGGCCAACCCAGTACCTATCACCAGGTGTTTGAGCGCATTTTGGGTATCATGCAGGCCCGGGGGCTGGTAGAGGGCGATCCGCTGCCGGGTGACCCGCCGTCTTGGCTGCTGGAGGTATCCGGTTGAGGTATTTCAGGCACTCGCTGGCTTGGGTGGTGGTGGGGGTGATCTCCACCAGTTTCATGCTGTTGTCGGCGCTGTTTTCTTTCAACCAGTATGCAGTGCTGAAGCAGCACGCATTCGAGGAAGCCAGGGTTAATCTAAAAACCATTTTGATGGTGGCCCAGGCCCGCTTTGACAAGGAATTCCGTCAGGGCGATCTGGAAAGTGTCGAGCGCGAAGTAATGGCCTTGAATCTGTTGGATGATGTGCGGTTGTCGGCGGTGATCAAATCGGACGGTGTCGTTAAATACTCTTCCAGTTTCGTGGTGCTCAATCAACCCGCTGCGAGTCAACTGCCGCAGTTTGATGAAAACGTATTTCGTCGCGTCATTGAGAACCGCGCTCCGGTGATCACTACCAATACGGAACACGATATTCTGTTTGCCTACTATCCCCTGGTGATGAGCTTCAAGGATGTTGGTTTGCGCCCGGACACGGTGGGTGGATTGTACGTGGAATGGAGCCTGTATCGTCCCTATCTCAATATCCGTAATACGGTCTGGCAAAACCTCATGTTCCTGTGGGGCATCATGGCACTGGTTTTGGCGACACTATTGGTGGTGCTGAAGATGATTGTCCTGTCGCCCCTGCAGGCGCTGACCCGCAAAGCCGACCGGGTTGCGTCCGGTCAGGAAATCGAAGTGTTTCACCCCAAGGGCTTTGCGGAGCTAGGCGAGCTGGCGTCTGCACTCAATCGAATGAATCGAAACCTGATGCAGAGCCTGAACGACGTCAAGATCAGTGAACAACGCTGGGTGTTTGCATTGGAAGGTGCTGGAGATGGTGTTCAGGACTGGAATCTGCGTACGGGCAAAACCTACTTTTCCTCCCAGTTCAAAACCATGATGGGTTTCAGTCTGGGCTCCAGTGTCAGTTGGGATGATTGGAAGAACCTGGTGATGGCCGATGACTGGCCGTTTGTAGAGCGTAAGATACAACGCCACATTCAGGGTTTGTCGGATCTGTGCCGCATTGAATACTGCATTCGCCACCGCAACGGTGAGGCTCGTTTTATTCTGATGCGTGGAAAGGTGGTGGATTTTGACGCCGATGGCCGCGCTGTTCGATTCATTGCCACCCACAGTGATATCACATCACAGCGCCGGACCGAGGATGCGTTACGCAGCAGTGAAGAGAAGTACCGAATGCTGTTTGATATGGCCCAGGAAGGCATCTGGGTGCTGGATGCGAATGGATATACAACGCTGGTGAACGATTCTCTGGCGGATATTCTTGGTTATGAAAAAGAGGACATCGTAGGTCAGTCCATTTTGGACTTTGTCGACCCCAGTAACCGTACCCGCCTGCAGGAAGCAATAACTGAAGGGGTTCAGACCAGGGTTGTGCATCAGGACTATGAGTTTGTGTCCCGAACCGGTCGCCGTATTCATGTCACCATTAAAGCGGCGGCGTTGTATGATTCTGCCGGTCAATACGCCGGCAGAATTGTCGGTGTGATGGACATAACGGAGCGTAAGCGGGCAGAGGAACGCATTCGTCAACAGGTGTTGTATGATGAACTGACGCGGTTGCCGAACCGGCGCATGCTTAATGACCAGCTCAGCCAGGAGCAGGCCCGGGCCATCCGCCATGGTCACTGTGGGGCATTGTTGTTTATCGATCTGGATCATTTCAAAAATATCAATGATTCTTTGGGGCACCCCATTGGCGACGGATTGCTGATTGCGATTGCCGAACGTCTGCGCCAGGTGATACGCGAAGAAGATACATTGGCGCGCCTGGGAGGAGACGAGTTCGTGGTGCTGCTGCCGGAGCTGAACGATGATACGTCCAAGGCAGCATCCATGGCACGCAATGTGGCGCTGAAAGTGCAGTCGGCGTTGGCGGAGGCCTTTGATGTTTCGGGCCATAAGCTCAACATTGGTTGCAGTATCGGCATTGCCCTGTATCCACTGGATCAGGATACCATCCACGATATTATGAAGCAGGCGGATGCCGCCATGTATCGTGCCAAAGAGGAAGGCCGAAGCGCCGTTTGTATATTCAGCAAGGAAATGCACCAGCAGATTGAACAGAATCTCAGGTTGCAGATGCTGTTGCCGGGCGCATTGGAGGAAGAACAGTTTATTCTGTATTTCCAGCCGCAGTTTAATGAACGCAGTGAGCTGATTGGTGCCGAAGTCCTGTTGCGCTGGGAAGAACCCACTCTGGGGTTTGTAAGGCCGGATCTGTTTATTCGGGCGGCAGAGGAAAGCGGTCAGATTATTCCTCTGGGTGATTGGGTGTTGCGCAAAGCCTGTCAACAGATGGCTCAATGGCGGGCAAAGGGTCTACCCGACAGTTTTGACCGTTTGGCAATTAACATCAGTGCCCGGCAGTTTTCCCAGGATGATTTTGCGTTGAAGGTGGAGGCGTTTACCAAGGAAGCCAATATCAGCCCCAACGATTTGGAGTTGGAAATCACCGAAAGCATGTTGTTGCACCACCTGGATCAGGTGGTGGAGAAGATGCGCCTGCTTAACCGCATGGGTTTTTATATTGCCCTTGATGATTTTGGTACCGGCTATTCATCGCTGTCTTATTTGCGAGAGCTGCCCTTGCATAAACTCAAGATCGACCAGGCCTTCGTGCGTGATATTCGCAGCGATAAGAATGACCGGGTTATCGTGGAAACCATTATCGCCATGGCGCGCTTGATGGAGCTGGATGTCATTGCCGAAGGTGTGGAAGAGGAATACCAGCTCAACTTCCTGAAGGAAAAGGGGTGTTATCAGTACCAGGGTTATTACTTTGACAAACCGGTGCCGGCGGAGGTGTTTTACGACACCTGGGTAGCCAACCGCAATGCCCAACAGCGCTGAAACTGTGCCTAACCAGTACCCTGGCTGCGCTGACGCAGCAACAGTGCTTTTTCTGTTTCGAATTCTTCCGCGGTTAATGCGCCTTGATCGAGCAACTGCTTCAGCTGACTTAAGCGTTCCAGATAATGTTGCTGGGGCAGGCTATGTGTGCTGGTATCGTCTTTATCCACCAACCCCAGCCATTGTCCCAGCTTCCTTGCCATCAGTTTGATGGCCCGAAAGATTTTCGGCAGCAGCCAGATTGCCAGGGCGAGGAACACCAGCAACAGCAGCAGGAACAGGACCGGATGATTCAGGGCCGCCCACAGCCCGGCCAGTACCAGCACGTCTTCACTGAATGAAGCAATCCAATTGGTCACCGGTTCCGGAGAGGTGTTGATCAGTAAGCGGGTTCCGGCCTTGGTGGCGTGTGAGGTGGCCGCCATGCCGCCGCCGAGTATGCCGGCGGCGATTTCCAGGGTGGGTGTCACATCGCCCACCGCCCCTGCCGCCAGCATGGCCCCCGCCGGAATGCGCACAAAGGTGTGCAGGGTATCCCAGCCGGAATCCACCCCCGGAGTTTTATCGGCAAAGAACTCAACCGCGTACATGGCGCCGGCGGCCATGATCACCAAAGGGTCCTGCAGGGCCCTGAGATCCGGCGGCAAATCGATATTACCGGTGGCACCGCCCACACCCAGCACCAGCAGGGCGGCATAGAGATTGATGCCGCTGGCCCAGGACAGTCCCATGGTCAGCGCAATGGTATTGATAAGTGCCTGATATTCTTCCACGTGTGCCTCTTGTACAATTTATCGCGATGGGGGCCGAGCCGCCTATACCAGTGTGCTGATTTTAACCTTAACCGAGCCTGAATGGGATCGCTAACCTAACCATGTCACTGCCGATGGGATTGTTGTCATTTTTTGCCGGATTGGGGTTGTTCCTTTATGGGATGGCGCAACTTGAAGCGGCGCTGGGGGCCCTCAGCAGTGCCTCGTTCCGGCGTTTTCTGCGTCGTTCCACCGGCCATCCATTGACCTCGCTGTTAGGGGGTACCCTCACCACCATGTTGGTGCAAAGCAGTTCCATGGTGGGATTGATGATGATGGCGTTGGTGGGGGCCGGCGTGCTGCCGCTGGCCAACGCGGTGGGGGTAGTGCTGGGGGCCAACCTGGGGACCACCTTTACCGGCTGGATCGTGACCACACTGGGCTTCAAGCTGGATCTGGCGGCGTTGGCCTTCCCCAGTATGGGGGCCGGTGCCCTGTGGTGCGTATTGTTGTCCCGCAGCGAACCCTGGCTGGCCTGGGGGCGCCTGGTGCTGGGTCTGGGCATGTTGTTGTTCGGGCTGGGGGCCATGAAAAGCAGCATGGAGCAGGTGGCCGGGTTGCTGGATGTTGCGGTTCTGCAGGGTTATCCGGCCATTGTGTACTTACTGGTGGGGGTGCTGTTTACCGCCATGATTCAGTCCAGCTCCGCCACCATGATGATTACGCTCAGTGCGCTGCACGCCGGCATTGTGGACCTGCCGTCGGCTGCGGCTTTGGTCATCGGCGCCGACCTGGGTACTACCAGTACGCTGGCCCTGGGGGGAATTGGTGCCACCGCCATCAAGAAGCAATTGGCCCTGGCGCATGTACTGATCAATGTGGTGACCGCGGGCCTGGCGTTCGCGTTGCTGCCGTTGTTGTTGGGGCTGATCAGCGATTGGGGGCTGGAGGATCCGCTGTACAGTCTGGTGGCGTTTCACAGTGGCTTCAATGCCATCGGTATTCTGTTGTTGTTGCCTTTTGTGAAACCGTTTTCCCGATTTTTGGAAACCTGTTTTGCCGGTGACCAGGAAGAGGTCCGTACCTACATTCAGAGTGTCCCGGCTAATATGGTCAGTGAAGCGGTGCTGGCGGTGGCCAAGGAGGTGGAGTGCCTGTTGCTGAAAGTGATGGCGTTGAGCCTGCGCGATTTGAAGGTGGAAACCGGCAGTTTGCGTATCGGCGGCGAGTTGCAGCGGCGTCTTGATTTGGCGTTTGCCAGTGGGGTCAAATTTGAAGACTGTTATGATGAGATCAAAACGCTGGAAGGAGAAATCCTGGAGTTCTGCGGTGAGGTACAGGCGGGCAGTGTGGCACCGGATCAGGTCAAACAACTGCATCGCTACCTGAGTGCGGCACGTCATGGCGTTTACGCAGCCAAAGCCATGAAAGATATTCGTGAAAACCTGGTGGCGTTGCGTCACGGGGAACAACCTGCTCTGACCGCCTTCTATCAGGCCAGGGTGGCGTTGCAAAAGCAACAGATCGGCGCGCTGTTGAACCTGTTGGTGACCCCCCATCAGAGCGGGCATTTACGGCAGGAACTCACCCGGGTGCGGGAAGCCAGTCGGCGTGATCATGAAGAATCAGAACATGCGCTGTTTGTGCAGGGGTTGCACCAGGACGCCGATGAGCGGGAAACATCAACGTTGTTGAATGTGAATCGCGAATTGCGGGCGGCGGCTCAGAACATGTGCACCGCCATCGGTTTTTTGCGATTGCAGGAGGGTGATTTGGATGATTACTGAGTGCCGGGAAACGTTGTGGTTAAGTCTGTATACGATGGTCGCCAATGAAGTGTGCGCGTGTTCCCGTTTTGTTTTGCTCAATGGCGATTAATTGCCAAATTTGAATGCAGTCCACAGTTTCCGTTGTGATTTGTTTTTAGCATTCATCCCTTGAGACCAATGTGAGTTTCGGGGGATTCTCGGTGCCTGCACCAAAATTCAGACTGTCGATACTGGGCGTATTGAAAGGATTCGATACCGTCACAGTACAAAACAACTTAATCCGCCAGTTGCACTTGACGCCGCAACAAGTGGAATTGCTGCTGAGCAACCAGGCTGCGGCAACCCGCAAATTGATGGCGCACAAGGATGCGTTTCAATTGCAATCCGCCCTGCGCGAAGCGGGTGTTGATTGCGTGATCAAGCCGGTCCCGTTAGAAGGGCTGGCAGAGCGGGCCGAAACCTTCAGCCTGAACGGCAGTGCCGAGCCCAGCGCAGTGAACCGGGCTCCGGCAAGCCGGATTCAGCGCCCGTCGCCGGTACGCACCGGTCGCTCCGCGAATCAGCCGACCCCGTCCACCAAAGGTGCCATGAGTGTCTGGCCCATGGCGGCGTTGGTGATCTTGGTGGTGCTGGCCAGCTGGCTGTTCGAAGCGCCGGAGCGCGGCCTGGATGCCGCTTCTGCTCCACAGGTGGCTTCGGTTCTGGATTCGCGGGCCATCGACTGACTCACTGCAGGTGGCTGCCGTCGTCGGTGACCGCATAGAACAGGCAATCGCTTTTGGCGATGCTGGCATTGGTGGTGATCATAAACAGCTTCAAGGGTTGTGCCGGGTACAGGCGGTTGCCGTCCAGTTTTAGAATCTTGTCTTTAACATCAACCCCGGCGGGTGTGTTGATCACCAGCTTGTCCCAACTCTCCGGTTTGACCCAGCCCAGTTGTACTTCCTCGGTGATGCGGCCGAAGTTGTAATGCTCCACATTGGGCGGCAGGGTAATATCCGCGTATACGTCTTCCGCTTCGCTGTAGGTAATTCGGGCATCGTCACGCAGCTCCAGCCGCACCGGTTCGGTTAACACTTCCAGTTGCCAGTCCGCTGGCTGCGGCGTCAACACATCGTTGGCGGTGGCATAGCGCACCAGGCCCTCGTAGGCGATGTCGTCGGCGCGGGGGTCCTGGGCGCCGCCGCATTCAATGGTGACGGTGGGCACGTCACGCTCGCTGTATTCAAACAGCGCTCCCAGGCGCAAACCGGTGACCAGCATGCGCTTGGTGAACAGGCTGGTGAGGGCTTCGTGTTGGGCATCCTGTTTCATGGAGACGGCAAACGAAGGCCCCATGCCGGAGGTATTGTGAATGTCCACCAGGGCCTCGGGGTTCATCTCCTGCAGAATATCCAGGATGGCCTTGGCCAGACGGCCCTGATCACTCTCGAAGGGGGCCTTAAAACAGCGGTTTAAATCCCGGTCTTGAGGCAGGTGGCGATAGAAAAACGGGGGCTCATGCAGGGCCGTGCGCACCGAACCAAAAAAGCACAACAGGTCCACGGCCGGTTGTATGCCTTCTTGCAGAAAACGGAACATACCACGGGTGCCCGACGGTTCGTTGCCATGCAGCAGGGTACACACCGCGCGCTTGCGCTGGCGGTTGGCACCGGGAATGTGAATCAGGGTGGGGCCTGCCATTTCCTGCAGAAACGCCTCTACGGTTTCCCCCACCATATCGGCTGTGGGATTGTACCAATAGCGGATCAGCGGGCTTCCCAGGCTCATAATTCAGTACTCCATTGGCTGACAGGTTGGTGCGAATTGAAATGCCGGCGATAGCGCTCCAGCATCTGCTGAGTGGCCTCTGTGGCGGACAAACCGGATGCTCGCAGTTTGTGCAGCACAGTCAACTGCCACTGGGCGCCGTTGGTGCGTGCCGCAATCCGTTGGCGAATGTTGTTCATCAGGCGGTTTGTTTCTGCTGCCTCCATACCGGCTTGCTGCAATGCCTCCTCGGCCATGGGGACCAGGCGCTGGGCCAAATCCAGTACCTCATATTCCACCACTTTTATCTGGCTGGATGAAGGCCAGAGCAGGGTCGCTTCCAGTCCATGCTGGGCAGCACGGTAAAAATTGTGTTCAGCAAACTTGAATGGCAGAAGGTTGATTCGGTCGGGCATGGAATCGCGCAACGCCAGCGCACTGCCCAGCAGAAAGGCCCCGGTGGCACTCATGTCCTGCAAACTGGGGCCGGCGGGCAGGGCGCGCACCTCCATGCGCACGTGCCCGCCGTCGTGGTGATCGTAGATGGCCCGGTTCCAGGGCCAGGTGCTGCCCTGGTGCAATCTCAGCTCATGCAACTTGGGGAGCTTGCCCGCCGCCAGCTCCTGCAGCGGATCGTCTTCGTGCAACACGGGCATGATGGGTGGAAACAGTGCCACGCTGGATGCGAACAACTCCAGGGCACCCTGCCTGAGCCAGCCGTTACCAAAATACACCCGCGGCGGGTATTTGCGCTGGGCATGGTTTTCATCCCGGCAATCGATGGATTGCTTGAACAGCGCAATGCGGGTTTCCTGCCACAGCTCATGACCGAACAGCAGCGGCGAGTTGGCCGCCAGGGCCAGGGCGATGGGGGTGATCAACTGCACGGCATTGAAGCTGTTGGCAAAGTGCTCCGGGTTCAGCCGCCAGTGCAGCTGGAACGAGGTATTGGCCCCCTCCAGGGTGACATCATCCCAGGTCAGATTGAGCGGTGGCGTGCCATCAATGTGTACTTCGAACGGGGCGCCCCGCAGGCGCCGCAGGGCATTATCCATGGCCCGATAGCGGGGTTGATCCGTCATCATGTGGGCGCCGAACTGGCTTAAGGTTACGGTGGGCAGGATGCCGATGGGCAACAGCTGCGCGCCCAATGGCTCGGCAACTCGGTTGGTGGCGTCGATGGCGGTTTGCAGCTCCTGCTCGAACCCGCTAAACGGCCTGCCACGGAAGGGTTGTGGCTGCAGGTTGTATTCCAGGTTGAACCGATTCAACTCGGGTGTCAGTTGTGGGTTGCCGGCGGCTTTGAGAATGGCCTGGTTGCAGGGCACCGGGTTGCCCCCGGCATCCACCAAGTAAAACTCCAGTTCGGCACCCAGAGAATCCTCCCCCACACCAAATCCCGGTTGCTCCAGCAGCTGCTGCAGCGCTTTCAGGTTGTCGCGAATCTTGGCGTTAAAGTGCGCGAAGTCTTGCTCGCTGAAATGGTCTTGCCGAATCTCGATGCCCATATGCGGCCTATGTTTTGTGTGCCAGACGGCTTTCTCTTAAAGATGAATCAGTTAGCATGATGTGTCCATGCCTGACATCACCTGGTGCACACTTTTTAACGAGTATGGTTGAGTGAGCGGTTGTTAGGGCAGGGTAATAGTTGGTACTATCGTGCATATTTTGACAGGTGGCGCAGCAGTCTGATGAAAAAAACAATAACAAGAGTGGCCTGCGGGCTGTTGGTGGTGTTGCTGCTGGTGCTGGCCGCCGGGGTACACGCAGTGTGGCCGCTGCTGGCGTATCCGGTGGTGGATATTCAGATCAGCCGCCAGTCACCGCTGCCTTCGCAACCCAATGAGCAGTTTCTGGCGGGGGTGGGGGTCAGCGATATTACGCCTCCGGTGGGCATTCCCAAAATGGGCTATTCCGCCTGGGCACGGGATGCCGATGGCTTTCGCAATCGACTCAAGGCTCGGGCTTTTTATCTGAAACCGGTGAATGGCGAGCCGCTGATGGTGATACAGGCGGACCTGCCGGCCAGCTCGCTGGTGCTGCAGCGCCGGGTGGCCGAGCTGGTGGCAAGCCAGACCGATGTGGCGGTACACAACCTGAGTATTCATGCCACCCACACCCACAGTGGGCCGGGCCAGTATTTCTCCAGTGACTTCTACAATACCTTTGGTTCCAACCGGCCGGGGTTTGATATGGCGGTGTTTGAGTTTCTGGCAACGCAGATCGCCGATGCCGTGGTGCAGGCCTACCAGCAGCGGCGGCCGGCGAAGCTGGCCATTGGTCACACGGATCTGTACGGGGCCACCAAAAATCGAGCCATGGGGGCCTATGTGCGTAACGACACGGTGGTGGACAAGCAGCAGAACGACGCCGCCGCACTGCGGGCGGTAAATCCGCGGATCACCCTGGTGCGCCTGGATGGTCTGACCCAGGGTGGTGAATATCAACCCATGGGGGCCTTTTCAACGTTTGCCATTCACGGTACGGGCATACCGCCTTTTACACACCCTTATCATGGTGACGTCTGGGCAATCTTTGAGCGACAACTGGAAGCCAATATCCGCCAGCACTATCAGCCCCCCTGGCCTGTGGTGCACGGCCCGTTTGAAGCCAATCATGGGGATAACAATCCCAACTACCGGGCCGGGCTGCGCGGCGAGATTGAAACCCGCCGTATCGGCTTGGCATTGGCGGAACAGGCCTGGCAGCTTTTTACCACGCTGGATGCGCAGTTAACCGATCAGGTCGAGCTCACCAGCGCGCAACGTGAACTGGATTTGCTGGCATTGTCGCCGCAGCAGCGTGGCGGACTGTGTCAGCGGGCCATCGTGGGCACGGCAACCGTGGGCGCGGCGAAAAACGATGAAGTGTTTCCCATCAGTTATCTGCCGCCGTTTCAGCGCGGCTGGCCGGACGACGGTGATGACGACTGTCATGGGGAAAAGCGCTGGATGCTGTCGGCACTACAGGCCTGGGGCCTGGCGCCTGAGCGCTACCCACACCGGCTTGCCATCAGTGCGTTCCGCATCAATCAATTACTGGTGGTTGGCTTGCCTTTTGAGGTGACCTTCGAAGCCGGTAATCGCATGGCGGCTGCCGTGCAGAGTACAGCAGAGGAACTTCGGGCAGGTGTAGAGCAGGTGGTGATCAGCAGCCACACCAACGGGTTTTTCGGTTACAGCACCACTGGGGAGGAATACTCTGCCCAATGGTATGAGGGGGGCCACACCCTGTATGGCCCCCAAACCACGCCATTTCTCACCCGGCAGGCAGCCGCCTTGGCCGGTATTATGCTGCAACAGCCGGGCTATGCCGAGCTGCCGTCACAATGGCAGTTCAGCCTGGCCAGTGCCCAATACTTTCCGGCACCGGTGCCGCCCCAGGGCCAGCGGGTGCAGCTGATGCCGCCGCACTTTGTGGACGCCGCCGCCAATCAGGAGCCGTACTGGCAATGGCAGTTACTGGATGTGAATGTCAGTGCCATCCGCTTGCACGAGCCCCTGCTGGCCGTGGAGTACAGCGATGATGGAAAGCATTTTCAACCGTTGCGGGATGCGCAGAACACAGTGGTGGATGATCAGGGGCTGGATCTGCAGATCATTCATGATGGGCCCTCCGATGCCGGCATGGCCCGTTATTTCCTGCGTTGGTACAACCCGCAGATTGCCATACCGGGGCGCTGGTTCCGGTTCAGGGTGGCGGCGCGGGAAGGGCAGCAGGTGTTTTATTCCTCTGCCTTCCGTTGATGGCGGCTGATATGGCGGCTGGTGTGACGATTGGTTTGATTAGGGCGCGCCGGATTCCATTTGCGATTGCAGGTAATTCTCCAGCCCCACCTTGTTGATCAGCCCCAACTGGATTTCCAGCCAGTAAGCGTGATCCTCTTCGGTATCCTTTAACAGGCCCAGCAGAATGTCACGGGTCACGTAGTCCTGTTCCTGTTCACACAGGGCGATGACCGTCTTTAACTCGGCGTCCACCTCGTATTCCACGCGCAAATCACTTTCCAGCATGGCAACCACATCCGCTCCCACTTTGAAGCCTTTGCGTTGGGTCATGTCCGGGGTGCCCTGAAGAAACAGCATGCGCTCAATCAGGGCCGCCGCATGGCCTTTTTCATCGTCAAATTCATGGCTGATGCGCTCATATAATTTATGTAACCCCCAATCCTGATACATGCGGGAGTGAATAAAGTACTGGTCCATGGCCGCCAGTTCACTGGCCAACAGGCCGTTGAGGGCGTCGATGATTTTGGGATTGCCTTGCATGCCGGGCCCCTTGTGGGTGTGAAGCAGGTTGGTGATGGGATTCAATCAGTGGCTCAGTATAACCCTAATAAAGCTGGGGTAAAAATCCCGCGCCTTTCCCAGGAGGCGAGTCAGAGGAGGCGAGTCAGGTGTTGAGTCGGCTGTTGAGCAAGGTTAAATAGTAATCTGGTATCGATTTTTGATACCGAAAGGATATCAGGGTGAGGCTTTCTGGGTTTTGGTTGTTTAAAGCGATACTTCGTTCCAAGCTGACCCTGCTGCTTTCAACAACGGAGAAAACGCACATGATCGATAACATCACGGATAACTCATCAGGTTGGCTGTTCTTTGTCAAAGCCTCGTTTGTGGTGGCGCTGGCCGCCACCGCTGCGGGTATTCTGTTCATTCCCACGGATTTTCTGGTGAAAGGCTACATGGGGTTGTGTGCTCTGTTTCTGGTCAGCACCAGCATCACGCTTTCCAAAACCCTGCGCGACGAGCATGAGAACCAACGCCTGATTAACAAGATTTCTGAAGCGAAAACCAAACAGTTAATCAAGGAATACGCGGAGTAATTCATCATGAGTTTATGGACTAAATTGAACACCCTGTTTCGAGCCTCAGCCGAAGAGCCGTTACATCACCTGGTGGATGCCAACAGTATCCGCATTTTTGAACAGGAAATTCGCGATGGGCAGAAGGCCATTCAACAGGCCAAACTGCAACTGGCAACGGTAATGGCGGAAAAAAAGCAACTGCAACGGCACAATCAGGCGCTGCAGGAAAACATCGGCAACAAGGAGCGTCAGGCCTGCGCGGCACTGGACCAGGAGGCCCAGACGCTGGCGCGGGATGTGGCGGAACTGATAGCGGAAGATGAACACTTGCTGCAGCAGCAGACACAACAGGTGGCGCAGCTGGAAAAACAGGAGGCGCATCTGAAACGGCAGTTGCGCACCGCCGCCACCAGCATGCAGAAATACCAACGGGAGCTGACGTTGGCGAAGGCCAATCGTTCCGCGCAGCAGGCTGTGGGAAACCTGAACGGACATTCCCGGGGCCTGTCGGCCTGCATGCAGGAGATGGCCAGCTCGTTGGACAAGATCAAGGGGCAGCAGACCCGCGCGGCGGAGATGGATGATGCATTGCGGGAAATTGACGCAGAGCTCAATGGCGAACAACTGGATGCCCGCTTGAAACAGGCAGGTATAGCAAGCAGCGAACACGATGCCGACAAAGTGTTGGAGCGGCTCCGAAAGCAGCGAGCGGCCTGACGGATCGGTAACCGGTGTTGACCGGTGCTGGTTCGGGGGGGTGGCGTAAGCCACCCCTGTTTTACGTTAGAGGCCTGTGTTTTAGGCTTAAAACGGTTGGGTTTGAAACCATTGCTGCAGGAATTCAATGCAGCGTAATAATTTGGGCTGCACAAACTGACGGTTGGGGTAAAGCGCATACAGGGTGAGGGTGGGGCGTTCCGCTTTGGGCAGGATTTCCTTGAGCGTGCCCTGTTGGATTCCCGGTGCCGCGACGAAGCTGGGCAGAAAACCGATGCCCAATCCGGCCTCGATGATCTGGCGCATGAAGAGTGTATTGTTAACCCTGAGATTTCCGGAAACCGTAACGCCTTCGTTCAGCGGCCAGCGGTTATGATTGCGAAAATAACTGTAAATAAAGCAATTGTGTTGCGCCAGATCACTGACCTTGCGAATGCGGCGGTGGCGGGCAAGGTACTGGGGTGCGGCACAGACCTGATAGCGGAAGCGGGTTAACGGTTTACCGATGTAGTTGGAGTCAAAGGTTTGGCTGGCGGCGCGAAAGCCCAGATCAAAACCGTGTTCAATCAGATCCAGGCTTTCATCACCCAGGTGTATATCCAGCTCAATGTCTGGAAACGCCTGCAGGTAGGCGGCAAACATGCGGGATAAATCCGTAATGCCCAATGCCATGGGGACATTGATTCTGAGTTTGCCTTTGGGGTTGCTTTGCATGTCCTGAACGTAGGCATCGGCGTCGTCCATCTGCAACAGCAGCGCTCGACAGCGTTGCAGATAACCCTCTCCAATGGGAGTCAGTTGCTGGCCGCGTGTGGATCGGTACAACAAGCGTGCGCCCAGCTCATCTTCCAAACGCCGCAGTTCTTTGCTGACCATCGATTTGGTGACATTCATCTCATCCGCTACGGCGGTAAAGCTGCCGGCGTCCACCACGCGGACGAACAATTGCATTGCTCTGAGTTTATCCATGCTGGATGGTTTCACTGTTTCCTGTGTGTTGACAGTGTATCAACATTATTGCCATTTATTAAGGCGCTGCGGGTGGGCACACTGAGCCCCGAATACATCGGTTAGGTTTTTAATTCGCAAAGAAAGCGCTGTTAAGAGGCAGTGCTGACTCAATGGAGGTGTGCATGTACACGTTGTATTTCATTCCCGACGCCTGCTCGTTGGCAATTCATTCCATACTGAACGAACTGGATCAGCCGTTGACCCTGATTCACAAACAGGACGCCGCCGAATTCGCCCAACTGAATCCGGTGCAGACCGTGCCGGTGCTGGTGGATGAGGGGGAGGTGCTGTGTGAAGGGGCGGCGATCCTGCTGCATTTGCTGGATAAGCATGACAACCGGTTGTTGCCCCGCAGTGGCGCTCCCCGTCAGCGCGCCATCGAACAGATGTTGCTGGCCAATGCCACTGTGCATCCGGCCTATGGGCGCCTGTTTTTCATCGACGGTGTGCTGCAACAGGAAACGGCGCGACACCAGGCTTTTGCTGCCGCCGCCGCCCAGATCAGCGCCCTGTGGCAGGCACTGGAAACCCGCTTGCAGGGTCAGCCCTACCTTGGCGGAGAGCATGTCTCGGCGGCGGATTTTCTGCTGGCCGTTTATTACCGCTGGGGAGCGCTGTTCCCGGTTGAGATCGAAACCGGGCCTCGGGCACGCGCCATGGTAGAGCGGGTGCTGGCCCGCGACAGTGTTCAGCGGGCAATACAACGGGAGCAGGAGTACACCCATCATGCAGGCTGATCTGGTCCAAATTCTCAGTATGGTGGAGCTTTATTTCAAAGGCCTGCATTATGGCGATGCCGGTACCCTGGAAACGCTGTTTCACCAGGATTGCGTGTTGAAAGCGCCTGGCCAGCGGCGCTCCATAAGCACCTGGTTGAATGATGTGGCTAAACGGAGTGTGCCTGCCCACAACAACCATCCCTGGGAGTATCGCGTCCTGGGTGTGGAGTTGATGTCGGAGCAGGCTGTGGTGAAACTTAACTGCCCGTTACCCCATGGCCATTTTATTGATTACCTGGGCCTGTTGAAGGAGCAGGGTGAATGGAAAATCGTAAACAAGATGTACGCTAACAACAGTGCAACCTACTGCTTGCAGTCGAAGGCACCGCAGATAAACCAGAGCAGCAATGTAACTAACCCCTAACCTGAAGAAAGGAGACAAACATGCCATACGTTAATATTAAGATCACCGATGAAGGTGTCACCGAAGCCCGTCTGCAGCGTTTAATCGAAGGTACCACCCAACTGTTGGTGGACACCCTCGGCAAGAACCCTGCCACCACCCATGTGGTGATCGATATTGTGTCCACGGATCACTGGGGTGTCGGTGGGAAAACCGTGACTGAGCTAAGACGGGAGCAGGCCGCAGAGTAGTAATCACCTAAGATGGATAGTCGAAAGTGACATGATTCACCGGCGCGTGTGTCATGTCACTTCGCCGCTCACTGTTGCTTTGTGACATGCTTTTGTAGTGCCGTTGCCGGCACCTTGTTTCGAATGCGTAAAACTACCAGAAACCCCGCCCACTAATACCAACTGACCTGCACGGGCGATCACTGGCATTGCGATTGCCTCTTCCCTGTTATGCGAATCATTTTACGGATCACATTTGGGGAACAGATCATGAAAATTTTAACCAGCATAGCGGTGATCAGCGGATTGATGTTCTGTCTGCCGCTGCAAGCCATGCCCATCACTTATGACTTCTTTCAAGATGGTTATGCCGCCGGCGCGCAGTTGACGGGGCAGTTTGTGGGCGAGGATCTGGACAACAACGGTCAGCTGTCATCCTTTGCCGGTGAGATCAGCGGTTTCCAGCTTCGTTTCGAAGGCGCGGGCTGGTTGGCTTCCTTCGAGCTGGGTATGGAACACCTGGCCGGTCTGGTGTACGACCTGGATGGCGGTGTGTTGGGTGATGGCCCAGGCCACTCCATGGAAGGCTTGTTGGCCTTCGGTGACCATGCCTTGCTGGCCGCAGGCCCGGGTCCGTTCTGGCATGCCTGTGATCAGGCCATGGTGTGCTCAGTGGCGCTGTCCGGCTATCATGCCCTGTTCAGTGAGCACAGCATCCAGGTAAGCCATCACCCCGTGCCCGTGCCGGAGCCGGGCACCGTGGGCTTGATTCTGATCGGCGTCGTGGGCCTTGTGATTGCGCGCCGACAGACCGTAGCCGGATCTCGAAATAGCAGGCTGAATGTGGCAAAGTGAGCGCTACTGTCACTACATGGACGCACAGGATGGCTATGTTCCGCTCTCTGACCATGATCGCGCTGGGCGTAATGTTATTGGCCTGCACCCAACAGGCAGCCCAGAACCCCCAGGATCAAAGTATCGCCCCGGAAATCGAATACCATCAGGATAGCTGGCGCACCCTGATCCCACGCTCCTGCACGCGTTTTTTCGATGGTTGTAATCACTGTACCCGGGCTCCGGGAGCCGACATGGCCGCCTGCACCCGTATGGCCTGTGTGAAGTACAAAAAGCCGGTGTGCCTGGACGATCAACTGCAGTCCGGTGCCGTGGGGTATTGAGCGGGGCCCGGCCAAACCGTTCATCCATCTGACAATAATTAACCCACTGAATCAATTCTGGTTTTTTCGGTCTCTTCTATTAGAATGAAGGCAATCTGTCTTCGACACATCCAGAATAAGAGCGAACAAACCAGACTATTATGACCCAGCCTATGGATTTTGAAGGCGTTGAACGCCTTCCCCTCAAAGAATACACCGAACGCGCCTATCTCGATTATTCCATGTACGTCATCCTGGACCGGGCCCTGCCCAGTCTGGGGGATGGCCTCAAGCCGGTGCAGCGCCGCATCGTATACGCCATGTCAGAGCTGGGCCTGAAAGCCAGCTCCAAGCACAAGAAATCCGCCCGCACCGTGGGTGATGTACTGGGTAAATACCACCCCCACGGCGACAGTGCCTGTTACGAAGCCATGGTGCTGATGGCGCAACCGTTCTCTTACCGCTATCCGCTGGTGGACGGCCAGGGCAACTGGGGCTCACCGGACGATCCGAAATCCTTCGCCGCCATGCGTTACACCGAATCCCGCCTGGCGCCCTATGCGGATGTGTTGCTGGGTGAACTGGGTCAGGGCACGGTGGAGTGGCAGCCTAACTTCGATGGTTCCCTGGAAGAGCCGGTGGTGCTGCCGGCGCGGCTGCCCAATGTGTTGTTGAACGGCGCCATGGGCATTGCCGTGGGCATGTCCACGGATATTCCACCCCACAACCTGCGGGAAGTGGGCAATGCCTGTATCAAGCTGCTGGAAGACCCGGGCTGCTCGGTGGATGATCTGTGCGACATCATTCAGGGCCCGGATTTCCCCACCAATGCGGAAATCATTACCCCCCGCAATGACATCATCAAAATGTACGTGACCGGGCGCGGTTCCCTGCGCATGCGGGCCCGCTATCTGTTGGAAGACGGTGATGTGATTGTGACGGCGCTGCCGCACCAGGTGTCCGGCAACAAGATACTGGAACAGATCGCCGACCAGATGAACAAGAAAAAGCTGCCCATGGTGAGCGATCTGCGGGATGAATCGGACCATGAAAATCCCACCCGCCTGGTGATCACACCCCGTTCCAACCGGGTGGACGTGGAGCAGTTGATGGGGCACCTGTTCGCCACCACCGACCTGGAACGTACCTATCGCGTCAATCTTAATGTAATCGGCAACGATGGCCGGCCCGGTGTGAAGGGCCTGCACGATATGCTCAGCGAGTGGCTGGAGTTCCGGATCACCACCGTGCGCAGGCGTTTGCAGTATCGCCTGGATAAAGTGCTGGACCGCCTGCATATCCTGGAAGGCTTGTTGATTGCCTACCTCAATATCGATGAGGTGATTCATATTATCCGCACCGAGGATGAACCCAAGCCGGTGATGGTGGAACGCTTTGGCATTTCCGACATTCAGGCCGAAGCCATCTTGAATATTCGCCTGCGCAATCTGGCCAAGCTGGAAGAGTTCAAAATCCGTGGTGAGCAGGATGAGTTGGAAGCAGAACGCAAAAAGCTGGAAGCCATTCTCAACTCCAATGCCAAGCTGAAAAAAGAGATCGTCAAAGAAATCCGTGAAGACATGGATAAGTTCGGTGATGACCGCCGATCGCCCATCGTGATGCGTACCGAGGCCCGGGCCCTGGATGAAACCGAGCTGGTGTCCGCCGATCCGGTGACCGTGGTGCTGTCGAAAAAAGGCTGGGTGCGGGCCGCCAAAGGGCATGAGGTGGATGCGGTTGGGTTGAGCTACAAGGCGGGTGACGAATACAAAGCCTCTGCCTTGGGCAAATCCAACCAGAACGCCATCTTCATCGACAGCACCGGACGCAGTTACGCGCTGCCGGCCCATACCCTGCCCTCTGCGCGGGGCCAGGGTGAGCCCCTGTCGGCCCGTTTGTCACCGCCTTCCGGGGCCACCTTTGACGCGGTGTTAATGGGCTCCGACCACCAGCGCTATCTGGTGACCAGTGATGCCGGCTATGGCTTTATCGGCAAGCTGGCGGATGCGGTGACCCGCAACAAGAATGGTAAAGCCTTTATCAACCTGCCCAAGGGTGGCCGTGTGTTGCAGCCTAAACCGGTCACCGATGCCGAGAGCCAATATGTGGTGGCGGTGACCAATGAAGGCCGCATGCTGATGTTCCCGGTGGCGGAGTTACCGGAGCTGGCGAAAGGCAAAGGCAACAAGATCATCAGTATTCCGGGAGCGCGGGTGGAAAGCCGTGAGGAGTTCGTGGTGGATACGGTGGTACTGGGGCAGGATAACCAGCTTAAGATCTACGCCGGCAAACGTCACATCGGTTTGAAGTTCGCGGATTTGGAACATTATCTGGGAGAGCGGGGCCGACGTGGCAACAAACTGCCCCGCGGCTTCCAGAAAGTGGACGCCATTGAAGTGGTGTAAGGTGCCCGGCGCCAGTGGTCTGAGCGACCATCCTCAGACCACCATGCTCAGACCACTATGCTTAGGCCATCGGCGCTTGCCACAGATCAGCTGGCGTTCTGCAGCGCTTTGGTCTGGGCCTTTTTAGTTGCTGTGGCAGCTTTGCCGGCAAAGGAATCCACCCGCAGGGCATCGTAGATGGCGCTCATTGCAGCGCTCAGTTGGCGGGTTTCGTCCTGACTCAGTACACCGTTTTCCTCCGCCCATTGCAGCTTCTTATCCCGCTGTTTTTCCAGCAGCATTTCCAGATCCTTAATGGTTTCCGTTTGGTCGCTTTCCCGCACGGCCCGATGTAATTTTTCCTGCAGGTGCGCGGTTTCCGTTTGCAGTTTAAAGGCATTCAATACGCGGCCCACCGCATCCTCCGGATCCAGGTTGAGGTAGATGCCACGGGTCAGTGTGTCGCGAACCACGCCCGGCTGGGTGATGGTTTGCGACACCTGCTGCCCCAGTAGATCGCCGGGAGGCGCGAGGCGCAGACCCAATGGAAACACCAGTACCCGCAGCAGTGGCCGCAACCATGGCACCGGGTAGTTGGCGATGACGTCGTTCATGGCACGTTGCACGTCGTACAGACAACGTTTCATGGCCCAGTCCACCAGCACCCGTTCTTCTTCCGGATAACCGTTGTCGTGGAAATATTTCAGGGTGGCGGAGGCGTAATACAGGCTCACCAGGCTATCGGCCATGCGCCCGGACAGCCGTTCACGGGCCTTCAGTTTACCGCCGATCACCGCCAGGCTGACGTCCGTCAGCAGTGCCAGTGCCGCTGAAAACCGGTTCAGGCGACGGTAGTAAGGTTGCAGTTGTCCCTGGTTGGGTGTGCGGCTGAGATAGCCCAGGCTCAGCGCCAGGCCCAGGCTGCGCAATACGTTACTGAAGGCGTGGCCAAGGTGACCGAAAAAGGCCTGGTCAAATTGTTTGACCGCGTCTGCACTGGGGTTGGCGGACGCCGCTTCGATTTCCTGTACCAGATAGGGGTGGCAGCGTATGGCACCCTGCCCGAACACCATCAGGCTGCGGGTAAGAATGTTGGCCCCTTCCACCGTAATGCTGATGGGGAGCGACTGGTATACCCGGGCCAGAAAATTCCTCGGGCCGACAATCACGCCGCGTCCGGCCACCACGTCCATGGCATTGTTCACCACGTCGCGCATCAGCTCGGTGTTGCGGTATTTCAACAGCGCCGAGGGAATGGCCGGTTTAATGCCGCGGTCCAGCATGGCGGCGGTGAGGCGCCGCGCGGCGTCCATCATGTAGGTGTCGCCGGCGATGGGTTCCAGCGCTTCCTGCACCCCTTCAAACTCCGCAATGGAGCGGCCGAACTGCTGCCGAATGGCGGCGTAGGCACCGGTGGTCAGGCAGCAATGTTTGCCCGCGCCTGTACTCAATGCGGGCAGGGAAATCGCGCGCCCCACCGACAGGCATTCCAACAACATGATCCAACCCTGTCCGATTCGCTCTTGACCACCAATGATCTGCTCCATGGGGATAAACACGTCTTCGCCCCAGGTGGGCCCGTTCATAAAAGCCTGGTTCATGGGCAGGTGCCGATCACCCTGATGGACGCCGTCGGTGTCGCTGGGAATCAGTACGCAGGTGACACCCATGGGGTGGTCCGCCCCCAGTAACCCGTTTGGGTCTTCCACTTTGATGGCCAGCCCGATCAGTGTTGCCACTGGTGCCAGCGTGATGTAGCGCTTGTTCCAGGTGACACTGAGGCCCAGGGTCTCCTTGCCTTTCCATTGGCCTTTGGTGACGATGCCCAGATCCGGAATGGCGCCGGCATCGGATCCGGCCAGGGCCGAGGTGAGCGCGAAGCAGGGGATCTCCTTGCCGGCCGCCAGCCGTGGCAGGTAATGCTGTTTCTGTTCATCGGTGCCGTAGTGTTGCAGCAATTCAGCGGGGCCCAATGAGTTGGGTACCATCACGGTGACGGCGGCGCTGACGCTGCGGGTGGAAATTTTCATGACGATTTCGGAGTGGGCGGCGGCGGAAAAGCCCTTGCCGCCGTATTGTTTGTCGATCACCAGCCCAAAGAATCCGGATTCGCGGATGTAGCGCCAGGCAGCCTCCGGCAGGTCCATCAATTCCTGGGTAATCTTCCAGTCGTCCAGCTTGGCGCACAATTCGCTGACCGGGCCGTCCACAAACTGTTGTTCCTCATCCGAGAGCCGGAAGGGGGGCGCATTGAGCAGGGTGTCCCAGTCCGGCTTGCCGGAAAATAACTGCGCATCCCAATCCACATCACCGGAACGCAGTGCCTGCTGTTCTGTTTCAGACAGGCTGGGCAGCAGATTGCGGATCAGGTCCAGTACTTTGGCACTGATGCGGGTGCGCACCGGGTTGGGGAACAGCAGGGCTGCGGCCAGCCCCAGCAGCAGGGCCGAGGGTATGATGGCCCACAGACTCCAGCCGTGCCATCCGCAACCCAATAGCGCAGCGACCGTGAGTGCCAGCAGTGCGATTTTGCGTTCGGTACGCAGGTACAGGGTGACCAGTGTGGTCAACAGCATTAAAACAATGGGCATGGGATTCCTCCGGGGTTGACGTTCAGGCGGCGCACATCAGGTTGCGTCGGAACTGGGTAGAGCACAGGCGCAGTTCATTGGCCAGCTCAAAATAGGCAGCGGATTCCAGCTCTTCCGCCCCGGCAGCCTGGTCGTGGCTTTCTTCCACAATACGTTGTTCTTCCTTCGCCATTTCCTGGGCGTGACGGGACACCTTTTCCAGTTGTTCAATCACGTGTTCGCCCCGTTCGCAGGGCAGGGGGGCGTGCTGGATGGCGTTGGCCTTCAGTTCCTCGCAGATGGCGTCGAGGTTTTCCTGCAGAAAGTGATCATCTTCCAGCATGGGATGAAAGCGCTCGATCATCTGGTCCAGCTGCAGAAATGCAGCACCGAATAATTCGGGCTCCAGGGTTTTACGGATGCTCATGTCAGAGTGTCTGGTTGAGTAGTGCATACGGTTTCTCCTGCGTCTGATTTGGGTTTGCTGTATAAAAAAGCGTCGATTACTGATCATGGGTTGAATCGTGATTCTGCTATTGATATCAGTGTTTTAGCCTCGTTTTGGCAGGTGAATACAGTATTTCGGCCCTTTACATCGTCCGCTCCCTGTGGTGGTGTGGAGTAGTACCATTCAACAGTAAAGGGAATAAGTTTTCTGTAGGGCTGCAACCCGGCCACATAAAAATTGCATAAACGCGATATGCGGAGGTGTCCCAATGCGTACATCAAAACCCAGTGTTTTAGTCGTCGATCCGGATCCTCAGGTCAGAAAGATGCTGGCGGTCACGCTGTCTGCCAGCCAGTTTAAAGTGATTGAAGCCGAGACTGCCCCGGAAGCGTTGCGCCTGGCGGGCCTGTACCAGCCGGATGCCATGATTCTGGAAACCGCGTTGACAGGGGAGGCCGCAGGTGGAAAGCAGGCGCGGAGCGTGAACGGTTTGGAGGTGATCCGGGCCATCCGGCAGTGGAGTCGGCTTCCGGTGCTGGCCTTGTCGGAGAGTGATAAGCCGGATCACATTGTGGAATGTCTCCGCCAGGGCGCCAACGATTTCGTCAGTAAGCCTTTCAACATGGAAATACTCATGGCCCGGCTGGAGGTGATGTTGCGGGATCGTTGTGTGCAGGAGGCGGGCAACAGTGAATTGCACTGCGGCGATATCGTGGTGAACCTCACCCGCCATGATGCATCGTTGGCAGGCAAACCGCTGGAGTTGTCCCCCCGCGAATACGAGTTGCTGAGCTATTTTATCCGTAACAAAGGCAAACTGCTCACCCACCGCCAGATTCTGAAAACACTGTGGGGGGATGCCCACACCCATGACCGGCAGTACCTGCGTGTTTATATTATGCAGTTGCGCCACAAGATCGAGCCCGATCCGCAGCAGCCACACTACATTATTACCGAGGCCGGTGTGGGTTACCGCATGGATGAGCCGGAGCCCTTACCCGATCTGTCAGTGGCCTAGCCCTGGCGGATCAAGATCAAGCAGGGTTTCGACGCTTGCCTCGTCAAAATGCCGTTTACCGGCAAAGGCAATGGCGTGGTTACCCTGTTGACGCATGGCGCCGGTGTTCTCCACACCCAGGGGCCATAAAAAGAATCGTTCCCGGCGCGCCGAGCTGGCGATCAGGCCATCGGCATCAAACCAGTTTTTGAAGCCACTGCCGGCGGCCAGTGCCCGTAAGCTGTCGTAGGGTTGCAGTTGATACTGGCGTGCGCCGGGGGTGTCCCGCCCCGGGGTGACCTGGGCCAGGTAATGGGTTGCGGATTCCACATGCAGCCTGGGTTGCGCCGCCGCCGGGGGCAGGGTACTGCGAAAGAACAGAATGGGTTCCAGTGCGGTACTGGTTGCGCGGCTGTCAGTGAGCGGTGCCAGTTGGGAGTGATCAGGAATGTGCACGCTGTGGTAGCAACCACAGGGGTGGATGCTGTCGTAAAACAACACGCTGCCATCGCTCTGCAAGGTAACCCGCCACACCAGTCCATCCAGTTTGCCTCCATACCAATCGTCGGCAGTGGGTTTGGGGCGTTCACTGAACCACAGGGTGTAGTTCAGCTGCAGCAATATGTTCTGTTGAAAGCGAATGTAGCTGGGGTAGGTGTAGAGCGTTGTCTGTTGCGTGTTGATGTGGCGGGTGAGCTGTCCGTTCCGGTTGCGCCATTGTGCCGTTCCGGGGATATCCGCAGCACTGGTATAAGCGATTTCCAATTGCGGTGCATGATGGATAAACAGGGCCTGCAGTTGATCCGCAGTGAGTTCCGGCAGGGCCAGGGGATGATTCTCCATACTCTGGCGGATCCATTGGGAAATTTCCTGGCCGGTGGTGACCGGTTTTTGCCCGGGTCCATAGACCCGGGTGGGCGGCGGCAGCCCGTTAAAGGCATTGATGCGCTCGCGCATTTCCTCTTGGTATTCTGCAATGGAAGCGGCCGCCGCGTATTTGATTAACGCATACAGCCCGAAGAAACGCTGCAGGTCATTGTAACTGTCCGCCACGTCAATGGCGTCAGCGGGGATAGGGCGTTGCAGGGAGTGTTGGAACAACTGGCCATCGCATTGCTGCTGAAAATGGCGAAAGTCGGGTAACGCGCGTTGGGCGGAGGGCGGCAGGTTGGACCACTCCAGGGCCAGGCTGTCCATGCCCAGGGAGTGTAATTGCCGGCGCCACCAGTGTGCCTGTTGTTGATCAAGTTGTTGATCAAGATCCTGCCCCTGGAAGCTGGACCAGAAACGGGTAGTGCGGTAGGTGGGGAACCCGGCAACAGGCTGGTACTGCGCGTCCTGCACGCCATAGCGTTGCACGGCCTCCTGCAGTTGTTCCAGTTGCTGCAGGCATTGCAACAACGCTGGATCCCCGGCACCGGGCCCGGTGCTGCAGCCGAGCAGTCCCAGGCTACCGGCAAGTATGATGAGCAGTAAGCAGGTGGAGCGAAGCATCGGTGGTGTACCTCGTGTAATGGCTTTCTGCCCAGCGTTTGAGGTTGAGCAGAGCCGTCTCGGCCAGTTGCCGGTTGCTGCGGTCAACCAGCCACTGCGGAATCAGGCCGCCCCACTGGCTGCCTGACTGATAGCGCACCCGGGTTTGGCAATCCTCCAGTGCGGTCAGTAGCCAGTACCCTTGAGCTTGCTGAATGCGTCTGTAGCCCGGTTCCGGCGGCAACAATTGCGGCTGGTTGATCATGTTGATCCGTAGTTGTACCGGGGATTCCTCGATCACCTGGAACAGGGTGACGGCGTCTCTGGGTTGGAAGGGCCAACGGGATTGTGTCAGAAAATGCACCCGGGTTTGGTGTTGCGCCGGCCGTTCCAGAACGCGCACCTCATGGGTGAAAGGCAGCCAGTGGTGTTGCACGCTGGCATCCTGCAGCAGGCTTAACAGGGGCCCGATGGGCGCTGTAATCACGATGTCGGCGCGCACCAGCAGATAGGGCAGTGCCTCGCTTTGCAGCACCCAGACCGTTACCGGGTCAGCCGGATCGCTGTGCCGTTGCCAGTCACTTGTCGTCGCTTCCCCGTGGAGGGTTGCGCTGTGAGCGCTGATGATCATGATCAACACTCTGAGCCAGACAGGTTTCATAGCGATGCTGCATCTCCGTTGCTGCTGCCTGCAGATCGGTTTGCGGTGAAACGTAGGTTGCCGGTAACACGCTAACATAAACCGGCCCGGGCTGCAGTTGGGTTGAGCGCGGCGGCAGGCGGCTGCCGCTGTTGTGTATCACAATGGGAATCAGGGGCACCTGGCAGTGGCGGGCAATGGCGAAGGCACCCAGGTGAAACGGCCCCGGGACGGAAGCGGCGGCCCCTGTTGGGGTGGTGCGGGTGCCTTCCGGCGCAATCACGATGGAGAAGCCGGCGGCAATGCGCTGGCTGGCCTGGGGCAGCAGTTGTTGCTGCCAGCCCTGGCCCCGGCGCACAAAGAGAGTGCCGCTCAAGCGCAGCAGTGGCCCCAACAGGGGGTTGGCGGCCAATTGCTGCTTGGCAACACCCACCACAGGCTGGCGCAGCAGGGCAGCCACGATCACTGGGTCCAGCCCACTTTGATGATTGAAAATTAAAACCGCCGGCTGCGGGTTCAGGTGCTCAGGGTGCTCAACCTGAATCGGTGTGCCTGCCAGGTATGGCCCCAGTTTGCCCACCAGACGGGACATGGCCATGACGATGGATTGCTGGGAATGGCCGCGCAGTCGCAGCAGACTGCCCCAGGTGATGGCCACCAGGGCAGGGATCAGCAGGGCAAGGCTGAGGTGGAGCAGGCGCAGCACAGGCATGGCGTTGCTGCTCCCTTCACATTAGCGGGCGCCGTGTTTCTTCAGAATTTCCACGTAGCCCGGTTGATTGGTGTGTTGGGCTGCGATCTGCAACAGGGTACGGCCCTGTTGATCACAGGCGTTTACATCGTGTCCCTGGGCGGTAAACATGGCCAGGAACTGGTCAAAATAGGCCAGCGGCAGGCCGCGGTAGGCCTTGGTTAGTACGTGAAAATCGGCGTTTTCGTCACCAACAGGCTCCATCTCCAGGAAACGGGCCACTTTGGCTGCGTCCAGCTCTTCCCCGATAACCTTCTGTTTGTCTTTGCTTGACATGGCACTACTCTCTCATCACACATCCGTGACATGGGTTTGGCCGCGCATCTTACCACTACTTGTTACCCAGCAACACTGCCAGCCAGTGGCTCTCCTGATTGGATTCCAGGGCCAGTTTTACGATCATGGTGAGGGGAATGGACAACAGCATTCCCACCGGCCCCAACACCCAGCCCCAGAACAGCAGGGACAGAAACACCACCAGGGTGGACAAGCCCAGGCCTTTACCCATAAAGCGGGGCTCGATGATATTGCCCATGACGATGTTGACGATGAAAAAGCCCAGCGCGGTGATGCCGGCTCCGCCGAAGCCAAATTGCACAAAGGACAGCAGCACGGCAGGCACCGCGGCGATGATGGAGCCGATGTTGGGAATAAAGTTGAGGAGAAAGGCCAGCAATGCCCACAACGCCACATAGTCCAGCCCCTGAATCCACAGCCAGATGCCGATGAACAGGCCGGTACCGATGCTGACCAGGGTTTTGATGATCAGGTATTCCTTCACCGAGGCATTGAACTGCTCAAACGCCGCCAGGGAACGGTGTTGTTCGCCCATGGCGCGGCGAAACTTGACCGGAAAACTGGAGGCTTCAAACAGAATGAAGAGCACGGTGAGAAAAATCAGAAAGAAATCCGTAAGCACATTGCCGAAGCCGGTCACCACCTTGCGCACCATGTCCATCACTTTGCCGGGATTGATCTGTTCCTTCACCATCTGTTGGGACAGCTCCACCCCGTGGCCCGCCAGCCAGGTGGTGACCGCCTCGGTTTCCTGCAGCAGGCGGGCCTGGTACCCGGGAACCTGTTTGGCAAAGTCGTTAATAGAGGCGGCCACCACCATGGAAAAGCCGCCCACCGTCAGCACTACCACCAGCACCACCAGTACCACCGCCAGGGTGGTGGGCACGCGGCGTGACTCCAGCCACATCAGAGCCGGTGCGCAGAGGGTGGCAATAAACGCCGACAACAGAAATGGCACCAGAATCTCGGTGGCTGCTTTCATTCCCGCCACCACCACCACGAAGCAGGCAATGCCCAGCATGACACGCAGGGTGGGGCTCAGGGCTGAATAGTCCATAGGGGCTCCTGTGGCCGGTTAGCTGGAAGGCGGGCGGTTGGCGTCCGGCATGGGAGAGAGCTGGCTTTGGCTGTCGTCCTCGGCGATATCCTGGGGGCGAGGCTCAGGCTTGGCTTGTTGTTCGGCAGTGGGCTGCCTGGGTTCATCCTCGGCCACCATGACGGCGGCACAGTGGCCGGCGGCATCCCGTTCCAGCTTGTTAACCCGAATCAGTTGCTTGAGCACTTCGACGTATTCCAAGCCTTTCTCGGAATAGCGCTCCAGGCCCTGGGCCAGAACACAGCCGTTCAGTGCCTGGTTTTGTGCCCGCAGGTTGGCCCGGGCCTGGCGCAACTCACGATAGGCCGGATGGCTGTTCAGGTTGCGCATATAGCTGTTGACGGAGGCCTGCGGCGAGCTGAACAGGCGCACCTCGTGGTATTTCCCCTCGGGCCGGGCTTCCGGCACCAGGCCGCAGCCCTCTTTGAAACACCATTGTCCGAAGTAGTTATTGCCTTCCACTGCAAAGCGGGAGGTGCCCCAGGCGCTCTCTATGGCGGCCTGCGCTTTCACCAGCGATGGCGGTACTTTATCCACCTTCAACATCAACTGGCGATGGATCTCGGCGGGATCTTCACTTTTGATGCGGTAGCGCGTGGCCAGCTCCTGCAGTTCCCCGGCGTCCACCTGCCGGGCTGCGATGCGTTCGCGCAAAGCCAGTATCTCCTGGTTGCGCTTAGTGATATAGGCATCCATGAAGGTGAAGAATGCCTGCTTGCGTTTTCTCACGGATTGAATGCTGCTGAAATCCGGCTTGTCACTGGGCTTGACCGCCAGCGCCGGGGCCCCCGACGAACCGCTCAACCGGGGGCTGATTGTCATGTGAATCACCACAAAGAGGAGGCAGACTACGGTGGTTAACAAGAGTGGTAAATGCCTTGACATACGGGGGTCCTGTTCAATCCCTGGAGGAGGGATTACGCCATGTTCGTTACCAATTTGCAACGTGAGCTACTTTTTCTATAACTTGTGGTTCCGTGTAGAATAGGCGCCAAATTGCGACCTTGGTATTGGAAGGATTGGGCGTGCACGACATTCTGTTGATTAATATATCCGGGCCCGACAAGCCGGGAGTGACTTCCACCATCACCGATCTTCTTGCCCGCTACGATGTCAATGTGCTGGATATAGGTCAGGCGGTGATTCATGACACCCTGACGCTGGGGATGGTGGTGGAAGTACCACCGGGCTCGGAATCTTCCTCGGTACTCAAGGATGTGCTGTTTGCCTGCCATGGTATGGGTATGGCGGTGCGCTTCACGCCCATCGATGAGGCAGAGTACGAGGAGTGGGTGCAGGGTCAGGGTAAGGATCGCTTTATCGTCACCATTCTGGCACGCAAGATTACTGCCAAGCATATCGCTGCCGTCACCAGTATCGTGGCCGGTCATAACCTTAATATTGATCATATCAACCGGTTGTCCGGGCGTATTTCCTTGGGTGAGCAAAGCCTTGATCAGAAGGCCTGTGTGGAACTCTCGGTGCGCGGTGCCCCCAGTGATATTACCCGGATGCGGGCCCAGTTTCTGGCCGCTGCCGGTGATCTGGGCGTGGACATCGCCTTCCAGAAAGACAATGCTTACCGCCGCAATCGCCGCCTGGTGTGTTTCGACATGGACTCCACCCTGATTGAGGCGGAAGTGATTGACGAGCTGGCCAAAGCCGCCGGGGTGGGTGCCGAGGTGTCCGCTATTACCGAGCTGGCCATGGCGGGGGAGCTGGATTTCACCCAGAGCTTCAAGCGCCGGGTGGGGCTGCTGAAAGGCCTGGACGAATCGGTGCTGGAGGGCATTGCCCGTAATCTGCCGGTCACCGAGGGGGCGGAAGATCTGATTCGGGCGTTAAAGGCGCTGGGCTATAAAACGGCTATTCTTTCAGGAGGTTTCACCTATTTTGGCCGCTATCTGCAACAGAAGCTTGGTATCGATTACGTGTATGCCAACGAGTTGCAGATCGAAAACGGCAAAGTCACCGGTGAGGTTAAAGGGCAGGTGGTGGATGGGCAGCGCAAAGCCGAGCTGTTGAAACAGCTGGCTGAGAAAGAGAACCTGAACTTACAACAGGTTATCGCTGTGGGCGACGGCGCCAATGACCTCCCCATGCTGAGTCTGGCCGGGCTGGGTATTGCGTTCCGGGCCAAGCCGCTGGTGAAACAAAGCGCTGACCATGCCATATCCGAACTGGGACTGGATGGGATTTTGTATTTGTTAGGGGTTCGGGATCGGGATAGTGAAGAGCTGCTCACCCGAACCTGATGCCGACAGGGGCCATTCTTGGTTGAACTTGATCGCTATACCGTTTCCATAGAGGCGTTTGAAGCAGCAGAGATATTGCCGTTGTGGCAACAGCTGGAGCACCGGGTCAAGCCCCATTTTTTCCTGTCGGCCTGCTGGGTGTCGGTGTGGGTTGAGGTGTTTCAACCCGAGGTGCAGGTGGTCAGGATTCATTGCGACCACCAACTGATCGGCCTGGGTCTGCTCACCTGTCGCAAACAGGTTCGTCATGGTGTGCTTAGCAGCCGGGTGCTGCGTCTGGGTCAGACCGGGATTCCATCACAGGATCAAATCTGGATCGAATACAATGATTTGTTGCTGGAGCCTGAGCACGCGCAGCAGGCGCCAGCAGCGTTTATGCGCTTTTTGATGCAGCGCCGGGATTGGGATGAAGTTCAATTGGGTGCCATCCTGGAAGGCCGGGCGCGGTATTTCACGCTGCCGGCACTGCACTCGGTGGTACAGTGGTCCGCGCCGCTGTACAGGGTGGATTTGTTGGCAATCAGGCGTCGGCAGAGTCGCTATCTGGATACCCTGTCGCGTAATACACGCTACCAGATTAACCGCAGCGAGCGTCTGTACAGCGGGCGCGGCAAACTGGTGTTCTCGGTGGCACGCAGCGCGGAAGAGATCCTGCCGCTCTGGCAACGTCTTGGCGCCTTGCATACCGCCCGCTGGGGGGAAGGGCCGGGCCAAAGCGGCTTTGCCAACCCGGATTTTGTGCAATTTCATCGGGCGCTGATCAACAAGGGCTGCGGACAGAACAGGGTGGAATTCTGTTTGCTTTGGCTGGATGATGAACCCATTGGCATGCTGTACAACTTTGTGTATCGCAAGCGGGTGTATTTTTATCTGTCTGGAATCAGTTACGAAGAGGACGCGCGCTGCAAGCCGGGGCTGGTTTTGCATGCCCGCGCCATTCAACATTATCTGGATGCCGGATATGACTGCTACGATTTTATGGGTGGCGAGGCACGTTACAAGCAATCATTGGGGCAGCCGGGCGGGCAGTTGCAGCAGATAAGTCTGCAGCGGCCACGCTTGGCGCTGAAGCTGGAACAACTCGGCCGCAAGATCAAATCCTGGGTACAATGAAGGTGGGTTCACATCATTATCAATAGTAAAATCAAAACCTTGAGTGCAGTCGTGGGGTGCTGGCTGTTGCTGTGGGCCGTGGTTTTCCACGATGCGCTGTTGAGTGCGGTGGATGTTTGGCTGGCCAATGACACGTTCAATCATTGCTTTCTGGTGGTGCCCGGAGTGCTCTACGCAGTCTGGCAGCAGCGTGGCGCAGTGCTGGCGCGGGCTCCCGGTTATTCCTGGCTGGGGGCGTTGGGGGTGGCGGCGGTTATTTTCGTGTACGCATTGGGCCAGGCTGCATACGTCGAGTTACTGCAACATTTAGCGATCTTTGGCATGTTACCGGCGATGGCGCTGTTTCTGTTTGGCTGGCGTGTGGTACTGGCAATCTGGGCACCGCTGGCGTTTACATTGTTCAGTGTTCCGGTGGGTGAAGAGCTGATCCCGGCGTTTCAGGATGTCACCGCTGATATGGCGGTGATGATGCTGAAAATGATAGGCATACCGGTCTACCGGGACGGGCTCTACATCTCTGTCTCCAACGGGAATTTTGTGGTGGCGGAAGCCTGCTCGGGGGTGCGTTTTTTCATTGCCTCGGTGGTGATCGGGTGCGCTTATGCATACCTGAACTTTATTGCCTGGTGGCGGGCATTGGCCTTTGTCGTGTTTTCTGTGGTGCTGCCCGTGGTTGCCAACGGCATACGGGCATTCGGCATTATCTATATTGGTCATGCCACTGAGATGGAGCATGCTGCCGGGGCCGATCATCTGATCTATGGCTGGTTCTTCTTTGCTGTGGTGATTGTGTTCCTTATTCTGATAGGCCACTGGTTTTCCGATGGCCATCGGCAGTGGCAGAACCAGGTCACCCACGTGGATGCTGGCTGGAACCAGCGCAATACGCGGTTACTGGTTGCCGCCGCGTTGTTGCCGTTGCTGCTGGCAGTGGGAATCAAAGCGCTGGTGAATCAGCAACAAAGCCTTGATTTTAATATTGAAAAGGGTGGGCTTGAAGGGCTGCCCGCAGAGCAGGCGAATCAACTGGATTGGACACCACGGTTCGCAGACGCGGATATCTACCGGGTGGGGAGCGATCCGGTTTATGGTGTGTCTTTCTATCAGGCGATATACTTCAACAGTGAGCCGGGGCGTGAGATGCTGAAATGGTCCCAGCGCACCTTTGATATCGAAGCCTGGAGCCTGAAAGGGCAATATACCCAAGACGTGCCGCAACTGGGTACGGTGATGGTGAGTCATGTGACCTCCCTGTCCGGCCGCCAACGCCTGTTGGCCCATTGGTTTGTGGTACCGGGCTTGATCAGCAGCAGCACCGCTATGGTGAAACTCCAGCAGGCCATTAACACCTTGTTCCTGCGCCCGTCCGGTGGCGCCCTGGTTGCGGTGAGTCTGGAGTTTGACGGGCCACTTGAGCAGGCCAGGGATCGCTTGGCGCAGGTGTTGTTGGAACACGCGGTGGACATGAGCCAACCGGTCATTAAACGAAAGTGAATACCTGGGATTAATACAGAGAGACAGTTGCCAATGAAGCATGCAATGACCATCGACGTGGAAGATTATTTTCAGGTCTCCGCATTTGAGAATCTGGTTCGCCCGGAGCAATGGGAGAGTATGGCACCCAGGGTGGAAGCCAATACGGACCGCCTGCTGCAGCTGTTCGACGACTACGATACCAAGGCCACGTTTTTCACCCTGGGTTGGGTTGCGCAGCGCTTTCCCCAGTTAATTACGCGAATCGTTGAGCAGGGCCATGAACTGGCCAGCCATGGCATCATGCACCAGCGCGCCAGCAACCAGAACCGCGCGCAGTTCCAGGCCGATGTGGGCGGCGCCAAGCGTCTGTTGGAAGATTTGTCGGGTAAGCCGGTATTGGGCTATCGCGCCCCCAGCTTTTCCTTCACCAAGGAGAATCTGTGGGTTTACGATATTCTGGCAGAAGAGGGTTATGTTTACAGTTCCAGTGTGTACCCGGTGGTGCACGATCATTACGGAATACCGGACGCTCCCCGTTTCCGCTACCAAACTCCCGCTGGAGTGGATGAGATTCCCCTGAGCACGTTACCGCTCATGGGAAAAAACGTGCCCATATCCGGTGGTGGTTACTTTCGCTTGTATCCCTATATGTTTACCCGCTGGGCGGTAAACCGTTTTATGCGCCGGGAAGAGCAACCCTATATCTTCTATTTGCACCCTTGGGAGGTGGATCCGGATCAACCCCGCATGGAAGGGGCCTCTGCCAAGAGCCGGTTTCGACATTATCTCAACCTGGACAAAGTGGAGCACCGCCTGGGCCGCTTGCTGACGGATTTCGAATGGGGTTCGCTGGCGCGGTTGTATCAATATCAATAGGCGCTCAAGCAGTGTTGCGCTTTTTGATGACGCGCGCCGGATTGCCGGCAACAATGGAGTAATCCTCCACCTCCTGGGTTACCACTGAGCCCGCGGCAATGATGCATTTCTTGCCCACATTGGCCATCACCAGGGCACCGTTGCCGATCCAGGTGTCCTCGCCGATGGTCACTCTCTCAAATTCGCCGCCCTGCTCTCGTATGGGCGTATCCAGGTCGTCGAAGTTGTGCTGCTTCTTGCCGCTGATAATGTGTACGCCGCTGCCGAACAGACAGTTCGCGCCGATAACGGAGCGTCCGATATTACACTGCGGGCCGATGTAAACCCCGTCGTGGATTTCGGTATCCTGATGGGACATCAGCACACCGAATGAGATGACCGTGTTGGTGCTGCAGTGGCTCAGGATAAAGCGCAAGGTGCATTTGCGAATGTAGTTGCCGGTTTGCCCCGGAAACAGGCTGAGGAATTGTGTGTAGGCGGGGATCAGGGGATCTTTGCCAAATATCAGCGCCAGCAGGTGGTAGGACAGATACAGCGGGCTTACCAGAATCATGACCAAAGCGGTAAAAAGTGACTTTATCAGATTTTTCATGGTGTGCGGTTTCTCAGGTGGCGGAACGTTGCTGCAATAACGGCTCCAGGCTGGCCAGTTGGCTGTCCCAGGAGAAGTGATCGTGAATCAGTTGCATGGCATTGTGGCCTATGCGCCGGCCTTGCTCTGGGTTGTCCACCAACCACTCGATGTGACGGATAAAATCAGTCATGGTCTCGGCCACCAGAACGTCGTGGTCCGGGGTACAGTCGATGCCTTCACAACCCATGGGGGTGGTGATCGTTGGCAGTGCGCAGGCGAAGGCCTGCAGCACTTTGTTTTGTACTCCCCGGGCGAGGCGGAAGGGTGCAATGAAAATATGGGCGCGATCATAGTAGTCGCGAATATCCTCCACGAAACCGGTAATTTCAACCCCGGGGTATTTCGCCAGTGCTTTTACCCTGGCGGAAGGGTTCATGCCCGCGATATAGAATAGCGCACTCGGGTATTTGGCTTTTATCCGGCTCCAGGCTTCTTCTACAAACCAGGCCACGGCATCCTCATTGGGCAGATAATCCATGACCCCGGTGAACAGCATGACCGGGCCCGGTTGCGGTTTGGGGGTGGTTGCCGGTTGAAATGCGTTGGTATCCAGTCCGTTGGCAATCACCTGCAAGCGGCCGAGATCCGGATTATGCTGCAGAAACAGGTCGATCTCCGCCTGGGAGATAAACAGGCAGGTATCAAACCGTTGGTGAATGCGCTTTTCCAGTTGCGCGATCAGCCGTGCTTCCCGCCGATAAAGCAGGCTCAGGGGAAACCCTTTCAGCGCCTGGTACTGACGCCATTTATCCGAGTCCAGATCCATAAAGTCCGTCACCAGAACCGGGCGATTAGCGGAACTGAAGTCGATGGCCTTTGATCGCAATACGTACACGGCCATGCTCGAACTGGTGCAGACCACGGCATCCACGTTGCAGTCACCCAGCAGCCGGTCAAACTGCGCCTGTAAGGATTTGCTGTAAAAATGGTTTACGCTCAGCGCGTTTCCGCTTAACAAGGCTTTCACGAGCGCCAGGCGCCCGGGGGCCGGAGCATGGAGGATCTGCCGGCAATGCCGTTCCTGTAACGTCTGCAGATGGTTCAGATCACCGGCATCACTGACCGGGGCCATCACGGTAATGTCATGACCTTTCCGATGCAGATATTCAATCTGGTGGAAGGTGCGGATACGCTCGCCTTTGTTGGGGGGAAAGGGTGTGCGGTGGCACAGGTATACTATCTTCATGGCGGCCGACTGGAATGGTGGATGGGTGGTTATATTGCCAACATAATCAATACATTAAAAGTCCGCATAATATGTCAATATTGCCACAAAAACGGGGCTTGGAATCGGTATACTGGGTGGCTAGGTGCCATAATGGAGTAAGTATCCTGTTGTACCTGTTGGTTGACCGTTTTGTTTTGCCCTCAACGGTTTGATGCATTGGTTTGATACTTGGGTTTGATACGTAGGTTTGATGCATTGATTTGTGGGCGCTTATCCTCCGGGGAAAGTGACAATCATTATGAAGCTCGTAGACATAACGTTTTTCGAGACCGAGGGTCTGGACAGAATTCGAGAGCCCATCGCATTCGGCGTGCCTGTGGCGCAGGGGCTGTTGTCGAATCCCGATGGCCTGACATTGAGCGCCGGGGAGCAAACCCTGCCGCTGGATGTTCGCGCGATTCAGCATTGGCCCGATGGCAGTGTGCGCTGGTGTTTGCTGGATACGCAGGTGGATGTGAAAGCCGGGCAGCCCACGGTGTGCACCCTGGCCACCGGCGACCGGCCTGCGCCGGCAGCGGCGGTGAGTGTAGTGGATGCCCGGGCCGGCTCCGTCTTCGAAGTAAACACCGGGGTGGCCGGATTCAAGGTGAAAACGGATGACCTGTCGTGTGTTGCCGGAGGTGGCAGCACCGGGTTGCAGGATGTCCTCCTGGAGACCCCGGCGGGCCGGCATCTGAGCCCTACCATCGAAACCAGCCAATGGTCGCGGCATCAGGGGGCAGCCCGAGCAACGCTGTCACAGCAGGGAAGTTATTGCGACGAGGGCGGTGAGGCGCTGTGCCGGTTTGTTTCTGAGTTGACCTTTCATGCCGGTTCTGCCCGGGTTTCCTGGCAATTTACCCTGCACAACCCAAGAGCGGCCGAGCACCCCGGTGGCTTATGGGATCTGGGCGATCCGCAATCACTGTTGTTCAAAGGCCTGCAGGCCACGGTTCGGTTACCGGAAGCGTCGCGGGTGCAGCTGCAGGTGGAGCCCGAGGGCCACTGGCTGCCGGTATCGCAACTGCTGAATGTGTTCCAGGCTTCCAGTGGTGGTGAGCATTGGGACAGTCGCAATCACGTTGACCGTACCGGAAAAGTCAATCTGCCGTTCAAAGGCTACCGCCTGCAGGTGGATAATAGCGAGCAGAACGGTTCTCGGGCGACGCCGGTGTTGGTCGCTGACAGCGGTGTCGCGCTCTGTATTGATCGCTTTTGGCAAAACTTTCCCAAGGCACTGAGTTTTCAAGCCGGTGCTGTGGGTTTGCACCTGTTTCCCGCAGCCTGTGCCATGGAACATGAGCTGCAGCCCGGTGAACAGAAGACCCATCGGCTGGAGTTGGATTTTGCTGCGACGATGGATTCCGCACCGGCATTGCGTTCAGGCCTGGTGGCGCACCTGGCGCCGGAATACGTAGCGGCAAGCGGCTGTTTAGCGCATTTTTCCTGTCGGCCGGAGCCGCTGGATCGGCTGATCGCCATGGGCCTTGACCCTAAACAGGGCTTTCTCGCCAAACGGGAAATCGTGGATGAGTATGGATGGCGTAATTTCGGTGATATTTTTGCTGACCATGAGAGCCTCTACCTGGCGCAAGGAAACCTGTTCGTTTCCCACTATAATAACCAGTACGATCCGCTGTATGGCTTTCTGCGGCAGTTTTTGTTGACGGGGGATGCCCGCTGGAAGCGCATGGCCGATGAACTGGCCTGGCACATCACCGACATCGATATCTACAATACAGTACAGGACCGGGCCGAATACAACGGGGGTTTGTTCTGGCACACCGATCATTACGTGGATGCTTACACCTCCAGTCACCGCACCTATTCGCGCCATCAGAAACCCAATGGCCGGGATGTCACCCAGGGCGGAGGGCCCGGGGCGGAACATTGTTACACCCATGGTCTTATGCTGCACTATTGCCTGACCGGCTCAACGCGGTCCCGTGAAGCGGTTCTGCAACTGACCCAGTGGATAACGGATTTTTACGAGGGCACCGGCACCGTAGTTGAAGTCATGCTGGATGCCCGGAACCGGGTGTTGCCAAAACTCAAGGCGCGCGGCGTTGATGGCAGAATCCTGAGCCATCGTTACCCTTTTAATCGCGGCGTGGGAAATTTTATTAATGGCTTGCTGGACAGTTTCGCTCTCACCGGAGAAAAGCGGTTTGTGCAAAAAGCCGAGCAGGTGATCAGCAAAACATTCAGCCCGCAGGATAACTTGTCCGATCGCAAGCTGGAGGAGGTGGAAGTCGCCTGGTTTTATACTATTTTTTTACAGGCGGTTGCGCGTTATCTGGAAACGAAAAAGCAGTTGGGGGAAGAAAACACCGCGCAATATGCTTTCTCCCGGCAGGCTTTCATGAAGTATGCCACCTGGATTGCACAGCATGATCAACCTTATCTGAGTGAGCCGGATATCCTGGAATTTCCCAATGATACCTGGGCGGCACAGGATTTACGCAAGGCCTGGATACTGTATTACGCAACCATGTACGCCGCCACCGAAGCCGAGCAGAAGACGCTGCGGGATCGGGCTGACTTCTTTTACCACTATGTGGAGCAGACGCTGTCGAACAGCGAAACCCGGCACTTTTCCAGAATATTGGCCATCCTGATGCAGAATCATGGTGTGCATGGCTTTTTTAGCGCTGCGGAGAAGCCAGTGCCGGGGGCGGATCATGCTGAGGATCGCGTGTTTCCCAGCCCCTATAAAAATACCTTGCAGTGGGCCCTGCTGCCTGTCCGCGACCTGCTGTCAGCCCTGTGGCGCTTTTCATTACGAAAAGAGCTGCACTGGCTCAGTCATCGTAGCGGTATGTTTGCCCGCTGGTACAACCGGTTGTATGGACGTTGAGTAATTGTTGGCTGGCCCTATGGCCGCATATAAAGAAGCGAGTTTGTGAATGAGCGATACGGTTAAAGTACTCCAGTTTATCTGTCCCACGGGGTTCTACGGTGCAGAGCGCTGGATACTGACCTTGGCCAAGAACCTGGACCGGCAACAGGTACAGTGTGATCTGGCAGTGACGGTGGAGCCGGATTTGCCCGAGCTTGAAGTGGAGAAACAATATAAACTGCTGGCCGGTGCAACCCATAAGCTGGCCATGTCCGGTCGCTTTGATCTGAGCGTTATACGCAAATTGTGCCAGCTGATTCGCCGTGAGGGCTACCAGATAATTCATACTCATGGCTACAAGTCAGATATCCTCGGGCTGATCGCGGCACGCCTAACCGGCATTACGGCCCTGTCTACACCGCATGGTTTTGAAAACGCCGATGACTGGAAACTGAAGGCCTATATTGGTGTAGGTAATCGGTTTTTGCGATGGTTTGATGGCGTTGCCCCACTGTCGGAGCAGCTCTGCAAAGACATGGATACCATCGGTGTCAGGCGCAGCAAGGTGCACTATATTCAGAACGGTGTTGATCTCGATGAAGTGGAGCGCTGCCGTGTTGATCCGGCAACGCTGCCCAAAAGCCGTAAGCGTATCGGGTTTATCGGCCAGATGATCAGCCGTAAAAACATTTTTGAGTTGCTGGATATCTTTGAGGATATTGCGTCGCGCCACGATGACGTGGAACTTAAGCTATTGGGGGACGGTGATCAGCGGGTGGAACTGGAACAATACGCCGCCACCCTCACGGCCAGGGAAAGTATAGAATTTCTGGGATTCAGGGATGATCGTTTGGACTGGCTCAAGAGCTTTGACCTGTTTGTGATGACATCAACCCTGGAGGGAATACCCAGATGCCTGATGGAAACCATGGCCATGGGGGTACCGGTTACCGCCTATAATATTGCAGGAATAGACCAACTGCTGACGCACAACGAAACCGGCTTGCTGGCGGAGCTGGGTGATAAGCAGAGTCTGACCCGGCATTGGGAGGCAGTACTGTACGATGAGAAGCGGGCGCGGGAGCTTGCCGATAACGCGCGGCAATACGTGATGGATCATTTTTCCGGTCACAGGATGGCTCAGGAGTACGATGCGCTGTTCAAAAAACTGCTGGCGAAAACCGGATGATGAAAGCAAAGGAGCGCAAAGCAGATAAGCTACTGTTTGTCCTTTCAGTGGATACCGAAGAGGAATTTGACTGGGAGGGTGGTTTCCCTCAGGAAAATTGCAGCGTCGACAACATACGCTATCTGCCTGAGTTTCATCAGTTCTGTGAATCCCTCAACATCCGGCCCACCTACATGGTGGATTACCCCGTGGCTTCTACCGCTGAATCGGCTGCCATTATCAAAGATATTCTGGCACGGGGAAACGCGGAAGTAGGCGCCCATTTGCACCCGTGGTGTACGCCGCCCATTGAGGGCCCGAACACAGAGCGGGAATCGCATGTCATCAATTTACCGGCCAAGCTGATTAGACGAAAACTTGAAGTCTTGCTGGCAGCCATTGAGGACAACATTGGTGTCAGGCCTACCGTGTTCCGCACGGGGCGTTGGGGTATTGATGGCAAAGTTCTGCAGATTTTGATCGACTACGGCTTCAAGGTGGATTCCAGCGTCTACCCTTATTACTCGAACCAGTATTTCTCCTGCCGTGATGCCTGTGATCAACCCTATTGGCCGAATCTGGCAAAGCCAAACTATCCCGGTACCCAGCGTAAAATTTTTGAACTGCCCATCACATCCGGCTTTAACCGCCCAGACTTTCCTTTTTGGGAGAAGGTGCACGCCAGGATATCATCGCCCGGCCTGCAGACGGTGCGATTGGTTGGCCTTGCCTGGCATACGCAGATGCTGAGAAAATTGTTCCTCAGTCCGGAGTTGACCACGGCGGGGGATATGATTGCCCTGGTGAAGGCGGCCATAGCATCCGGCAGTCCGGTGATTCACATGTTTCTGCACAGCTCAACACTGCTGGAGAAACCCGGCGAGTACAACCAGAACAATATTCGGCGCCGCGAGTTATACGCCAGTGTGCGCTCTGTGATCGAGTATCTGAGTACAACGGGTAGTGTTGAATTTTGTACATTGACTGAAGCAGCAGCACGAATGGAGAGCAAAAGTTGATTGGGGTTAGGCAGGTATCCTGGCAGGATTCTTCGATCTGGGATCAATACGTTGAACAGCACCCACAGGCCACACCTTATCATTTGATGGCATGGGGCAGGGCAGTGGAAAAGGCCTATGGTCATCGGTGTATTTATCTGGTGGCAGAGCAGGAAGGTAGCCTGGTGGGCGTGCTGCCATTGGTGGCGTTTTCAATCCCCCTGCTGGGCACCCAATTGTGCTCGCTGCCATTCTGCGACCTGGGTGGCATCCTCTCGGACAATGAACAGGTGAGTGTGGCACTGCTGCAGCACTTGAAGCAGTTCATGTCGGATCAGCGGGTTAAGTCAGCCGATCTGCGCCACACCGAACATGTGGCTTCGGAGGCAGCGCAGCCGGGCGAGAAAGTCAGAATGGTATTGCCGCTGGAAGCGAGCGCCGAGCAGCAGTTCAAGCAGTTCAAATCCAAACTGCGCAGCCAGGTACGCAAGGCCGAAAAAAACGGTGTCGTTTTTCTGCAAGGCAGTAGTGAGGCCCACCGCCAGGCGTTCTATCGGGTTATGCAGGTGAATATGCATCAGTTGGGATCTCCGGTGCATTCCCGCTTGTGGTTTGATTCCGTACTGGATTGTTACGCCGGCCGGGCCAGGCTGGGCCTGGTGGAGTTCGAAGGTAAGATTGTGGGCGGCGCGATCATTCTGTTGTGTGGCAACACGGTCACCGTACCCTGGGCGTCTACGTTGCCGGAATACAATAAGCTGGCTCCCAACATGTTGCTGTATTGGGGCTTGCTGTCCATTGCCGCCGAGGGTGGATTCAAGCAATTTGACTTTGGGCGTTCCACCGTTGATGAAGGCACATACCGATTCAAAAAACAGTGGGGCGCGTGCCCCGTACCACTGCAATGGCAGGTGATGCGGGATCAGCAACTGACCATGGTTGAAAGCGGTGTGGGCGGTGGTATGCGCGATAAGGTGGCTGAGATTTGGCAGGCGTTGCCGATGCCGCTGGTGAATTTTTTTGGACCCATTGTCAGGCGTTACATCAGTCTTTGAAGGTATAGGTAATTCGATATGTGTGGTATAGCAGGCTTTACACGTTTCTCTTCGTCCTATGGTGACGAAGGGCTGTTGAAGCGAATGGGGCAGGTTATGCTGTACCGCGGGCCCGATGCCGGTGGGGAGTACCTGGATGCCGGCGTGGGCTTGTGTCATCGACGACTAAGTATCATTGATTTGTCCGCTGCCGGCAATCAACCCATGTATGGGAAGGGCGGTGAGCTGGTTATTGTCTTCAATGGGGAAATCTATAATTTTCAGACATTGCGCGCCGAATTGATGGCGCAAGGCTACCAGTTCACCTCACAGACGGACACCGAAGTGTTATTGGCGCTCTACCAGCGTGATGGCGAAGATCTGGTTAAAAAAATCAATGGTATGTTTGCCTTTGCTATCTGGGATCAGCGGGCACAGAAATTGTTTATGGCCCGCGACCGGCTGGGTAAAAAACCCCTGTACTATTACCCCTGCGACAATGGTGTGGTGTTTGGTTCGGAGTTGAAGTGTCTGTTGGAAGCGCCGGATATTCCGCGCAAGATCCGGGCGGACGCGGTTGCGGATTTTTTTGCCTACCAATATATCCCCGATCCCAAAACCATATTTCAGGGTATTTATAAACTGGAACCGGGCTATACCCTGACAGTGACCCGGGAGGGAGTTGAGAAACGACAGTATTGGGATCTCAATTTCCGGCAGCAGGTAACACAAGCGGAAGATACCGTTGCGGATGAACTGCTCAGCCGGGTGCGTGCCGCCGTAAAGCAGAGGATGATCAGTGATGTGCCCCTGGGAGCGTTTCTGAGTGGTGGAGTGGATTCCAGTGGCGTTGTTGCACTGATGGCGGAGTGCAGTGACAAACCGGTCACCACCTGCTCCATCGGCTTTGATTCCAAAGAGTATGATGAAGTTGACTTCGCCCGGGAGATTGCGCACCAGGTTCAGGCCGATCACCACGAGTTTACCGTCAAGGAAAATGTGGTGGACAACCTGGAAAAAATAGCCGCCTATTTTGATGAGCCGTTTGCCGATCCCTCTCTGGTGCCCACCTACTTTGTATCGCAGCTGGCGCGCAAACAGGTGACAGTGGCCATTGCCGGTGACGGAGGCGATGAGAACTTTGCCGGTTACAGCAAGTACGCGGTGGATGCGGTGGAGCATCGGTTGCGCAGCAAGGTGCCGCGTATGGTTCGCAAGCACATCCTGCCGCTTTTGGCGGGTATGCTGGCGGGGCGGGGAGGCACCCTGTTGAGAAAGGCCCATACACTGCTGTCTTCGCTTGCCCATGAGCCCGGCTATGCCTTTTTCCTCTCCAACTCCACGTTTCGACCGCAGCTCTGGGATAGATTGGTAAGGGATGATTTTCTCCACCAACTGAACGGCTACCATGCCTCGGATGTGACGGTGAGTGTATTCAATCAGGCCCCGGCGGATGATCACCTGTCCCGGGTTCTGTATACGGATTTTAAAACCTATCTGCCCGGCGATATACTGGTTAAAGTGGATCGCATGAGTATGGCCAATTCACTTGAGGTGCGGGCACCGCTGCTGGATTATGAGTTGGTGGAATACGCGGCCACCATTCCGGGGGAGCTGAAACTGAAGCAGGGCGATAAGAAGTATATTCTCAAGAAAGCGTTTTCCCGGCTGATTGACCCGGACAAACTGAAGCGCAAAAAAATGGGATTTTCCGTGCCTCTGGGCGAGTGGTTGCGGCATGAAATCAAGCCCCTGGCGGAGCAGTTACTGTTTCAGTCTGAAACAGGCCTGTGTGACTATTTCAAAATGGATCAGGTCAGGCTGCTGTGGGATGAGCATCAGTCCCATAAACAGGACTATGCTGATGAACTGTGGAATATGGTGATGTTCCAGTTGTGGTTTAATCGGTACGCAACCGGGAATTAATACATGGCACAACAGCATATCTTGCACATAACCTACGATATGAACATCGGCGGTACGGAACAGGTGATCAAAAACCTGGTGCTGGGGCTGGATCCGACGCGCTATCGATCATCGGTGCTCTGTATTGATGGCACCATCGGGCCATGGGGTAAGGAGCTGGAGCAGGCCGGCATCAGGCACTATTGCCTTCACCGCAAGCCCGGCTTTGATCTGGACCTGATCCGCCACATCCGCCGGCTTATCGTCAGTGAAGGCGTTGATATTGTTCATGCCCACCAATATACGCCTTTTACCTACGGCTGGTTTGGCTCGGTGTGCACCGGCAAACCGGTGATTTTTACCGAGCACGGCCGCTTCTATCCTGATGTGAGCAGCCTGAAGCGAAAGCTGGTAAATCCGTTGTTGCAGTTAAGAACGGCGGCCATTACCAGCATTTCCGCCGCCACCAGGCAGGCCCTGGTGAACTACGAGAACTTTGACGCTGGGCGTATTGAGGTGATCTATAACGGCATTGCAGACAGCGCCTGCCCTGCAGATGCCGAACTTGCCGAGGAGCTGGGGTTAAAACCGGGGCAGGTGGTATTTGGTACGATTTCCCGTCTTGATCCCATCAAGAATCAAGCCATGATGATCAGGGCCTTTGCCCGCTGCCTGCAAGGCAATCGTCATCTTCGACTGTTACTGGTGGGCGACGGCCCGGATCGCCCCATGCTGGAAAAACTGGTGGCCGAACTGGAACTCACAGAGTTCGTTTTGTTCACCGGGTTTCAACCAAAGCCGCAGAAGTATCTGGCGCTGATGGATGTCTTTCTCTTGCCCTCGTTGAGTGAAGGCACCTCAATGACGCTGCTGGAGGCCATGTGCTTTGCCAAGCCGTCGCTGGCGACCGCAGTGGGGGGGACTCCGGAAATCATCACCGATGGCGTATCCGGGTTGCTGACCCCCAATAATGATGAGGATGCATTGTGTGAGGCAATGCTGACCTTGGCCCGGGCACCCGAGTTGCGGAAGCAAATGGGCCGGGAAGCCCGCTCCACCTATGAGACCCGGTTTACTGTGCGGGCCATGTCCGCCCAGTATGAGGCCTTATATGATGGCCTTTGACGGCTCACAGCATGCCGTCAAAGGCCCGCACCGGATAATTGCATATATCCTGCTCAATACTGAATGGTCTTCAGTCGATGTGAACTCGATGTGAAAAAGTAACACTGAATATATTTAACTTTTTTGCAGTTTGACGTTAACGTGATGGGCGTATGCGTATACTATAAAGCATTATTTCACGTAAGAATCCAAGCCCGTGTTGTAGCATGGAAGCAAATTATCCGCTTATAAAATTATTAGAAGGCTGGGGTATCCGGTCAAGGGGTTGTCTGTGTTGAAAGCACTTTTTGCCCACAGCAGGCGTTGGTCCTGTCTGGGGATTTCGTTTCTGTTTTCTGTGTTGATCGCCGGTAATGCACAGGCTTTGCTGGTGTCGATGGATTCCAGTGAATTCGGCTCAGATACCATTACTTATGACACCGATACCGGATTGGAATGGTTGGATCCGGTGCTGGGTATGGGCAACGGAAGCTGCTGCTTCAGCTATAACGAGGTGCAGGCGGAATTTGCCAGTGGCGGACTCTATGAAGGGTTCCGTTTTGCTACCGCATCGGAACTGGAGACCCTGTTCTTTGACTCAGCCGGTATTGCATTGGGTAGCCCCGGAGCAAGCCAGGCAATTGCTGATCTGATCGGTCTGGTGGGGGATACCTTCAATACGCCCATTTTTTTCGCGGCGTCGGGATACTATGACACCGGGGTTTCCGGCCAGGTGGGTTTGGCCTCTCTGGAAGTGAATTTCCTGGGTAGCTGGGGTAATGGAAAAGCCTATGTGGGCTTGTCCTCCGATTCGCCTGATCTCAACGGCGGCCCGTTCGGCAGCTGGTTGGTGCGGGATGCGGTGGCGGTCAGTGAGCCTGCAACCCTGCTGTTTATCTTCATGGCCGGCTTGGCGGTTGTGTTACGGCGTCGCCCCCGTATCTGAGCGCCATTGATTTTCGCTGAGTGCAGCGCCCGGCCAAGGGGCTGCACCCAGCTTCAGCACCCAATCATTGGGAGGCTTTATGCTCGCAACTTGTTGACAGAGTTGCTATATTATGGCGCCAATAAGGCCATTTTCTTTCAAGTTGTTCTCATCCCTGACCCTTATGAAGAAGCCCAAGATTCTAGCGATTACCAGTGAACTGCCTTGGCCGCTCAATACTGGTGGACACCTTCGCACCTGCTTTCTGCTGAAAGCCATCGCAGGGCAATTTGATCTGACCCTGGTGGTGCCGATCGGCGGCGGCGACGAGGAGGGGGTACAGGCGCTTTCCGGTTTTGGCATTAAAATGGAGGGGGTGGAGGTGTCGCCCCGTTCACCCCTGGGGGAGGCAAAACGCGCTCTGCTGGCCGCCGTTCGATCCGAACCCTACGTCATGTTCCATCGGCATAATCGTAAGGAAGTCCGTGGGCGGTTGGCACAGCTGCTGCGGTCGGAACACTTTGATGCAGTGTATATCGACCATTTGGACCCTTACGTATTCCGCGATCTGTTTCCCGCTCACCCTATTATTGTGGATGTACACAACGTCTATTCATTGCTTGCGGAAAGGGTGGCCCGAGAGCACAGTGGGCCGCGTCAATGGTACTTGTTGCGAGAAGCCCGGTTGCTGGCCGGTATTGAGCGCAAAATAGCGGCGGATGCGACTGCATTGACGGCCGTATCCCAGGAAGAGCAAGAGGACTTTTCCCGTCTGGGCAATGACAATGTGCATCTTGTGGCCAATGGGGTGGACTGCTCTCACTATTTCACCTTGCCAGTGGGGCGCACTGTGCAACCGCCGGTATTGCTGTATATAGGTGCCCTATCCTGGCAACCCAATGCTCAGGCGGCCAAGTTTCTTGCTCACCACGTGATTGGTAAGGTGCGGGAGAAATACCCGGATGCGTTGTTGCGTGTGGTGGGGCGCAGCCCTGATCGGTCGGTGATGGAACTTGCGCAAATACCCGGTGTGGAAGTACACGCGGATGTGCCCGATATCGGGGTATACCTGGAGCAAGCTTCCCTGCTAACGGTCGCCCTGGATTCCGGTGGCGGCACCCGTTTGAAAATATTGGAGGCCTTCGCGGCCGGATTGCCCGTGGTCAGCACGGCCACCGGTTGTGAAGGAATTGATTGTGAGCATGAGCGTCATTTGTTGATTGCCTCCCGCGATGAATTTCCGGCGGCTATTGACCGGATGCTGAGTGCGCCGCAGCAGGCACAGGCAATGGCGGAAAACGGCAGGCGCCTGGTAGAGCAAAAATACGATTGGGGTGCGCAGGGCTCACGGGCCTGCAAGGCCATTGAATCCGTTCTGACATAAGTTTGAGGGTATATGCGGGAAGCAAAAGAGATTACTTTGGTGCTGGCGTCCAATGACAAACGCTCCCGCAATCTGGAGCAGGCCCTGCGCGAGCGCGTTGGGAATCTGATCACCATTGACTATGATCCGGTTGCACCTCACTACAAGTACCTGGCCGCGTTGTTGTCCTATCATCCCGACCGGGCTGTCTGGTGGACGCGATATCAATGGCATCCGATTATCCAGGCCGGGCGTCGCGCCAATATCGTGTCCCGGCTTAAGTCGCTGGCGCTACCCTTTGATGCGTTGCTGATGTGGGGTAGCTGGACCCATCCCCTAAAAGGCTCCCCCTTTTCAGACAAGCCTTTCTATTATTACATTGATCAGAGTTGCAACAAGCGCCTGGATCCCTTCGATCCCGTGGATGCCCCGGGTTTGACCAAACCCCGCCTGGCGTTTAATCAGGCGCAGGGTGTCAGTTATCGCGATGCGAAACGGGTGTTTTGCATGTCTCAATGGACGCGGGAGCAAACCCTGGACAGTCACGATATTGAAGACGACAAGGCGGTTGCCGTCGGTTGGGGGCCGATCGGGATCAATTTGCTGGAGGAAGATTTGAGTGCCCAGCGTGCAGACAAGATTGTGCTGTTCGTGGGGAATGAATTCCTGCGCAAGGGTATGGATTATCTGCGGGAAGCCATACCCATGGTGGTGGATCAGGTGCCGGATGCCCGATTTATCGTTGTGGGTGAGAATGCGGATCATTATGAATTGGAAGGGCACCCCAACCTGGAGTTAACCGGGTTGATCTCGGACGTGGAGGCGCTGAAAAATCTGTACAGGACGGCGTCCGTATTTGTACTGCCCCATCGTTTTGAGCGGGCAGGTCATGTCATCATTGAAGCAATGACAGCAGGTCTGCCTATCGTAACCTCCAATCAGGGCGGCCCGCCGGAGGTGGTAAAAGAGGGGGTCAATGGGTTTGTCATGGAGATTGGTGATGTCAATAAGTTGGCGGAATCCCTGATCACGCTACTGCAGAATCCGGACCTTGTTCGCGCCTTTGGCGAAAGCAGTAAACAGATCGCCGCTGACGGATATTTATGGGGTAATATTGCCGACAAAATGCTGGACTGTATTGTGGGTGATCTCCATTAACCTTATTTGAGAAGGGGCGGGGCGCGGTGGTCCACTCGGGCAGGTAAGAGTAAACTGTACTCCGTTTTGATTTTGGTATGGATACTATTGGACACCAACCTACACGGATTTTTACCAAATTCAGGTGATTAGGTGCGGGATAACAACAGTAGAATGGAGCCTGCTGAGAATCCGGCACCGGCCTGCCACAACAAGTGTCTCAAGCGACTATCCACAAATCTGATTTAGATGGTTTATACAATGCAGGATACAAACTGTGATCTGGTAAGTGTGGTGATTCCCGTCTATAACGCCGAGCGATATCTGCAGCAGACACTGGACAGCGTTTTTCGGCAGACGTACCGGAACATTGAAGTGGTTGCCGTGGATGACGGCTCCACCGACCAGTCGCTGCAGATACTGGAATCCTATGGCGATCAACTGAAGCTGGTAAAGCAACCCAACAAAGGGGCGGCCGCCGCCAGGAACCTGGGTGCCCGGGTGGCGACGGGTAAGTGGATCGCATTTCTGGATTCAGATGATATCTGGGCCGCCGATAAAACCCGGCAACAACTGGAAGATTGCGCGCAGTATCTGTGGTCGTACAGCGATACCGAGTTCTATGGTGGTGTTAACAACGGCAAAAAAGACAGCGACTTCTCACCCAAGTCCGAGGGCAACATTCTACAGGAACTCATCCAGTGCAATTTTATCGGCACCTCCAGCGTCATCATTGATCGCGAGATGTTCCTGGGGTTTGGTGGTTTCGACGAATCCCTGGATTCCATTGAAGACTGGGAGCTGTGGATGCGCATAGCGGCGCAGCATAAGGCGGGATATTGCAAAAAGGCCCTGGTGCAGTACCGCATCCACCCAGCATCCATGTCACGCAGTACGCGCCGGACGTTGCCCAGTCACATGGTGGTGATTGACCGCGTGTTTGGTGCCGGAGGGCCAGCGGCCCACCTGGCGGGGTTGCTGAACCAGACCAAAGCCAATTCCTATGGCATTTGCTCCGATATTGCAGAGGAGGAAGGAGACCAGTCCTTTTCCGTCTATTGTGCGTTGATGGCGTTGCGCCACGAACCACTGCAGATAGCCCGTTACAAGGCCATGATCAAGTCCATACTGAAATACTTGATGGCATTTTCCAGGCCCAAAAGGCCCAACCCTTCATTGCATGATTAAGCTGTAAGGTTGAACGTATCTGAATGAGCCAAGTCCGCCAAGCAATTTTCTTTTCTCTTGTTAATTCCTATTCGTTGCAGGCTGTAAGCTTTGTAACGGTCGCGGTTTTGGCGCGTTTGCTTACACCAAAAGAAATAGGATTGTTCGCTGTCGCCACATCCATAGCCTTTCTGGCATCTTCCATCCGTTCGCTCGGTGTCAGTGAATACCTGATTCGGGAGAAAGAGATAACGGCAGAGCAGGTTAAGTCGGTGGTGGGTGTTGTTCTGGTCATGTCCTGGGGGCTGGGCGCGGTGCTGCTGGCGGCATCTCCCTGGATTGCAGAGTTCTATGGCGAGCAGGATCTCACTTTAGTGCTGTGTATTATCACGATCCCTTTTTTCCTGGCACCGTTTACGGCTGTTCCCTTTGCCCTGATGGCACGGGAGATGAATTTCAGCCATATATTCCGGGTGGACTTTGCCGGTGGATTGATTGGCAGTGTTTCCAATATCAGCCTGGTGGCCATGGGCTTCAGCTATTACGGACTTGCCTGTGGCACGGTCATTGGGGTGGTCGCGGAGTTTTTGATCATTACCTATTACCGCCCCAAATCCATGGAGTGGATGCCTTCGTTCCGCAACATGGGGGAAATTTTCCGCATCGGTATGCTGATCAGTATCAGCAAAACCTTGAATACCACCTCCCAGAATGTAACCGATTTGGTGTTGGGACGGTTGGCAACCATGGACAAAGTCGGGCTGTTTTCCCGCGGTATAGGGCTGATTCTGTTTCTACGTAACCTGATCATCAACTCCGTGGGCAATGTGGCGCTTCCCCATTTATCACAGGTGCATCGGGATGGGGAATCGGTAAAGGATGCGTATCTTAATGCCATTGTGCTGGTGGGGGCCTTCGCCATGCCCATCTTTGCGGTGGTCAACCTTTCCGCTTATCCCATGATAACCGCGCTGTTTGGCAATCAATGGACCGAATCCACTGAAATTGCCTCGATTCTCGCCATCTGGGCAATGTTGCAATCCGTTCACTGCTTCTCCTCTCAGGCGTTGCTCACCATTGGCAAAGAGCGCACCATCATGTGGTACGACACCCTGTCATTTGCCGTCAAGTTGGGGTTGATTATTGTTGCCGCCACCATCAGCATGACCCACGTGGCCTGGGCGATCGTGTTGTCAGGCGCATTTGACCTTATTGTCATCTCCTGCATTCTGTATTACGCCATATCGCTGTCGCCGCTGCAGGTGTTTCGGGCATTCGCGCCGAATCTGATTGTGGCTGTATCCTGTTGGGGGGCAATCAAGCTGCTGTCGTTGGAGGTCAACTTTGAAGAGACCAATTCGTGGCTGGTGATTCTGCTGATTGCCGCGGTGGCGGTGCCGACCTGGACATTGGGATTGAAGTTAACCAGTAACAAGGCCTGGGCAATTGTTGTCGAGCTGTGCTCGCACCTGTTGAAAGTGGTGAGTCGCAAGGGAAGCCAAGGCAAGGGAAGCCAGGGCTGATCCCTTGCGACCGGTATACCGCTAGAGTTGTGATCCGGAAATATCGGTGGGAGGATTGGGTGGGCTCAATGCGTTCAGTTCATGTGCCCCGATGTCCACCTTGCCTGCGCCGCTCCTGACAAAGCCGTCGATATCAGTGGTGGCATACTCCGATACGCTGACTTTATCCACGGCAGCAATAGCTGAGCTGTTCAGGCGCAGGTTAGCGGTGGCTGCATCCACAAACATGTCTGCATCGGCGCTGGTCAGATTGCCTGATTGAGAAAAGCTTGCTGAGTTTCGACTGCCGATGGGGGCATCAACCAGGTTGTTGATCGCCTGTGCGCCCGTTGTGGTACTGAAACGAAATTCGATGGATTTGTTCAGGTTGCCGTTGCTGAGCACGGTATTGTGAGCCACCACGGTATTCGGCGAATTCCATACCAGGATGGCGCCATCAGAGTCGGCGATGCGATTGGATGAGAACTGGCCTGGGGCGTAATACACCATATTGTTGCGAATGATGCCTCCGCTGTGATCAACATCACCATTGCGTTCCATCAAGCCGAAGGCGATGGCCCGGTCAACATTGATAAAAACGTTATTCTCAACCACTGAGTTTTGCCCGCCGTTCCACATCAACACCGCCGGATTCCACCACCAGCTGGAACTGTCGGGGGTATGAAAATTCTCGAACCGGTTACCACTAATCAGCCAGTTGTCCCCGGCGTGAATATCAATGCCGTTGGTGTAACCGATGCCGGCACCGTGATCGGTTTGAGGGGTGCCGTTGGTATAGGCAAAGCGTGAGTTCAGCACCACACCATTGTCGACGCCAACCCCGTACTGCGTAGGATTGCCCTTAACGAGCTGCTGGCCAGTGTTCAAAATTTGAACGCTGTTAAAGGTGGGCGACTGGGCTCCTGAATTCAGGACAACGCCATGCAGATAAAAGTTCTGAATGGTCAGGTTCATCAGTTGTAAATCCGCTGCGTCGGTCCAGATTCCGTGGGGGGCATTGCCAAAATCGGCGTTGTCCATGCCTGCGCCGTTCAGTACCACCGCTTCGCAGGAACCACCGTTGCCCCGTATGGTGAGGTTGTTGGTGCGAATGTACAGAGTGGATGACAGGTTATAAGTGCCGGGGGCCAGTAACAGAGTGGTTCCCGCTGCAGCGTTCTGGATGGCGGTTTGCAATTCAGCATTGCCGGACAGGGACAGCGTTGGCCCGCTGATGGCAGGCAGCTCCGCCTGGGGCAGGCAGGGGGAGGCGGCAGAAACCCTGACCGAGACCAGCATCAGAGCAATTAAGAATAACGATGTTCTCGTGGAGTATAAGGGGGTATGAGCGTGTATTTGCATGGGTGACACCGTCGGGGCCGCTGAAGGATGGATAAGACTCGATTGCTAAGACTAATCCAGTCAAAGCGGATTTTCAGCTTTAAGAAGTCTAATTGTGACTAAATTACCAGATAGGCTGCGGCGGTGGTAGGATTCTGTGGCTCAAATGAAGGCGCTGACCTCACAGTTTGATGTGTTACACAGGTAGGACTAAAATTAGGGTCCCAGTGCGAGGGGCCCATATAAATGAATGCAGTGCCAACATGACGACTGGTTCTAAGAAAACTGTGATTTCCCTCGCCATATGAACTTTTAGGGGCACGATGTCAGGGTAGACGTAATATACTTACGGCAAGCTCAATCATGACATGGCAGGATGTGCCTGTGTTCCCAGTGGAGGATGAGACGTGTTTCTGCATCAAATTTTATGTAATTCGACAATGGGTCGAGGATTACCTGTCAAACAGGCGTTGAAGGTAATTTCGATGGTGGCAGTGTTAGGCTCTCCGGGCGTGTCGTACTCCGCTGATCTGGCCACGCTACAGAATTTGCCCCTGTTCCAGATTGGCAACCTCAAATTTGCGGGTGGATTCAAAGTGCCCCAGGAAACATTGGGTGAATCCGAAGCCAGTTACGCTGAGGGCCCCATCACCCTGGGTGCCAATGGCACCTCCATGTATATGGTGGGCCATGCCTATCAGCAGGCCATTGCCGAAATCAGCATTCCTGAAATCGTAAACACGACGTCGGTCAGCGCCTTGAGGCGAGCTTCAGCCATTCAGAATTTCAGTCGGGTGTTGTCCCGGCCCGCCAGCGGTAACGTGGATAATCTGGACCGCATTGGGGGTATGGAATATGTGAACGGAATGTTGCTTGTCAATGCCTACGTCTATTATGACGCCAACGCCGGCGCTGACACGACCACCATGGCAATTCAGAACGCAAACAATTTGTCCGGTTCTGCCGTTGCCGGTTACCATCGCTTTGCCGCCCGGGCTCATGCCGCCGGGTGGATTTCGCCCATACCGGCTGAGTGGCAACAGGCACTGGGCGGAACCCATATCTCAGGTTATTCCAGTGGTGGCCCGATCATCAGCCGTTGGAGTGTTGGCCCGTCGGCCTTTGCCTTTACGCCAACCAACCCAAATCTGGCGAACGCTTCACCCACTACCATTCCTGCCACCACATTGATGGATTTCAGCCTGCAAAACCCAATGGGGATGGATGCCGGGTCTGCTGAAAGCTATCTGAACAATTCAGATCGTAATAACAAAATGTGGAACCACATCACTTCCGCGAAGTATGGCTTTGTGGTGCCGGGCACCAGAACCTACATGGCGGTTGGTTTTTCCGGTGGCTACGACAGCGGTGTGGGCTACAAGATCACCCAGGACAACGGTAATGTCTGTGGCGGTTACTGTGCATATAGTGCATCAGACTACTCAAATTATTATTGGCTGTTTGACCTCAATGATCTGTTGGCCGTCAAGAACGGATCCATGAACTCTTATGATATTAAGCCCTATGCTTTTGGTAAATTCGAAAGCGCGTTTGCCAACGGTGGGTTCTCGCCGATTCTGGGCGGGGCCGTGGATATCAACAGAGGATTGCTGTATCTGAATCTGGAAGCGGTTGAGCCTTTTGAATGGGGTGGTGGTTATCCCGGTGTGGCGGTGTACTCGCTGGGTACTCAATCGCCCCCAAAGCCGCCGGCCGACACTAACGCCCAAGTATTGGAATAATCCGCAGTACTTTTCGCCTGGTTGGGCAGGGCACGCTGCCCAACCAGTCCTTACCCCCCCCTTAATTCCCTATTCCCTCTCTTCAGGCGTTTCCAGGCTCGCTAGCGGATCTCAATGACACTGACGCTGGTGGCGCTTTTCTGGTGTGGGTTAAACACCGTTACCTGCTGCCCGTTTTTTATGAGCTCCGCTGCCAGGGCTTCCACGTCATAACTGTGATGCTGGAGCAGAACAAATGCATTGTGCGAGAGGGCGGCAATGTGCTGTTGCTTGATGGGGTTCGGCTCGGGCTTTTCTTCGAAATAGTACAGCGCCATCAGCTTGTGCACTTTCTGCAGCTTGTCACTTCTGTCCAGATAGTAAAACACATCACCCGGGCTTAGGTTTGCCTCTATGTATTGGGCTGCCGCTCGGTGGTTTTCGATGGGCGTCGTTTTATTACGCAGCAACAAGGCGGACACGGCGAGGTTGGAAATCATAAACAGAATCAAAGCCGGTGTAGCCAGGTTGAAAAGCGCTTGGTTGAGCGCTTGCGCAGCCAGGGTGATGAGAATGGAAAAGGCCGGCAGCAAAACGATAAAATTTCGATGGGTCGATATGGGTGAATGAAGGTCTATGAATGCGATGAGGGCTATGTAGGTCACCAGCACAAGGCTCAGCTTGCGCCCGTACACGGATTGGCGGGCTTCGGTTTGCCGCTGCTTTGTTGAAAAAAGAATCACCAGCAATAGCAGTGCCGTAAACACCACGGCGGTCAACACATCCTTCAACCCAGCACCAACCAGTGCCTCGGAAACAACATTCAGCTGTGGGGTCAGGCCATCGGATACGGTGGCGACAGTGGTGGCTATGCCGTTGGTTTCAATCCAGAAATTCTGACCGGTTCGGCTGCCGATGTCTCCATACAGGTAGTGGATTGCAGGCCACACCAGGCACATGCCGCCCAGCAGGATAAAGCCAATGCCAGCGCGCAGGTCCCTGCGTGCATCCACCAATAAAAGCAGAATAATGGTGCCGCTATAAATCAAACCGAAGTAGTGCGTCAGTGAAAGCAGCAACAGAGAAACCGCCAGTAGCACCGGTTTTATGCGGTGGGTTGGTTCACGGCAAGAATCCAGATACAGGAACGTAGAGCAGGTAGTCAGCAGCAGTAGCAATGAATAGGATCGGGTTTCCTGAGCAAAGTAGGAAAAAAGAGAGCAACTGACCATAACAGTGAGCGCCGTCAGGGTAGTGGCTTTATGGAAATGCCGACGCCCCAATACCCAGAAAGCAAGCACGGTCATCAGGGAAAACAGGGTGCTCAGCGCGCGGGTGGTGCGCTCGCCATCACCGAAGGCCGTGATCCAAAGCTTAAGTGCAAACTGATAAAAAGGCGGGTGCACATCCTCCATGATGAAATCGGACATCATGGAAGCCATTGACAGGCGTGCACCAACTACGGAATAGAGTTCGTCCCACCAGTAGGAGTAGGACAGGACCAGGCCGGAACAGGCCATAGCCAGGCCACAAAACAGGATTGCACCAAGAAAGTAAGTTTCTGATTTCTGCATGGTATCGTTTGCCGGTGTTTAAACTGGCCCATTAAAGTGGTCGGTCAGGAGTTAATAAGATTGCGTATCAACCTGGGTAAATACGTGATCAGACGTGCCAGTTTATAGGATTTTGACTGATATATGTTGCGTAACAGTATTGCTGACTTGGTGTAACGGTAAGCGGCTTCGGAATTCAGTAAATTGCTGTAAAGGTAATGATCGGTTGGCTGCATGCCATCAACCTTCTCACGCTCGGGTGCGGGCAGGTTATAGTATATTTTTGACAATGTATGGTGGATGCCGGAAAGCTCCAGGTTAACCGCTTGTTGAACCGTTGCAGGCAGAGCTAAGCGCTGACAAAAAGCCTGCATCTGAATAAAGCAAACAAAATAGCCGTAAAAGTGATTGAAAGTGTGGCTTTGAGTCATGGTGGAATTGGCTCTGACCCGGCGGTTGAACAGGGTTGACTTCAGATGCGATGCACGGGCTGCGCTCAGCAGGCATTGGATTGCGAAAAGATTATCCTCGTGAATGATACCTTCGTAGAAATGTATATTGTGCCTGATCATATGCTCGCGGCTGGTGATCTGCAGGCAAGGCGAAACAATATAATTACCATCGTTCTTCAAGTGCAGAAACAGGTCCGGGCCATTGGTTATCTCTTCGTAGGATCGGTTACGGGTGAAGTAATATTCTTCGCTCAGGTCGTTGGCGCTCATATTCGCTTCATAAAACGTGCGTCCATCGAAGTACAGGACATCCAGATCATTCTCTGATGCTTTTCTGTAGAGCTGCTCCAGTGCTTTTAAATCCAGCTTGTCATCCGCATCCATAAAATAGATGTACTGGCCTGTGGCTTGTTTGAAGCCCCGGTTGCGGGCTGCTGATTGCCCGGCGTTTTCCTGACTGATGATTGAAATACTGGGGTGGATTGCAGCAAAGTGCTCAAGAATATTGAGGCTGGAGTCAGTTGAGCCGTCATCGACGCATATTATTTCTATTTCTTTCAGTGACTGGTTAACAATAGAGTCCAGGCACTCCTTCAGAAAGGGCGCAACGTTGTAGACCGGTATAACGACAGATATCTTTATATTATGCATAGCATCTCGCTGACTCTGCCACCTAATGAGTACTGCCGCTGAACAGTCCTTTCATAACACCGCTCAACGCTTCCTTGGTTGAGCCCAGATTGTTGAAGCTGATGCCACCATTCAGGGTGAGGTCGAAGACATCAATGTCGCAATCGCTCAGAATATTGGTTCTTGGCAGGTCCAATGGATTGGATGTCTGTTTAATGGTTCGATACTGGCCACAGGTAAAAATCAGCTGGTAACCTGCCTCTTTGGCCATGTGGTCATGTTGTTCATTAAAGTCTACTCCGCGCCGACCAAATGGGTAGGCGAACGCCTGGCAATGGCCGATCCGTTGCTGGATGGTGTGTTTTGATGCGTTGATCTCCTGCCTGGATTCAGCGTCCGGGAGGTGGATCAGGCTGCGATGGGTCACTCCATGGGAGCCAAACTCGATCACCGGTGACTGCTTCATCGCATCGATCTCATCCCAGGTCAAAAAGCGCATGGCCTCATAGGTGGAGGAGGTAAAGAATTGCTCTGCATCGAAACGGGTTTGCGTTTGAAAGTCCTGGCACGCCTGCTGGATCTCGTCTGCGGTAAGACTGGCAAACTCTTTGGTAAGCTCAATGAAGGTATCCTGCTTATCATCGGCGCTGGCAATGGGAAAGCACTTACCTTTGAATGTGAGTTCTTCGCAGGCACTGCACTGTAAGATTGAAATCAGCATTTCAGGCCATCCCAGGGTCTGCTGGCCCACCAGCCCGGTGGATATAAAGACGGTGGCGGGAATATTGAATTTTTCCAGGATGGGCAGTGCGGTTGAAAAGTTATTATAAAAGCCATCATCGAATGTAATGACCACAGCGTGCTTTGGCAGGCTGTGGCGGTCCAGCGCTTCCCGTAGCTGTGACAGGGTTAAGCAATTAAACTTGGAATGGGCCAGGTACTCCATTTGTTCGTGAAACAAATCTTCATCTATATGATAGGGAGTCTGGAACAGGTTGGCCTGTTTGGGGAGAACGCTGTGATAGGTCAACACGTTGGCTTCCTTCCGGGTCAGGAAGCCTTTGAATGCCCGCTTCTTTGATGTTTCAAATGACATCGGTATCTCCTAGATTGAATTCCCATAACTGTGGGTTATTCATGGCTTCTTTCAGCGGTTTGTTTCGCGCATAAAACATGAAACGGTGAGTGCTGGGGGAGGAGCTGAAGCCAAGCACACGCAGTGCCTGTGCCAGTGGTTGATTGAGTGCAGTGGTGGTCATGGCGGTATAGCCAAGTTTCCTGTAGTGGCGAATCGCTCTGATCAACAATTGTATCAGTTGGGGCTGGCATTCACCCGCCATGATAACATCCATAATGGCAGCGGTTTTGTTCACATTATCAGCGTGGATTACCAGCAGGCAATGGGGTTGGTGATCCCGCAGGGCCGCGAAGTACCGACAGGACAGATTGGGAGAATCCTGGTATCGCCACCTCAGGTACTCAGTCGATTTCAGGATTTTGATTCGGCTGGCAGTATCCTGGGACGGCAAGTCAGGAACCCAATCGGGATTTAACTGATCCGAACTCGGGTAGGTGTAGCCACCCCTGTTGGTGAGCAAGCCTTTCAGATGGGTCCAGTTCAGCAACAGGCTTCGGATGCAGGCAATGGCCAGGCGCCGCAGCCGTGCTTTCACGGGCGCGGGGCTGGTGTCGGGCTTCAGGCCGTAATAATAGTTTTGGATATGGCTGTTGAGCTGCAGGAAACCAGCGGCGGTAAACAGCTTTTCCGCATCATCGGAAACATAGGAAGCGTAGTGTACCGGGCGTTCGGCGAGCATCTTGCGAAACAATCTCAGCGCCGGCAATCCCTTGCACTGCTCGGTGACAAAGAAATCCACCGGATGACAGGCTGGGTGATGTTCCCCTTGCACCGAGAGCGTTGCGGGCAGGCCACCGATGGCCCCACAAATCCGCTGGTCTTGCTGCAATGCAAAAAACAGCGGTTTGCCCTGTGACTCAGGATGGCGCAGGAATTCCCATTCCCATAATGCTTGGTTGGTAAGCTTGGGAATATGCGCAAACTCCGCGACATAGAACTGATGAAGCGCGATGGCATCATTCTCCGTTATCGCTTTTATCTCAACTGCGCTGGTTTCCCGGGCCATGGTTGCTTCCGTCATGATGGTTCCAGATTACAGTCCAAGATCAACCGGCTCAATCAGGATGGCCGGCCAATGCAGGGGCGCGGTGGTCTTACGCTTGGCTTCGATGTCTTTGTAGATGAAAGCCGCCTGTTCTTCCGCGATTTCCAGAACCTTGGCCAACTCGTTTGCCGGCATGTTCTTGTTGTAGCACCACAGGGCAATGTCCATTTCCTGGTAGGGGAGGGCGTAATAGAACTCGTCCTGTCCCTGGGGCATGCTGTAGGTGTCGGTGGTGGGTGTGGTGTTACAAATGGCCTCCGGCAGGCCAAGGTGCTTGGCCAGCGCATAAACCTGGGTTTTATACAAATGCGCGATTGGTTTTATATCGGCAGAGCCATCGCCGTTCTTGACGAAGAAACCCTGATCGTATTCAACCCGGTTTGGTGTTCCAACCACTGCATAGTTGAGTCGGTCGGCGTGGAAGAACTCCACTGTTTTACGTATCCGTTGCTTGTAATTGGTTGCCGCTACGATCTGGAGGTATTCCTTCAGCCCCAGGCGTTTCTCGGTAATCTCTCCAGCAGGGGATTGCACCACTAACTGAAAGTGATTGAACTGACCCTCTGAGCCGCCGGCAATGACAATTTTGTTTTTCCAGCCCTCGCCGTATTCAGGGAAGGTTGCCTTGATGGCTTCGTCACGCCACTGATAGCAGCCGATGGCTTGCAGAGTGGGGGCGATGTCATGGACCAGGTATTCAATACCATGGTGTTTGGCCAGAATGTGCCCTTTGGTCTCGCTGTCCGATGATGAATCCTGTTCCGGCAGTAACAGCCCAAACACTTTTTTCGGGCCCACGGCCTTTACACTCAAAGCGGATGAAACTGAGCTGTCTATGCCCCCGGACATGGCCACCACCAAGCCGCGCTTGTGTAATTTTTTACTGAGCAATGCGCGCATATTGGAAGTGATTTTCTCAACCTCGGCGTCCATATCAAAGTTCAGAATTTCCTGGGCAATGTCCGTTTTTAAACTCATGATAGTTCCTCGATTAGCAAATGCTTTTTGACTTTTCCTGAGGCGGTTTTTGGTAGCGCCTGCAGCTCATGTATGGACTTGGGGATTTTATAGCTGGCGAGATTTTCAAGGCAGTGCCTTTTCAGGGCCTTGTGGTCCAGTGAATGGCCTGGCTTTATAACCACAAACGCCGCTACGGTCTGCCCCAGCAATTCATCGGGATGCCCTGCCACCGCCACTTCTTCAATCTCCGGCAGTTCGGAAATAACCTCTTCGATTTCCAATGGGCTGATTCGGTTGGCACCGGATTTAATCATATCTGAGCGCCGCCCTTCCAGATAGAGATAGCCTTCCTGGTCCTTGTGCCCGAGATCGCCGGTGCGCAGCCAGCCATCCTGAAAGGTGGCGGCGGTGGCGTTCGGATTGTGCCAGTATCCGGGGGAGATGTTGTCCCCCCGTGCCAGGACCTCACCGATTTCGCCGGGCATGCACTCACGGCCGTCATCGTGAACGATCTTAATTTCCACTCCCGGTATGGGCAACCCGACGGAGCCCAGCTTTTGATCCAGGTCAGCGGGTGGCAGGCAGGTGAGCCGCGCAGTGGCTTCTGTCTGCCCATACATCACATACAGCTCTCCACCAAACTGCTCCCGCACTTCTTGAATCAACGGGGTTGGCATTGCCCCACCCGCCTGCAGAGAAAATTTCAAGCGGGAAAGGTTGTATTCACTGACCTTTCCCCGGGCCATCAACAACGCGTAGGTGGATGGTACGCCGGCGAAGCCTGCGATCTCCAGAGTCTGGAGTTTTTCCAGTATCCGGTTGGGATACATGGTGCTGTTTTCCAGGTACAAAGTGGCACCGGCACAGATGCTGGAATGCAGTACCGAGTTACCGTAGGAATAGTAGAAAGGCAGTACATTCAGAAAGGCATCGCCGGGCCTTATGGGCAGTACCTCCAGAATCGAGCTGATGTTGGCGCTGAGATTCTGATGGTTGATCATCACGCCTTTGGGGTTGCCGGTGGTGCCGGATGTATAAATGATACAAGCCAGATCCGAGCCCGCAATGGTTGCATGGTTAGCCAGCGGTTGACAGGATTCTACCTCAGACCAGGTGCCGCAGATTCTCTCTTGTTGCTGTTTGGTCAATGGTTGTTTTAGATCGGTATCAATGGCAAATAACTGGGTCGGTGCGGGCGTATCCAGTAGCTTGCGCAGTTCACGCGGAATGAAGTCGACAACCGCCATGCGGGCAGCGCAGTGCTCAAACCAGTTATTGAAATCACGGATTTTGGAGCTGGTGTTCATTGGCACCACCACGGCACCCGCCAGCAGGGTGCCGTAAAACGCAGCGACGTAATACGCTGAGTTGTCGCAGACCAAAGCGATGCGATCGCCTTTGCGAATCCCTTGTTGCGTGACATAGGCGGCAAACCTGGCCGCGTTTTCCCACATTTCACCATATGACCAGCTATTGCCTTCGCTTACAATGCAGGGCAGGTCACTTTGTTGGTCGACAACCTGTTTGATCCGTTGCAGTACATTGTTCACTGTGTCGTGTTTCCGGTCAGCTTGCCTGGCGTTTTTCGACGAAAGCGACCAGGTTGTCTATGGAATCCAGATTCTCGGGAATCATTTCTTCGTCCTGCACCTGAATATCGAACTCTTCTTCCAAAAAGAAAACCACCTCCATAATGCCGGTGGAATCGATAATGCCCTGTTCCATAAAAGAATCGGAATCATTCAACGCGCTCTGGTCGTCGGTAAACAGGTAGTTCTCAAGAATGTAGTTTTTCAGTTTTTCTCTGGTTGGCATGAGTGTTCCTTTGAATCAAGTGTTTACAGTCAATGATGCTTGGATCAATGGGGTCGCCCCGCTCATGATCGTATTGGTTAGCCCAAAAATTGCTTGTGCCATATCTGTGTGGACAGGATGCCCACCAGGGCCATATTGTCTTTGTAGCCGATGGCACGGCCCAGTCGAATTTTTTTCAATAACAGGCTGACGCGCTTGGCATCGAATAAATCGTTGGCGCGTATGGCTGATTCACTCAGTAACTCCTCCACATACGGCGGCGTCTGCTCGGCAAAAAAAGCAGGTATGTCCGGTGCCCGGTAAGGTTGCTTATGGCGCGCGACTATTTCATCAGGGAGATATTTCGCCATGGATTTCTTCAGCAGATATTTTTCATTGAGTGCTTTCATTTTGAATTTCGGCGGCAGTTTGTTGGCAAATTCAATCACCCGATGATCGAGAAACGGGAAACGGCCCTCCACAGAGTTGGACATCAACATACGATCACCCTGGGAATTCAGCAGATAGCCGGCCATCAGGGTTTTGGCTTCGATGTATTGTGCCCGGTTAAACGCATGCCATTGAGTAATGTCCCTGGGCAGTGACTGCTCCAGCAGCTCGATGGGGTTTGCGCTCAGTGCACTTTTAACTGATGCGGAGAAAAAATCCTTGCACTTGGCCGTGGTTGTCCATCTGGGAGTATGGGAAAAGTAGGGCAAATCGGGTTGATCCAAATCACTGCCAAAGAAACTTTTCAAATACTGCTGGGCTCGTCCCGGTGAGATATCCAGATAGGGGTAGAGCTTTTTAAGGAGGGCCGGCCGGAATGAAGAATCGGGCTTGCGGGCCCAGAACTGACGAATCTTGGCTTCTTTAAAAATGTCATAACCGCCCAGAACCTCATCGGAACCCTCGCCGGTTAAGACCACCTTGTAATTCTGCGATCGCACCAGCCCCGACAGGAGCCGCATGGGCACGGGGGCCGTGCGCAGGATGGGGGCCTCAGTGTGCCAGATGGTGTTGTAAAAGTTCTCAGCGATGTCCTGTTCACTGCAGGTGATTGCGCTGTGTTCGGCCCCCACCTGGTCGATCATCAGGCGCTGGTAATCAGATTCATCGTGGGATTTACTGTCGAAGCCGATGGAGAAGGTACGCAGCCTGGCATTGCTGTGATGATGTATCAACGCCACCAGGACAGAGGAATCAAGCCCCCCCGAAAGGTACGCGCCCACCGGTACATCCGAGCGCAGCCGAATTCGGGTGGCATCGATCAGCAGTTCGTGCAGCTGCTCGGCCAGTTCGCTATCGGAACCGCCCTGGTAATCCCGGTGGGTGGGAAACTGCCAATCCCAGTATCGGGTCAGTTTGAATCCATTCAGGTCATAGGTGGCCATGTAACCCGGGGGAATCTCATAGATGCCCTGGAACAGGGTGTTGGGGCTCAGGGGCGCCCAGAAGGTCATCAGTTGGTCCAGGGCATTCAGGTTAATGGTCGGCTTGTGCCCCAGCTCAGGCAGCAAGGATTTGATTTCTGAACCAAATATCAGCTTGCCGTTGGCCTCGCTGTAATATAGTGGTGCGATGCCCACCCGATCACGGCACAGGATAAGTTTTCCCTTGTTCTCATCCCACAGGGCAATGGCAAACTGGCCGTTAAGATGGTGTACAAACTGGTCGCCGTAGCGCTCATAGAGCTGGACAATGACTTCAGTGTCGCTGTGGGTGTAGAAGCGGTGGCCTTGCGCCACCAGTTCCTGGCGCAGCTCGATGTAGTTGAAAATCTCGCCATTGAAAACGACCTGTACGCTGCCGTCCCGGTTATGCACTGGTTGTGCGCCGCCTTCCAGATCGATGATGCTCAGCCGGGCGTGGGCAAGCCCCGCCCGGTCACCGTGGTAGAAGCCCGTACTGTCCGGCCCCCGGTGATGCAAAGTGGCTATCATCTTGTTCAGGCGTTGCGGCAGGTCCGGACCCACACCGCCAGCGCATACTACACCCGCTAATCCACACATACTGTATGTGAAAGCCCTCGTTTCGATTTATTACTATTCACAATCAGGAGACGGGATGATCTTACACAGCCCCAGTCGGTGTCGGCTCCACAGGCATGGGCATGATTCTGATTCTGAATCATTGCTGTCTGCCGGCTCGCGCGCGGGCGCTGGAAGCCGAGCCTATCGTGCCCCAAAATTAGCGAGTCTAATGTCAAACTTGTCATTGTTAAAGTTATCCACACCAGCTAGAACCAAAAAACCTTCATTTTCTTCAGTTTAGCCGGTATTTTTTTACACACTTTATACGCGCACCGGATTTACAGGGTGATTTCAATCCTGGCTGGCAGCGAAATCAGGAGGGGTGAATGGCGGATATTGCAAAAATCAGCAGAAGGGTGTTTTTGCTTTCAGCAGGATTGGCCGGGGCAGGAGTGGGCGGCCTGTATGTGACCGGGAAGCTTACGGTAGTGCAGAACATGGTTTATGGGGCGCTCAGTCAGTCAGCTAAACCCCTGGAGTTGTTTGTTCGAATCGGCACTGATAATCGCATTACCCTGGTTTCCCATCGCAGCGAGATGGGCCAGGGCATTAAAACCGGGCTGCCCCTGGTGCTGGCGGATGAGCTGGAGGCAGACTGGGCGCGGGTGGATGTGGTGCAGGCCCCGGGACACCCCGATTACGGGGATCAGAACACCGACAGCTCGCAAAGTGTACGGTTGTTTTATCAATCCATGCGTGAAATGGGAGCCAGTGTCAGGTTGATGCTGGAACAGGCTGCGGCCCAGCGCTGGGGGGTACCGGTGGCAGAGTGCCGCGCCCGATTCCATCAGGTGGAGCATCCGTCAAGCGGCCGCCGGCTGTCGTTTGGGGAACTTGCTGAGGCGGCTGCACAGTTGCCGGTGCCGGCACGGCATCAGTTGCAACTGAAACCCAAAGCGGACTTCAGGTACATCGGTAAATCGACGCCCATTGTGGATCTGCAACCCATGGTGTCCGGAGCTGCCCAGTATGCGTCGGATATGGTGCTGCCGGGTATGCTGTTCGCGGTGGTGGAGCATGCGCCTGTGATTGGCGCGGTGCTGGAGGCCTGTGATGATCAACAGGCGCGAGCCGTGCCCGGTGTGGTTGATGTAGTGGTGTTGCCCCCATTACGTTTTCCGGTGGGTATTCAGCCCTTGCACGGAGTGGCGGTGCTGGCAGAGCACAGCTGGGCTGCGCTGAAGGCCAGAGGCCTGCTGAAGTGCCGTTGGTCCACTGGCAAATACAGCCAGCGAAGTTCTGAAGCGCAGCGTCAGCAATTGCGGGAGCGGGTGGCAACCCCCGGCCAGTTGCTGCGCAAGAACGGCGATGTGCAGCAGGCGTTTCAGGATGCGGCACAGGTGCATGAGGCGACCTACACTGCTCCCTATCTGGCGCACGTTCCCATGGAGCCGCCGGTGGCAGTGGCGGATACCGGGTGGAACCATTGCCGGATTTGGGCCAGCTCACAGAACCCGCAGAACGTACGCAACGAAATTGCCCATTATCTCAACCTGCCTTATCACAATGTGGAGGTCAATGTACCTTTGCTGGGCGGGGGGTTTGGCCGTAAATCAATGGGTGATTTCTGTGTGCAGGCGGCATGGCTGTCGGACCGGGCGGGCCGTCCGGTTAAGCTGTTCTGGTCCCGAGAGGATGACGTTCGCAACGACTATTACCACCCCATCAGCGCCCAGTATTTCAAGGCAGCCATGGATCGGGACAATCGTGTCACCGGTTGGCTGCAGCGGGCAGCCTACCCCAGCAATCAAAGCACGTTTGACAGCGCAGTGGTGCAACCCAGCGCCGGTGAGCTGTCCAGCGGAGGTTTTACTTCCAACCTTTACGCGGTGGCGTCGTTGCAGGCGGAAGTGCATCCGGCAGAGGAGGCTGTGCGTATTGGTTGGCTGCGCTCGGTCACCAGTATTCATCACGCCTTTGCCATCAATGGCTTTGCCGATGAGTTGGCGGTGATACGCCAACTGGACCCGGTAACCAATCTGCGTCAGCTCATTGGTCCCGGCCGTATCGTGGATCCGGCTTACCTGCAGGTGGATTACCCGGCTCAACAGCAACACCCAATCGATACCGGGCGCCTGCTGGGGGTGTTGGATCGCGTGGTTGAGGCAAGTGGTTTTCAAAGCCTGGATCCGGGGCAGGGCTGGGGCCTGGCGGTGCATTTCAGCTTTATGAGCTACTGTGCGGTGGCCACCCGGCTCTCGGTGCAAGATCGCCAGGTGCAGGTGGAGGAAGTCCATGTTGTGCTGGACTGTGGCCAGTATGTGAATGAGGATCGCGTCAGAGCGCAGTTGGAAGGGGCGGTTGTCTTTGGTTTGTCCCTGGCCTTAATGGGCGAGATTACCGTGGAAAACGGGGTTGTGAAGCAGAGTAACTTCCACGACTATCCCATTTTGCGAATCAAACAGACACCGCGTATTGTAACCCATCTGGTGGAAAGCGATGCCGCCCCCGCCGGTGTCGGGGAACCCGGTGTGCCACCGGTGGCGCCCAGTGTCACCAATGCAATCTTCGCGGCTACCGGGGAGCGTATTCGTGATTTACCGTTGAGCCGGCATTTTTCCGTTTAGGAGGGGCTGTCGGCAGCTGACTTGATGGCGGCCCTGATTCGGATATAGGTGCCGCAGCGGCAGAGGTTGCCGTTCATGGCGTCATCGATGTCGGAATCGCTGGGAGCCGGGTTTTTCTGCAGTAAGGCGGCTGCGCTCATAATTTGTCCTGACTGGCAGTAGCCGCACTGGGGCACATTATGCGCTTTCCAGGCCCGTTGTACCGGGTGCTCGCCGTCAGCCGACAAGCCTTCGATGGTGGTAATTTGCTTGCCTTGAAGCTGCTCTACGGTGGTGACGCAGGCGCGCACTGCCTGCCCGTCCACGTGGATGGTACAGGCCCCGCATTGAGCTATCCCGCACCCGTATTTGGTGCCGGTTAACCCCAATACATCCCGCAACACCCACAATACCGGGGTGTCATTTTGTACATTCACTTCGTGTTCCTGAGCGTTGATAAGTAGGCGCACACTTTGATCCTGATTGATTGGCGGTTTGATTGGCATTTGGGCAATTGTGCAGGATATTGGTGCCGGATTCCAGGTGGGGCTGGGAAGGGCGGTGCTACCTGTCGGGTGAGGTCACAGGCAGCACCGGAGTTGATTCCGTCAGTGGTTATTCGATGACGATGGGGTTGGCAGCGGACAAGCTGCTTTCCAGGCCGTTTACATCAATGGTGGTTACCGCCAGGTCGTAGGTACCGGGAGCCAGTTCTATGATGGCTTCGGTGCCGGTGCCCTGGGTGGTTGCCATTAACTCGAATTGATTGCTGCCTTCGGGGCAGATATGAATGCTGTAGCCGGCGATCTCCAGGGGATCCAGCAAACTGTCATCGGCCCGGCTGTCCGGTGCATCCCAGGTGACCAGTACACGGCGGGATTCGATGCCCAGTACATCCAGTGAAACCGTGTCACTGGTGACCGTGGAACCTTCATTGCTGACCGTGCAGTAATAAGCACCGGCATTGGCCGCTGTAATGTTGTTGATAACCAGCTGTGAGGTTTGGGTGCTGCTTAGAACCAGGGAGCCATTGAAGAAACACTGGTATTGCAATGGGCCTTCTCCGCTGGCCTGTAGATCCAGGGTGAAGCTTTCCCCAACGCTCAGAATTTGGCTGGAGGGTTGTTTGGTGATGCGGGCTTTCTCCAGCACCACCACAGTGACGGGATTGCAGGCTACCGAATTAACCGGGGTGGCAACCACACAGCGATATTCACCGGCCTGTTCCAGTGTCAGTGGGCTCAGGGTCAGGAGTCTGGTGTCTGAGGCAATCAACAGGTCATTGAAATACCAGTTTACCTGGGCTTCTTCACCGCCGTTATGTTCTACAGCGAGGGTGACGTTGGCATCTTCATAGGCGGTGCTGCCAACCGGTTGGGTGGTAATGGCCACAAGCCCGTTGATGGTCAGTGAAAAGTCGGTGCAATGCACGCTGCTGTATTCGTTCCACACCCGGCAGGTGTAAGAACCGGCGTCTTCGGCGCTCAGTTCCGACAGGCTCAGCGTCGGGCTGTTGAGGCCCAGGCTCTGGCCGTCTTTCAGCCAGTCGTAGTTCAGGTTTTCACCGCTGGCCACCACCGTGAAGTTGACGCTGGTGCCCTCATTGGCGCTGGTGTTAACCGGCTCACTGGTAATTTGCACGGCGTTGCTGATGCTGACGGTGACCGGGTCGCAGTAACTGGAGCTGATGTCGTTGGACACCAGGCACTGGTATTCACCGGCTTGCTGGGCTGAAACATTGTTGAGAGTCAAGGTGTTGCCGCTGCCCACGATTTCACCATTGAAATACCATTCAACGGAGGGCGCCGGGTCGCCGGAGGCCACTACGTTAAGGGCGATGCTGCCACCTTCGTAGGTGGATTGGGGCGTGGGCTGGGTGTTGATAATAACCGGTGACTGCACATCGAGGGAAAAGGCTGCACAATTGGCGCTGCCGCCACTGTTGTAAACCCGGCAGCCATAGGATGCCTCATCCAGCTCGCGCACCGAGGCGAAACTGAGAGTGGCGCCTGAATTGGGCAGTGACTGGCCGTTTTTGGTCCACTCATATTGCAGATCATCGCCGGATGCGATGACTGAGAAGCGGACGCTTTCCCCAACCTGGGCAGTCTGGCTCACTGGAGACTGATCAATGTTCACGGACTGCAATACGGTTACCGTGGCGGCATTGCTCACGTCACTGGATACGGCGTTGCTGACGCTGCAACGGTAGCGGCCGGCAGTGCTGCTGGTGACGGTGGCAAAACTCAGACGGCTGGCGTTGGCGCCGCTGATGTTCTGCCAGCTGCTGCCGTTCCATTTCTGCCACTGATAGCTGATGGGGTTGTCACCGCTGGCGGCGATCAGCAGCTCACCGCTGCCTCCGCTGTAGACCGTGGTGTCGTTGGGGTGAACGGTGACAAAGGCGGGCCCCTGTACCGACAGCTCAGCGGACGCAGAGTTCATGCTGCGGCCTTCATCATTGCTGATGGCGACATAATACAGGCTGGCATCGCTGGGCGTTACGTTCAGCACCGACAGATTGGCGGAGCGGGTACCCTGATACTTGCTGTTGTCACTGAGGGCAGTACCCGCCCTGTACCACTGGTAGCTGAGGGTGCCGTAGCCGGTGGCGGTCACGGCAAAGGCTGCGTTTTCACCGCTTGCCACCAGCTGGCTGGTGGGTTGTGAAGTAATGCTGATGGGATTCTTCAGATTGATACGGGTGGTGCGGGAGGTTTTTTGCCCGCCATCGTTTTTCACTTTTACCCGGTACTGCTTTTTGGTGCTGGTGCTGACATCTTCAACCACCAGTGTGTCACTGGTTTCGTCCAGTGTGTTCCAGCCCAGCAGGCCGCGACTTTGCCACTGGTATTCCACATCATCGCCGCTGGCGCTCACGGTGAAGACGGCGGTTTCACCCGGATAGATGCTCACATCCTGGGGCTCACGGGTGATGTCCGGCAGCGCGGTGACAAACAACCGGGCTGATTGGCTGGTGGAATTGGTCAGATTGCTGATTCTGACGGTATAGGTGCCCGCATCTTCGCTGCCATTGATTATGAAGGAGAGGGTGTTGCTGGTGGCACCGGGGATTTCCGTGTTGTTCTGATACCACTGGTAGGTCAGGGTGGCGGCACTGCTGGCGGTAACGGTGAAGGTGGCGCTTTGCCCCGGGTATCCGGTCAGATCCTGGGGGGCTGCGTTAACCTGTATGGGTTCGAAGGTTGGCTCAGACGGGTCCACCACCTCCGTCACCGGATCCACAACATCGTTGTGATTTTCGGTTACAGATTGATCCCCATTCAGTTCTTTACAACCATTCATGGTCGGCAAGCTGGCAGCGAGAAACAGCGCCAGCAGTGCTCTCTTATGCAACGTTTTCATTGGTCTTAAAGCCAGGCAGCTTGTGCAAATTATTATTGGACCGCCATCATCCCAAAATTCTTTTAGGCGGGAGTTGAAAGCTATCACAAACTTTGTGAAAAATGCCCTGTTTTTATTGTTTAAAAATTGATATTGATCGAGAAATGACCTATTGCGATTTTGTCGGTCTGTGTCTGTATAAAAATTGATCAGAGCCCGTCGGTTTCGGCAACTGCCTCGGGTCGCCATTGCCGCTTAACGGAATGCCTGCCGGCGTCCCTGCGGCAGGTACAGAAGAAACCATCGCAGCACGGTTGTTTATAGAGTAATCAGTCGGCCTGGAAAAACCGTACGCCGTGCGCTTGATGAGTGTGACTGCCTGCGCAGTTTTTGCGTTTTATTAGCGGGTTTTATCGGGGTGTGAACTGGCCCACACGTGCCTTTCCGGGGGTGAACTAATCTTGGCTTTGTAAGTTCAACACCCCCTAATTTTGTAAAGGTACTACTGCTGATGTCGGTTTCATTTTTCCCTAATGGTCTATGTTTTAACAAGGTGCTTGCGGCGTTTATCGTGGCTTTCACCCTGGTTTTGGCTGGGTGCGGGGCTGGCGGCGAAAGCAATGAAGCCAGTGCTCAGGTTTCAGGTGACGGTGGTGACAGCCACGACGAAACCGGCGACGCGGGTAATACCGACCCGGATGAGGTGCCTGAAGAGCCGGAGCAATTCGTGCTGAATCTGGTGTCACAACCGGGCAATGTCACCATCAATGAAGGTGACACCTACACCTTTTCTGTTGCAGTGCAAAACGATCTGCCGATTACCGTGACCTGGTACCGTAACGGCTCCGTTGTACAGAGTTCCGCCAGCACGTCGTTCAATGCGTCTGAGCAAGGCACCTATGACTGCGCGGTTACAGATGGCCAGTCCACCCTTGAGTGCGACAGCTTTTCCCTGAACGTCACGGTTTCCCAGTTTGTGACCATCACCACTCAGCCCAGTAACCAAATGGTGAATGAAGGCGTGGATGTCACCTTGAGTGTGGCGGCCACAGGTACAGGTGTACTGAACTACCAGTGGTATTTCGATGGTGCGGCCATTGCCGGTGCCAACGCCCCTTCACTGGTGCTGAATTCAGTGACCGTGGCGGATGGCGGTGAATACTATGTGGTGGTCAGCAACACCGGCGTTTCCACCACCTCCAACAGTGCCCAGGTCAGTGTGGCTGCCAATACGTTGGCCGACGCCCTGATCACCTGGAGCCGCCCGGCTCAGCGAGCGGATGATTCAGCGTTGGCGGAGTCTGACATTCAAGCCTACGAAATCTACTACGCCGAAAGCGTGAATGGTCAAATGCAGCAAATCGACACGGTGGATGCGTCAGAGCTGGATTATGTCGCGACGGGCCTGGCGGCAGGTACCCATTACTTCAGCCTGGTGACCGTTGATACCACCGGCCTGAAAAGCGCGCTCTCAACACCGGTGAGTGTGACCGTCAACTGATCGCGGACACACCATCGCTTCGACAAAAACGGGCTGCGGCCCGTTTTTGCGTTTAAGCGCCGGCCAGTGACTCTCCCACCCGTTCCGCAATGGCCAGAGCGGCGGTCAGGCCCGGCGATTCGATGCCGAAAAGGTTGATCACGCCGCTCGGATTGACGTCAATTCTGAAATCGCAGGGGGCAGCAGTGGGGCCTTGCAGCTTGGGTCTGATGCCGGCGTAGGCCGGTACCAGGCGGGCTTCCATAAGGCCTGGATAGTAGTGCTTGATGGCGGCAATGAAACGGGCTTTACGGCTGGGCTCCACCTGGTAATCCACCTGTGTCACGTAGTCAGTGTCCGGGCCGAAGCGAACCTGGCCCGCCAGATCCAGGGTGGCGTGAATGCCCAGGCCGGTGGTGTTTGGCTCCGGCAGGGGGTAGATCAGGCGTGAAAACGGCGCCGGCCCGTGCAAAGCAAAATAGCTGCCTTTGCAGTAGTGCAACGGGGGGATCAAGGGTGTCTGGCCAGCCTCAATCCGCGCCGCCACGGATTGCGCCTGGAGGCCTGCCGCGTTGATCAAATGCGTGCAGCGAAAGTGGTAAGGCTCGCCAACGCTGGATACGGTGACATCAAAGTGGTCGCCACTGAAGCGGGCATGCTGAAACCGGGTGTGCAGACTCAGAAGTCCCCCATGCTGTTCCAGCTCCATGCACAGGCTTTGCATCAGGGCATGGCCGTCGATGATGCCGGTGGAGGGTGACAGCAGCGCCATGCAACCGGCCACTTCAGGCTCCATGGCTTTTAGCCGCGCTGCGGGGATATGCTCCAGATCCGATACACCATTTTCAAGGGCATTATCGGCAATGGATTGCAGTGCCTCGCCCTGGGCGGATGAGCGGGCGACGATCAACTTGCCAATCCGCCGATGCGGAACTCGGTGTTGTTCACAGTACTGATAAAGTTGGTGTTTGCCGTGGACACAAAGCTGTGCCTTCAGGGAATTCGGGGCATAGTAGAGCCCCCCGTGAATCACTTCGCTGTTGCGGCTGCTGATGCCGGAGCCGATACAGCCGGCCTGTTCCAGTATGATGGTGCTGCGCCCCGCCCGTGCCAGCTGCCGGGCGATGGCCAGTCCGATGACGCCGGCGCCGATAATGCAGCTGTCAAAGTGCACCTGTTGCATGGATTGATCAGGCCCGTGTGGTGGTAAAACTCAACACTTCTTCAATGTTGTCGCAACCCAATAGTACCATCAACAACCGATCCAGTCCCAGGGCGACGCCTGCGCATTCCGGAAACCCGTTCTGTAACGCAGCGATCAATTGGCCGGGATTGGGGACGCAGGCCAATTGATGGTTTTCCCGATAGTGCAGATCCTGTTGGAAGCGTTGGGCCTGCTCGGCGGCATCCACCAGTTCCTGGTAAGCGTTGGCAATTTCCAGTCCGCGAATATAAAGCTCCGCCCGCAACGCCACGGTGTCGCCCTTGCTGGACAGGCCGGTTTTGGCGAGGCTGGCCTTGCTGGCGGGAAACTCGGTAAGGATAACGCCCTCCCGGGGCAGTTTGGGCTCCACCAGGTGGCTGGCCACCAAATCCAGCAAGCCGTCGCGATTCAGAGTGCTGAAGTCCCCGTTGATCTGTGCGTTGGCCACCTGCAGCAGATCCTGGGCACTGCAGCGGTGGGGGTTCAGCCCCACGGTATCTTCAAACGCCTGTTGATAGGTGAGGCGTGGAAACGGCTCCAGGGTGAGGCCAAAGGCAGACGCGGCGTTGAGCACCAGTGCCTCCACCTCATCCATCAACCGGGTCAGGCTCCAGTCCGGGCGGTACCATTCCAGCAGGGTGAATTCCGGGTTGTGCTGGCGGCTGTGTTCTTCGTGGCGAAAGGCTTTGCCCAGTTGATAAATGGGCCCGCAACCGGCTGCCAGCAAGCGTTTCATGCAGAATTCCGGCGATGTTTGCAGGTAGTAGGTCTTGCCGTTGGCGCAGCTGTGCCAGCTGCTGAGGTGAGGGTCGGTGGCCGTGCTGGCGCACAATAGGGGGGTCTCCACCTCCATCACGTCCCGGCGGGCAAAGAAATCCCGCAGCAGGCGATTCAGTTTGGCGCGGGCTGCAATAGTGGGCAAGGTTGCACTGGGTTGCCAGGTCATGGGATCACTTTGGATGGGGGCTGGAAACGGCCGGCTGCCCGTCATGACGCAGGCAGCCGGCACAGCATCAGGCGCGGGAAACGTACTCGCCGGTTCGGGTATCCACTTTGATTACGTCACCCTGGTTAACAAAGAGCGGCACCCGTACCACAGCACCGGTGGACAGTGTGGCGGGTTTGGAGCCGCCGTTGGCGGTATCGCCTTTCAGGCCGGGATCCGTTTCAATGATCTCCAGTTCGACGAAATTCGGCGCTGTTACCGCCAGGGGAGAGCCGTTCCACAGGGTCACGGTGCAGACGTCTTCTTCTTTCAGCCATTTGGCGGCCTCACCTACTGCAGTGGCATCGGCGGCCTGCTGTTCGAAGCTCTGCTGATCCATAAAGTGCCAGAACTCGCCGTCGTTGTAGAGATATTGCAGGTCCACGTCCATGATGTCGGCGGCTTCCACGCTTTCGCCGGACTTGAACGTGCGTTCCCAGCTTTTTCCGGTTTTCAGGTTGCGCAGCTTCACGCGGTTGAAGGCCTGACCTTTACCGGGTTTTACCACCTCGTTTTCGACGATGGAGCATGGGTCTCCATCCAACATCACTTTAAGACCCAAGCGGAATTCGTTGGTAGAATAGTTGGCCATTGATCAACACCTGTTTTCTTTCAATTTGCAGTACCCGTAATGGGAAAGGCGCTAATGATAACTCGAACTGCCCCAACTTGGCATACTGAAGACTGGCAATTTCTGCTTTCGGGCAGTATTCGCAGCCCGGAAACCCTGTGGCAACGCCTGCAACTGCCTCTGCACAGCCTGCCGGCGGGTCTGCAGGGCCATAATGCGTTTGCGCTGCGGGTGCCCGAGCCCTATCTGGCCAAAATTGAGGTGGGCAATCCCGATGATCCCCTGTTGAGGCAGGTGCTCCCGGTGCAGGCGGAAACCCAGCCCCGGGACGGGTTTATTGCGGATCCGCTGGGGGAGCGGCAGGTGAACCCGCAGGGTGGCCTGCTGCACAAATACCACAGCCGGGTATTGCTGGTGCTGAGTGGGGCCTGCGCCATCAACTGCCGTTATTGCTTCCGCCGTCATTTCCCCTATGAGGACAACCGGCTGTCAAGCCGGGAATTCGATCAGGTGGCGGCCTACCTGCAGGCCCACCCGGAGGTGAATGAGGTCATCCTAAGTGGCGGCGATCCATTGGTGGTGAGCAATGGAAGGCTTGATAAACTACTGAAAACCATAGAACAAGTACCTACAGTCAAGCGCTTGCGCATACACACCCGGTTGCCGGTGGTGATCCCGCAGCGGGTAGACGCGGGCTTACTGGACTGCCTGGGAAATACCCGGCTGGACTCGGTTCTGGTGACGCACAGCAATCACCCCCGCGAGCTGGATGGGCTGTTTGATCAGGCCATGGCGGCATTGCGCCAGGCCGGGGTGCATTTATTGAATCAGGCGGTGTTGCTGCGGGGGGTCAACGACACTGCGGAAATTTTGACCAATCTGAGTGAGCGTCTGTTCCAGGCCGGCGTGCTTCCTTATTATCTTCACCTGCTGGATCCGGTGGCGGGAGCCCATCATTTTGATGTGCCCGAGCAGGAGGCGCGTCAGCTGATGTGCGCCCTGCATCGGCACTTGCCGGGTTTCCTGATACCGCGCTTAGTGAGAGAGATTTCAGGAAAATCAGGCAAGACTCTGATAGATTTGCATTTATCCTGAGTGATTGGTCACAATCAATGTTTGCGCATCCTGTGCAAAGTCTGCCTATACTTACTAGTAAGGGATCCTCCCCATGTGTCTTGTGGCCGGATAAAGGCGGGGCCAGGACAAGACAGAACGCAGTGAAGAAACGGGATAACTGAATGTCGAATACAGCTGAGCACCTTAGCTTGAAGCTGCCTCCCCACGATCTGGAGGTGCTTTCGTTCTGTGCTCCTCAACCCAAGAAGGTTCAGGCTTGGGTGGAAGGCCTGCCTAAAATGAACGTGGGGGAAAGTGCCAAGCGGCTGTATTCTGCCATCCAGGAATTGAACCGCCTGAAGACAGACTCGGAAACCCGCTTCCAGCTTATGGAAATCATGCGCGGGCCCATTCACTACATATGCGAAAGCCTGGAAAAACATTTTCTGAACAAGGCGGTGGTGCTGCCGCCCAAAGAAGCCAAGATCGCCGCTCTGGCGCAGGCGTTGCAAAATCACCTGGCCACTGGCTACAAAGCCGTTACCATGCAGTCCCTGCCCCGTGTCAAGAACATGGACAAGGAGGCCAAGAAACTGTGTCAGAAAGCCATCCACCGGGCTATCTCGGAACAAAGCCAGGTGCTGCTGCGCAGCTTTCAATTGTATTATCCGGCGCCGGCCAACTTCTGGCGTGAGATGCATTTGCTGTACCTGATCGCCCAGCGCTTCGGCATGCTGGAATTGCCCACGGTGGATCCGGAGGAGGATAACTGGGAATCCAGTATTTACGATCAATACATGCGGGCGTTGTTGCTGTCCACCGCCAAGCCCAATCAACTGCGTCAGACACAAATACAGCAGGTTTATTACGCGGCGCGATACTGGGCACGCTTTGCCTCAGTGACCGATGCGAAATCGGCCTCAGGCTTATTCGTGATCGATGTGACGACGGATTACCCGCCCATTTACCAGTCGCTGATGCGGCGTACAACATTGCCCCACAACATTCGTTATTTTGATGCGTCGGTGATTTCCGATCATCTGCGAGTGTTACTGCAGTTGCCCCAGGGCCAGCCACACCCGGTTGCCAGTTTTTTTGTCCCCGACCGCTTTCCCGCCGATTTGACCCGGATTCTGATTCAGGCATGGGGCGTGTTGGCGGAGCGGGCGTTCACCCGCATCGAAGAGCACGGCAGTCTGAGCCTGTGCATTGGATTGAGCGCCACCCACTATTTTGTGTCCGGAAAAGCGGATTTTAACCGCATGGTGAGTGGCAGTGTGCTGGACCCGGAGCTGAATAATCCGTTTTTGCAGCACGGGCCTGGCGGCCGGCGCCGGGACATCTACGAGAGCAATGATGTCTGGGGGCTGAACGTGGACACCTCCAAACTTAAGCTGGAAAAGGATTCCGTTGGCGGCGAGATCGAAAAGCATGCCGAGCAACGCCTGTTGGCAGAAAAAGACAAATACCCTCAGTACAGTTGCGAGGTGGTGAACACCAGCCCCGGTGGCTTTTGCCTGAGTTGGCATCAGGATGTGCCCCATCAGGTTAAGACCGGTGAAATCGTCGGCATATTGGAAAAAGACAAGTCCCACTGGAGCATTGGTGTCATTCGTTGGGTGAAACAGTTCAAGGATGAAGGTGTGCGCATGGGGGTGGAGTTGATTGCGCCGAAAGCAGAAGCGTGCGGTACTCAGGTGATCCACAAGAAAGGAGGCGTGACGGAATTCATGCGCACATTGATGCTGCCTGAGTTGCGGGCAATCGGTCAGCCGGCCACCTTAATTACACCGAATATTGCGTTTCATGTGGGGTACAAGGTCAATATCAACGAGAGTGGATTGGTTTCCAAGGGGCAATTGATTAAACAGGTAACTTCTACTGCAAGTTTCAGCCAGTTTCAGTTTAAAATGCTGGTGCCTGCAGCGGGTCGCGAAGAAATGGTGGAAGAACGTTCGCGTAATCCGGCTGATGAAGAACGCAACAAAACTCAAGACGACGATTTTGATTCCATCTGGTCAAGCCTGTAGTGTTTGACCTCAGGGTGTGACACCCTGTTTCGGAGTTTCCAGCAAATTCTCACCCGCAAGGGTTTAATTGAAATAAAGAGTGCATGACTAAGAAAGCTGAAACCATAAAGTTGCTGATTCTGCATGAGTCGCCTGATGACGCCGAGCAGTTGATGAACCTGATTCGTAACTCCGGCCGGGCCACCCGCGGTCAGATGATCGAAAGTTCAGACGGTCTGCTGCAGGCACTGGGTTCAGGCCAGTGGGATCTGATGCTGTTGCGTCCGGAAGCCAATGAAATATTTGCCATGGAGTGCCTGAAGGAAGTCAAGAAGCAGTCCAAGGATATCCCGGCCATCCTGTTGGTGGATGAATACGATCCGGAAGAGGTGGTGGAAGGTTTGCGCGAGGGGTATGAAGACGTGGTGGTGGAAGAAGACCACGACCGTCTGATACTGGTGATTCAGCGCGAACTGAGAAATCTGATGGAACGCAGGGCCCGGCGTACTGCGGAGCTGCATCTGCGGGAAGCGGAAAAGCGTTGTGCGGTGTTGCTGGACAGTTCCCGTGATGCCATCACCTATGTTACCGACGGCATGCACACCTACGCCAATGAGGCCTACCTGGAACTGTTTGGTTATGACGATGCGGATGACCTGGAAGGCATGCCCATTATGGATATGGTGGCGGCCAAGGATCATGAGGAATTCAAACAGTTTTTGCGGGCCTACAGCGCCGGCGAAAGTGATACCAATGAATTCGTTTGCCATGGGTTGTGCACCGATGGTACCGACATTCAGGCACGGATGATTTTTTCCAATGCCACCTACGATGGCGAACCCTGCACCCAGATACTGATCCGCACCAACCAGGCGGACGCCGAGCTGCAGGAACGCCTCAAGGAAATCAGCAGCCAGGATTTACTCACGGGCCTGTTCAACCGCTCCCATTTCACCCAGGAGCTGGACAACATCATGCAATGGGCGGTCACTCAGAGTAAAACGGCGGTGCTGGCCTATATTCAACTGGATAATTTTGCTTCGGTGCAATCGGATATTGGTTTAGCCGGTGCCGACATGGTGTTGGCGGATGTGGCAACCCTGTTACGGGAATCGCTGCCGCAGGGCACCATGCTGGCCCGTTTCGGTGATGAAATATTCACGGCACTGATTAAAGAAAGATCCCTGGAAGAAGGTCGTAGTTTGGGTGAGGCATTGCGCAGTGCCATTGAGGATCACCTCTCCGAAGTGCAGGAGCGTACGGTTCAGGTCACCGCCAGTATTGGTGTTACCCTGATCAGCGAAAACACCGATGACGCCGAGGAGATCATTACGCGGGCCCATCAAGCCAGCGAACAGGTGCGCGAAGAAAACCCGTTGGGTAACGGGGTGTCGGTGTTTGATCCGGCCTCGATCAAGAAGATTGATCCCAGCGATACCGGCGCCATCGTTCAGGATGCCATTGACAAGGGGCTGTTCAAACTGTTGTTCCAGCCAGTGATCGATTTGCGGGGCGGCAGCGGTGAGCTCTACGAAGCCTTTCTGCGGATGGTGGATGAAGACGGCAAAGAGGTGTCTCCCAATGAGTTTCTGGGGGCTGCATCGCAACAGGATTTGAGCGAAAAAATCGATCGCTGGGTTATTCTGCAGTCCATCAAGCTGTTGTCGGATCACCGATCCAATGGTCACGACACCAAGCTGATCATTAACATCACCGGTGAATCCCTCAAGGACCAGACTCTGTTGCCCTGGTTGAGCGTGGCCTTGAAAGCGGCGCGCATGCCCAGTGATGCCATTGTGTTCCAGTTCAGTGAGAGTGATGCCACCACCTACCTGAAACAAGCCAAGGAATTTACCCGTGGCTTGCGTGAACTGCATTGCAAGGTATCCATTTCCCGTTTTGGTTGTGCGCTTAACCCATTCAATACCCTCAAACATCTGGAGGTGGATTACCTCAAGGTGGACGGCTCCTTTATGAAGGAGATCGCCAGTGAGGAAAGCAAAGAGGCATTGAAGGAAATGGTGGCGGCGGCCCACGCCCAGGGTAAGCTCACCATCGCCCCCTTCGTTGAGAGCGCAGCCATTCTGTCCACCTTGTGGCAGATCGGGGTGAATTACATTCAGGGTTATTACCTGCAAGCACCCACCGAACAAATGAATTACGACTTCTCCAGCGACGAATAGTCCTGTTCCACTGGTCCGTCAGAGCACTGGGCAACTGATTCAAATTTTCTTAGGTTGTTTAGTGTTCAGTCGGCCTCAGACTGTGACAAATTTCCGGTCAAAACAAAATGCCTTAGGGGTTTATCAAGCCTGAAGTGTCTATACTGTCCATGGATCTGCTCTGATTGACGGGTCTCTGGCAATCTGAGGCCGAATGAATGCAGTTATACCCAACCAGCAGGAACCCAGTTGAGGGACGCGCTCATGGATGAAGCCCGTAACATTAAAACGATTCTTTACCCCCTGGCCCGTGATGTGCGCAACCTGCACACATTTGTCGCCAACATAAACAATATTCTGCAGGCAGAACCGGACCGGTTTGCCCTGGCGGCGCCGCCGGGGCTGGCATCGTTGCGCAATACGTTACGCAGTCTTGCCAAATCCACCAAAGCCATGCAGGAAGTCAACGACATTGCCATCGGCGAGAGTGAAGTGGCGGAGAAGCTGGCGCGCCGTTCCATGACCCTGGTGCTGCGTCCGGCCGCTCACCTGCACGATACGGCGCGATCGCTCAAGGCCCCCATCGACCGTGCCTATAATCAGATTGCCCGCCTCAACGGGTATCTGAACCCCCTGTTTGTTTTTACGGTAAGTACCTCGCCGGTCATTGAGTTGATGGCCCGGGATCTGGAAAAGCTTGATGAGCGCCTTACGCTGTTGAAAAAAGCCGTGGTCCGCCTGTCCGATCAGGAGCTGATGTCCGGTCTGCCCATACCGGTGGAGGAACAGCTGGCGTTATACGGGCCGCGGTTGAAGGTCATGGAGAGCGAAACCTCGGATATTGCCAATACCATGTCCATACTGATGGGCAAAATGAATCGGCTGATGGAGTTGAGTGCGCGCTTGGAGCCATTGATGCGCATGGCCGTTGCCATGGACAGCGCCATTGACGATCTGGTGCCTTCCATGGTGGTGCTGAAAAAACTGGGTAAGGCCCTGACCTCGGTGGATGTGCGTTACGATGCCGAGGGTTCCATAACCGACAAGGTGGATGCCGCGCTGGCGCAGTTGGATCTGCCCATGGATGCTCTGATCCAGTTGGAATTTCAGCTGCGACGGGAGGTGGAAACGTACATTGATCCGATCATTGAGCCGCTGCAGGAACTGACTGATCATGTGAAAGGTGGTTTGCCGGTGACCCATGAGTTGAACGGGCTGGAGAGCACGCTGTTGGCGCAACATAACCGTTTTAATATGGTGATGAAGTTGTCTGTATCGTTGTTTGAAGGCTTTGATCGCCTGTTGCAGGAGTATCGGCTGACCTCACATGTGGCGTAAGGCTTTGTTTAACGGCCCCTGACGCTTACAATGGCCACCTCGAAATAACGCAGGGGCAGTCCGATCATGGAACTGACTGAACAACTTATTGGGGATTGCTCTCCCTATATCGGCAATCTGGTGTACGACATCGACGTCCGCCTGGTGTTTGTGGAGCTGTTGGACGGGCCGGAAAGCCAGAATCTTAAACGGCGGATCGTTTTTCCCGGCATCGTCTCCTTTCACGAAACCAATCTGCTCAACCAGCCGGAAGACGATTCCATCGATGATGTGGTGAGTATTCAGCGCCTGGATACCAACCGCCTTATCCTCACCACCTACAAGAAAGAAATCCTGCTTAACCTCACCGAAGAACCTTTCGTGGAAGTGATCGACTAGCGGCCGGTGGATGACTCGGACGGCAGGGGTTTACCCAGTTGTTCCCCCATACAGACACGGGAACCGGCCTGCAGGGCATCGTTCCACTGCATTTTGCCCGGGCCGAACAGCACGATGGCGGTGGATCCCACCTTAAAGCGGCCCATCTCTTCGCCTTTGCCCAGCTCAATGCGGCGATCCCGGGGAGCGTAGTCAAAATGCTTGAGGGTGCGTTTGGGCGGCGTCACCAGGCCCTCCCAGACGGTTTCGATGCTGGCCACCACCATGGCGCCTACCAGCACCACGGCCATGGGGCCAAGCTCCGTGTCAAAGTAAGCCACCACCCGCTCATTGCGGGCGAACAGCGCCGGTACCTGGCCGGCGGTAAGGTTGTTCACGGAAAACAGTTTGCCCGGCACGTAAGTCATGTGGGTCAGTTTGCCGGCCAGGGGCATATGAACCCGATGATAATCCCGGGGTGACAGGTACACCGTGGCAAACTGACCATGGCGGAACCGGGCTGCCATTTCCTCATCGCCACCCAGCAATTGGTTCAGGGTGTAATGGTGGCCTTTGGCCTGGAAGATACGATCATCATCTATGGCCCCCAATTGACTGATGCTGCCGTCCGCCGGGCAGGCGATGCCGTGCTCGGTGATGGGGCGAACACCGTCCTTCAGGGCACGGGTGAAGAAGTCGTTGAAGGTGGCGTAGGCGGTGGGGTTTTCTTCCGCCGCCAGGGACATGTCAATGCCGTAGCGGCGCAGGAAGAACTGGATAAAGGTATTTTTAATCAGAGGCCAGCGGGATTCGGCCAGCAGTCCCACCGCGCGGGAGAGCAGGTGTTGGGGGACGCAATATTGCGGCAGCACTTTCAGTCGATTGAGTGCGGAATCAGTCATGTCGGGTACTCTATGGTCGTGGCAATTACAAAGATCGGTTCAATAAACGAATGCCGGTTGCGTGACGGCGCGATTATGAGCTGTGAGGCGCCCCGGTTTCAACCGGGGTATGCGGATCATTTCCCCATTCCGACCAGGATCCCGGATAGGCCTGGATGTTGTCAAAGCCCAGTATCTTTCCCAGCAGATAGGTGAACCCGGAGCGGTGGTGGCTCTGGCAGTGGGTGACCACATGTCGGTCGGCACTGATGCCCAGCGCGGCCAGTTCCTGGCGCACTTCTTCCAGGTTCCGGATGCGCAGGCCGTTGCGACGATCCAGAGCCCGGGTCCATTCATAGTTCACCGCTCCGGGTATGTGGCCGTTCTTCTGGGCGCCGTGACGGATGCCCAGGTATTCTTCCGGTGAGCGCGCATCCCAGATGGTGAAATTGGGTAACTCCAGGCGCTGCAGTATTTCTTCCTTGGTCATGCTGGGCCGGGGGTTATAATGGGCTGTGTAGGTGCTGGGGGTCGGCACATTGACTCCCTCCTCCAGGGGGCGTTGCTCAGCGGCCCAGGCGTGCAAACCGCCATTGAGATAGGAGTAGCGGGTGTGGCCCAGTACATCGAGGGTCCAGATCAGGCGGCCGGCCCAGCCTCCGCCCTCATCATCATAGGCGACCACGTGGGTGTCCGGGGTTAATCCCAGCGCCGAGAAAACCTGTGACAGGCTGGCTTCCGGGGGCAGTTTGCCGGGGCCCGGCATCTGGCCGCTCATCAACTGTTGGTACGGCAGATAGACTGCCCCGGGAATATGGGCGGCCGCATACTGTTCCGGCCGACACAGGTCGATGATCAGCAGCTTGGCCTGATCCAGATTAGCCGCCAGTTCGGCAGGTTCGAGCAACAGGGGTAAGGTCAATTCACTCATAGGTTCTCTCTGGGCAATTCAGGCTGATTGTAACACTTTTGACACCTCCTATTACGGTGTGATTCCCGCCCAATGCCCGAAGCAGGTGCACGGCTGCTTCAATTTAAGGCTGGTGGCAGGTGGCTTTGACTGTTGCCTGCCAACCCCCATAAGCAGAGTCCGCGGTCAGAGGATGCGGAAAATGGTCATAATTCCCGGATAAGGTGTGATTATTGATTAGTCAGGGAATAATCGGCACTCAGCGGCCTGTGACTGCCGGAATGCACACCGTGTTTGTGGGCATATAAGAGCTGGTCTGGTTATTGCTTTGGTTTAATATTGTTCGCCGTCCGATCATTCAGCAGGCAACGTTCTGCACATCTGATAACAATGATGATTCCGGGCAAATTCATAAAGGAGTGTATGCCGATGCCGAGTTCCCGTGTATTTCTGGTTGGTTTGGATGCTGCCGATAAGGATTTGATCGATCTGTGGGCGGGTAAGGGTGTATTGCCGAATTTCAGCAGGCTGCTGGATAATGCCCTGGTGGGGGATGTGGATGTGCCTCGGGGCCTGGAGGCCGGTTGTGTCTGGCCCACCTTCTACTTTGGTCTGCGGCCGGGGAATATGGGGCAGTACGATGGCGCCCGTCTGTTCAATCCCGAATCCTACGAGCATCAGTCGTTTCAGCCGCAACAGGATTCCACGCCACCGCTGTGGACCGTGTTGAGCCGGGCGGGAAAGCGCTGTGCGGTAATTGATGCCCCTTACCATTATCCCGTCGACGGCATAAACGGCATGAAGGTGGTGGACCGTGCAGGTCATGTGCCCGCCGGTGGCGGGGATTTTCTGCATTTACGCACTCATCCGCCGCAGTTGGCCGATGAGATTGTGCAACGCTTTGGCCCCGATCCCGCCGGCGGTCGCTCCAGTGACTTTTTCGCCATGGATACAGTGGAAGCCGTGCAGGAATTCGTGGAGATCTACAGCCGGCGAATCGAAAGCAAGACCGATATGATTCTGCACTACTGGCAGCAGGCTCCCTGGGATTTTTTCATGTCGGTGTTTACCGAAGCCCATTGCGCCGGACACCGCTGCTGGCATCTGCACGATCCGGATTATCATCTGCACGATGCTGAGTTGGCGCGGCAGGTGGGAAACCCGTTGCGGGAAATCTACAGGGCGCTGGATCGTGCCTTGGGCCGGTTGCTGGATGCCGTGGCCGATGACGCTCGGGTGATGGTGTACCTCAGTCATGGTATGGGGCCAAGGCACAGTGCGACCCGGATGCTGGACCGGGTGCTGGCCAAACTGGAGAACCAAACGGTGGCCACGCGCTCGGGCTGGCTTATGGACAGTGCCAGAAAAGTCTGGAGAATCATGCCGGAACCCGTGCGCAAGCCGTTTCTTGGTTTGCGCAACAGCGTCACCAACGATGGCTTTCAACCCAATCGTGCAGGGCGTCGCTTCTTTGAGGTGTATGCCAATGACCGTACGGCAGGGGTACGCATTAATCTTCAGGGTAGAGAATCCAGGGGTGTGGTGACCGAATCTGAATACGCTGCGCTGTGTGACCGGTTGATTGCGGATTTGACGGCCTTGCGCAACCCGGAGTCGGGTGAGCCCGTGGTGCGTGAAGTTCTCAAGACCCGGGAGCATTACAGTGGCCCCTTCCTGTCACGCTTGCCGGATCTTCTGGTGACCTGGAATCGTAACCATGCCATCAACTTCATCGAGTCCGACAAGGTTGGGCGCATTGATGCGCAAGGCCTGGATATGCAAACCCGGACCGGAGATCATCGCATCAAGGGACGCTTTTTTGCCCTGGCCCACGAATGGCAGGCGCAAACCATGGCGCGCACGGTGAACACAGAGGATCTGGCGCCCACGCTGGCAGCTTTGCTGGGAGTTGAAATGGGCCACGGCGATGGTGGCCCTATTCCAGAATTGTTGCAGCCGGTGCCGGCACCGCTGAAAGAAACGCTCACTGACAATGGAAACCTGCGCGCGCGTGGTGTGGGTCATAAGGTCAAAGCAACGGTATGAGTCAAACGCGGGTATCCGTTATCATCCCGGCCTTTAACGCGGAAGCGTATCTGGAACAGGCTGTGCAATCGGTGCTGGCACAGACCATGGGGGATGTGGAAGTTCTGGTGGTGGATGATTGTTCCCTGGATGAAACCCTGGGGGTTGCAAACCGGTTGGCGGCGCGGGATGCGCGGGTGCGTGTTTATCAAAGCGCCGCAAATCGGGGGCCGGGGCATGCCCGCAACATCGCACTGCAGGCAGCCAACGGAGAATGGGTTACCATGCTGGATGCCGACGATTGGTATGATCGCGAGCGTCTGGCCACGCTGCTGGAAGTGGCAAACAACACCGGTGCCAACATCATCGCTGACAACCAGCGTTTTATTACGGCGGCAGATGGCAGTTGGAATAAACTGTTGATCGAAAACAGTGCCGGTGCAGTGCGCTATCTGAGTATGGAAGATTACTTGCGGGGTGATCGCGTTAACCGGGCGTCACGCAATCTGGGGTTGTTGAAGCCATTTATCCGGCGTTCATTGCTGACCCAGCACAACATAGGTTACGACGACAACAAAAAACTTTCCATCGGCGAGGATTTTTATTTCCTGCTGGAATGTCTTCAATATGAGCGGCAAATGGTATTCGTGAGTACACCCCATTACAATTATCGGGTTTACGATCCATCCATGCTGACCAAACGACAGACGGTTGACAGCTACATCGACTGGAAAAACATGCACGCGCGGTTTGCCCAGAAGTTCGATGCGCAAGAAGACAGCACGGTGGCGGCCCTGATCGAGGCGCGGGGTCATGACATCGAGCGTTACATCCAGTTTCGTAGAATCGTAGACCCGTTGAAATTCTGGGATTTCGCGGAATTTTTTCGCCAGGTCAAAGCCAATCCGAAAAGTCTGATTTTATTACTCAACGGTGTGGCGTTTGATCCCGGCTCCATCGTGCTGTTTTTACGTTATTCGGTGCGTAATGTGCGGCAGCGATTGTCTCTTTCCTTACGCTAAAGGACAGGCTTCACCCTGGTTGGTTTCCTGCTCGGTATCGCTTATTGATTGGCAGGCTTGGCAGCGGCGCGCCTGCCTTTGATTCCCAAGTGCTTGCTGCAGGTATTGCAGGCAATTTTAAAGATTTTGTATTCGGATTCCGACATGCCGATGCGGTCATGGGTTCCTTTGTCTGCGTAGAACAGGCCATAGGCGCCCCGATGATTGAATACGGACATCAGGAAGAAGTGATCGCTCTGGGCGGCCTGCTTGAACGTGCCCGGAATCAAACCCGCAATGGGGGAGGGGCGGTCCGGGCTGATCCAGGTGGCAGCCGGTTGCTTCAGCAACTGGCTGAACAGGTTGCTGGGCTGCAGTCGGACACTGCATTTTTTTAATCGTGGATAATCCTCACAGCCGCGGGCGTAATAGGTTTCCACGGTGTGTTCATCACGGTTATAGAGTGTGACCAGAACCCGCTGCAGCGCGGTGCTATCGGTCAGTATGTCCACCACACAGCGAATGGATTCGTATTCAGTGGAGAAATAATCCGGCTCCTTCAGCAGCTTTTGCATCAGCTCTTCAAACTCTTTTCTCTTATCATGGGAGACAAACCCGGGGTGCGGTTGTGGTGCCGGTCTGCTGGCCAGGGGGCGCGGGGCATTGAGAATGGCGTGACGATCCAGATCCTCCGGCAGATGCTCGCTGTGGATGCCGATGGGTTTGGGTTTGCGCGGCTGGCCGGCTGCGGGAGGAGGGGTATCCTTGGGTGCGGTGGCGGGTGCCGGTGCTTTTAAGAGTGCTGCCACCGCGGCCGGCAGCTGCGCCGGTGTCAGCCGCCGTGGTTGTCGCGGTTTGGCCGGCCAAATCAGATTTGCCGCCGGGGCCTGTGTGCCGGGCAGGTTCCAGCGCCCGGACGCCCTGATGGCCACTTGCTTGGCCAGTGCCTCTATGGTGTCCAACGGTTGTTCCAGGTACGCGGCGATGATGCCCAGGCAACGCACGGTTTGCCGGGAATACCAGTCTTTGGCAGCCTCCTGCGCCAGGTGATGGCTCAGGGCCAGGGGCAGGGCGGGATTGTTGACCAGTCCGCCGTCCGGGGTGCGGTTAGGCATCCGGTAGTGGGGGTTCTTTTGATGCTGTGCCGCGCAGCGGACCAGAAACCGTGCGCCAGGCAACTTGTCACCGCTGAGCGCATCCTGGATACTGGGCGGCATATGCCAACGCTGGGCCAGTGCCACTGCAATGGCTTCCCGGGTGCAGCCCAATACCGCCTGTTCGGCCTCGGCAAGGGGGATGTGTTCGCGTTTGAACAGGCGCTCGATGACCGCCATTTCCCGATGGGCGTAACGCCACAGGCACCAGTAGGGAACCCCCACCATGAGAGCACCCACAAACATGGTGTCCGGGTTGGCCTGGTTACGGTATCCGGCCCAGCTGGTTGCCTGTTCCGCTGCATGCAGAGTGGTGCGTATGGCTTGAAAATAGTGGCTGTCCCGTGCTGAGTTGACATCCCCTCTGGCGGCTTTGAACTGACGCATCAGAATGCTCAGTTTGTCCAGGCCCAGCATGGATGCACAATGCTGGGGGTTGGCCAGGACTCCGGCTGCACGCGCGCCGAACTGGCGGTTGCACTCCCGTACCACATGTATCCACATAACCGGGTCGGTGGCGATGACCGATCCCAGGTCGTGCAGTGAGACGTCGTCCGACTGCAGTAAACGCCCCACTTTACGGGCGCTGGCGGGCAGGACAGGCAAGCGCTGCTCGTCCAGCTTGTTGACCCAGCTTTCCAGGCCTTCAGGTTGAAATTCGCTCGCCATAGCCCCTACGTAGCCCCTAGATGTATTCCGTTAGTTGTTAAATCCGTCAAGCTGTCCTTAACTTTTAACTATAGACGTTGAAAAGCTTTACAGGTCATATGATTAAGTTAGTTGGATTCATCATTGTGATTAGCAGTGTCCTGGGTGGTTATGTGTTGTCCCACGGCGAACTGCTGACCTTATGGCAGCCTTTTGAGCTGCTGATCATCGCGGGATCTGCCCTGGGTGCCTTTGTGGTCGCCAACCCTTTGCATGTGGTGGCCGATGTGGGCAGGTCACTGGGGCGTTCGTTTATTGGGCGGCGCCACGGTCAGGCCCTGTATATGGATCTGCTGTCGCTGCTGTATGAGTTGTTCAATAAAGCCCGTCGCAATGGGCTCATGTCCATCGAGGAGGATGTGGAAGAGCCCAAGTCCAGTGATATTTTCGAGCGCTATCCCCGTATCCTCGAGGAGCACATCCTGTTGGAGTTCATCTGTGATTATCTGCGGATTATTTCATCGGGAAACCTGTCTGCTTTTGAGCTGGAAACCCTGATGGATCAGGATATTGAAACCAGCTATCAGGAGGCGGAGCAGCCTGCCCACGCTCTGGGGCGGGTATCGGATGCATTACCGGGTTTTGGTATTGTGGCGGCGGTCATGGGGATCGTGATCACCATGAAATCATTGGGCGGCCCGCCGGAAGAACTGGGTACCCATGTGGCGGCGGCACTGGTGGGAACCTTCCTGGGTATCCTGTTGGCCTACGGTTTTGTGGGGCCGCTGAGTAATGCGCTGGAACACGAAGCCAAAGAGCGGATGAAAGCATTGGAGTGCGCCAAAACGGCCATCTTGGCCATGGTCAATGGCATACCGCCGCAGCTGGCGGTGGAATTTGGGCGCAAGACATTGTTTTCCAGTGAGCGGCCCTCGTTTACAGCGCTCGAAGACCACCTGCGGGGTCGCTGATGGAGTTCGAGAGCGGCGACAGACCCGTCATTGTTCGCAGGGTCAAAAAAGTTCAGCACGGCCACCATGGTGGCGCCTGGAAAGTGGCGTTTGCTGATTTTGCCACGGCAATGATGGCTTTTTTTCTGGTGCTGTGGTTGATGGAAGCCGCCACCATTGAAGAAAAGGCCGCCATCTCAGGGTATTTTTCGGACCCCACCGCATTTACCGAAGGTGGTTCCCCCTATGTTATTGATCTGGGTGGTGGCCTCAAGGATGATCAGTATTCCGGGGACTCCAACGTGGAGACGCCGGATACCAAAATCCAGGATAAGGGCATCGTGCTGACCGAGGACACAGTGCAGGATCTGGCCGCGCAGATTGAGAGCCGAAAGTTTCAGGATTTAAAAAAGACTCTGGAAACCCGCATCGAGCAAGATCCCAGTTTGCGCAAGTACAAGGACCAGATCATCATGGATGTGACCAAAGATGGTCTGCAGATCCAGATCGTGGATGCCAAATCACGGCCCATGTTCGACAGCGGCAGTGATGAGATCAAACCCTACATGGATGACATCCTGAATGCCCTGGCCGGCACCATTTCCAGCGTGCCCAATGGGCTCAGTATCACCGGCCACACAGACGCAGAGGCGTTTACCGATCGGCGTGACTATTCCAACTGGGAGTTATCGGCGGATCGGGCCAATGCGGCGCGGCGGGCGTTGCAGAAAAACGGGGTTTCCGAACAGCAGTTGGCGCAGGTGGTGGGGCTCTCATCTTCCATGCTCTACGATAAAGATGATCCGAAAAATCCCATCAATCGTCGCATCAGTATTCTGGTAATGAGCGAACGGTCGGAAGCCAAGCTGAAACAGCAGCAGAGTGGTAAAGCGTTGCCAATGGGGGATGAGTTTCCCGTGCTGCCGGATAGCGGCAATGATACCGCCGAGCCGGATGTGGAAGAAGAGTTTGAGGCCTTCGAGCGCCTGCGCAAAACCATGACCCGAAAACAGCGCGATGATGCCGCCCGTACGCAACCCCCGCCTCCCCGCGACGAATTGTTTTAATACCGCTGCAGGTTGGGGGCGCATCAGATCATGGTGAAATTCACGTTTTCCTGCAGTACATCCCGTAACAGATTCAGGCGTTGTTCCAACTCGCGCAGCCCCACGGGGCCACCCAGACACATACGCATGGCTTGTGGCGGATTGTTGTCGGTGCAAAACGCGGCACTGGAAACCGCACTGATGCCGTGATTGCGCAGGAATACCGCCACATCCGACGGATTGACCGGAAGCGAGGCGGGCAGGGGCAACCACAGATGAAACCCATCCTCATTGGCCACCGGGTGCAAGTGCCCCAGCACCTGTCGGGCGCGCCGTTGGCGTTGGCGGGACAGCTCGCGTTGTTGATTGCGCACCGTATGCAGCGTGCCGTTCTGAATCCAGCGCGTGGCGAGAGCATTGGTAATGGGGCTGGCCATTACCGATAAGGCACGCAATGCCCCGGCAATGCGTTGGCTCTGAATAACACTGGGCGCGATCAGATACGCGGTGCGGCTGCCGGCGCCGAAGCATTTGGACAGGCCATTGATATAATAGGTAAGCTCGGGGGCCAGGTTGGCAATGGCTGGTGCAGGTGTTTCAGGCACCAGGCCATACGCATCGTCTTCAATGATCGGCAGATTATAGCGCAGAGCCAGATCGGCAATGGCCTCCCGGCGGCGCTGTCCCATGGTGAGGGTGGTTGGGTTTTGCAGTGTTGGGTTTAAGTACAGTGCGGATACTTCCTGTGATTTGCACAATGCTTCAATGGATTTCACCCGTGGCCCATCCTGATCGCATTGCACGGCAACCAGCGATACACCCAATTGAGCGGCAATGGCTTTGAGGCCGGGGTAAACCAGATGGCCCACACAGAGTGTGCCCCGCTTACCGCACAGTAGGGACAGCAGCGCTACCAACGCGCTGTGAATACCGGGGCACACCAGCAGGCGCCGGGTATCGGCACAGTGGATCAGATCGCGCAACAGCCAGACAGCGGCCTCTTTGTCCTGCTCACTGCCGCCAAAATCCTGATAACGTAACAGGGTGTTCAGATCCGCCTGTTGTGTTACCTGGATAATGTCTTCGCGGATACGGGTCTGCAGACCATGATCCTCGATCTCCGGCGGCATATTCATGGTCATTTCCACGTTGCTGCCATTGCGTGGCGGCAAGGTGCTGGTGCGGCCTTTTACATAGGAGCCGGAGCCGGGGTGGGAGTCGATCAGGCCGCGGTTGGCCGCTTCCTTATAGGCGCGGGTCACCGTGGTGTAGTTCAGGCTCAGCAGCGAAGCCAGATCCCGCAAGGGTGGCAGTCGGTCCCTGGCCTGCAGAAAGCCTTTCTCGATATCCGCTTCAATCAAGTCCGCAATCATCAGGTAGGCGGGCTTCTTTTCCGCTGCATGCAACGCCTGTTGCCAGTGGCGATATTTATCCATAGGTGTCTCCAGGGCTGCCAATGTCCCCCAGCGCAACAATTTCAACTTTGTTTGCAGATATTGTTCCAATCAATTTGATGCCCCGGCGCAGCAATTGATTGCATAAAAAAGCAATCAATTGTCACTCGTAATCTGCAACATCCCGATGCGTGGCAAGGGGTTTGTGTGCTGATTCGGTGCGCCCTGTGACGGTAGCGAAAAGGCGTACAGCCCGGTACACAGCGCGCGTTGAAAAAAATCTTCCGTTGTGGGTTTTGCCAGCTGTATTTGATCGCATGTTGATTGCATGGGGGGGTGATTTGAATGGCACAGCTGTTGCTCTGGCAGAGATGCACGTTAACGCCGATGCGTTAATCCACCAAGTCAATCTGCGAAAAGAGGAACAGTCCTATGCCAACCGTCGAGACTCCCATGCATAAAGATGGCGATTACTTTGTCGACTATGAAGAAAAAGTGTTTGAGGATGTGCAGGCGCAACCCGGTCAGAAAGCACTGGTGACCTTTCACACCGTAGCGTTTGAAGGCTCCATTGGTTTTGTGAACATGCTGCAGGCCACCCGTTTGCAGCGCAAAGGCTTTGAAACCTCCATACTGTTGTATGGACCAGGGGTCACACTGGGTGTGCAGCGAGGCTTTCCAACCTTGGGGGATGAAGCGTTTCCCGGCCATCAGAACTTCAACAATCAACTGAAAAAATTCATGTCAGAGGGGGGTAAGGTGTACGCGTGTCGCTTTGCGCTGCAGGCATTGTATGGCCATGGCGAACCCTCGCTGATTGAAGGTATACGACCCATCAACCCGTTGGATGTGCTTGATCTCAAGTTGCTGCATATACGTGATGATGCAGTGATAGTCGATACCTGGACGGTATAGGTCATGCCCCGCGTGGTGCGTGCAGCGGCCGCACAGCTGGCTCCCGATCTCGAGACAGGCGAAGGCACGTTGCGTAAAGTTCTGGATTGGATGGATGAAGCGGCAGGTCGCGGTGTGGAGCTGATGGTGTTTCCGGAAACCTTCCTGCCCTACTATCCCTACTTTTCCTTTGTTTACCCGCCACTGCGCTGTGGGGCCGAACATCTGCGGCTGTATGACAATGCGGTGACCGTGCCGGGGCCGGTGTGCGATGCCATTGCAGAGCGCGCCGCGGCCCACGGCATGGTCGTGGTGGTGGGGGTGAATGAACGGGATCACGGTTCGCTCTACAACACCCAGTTGATTTTTGACGCGGATGGGGCCTTGTTGCTGAAGCGCCGCAAGATCACCCCTACCTACCACGAGCGCATGATTTGGGGGCAGGGTGATGCCTCTGGACTGAAGGTGGTGCCCGCCAGGGTGGGGCGGGTGGGCGCGTTGGCCTGCTGGGAGCACTATAACCCCCTGGCACGCTATGCGTTGATGACCCAGCATGAGGAAATCCATTGCAGTCAGTTTCCCGGTTCACTGGTGGGCCCGATTTTTGGCGACCAGATTGAGGCCACCATTCGTCATCATGCGCTGGAGGCAGGTTGCTTTGTGGTTAATGCCACCGGTTGGCTGACCGAAGAACAGATTTACTCCATTACCCCGGACGAAACGCTGCATAAAGGATTACGTAACGGCTGCAACACGGCCATTGTGTCGCCGGAAGGTGTGCACCTGGCTGATCCCATTACCGAAGGGGAGGGCCTGGTTGTGGCGGATCTGGATATGCAACTGATCACCAAACGCAAGCGCATGATGGATGCAGTGGGTCACTATTCACGGCCGGAATTACTGACCCTGTTGATTCATGACCAACCCGGTCAGCATGCCCAGCGATCGGTTAGGGAGGAAACCTAGTATGAGCGCCGCCAAACAGCAATTACTCACGGATCTGCAAAGCCACGGTGTCCAGGTGTTGAATCCGCAACACCTGCCGTTAACTCGCAAAGGCGGGGCCGGCCCCAGCGATCACCAGGCCCTGGTGGTGGAGGGTGAAACCATTATGGTACCGGTGCACACCCATGCCGCCCGCCGCTCACCTTTCAGTATCGAGTACGATGCCAATGGGCATCAGGGCAGGCCATCGCGGTTGTTGAACAAGGGGATTCCGGTGGCCGATATTACCTTTGCCGCGCGGCCCCGGTTTTACGATTTAAGCACCGCCGCAGGCATTCCCTATTCCCAGATCGCAACGCTACACAGCCGTGATGTGCTGGCCACCACGGTGTTGCAAAACTGCATTCGCTACGATCAACCGGATACCGCGTGCCAGTTCTGCTCCATCGGACAATCCCTGGCGGCGGGCCAAACCATTGCCCACAAAACCCCGGAACAATTGGCTGCTGTGGCCAAAGCAGCGGTCGAACTGGATGGTGTGCAGCATATGGTGATGACCACCGGTACCCCGGCCACCCATGACCGTGGTGCCCGCGTGTTGTGCGACAGTGTGCGTGCGGTCAAAGCGGCGGTGGATTTGCCGATCCAGGTGCAATGTGAACCACCCAAGGATCTAATCTGGTTGCAGCGCCTGCGTACAGCGGGGGCTGATGCCCTGGGCTTACACCTGGAGGTGGTGAACCCCGAGGTACGCAAACGCATTATGCCCAGTAAAGCCAATATTAGCGTGGCGGAGTACATGGCTGCATTCGCCTATGCGGTGCCGCTGTTTGGCCGTGGCCAGGTCAGCACCTACATACTGGCAGGGTTGGGGGACAGCGCCGCAGACATCCTGGCGGTGTGCGACCGGCTGATCGATTTGGGTGTGTATCCCTTTGTGGTGCCTTTTGTGCCCATTGCCGGCACCCAACTGCAGCATCACCCGGCACCGGATGCCGCCTTTATGCAATCCATTCTGGAACCCCTGGGGCGCAAACTGGCGCAATCGGATCTCACCTCAGAGCGGGTCAGGGCCGGTTGTGCCCGTTGCGGAGCCTGTTCTTCGTTAAAAAGTTTTGAGTGTAAATAGGATGAGCCTGTTCCAGTGCGGATATTCTGACTTTACCGTGAAATGGGCCACCCTGGAGTGGGAGAAAGGCCAGGCGCTGGCACTGAGGCGTCAGGTGTTTTGCATTGAACAGGGTTTGTTTGCCCAACATGATCTGGATGCCGTTGATGCCCATGCCCGCTGCCTGGTTGCCATCGCCAATCATGGCGGCTGGCCGGAGAAGGTGGTGGGCACCGTGCGCATTCACCGGCATGAGGAAAACATTTGGTGGGGATCGCGCCTGGCAGTGAGCCCCGATTGTCGTCAGCGCGCGGGGATCGGTGCGGCTCTGATTCGCTTGGCGGTGGGCAGTGCCCATGGCCTGGGCTGTACGCAATTTTTTGCCCAGGTGCAAAAGCAGAATGAAGCCTTGTTCAACAGGCTTAACTGGCGCAGCCACCATGCGTTAACCGTACGTAACCGGCCCCATGTAATGATGGAAGCGGACTTGTCCCAATACCCACCCCTATTGCAGCCGGAGAGCGGATTTGTGTTGAAAGGCGCCCTGCCGGAGGTGCCCGAGGATATGGCACCCTGTCTACTGCACTTGTTGAGCGAATCGGATGCGCGTCATGTCTGAGACGGTGCAGCTTAGTCATTTGCTCAACCGTGTGCGGGACAGCAGCGGGCTATTGCAAAAGCGGGATATTCAGCTGGTTCAACGCAACCTGACGCAGGCGAGTCCGGCAACCTACCCCAATGGCGATGATGCCGCCGCCATTGCCCATGGCGATGGTTTTGATCTGCTGGCAGGGGAGGGGTTTATGGACCAGTTTGTTGCCGCGGACCCCTGGTTTGCCGGTTGGTGCGGCGTCATGGTAAACGTCAGTGATATCGCCGCCATGGGGGGAGTGCCGGTGGCGGTGGTGAACGCATTATGGGGTGGAGCCGATGCGCGTACCGAGCAGCTACTGCAGGGCATGAGTGCGGCGTCCCGTGCCTATGGCGTTCCCATTGTGGGCGGGCACACCAATTTGCGGTGTCAGGATCTGCGTCTGTCGGTGTCTATCCTGGGGCGTGCGCAACGTCTTCTGAGCAGTTTTGCGGCCCACCCAGGCCAGCACCTGGTGATGGCCGTGGACTTGCGGGGGCAGTATCAGGCGCCGTTCAATAACTGGAATGCCAGTACAGGGGCGCCGCCGCAACGGTTGCGGGAGGATCTCGCACTGTTGCCGCAAATCGCCCAGTTACAACTGGCCAGTGCCGCCAAGGACATCAGTCAGGCGGGGGTGCTTGGCACTACGGTCATGTTACTGGAAAGTTCCCAGGTGGGTGCGCACATTCAATTGGAGTCCATTCCCAAACCTGCGCAAGTGGCATGGCAGCAATGGCTGCAAACGTTCCCCAGTTTCGGTTTTCTGCTGACCTGCGATGAGCAACAGCTAGCACCCTTACTGACACTGTTCCAGCAGCGGCATATCAGTGCCGCCGCCATTGGTGAGATTAACGATTCCGGATTGTGTACCTTGTCCTGGGATAGCCAGACTGATCTGTTCTGGGATATTCATACCACACCGCTTACTGCCATGGGGGGCCATTAGCATGCCTGAAACTTATTTCCGGGTGCGTTGGCCCGATGGTGAGGAACAAAGTTGTTATTCCCCGTCCAGCGTGGTGGCGGAGTATTTTGCTGCGGATCAAACCTATGCCCTGTCCGAGTTTCTGCGTATCAGCGAATCCGCGTTATCGCAAGCCAGCGAGCGGGTCAGGCAAAAGTACGGATTCTATTGTTCCAGTGCAGCGGATCAGCTCAAGCAGATTCAACAGCACGCAACCCGGTTCAGCGCCAGCGACCCGGTCACCATCGTGCAAATTCACAATTGATTTAGAACCACCACGGGGAGGAGGGAGCATGCAACACTATTCAGTGATTATTGTCGGGGGTGGACAGGCCGGGCTTGCCATCAGCCATTACTGCCAGAAGTATGGAATGCATCATCTGGTGTTGGAAAAAAACACAGTGATGAACGCCTGGCAAAACAAACGCTGGGATAGTTTCACCCTGGTGACCCCCAACTGGCAATGTCTGCTGCCGGATCACCCCTATGACGGTACTGACCCTCATGGATTTATGCAGCGGGAAGAAATCATTGACTATTTGAATCGCTTTGCGGAAAAGGTAAATGCTCCGGTTCTGGAACACACCCAGGTGCAACAGGTTAGTCACGACGGGCACCGGTTTCAGGTGGTGACCAGCAATGGCGAGTTTACGGCGGATCAGGTGGTAGTGGCTTCCGGCAGTTACCAGGATCCAATTATTCCGCGCCTGGCAGAGCGCTTGCCGGTATCGGTGCAGCAGCTGCATTCTGAACAGTATAAAAACCCGCAGCAATTACAGGACGGTGGTGTGCTGGTGGTTGGGTCCGGCCAATCCGGCGCGCAGATCGCTGAGGATCTGCATCTGGCGGGCAAACAGGTTTATCTGGCTGTGGGAGAAGCACCCCGTTGTGCGCGTTTTTACCGGGGCCGTGATGTGGTGGATTGGTTGACGGAAATGAAATACTACGAAATGCCGGTACATGAACACCCGTTGCGGGAAGGCGTGCGTGACAACACCAATCATTATGTGACCGGCCGTGACGGTGGCCGTGACATTGACCTGCGCCGGTTTGCCCGGGATGGGATGGAGCTGTATGGCAAACTGCTTGATTTTAATGGTGGGTGTTTACGCTTTTCGCCCACGTTGAAGTCGGCATTGGACAGTGCCGACAAGACTTACAATGCCATCAACGAACGCATCGATCAGTACATTGAACGGGCCGCAATCGAAGCGCCTGCCGGGGGCCGGTATCAACCGGTATGGGAACCGCCACAGGAGCGGGAAACGCTGGAACTGGCAGCATCCGGTATTAGCAATGTAATCTGGTGCATTGGTTTTCGGCCGAATTACCAATGGCTGGATGTTCCGGTGTTCAATGGCCGTGGCTATCCGGCCCATACCCGGGGAGTAACCGGCTTTCCCGGTTTGTACTTTATCGGTTTGCCCTGGTTATACACCTGGGGGTCGGGCCGCTTTTCCGGCATCGATCAGGATGCCCGTTATGTAGTGGAATACCTGGTTTCCCTGGCCAAATCCCGTCATTGGAAGCAGTCCAGCGGGTTATACAGTCTGGCGTAATCGTCCGGCTCGCAGCCATCGCTCACAGGCCAAGATCCTGCAATGTGGCGTGGGTCAGCTCCGGGTGTTGGGTTTCGATGTAGTGGGTATAGCGCTGGGTATATTGACGGTAATCCGGTTTTAAACGGACCGACTCTTTCAGTAAAGGGTAGGCTTTTTCATACTGCAGCAGGAACATATACGCTTTGCCCAGATAAAAAAGTTGCCAGGCTCCGTTACCTTCCAGCAATGCGTACTGATGGAAGGCTTCCCTGGCGTCATCCCAGCGCTCCAGTTGGTCAGCACAATAGGCGTACTGCTTCAGGCCGTAGGCGTAATACGGGTATGACTGCAGGCCCTGCTGTGCGTAGTCAACGCATTGCTGATAGCGCTTGTCTTTTTTATGGAGACGGGCCTGCTTCACCAACAGATAGGGGTAGCCGGTGAATTCGTAGCGCTGCAGCAGCTTGCTGGCTTCAGCGTATTTTTTATCGCGGATCAGCCGGTCCGCTTTGTCGTTGGCGATCATCCCCTTCAACATTTGATAATTTTTGTCATCCGGTTTAAACAAGGGTTTGATGTTGAGCAATGTGCTTTGCATGGCTTGATAGCTGCCACCCCAGCGGGGCAGCTGAGCGGTTAATACCGCATGCCACAGTACGTAGCTGTCGGCTTTCACCTGTTGTGCCTTGCGCGCTTGTTGCTTGATCAGGTGCTGTGCATTGTCTTGTGAATCGTTTTTGTAGATATTGATCAGCGTGCGATAACCATGAATCAGATCCGGTTGCACCGCGATGGCCTGTTTGCAGTAGTCGATGGCAATGTTGTAATCCGCCCACATCGCTTGAATGTTACTTTGGGGCGTCTTGTTGATCCACTTGCCGCCCCGTCGATGGGAGCCGCGCTGAAAATAATAGCTGCCAAGTAATAATTGAGTCAGCGCGGATTTTTGCGGTATTGCTTCAATGGCTTTGATTTGTTGTTCAACTGCCGGTGAATCCAGATCCCGTTCGAACCAAACCCAGTCAAACGCGGGGTAGAACTGTTGCCAGGTAATTTCACCTTTGCTATAGGCTGTGTTGATGGCCTGCTGAGCCTGTTCCAGTTTGGCGTATTCCTGGTTCAAAAACAGCGCCCGGTAGTAACCAAACTCCATCGCTTTATCCGCTGGCGCAGAGACGCAAGTCAGGCTCAGTAATGAGAGTACGGCGAACATTGTGAATTTATTCAACATGACAATCCCTGGTCTGTGGTTGTGCCGTCAGCTGGCCAACAGTGCATGATAAATATTGAAGTAATTTTCAAACCGTTGCCGGTGTACGTCACCGCGCTGCACGGCGTCCTGCAAGGCGCAGCCGGGTTCCTGCTGGTGTTTGCAGTCACGAAACCGGCATTCAAAACGCCAGGGCTCGAAGTCGTGGAAACCATCAATGATTTTCTCCGGCTCCAGATGCCATAAACCGAACTCGCGAATGCCGGGCGAATCAATCAGGTCACCACCGGAAGGAAAATGAAACAGACGAGCGTTAGTGGTGGTGTGGCGGCCCAAGCGGGAATTTTCCGACAGCTCACCCACCTTGGCGTTGACACCAGGCAACAAGCCATTCACCAAAGACGATTTGCCCACGCCGGATTGGCCTACAAATACCGACGTCTGCTGATCCAGTTGCTGTTTGAGTTCATCCAGGCCGTGTAATGTTTTAGCAGAGCATTCCCACACCTCATAACCAATGTCCCGATACACTTTCAGCAGATCATCCAGCATGGCTTCATTCATATCGGTGATGAGATCGGTTTTATTCAGCAGGATTTTGATCTGCAGTTGCTGTAGCTCGGCCGCCACCAGATAACGGTCGATCAACACACTGGAAGGCGCCGGCTCCGGTGTGATCACCAGCACCATAAAATCGATGTTGGCCGCCACTGGTTTAAGGTTGCCCCGCGGGTCGGGGCGCGACAGCAGTGAACTGCGCGGCAGCACGGTTTCAATCACCCCATAGCCGGATTTGCCCCGCCGCATCACCACCCGATCACCGGCCACAATGGCACCGACATTAGCGCGAAAATGACATTGATAAGTGGCTTCAGTGCCGGACAGCGCATCGGTGGCAGGGGCTTGCGGTGTTGTGGCTTCAGGCGCAAGCGGCTCCACTTCGACAAAAGTACCGAAATGGCTCACCACCAGCCCTTCTTCTTCATCACCCAATTCATCGGAATCGCGCAGCTGGTCGGTTTTCCTGGCCATGCGGGCGGCTTTCTCTTCCTGTACCTTCTGCACGCGCCAGGACTGGCGGCGGGTGAGTTTTCGTTTGCTCATGGTTGCCTTTGCGGTCAAAATCCGGTTCTTGCGCTATTCTACGTTAATAGTTTGATTGTCTGAAGGATTACCCATGACCACTGACCGTAATAACAATCTGATCTGGCTGGATCTGGAAATGACCGGCCTGGATCCGGATACCGATGTGATCATCGAGATCGCCACCATCGTCACCGATGCCGAACTTAACATTCTGGCGGAAGGCCCGGTGTTTGCGGTGCATCAGAGTGACGATACCCTGGCCCGCATGGATGAGTGGTGTACCCATCAGCATGGCAAGTCCGGCCTCACCGAGCGGGTGCGCCAGAGTCAGGTGGACGAAGCCCAGGCAGAAATGGCCACCATAGAGTTCCTGTCCCAGTGGGTGGATGATCGTGCGTCGCCCATGTGCGGCAACAGTATTTGTCAGGATCGCCGCTTTTTGTATCGTTACATGCCGAAGTTGGAGGCCTTTTTTCACTATCGGAATCTTGATGTCAGCACCCTCAAGGAATTGGCCCGGCGCTGGAAACCGGAGGCGCTGGAGGGTTTCAAAAAGTCCGCCACCCATCTGGCACTGGATGACATTCGTGAATCCATTGCCGAACTAAAGCATTACCGCAGTACGTTTATCCAACCGTAAATTATTCAGATCTGAGGTCGATTCGCGGATTGTCGTGGTGGCGTTGCAGAGCCCACTGCACGTGTTCCCGCACCAGTTCGGATTCGTGTTGCGCCCGGGTTTTAAGGGCATCGACCACAGCCGCACTGGTGGGTGCGTTGCCCAGTCCAACCGCCAGATTGCGCAACCAGCGCAGGTAACCGATGCGGCGAATGGCAGAGCCTTCCGTATTGCGCAGAAAAGTGTCTTCATCCCATAGAAACAATTCCACCAGGGATCGATTGTGCAGGTGGTGGCGGGGCAGGAAATCAGGTTCCTGGGTGAATTTGGCAAAGCGGTTCCAGGGGCACACCAGCTGGCAATCGTCGCAACCGAAGACCCGATTGCCCATGGGGGCCCGCAGTGGCTCGGGAATGGGGCCGTGCAGCTCAATGGTGAGATAGGAAATGCACTTGCGTGAATCCAGTTGATAAGGCGCCACGATGGCCTGGGTTGGGCACACATCCAGGCAGGCGGTGCATGTGCCGCAATGACCGCTTAGCGGTGGGTCCGTTGGCAGCGGCAGGTCTACGTAGATTTCCCCCAGAAAAAACCAGGATCCGGCGCTGCGGTCCAGCAATAGGGTATGCTTGCCGATCCAGCCCAGGCCGGCCTTTGCCGCCAACGCTTTTTCCAGCACCGGCGCGCTGTCCACAAAAGCGCGGTAACCGTAGGGGCCCACTTCGGCCTCGATGTGTTTGCCCAATTGCGCCAGGCGTTTTCGAATCAGCTTGTGGTAATCCCGGCCCAGGGTATAGCGTGAGATAAAGCCTTTGGTGGGATCGTTCAGAACATCCACCATACCGGTGTCCGGCGGCAGATAGTCCATGCGGGCGCTGATCACCCGCAGGGTGCCGGGCAGCAGTTCCTGAGGCCGGCTGCGTTTGCTGCCGTGGCGCGCCATATAATCCATCTCGCCGTGAAAACCGGCGGCCAGCCATTGTTGCAGGTGTTGCTCATGGTCATCCAGTGCCACGTCGGCAATGGCAATCTGTTGAAAGCCCAGTTCCTTTCCCCATTGCCTGATTTTGTCTGCTAATGCCTGGTAATCCAAACTGCCGCCTGTGTCATGAGAAATGAAAGGTGCCTATGGTATAAGGAGCAGTGCTGAAGTGCACACAAGGAGACCCCAATGACCAGTGACACAACCAAGCAGTATACCAGTGAATTGCCATCGGCCCTGTATCGTGCCGCCCAGGTGCGGGAGCTGGATCGTATGGCCATCGACGATCACGGCATCCCCGGCTTTGATCTGATGAGTCGTGCCGGAGAGGCTGCCTTTGAGCTGTTGCGGGATCAGTGGCCCCAGGCCCGGCGCTTGTGTGTGTTCTGCGGTGTGGGCAATAACGGTGGTGATGGCTATGTGATTGCCGCGTTGGCGGAAAAAGCGGGCTTTGAGGCCCAGGTGGTGCAGGTGGGGGATGTGGCGAAAACCCAAGGTGATGCGCTCACCGCGCTGCAGCGGGCCCGGGATGAGGGGGCAGAGTTTGCCGCCTTCAGCGAAGGCACACAGTATCGCGCGGATGTCATCGTTGATGCGTTGCTGGGTACGGGCTTAAACGGCGATGTGCGGGGCGACTACGTTGCCGCCATCGACACCATCAACCACAGCAACTGCCCGGTGCTGGCGGTGGATATTCCCTCCGGCCTGTGCTCCGACACGGGCCGGGTATTGGGTACGGCGGTCAGGGCTGACTGCAGTATCAGCTTTATCGGCCTGAAGCAGGGGTTGCTCACCGGGCAGGCGCCGGACTATGTGGGGGCTCTGTACTTTGCCTCATTGCAGGTGCCGGAGGCGGTGTTGTCCTCCCTGCCGGCCAGTGCACAATTGATCGGCCAGGCCCATCTGCGCCGGTGGCTGCCACCCCGCTCCCGTCTCAGTCACAAGGGCAATCATGGCCATGTTCTGGTGATCGGTGGTGATCTGGGTATGGGGGGCGCAGTGGCCATGGCGGCGGAGGCGGCCGGCCGGGTCGGCGCGGGCCTGATCTCGGTGATCACCCGCCCCCAACACATTGCTGCCATTCTGGCGCGGCGGCCGGAATGCATGGTATTGGGAGTGGAAGAAGGCGATTCCATCAGCCATGGATTGCAACAGGCCGACGTGCTGGTGGTGGGCCCAGGCATTGGCCAATCCGCCTGGGGTCTGTCCCTGCTGCAACAGGCACTGGCCACGGATCTGCCCCTGGTGCTGGATGCCGATGGCCTCAACCTGCTGGCCGCCAGGCGGCAGGAACCCGCTGCCCGCCGCGGAAACTGGGTACTGACACCCCACCCCGGGGAAGCGGCCCGACTGCTGTCCAGCACCACGGAAGCCCTGGGCCGGGATCGCTTTGCCGCCATCAGCGCGCTGCAGCAGCACTATCATGGGGCCGTGGTATTGAAAGGGGCCGGCAGCCTGATCGCCGGCGACGAGGGCGCCCTTTGGGTGTGCCATTCCGGCAATCCCGGTATGGCCAGCGGGGGCATGGGGGATGTGCTCAGTGGTGTTATTGGCGGGCTGCTGGCTCAGGGCCTGACCCTGGAGCAGGCCGCCGCTGCCGGGGTACAGGTGCATGCCGCTGCCGGTGACCGGGCAACGGAGCAAAGCGGCCAGCGGGGCTTGCTGGCCACGGACCTTATGCCCTATATTCGCCGCCTGGTGAATCTTCGGTAATGCAGCAGGCCGCCATGACCTCGACTTTGGAACTTACTTTACAGGATGAATCGCAAACCCTGGCCCTGGGTCAGCGCCTGGCGTCGTTGCTGCGCGGGGGCGGTGTACTCTATCTGCAAGGGGATCTGGGGGCCGGCAAAACCACCCTCAGTCGCGGCATTATTCAAGCCCTAGGGCATTCAGGTGCGGTTAAGAGTCCCACCTATACACTGGTGGAACCCTATGAGCTGGCCGATCTCAAGGTGTTTCATTTCGACCTGTACCGCCTGGCGGACCCGGAAGAGCTGGAATTCATCGGTATCCGGGATTACGTCGAGCCGGGGGCCGTTTGTATTGTGGAGTGGCCTGATCGCGGTGCGGACCTGATTCCGTCTCCGGATCTGAGTCTCACCCTGGAAAAGGACGGTAAAGGGCGCAAAATCACGATGATGGGCCGTTCACCGGCTGGCCAAACAATGTTAGGGGGATTAACGAAAATTTGACCAAACGCCAAAAAAAGCCTAAAAAGTCAGATGGGGAAAGTGGTTTGCGTTCATGAGGTTAGGAAAGAGTTTGAAAAAGTCACTTAAGAAAGGGCTCCAGATAGCTTCAACCTGCACTGTGTTGCTGGTGTTGATGCTGCTCACCCCGGTTCTGCAGGCCGCAGAAAAAATCAGCAGTGTACGGGTGTGGAACGCGCCGGATCATACCCGCATCGTGTTCGATCTTTCCGGCCCGGTCACCCATCATCTGTTTACACTGGACGCACCGGATCGGGTGGTCATCGACATTCCCAACGCGCAAAAAACCCGCGCTCTGGATTTGGTGGATTTCAAGGGCGGCCCGCTGGTGAACGTGCGCAGTGCAGCGCAGTCCAATGGCGATCTGCGGGTGGTGCTGGATCTGGATCGCAAGCTCAACCCCAAGAGTTTTCTGCTGAAACCCAGCGAACAATATGGCCACCGCCTGGTGATTGACCTGGAGCAAAGTGGAAAAGCCGCGCCGGTGGCGGTAGTCAAACCGGCCAGTGTCAGTCAGCCCAAATCCTACAGCAGCATGGGCAGCGGCCGCGACATTGTGGTGGCCATTGATGCCGGCCACGGCGGCGAAGACCCTGGCGCTATCGGTGCCAATGGCACCCGTGAAAAAGACGTGGTGCTGCAGATTTCCCGCCGTATCTACAATGTGCTCAAGGCCGAAAAAGGCGTGAAGCCGGTGCTGATCCGCACCGGGGATTACTTTATTCCGTTGGCCACCCGCCGTGACAATGCCCGCCGCAAATACAACGCCGACCTGTTCGTGTCCGTGCATGCGGATGCCTTCCATAACCATCGCGCCCGGGGCGCGTCGGTGTTTGCCCTGTCCCGCAGTGGCGCCACCAGTACGCTGGCCCGGGTTCTGGCCGAGCAGGAAAACCAGTCGGACGCCATTGGTGGTGTGCAGATTGATAACTCCGACGAAATGGTGACCTCGGTGATTTACGATCTGGCGATGGAAGGCAGTATGGAGCACAGCATCAAAGTGGGCTCCATGGTGTTGAGAGAGATGGGTGGCGTTACCCATCTGCACAAGAAGCATCTGGAGCAGGCCGGTTTTGCCGTGTTGAAATCCCCGGACATCCCGTCGATTCTGGTAGAGACCGGATTCATCTCCAACCCTACCGAAGAGCGTAACCTCAGTTCCAAGAACCATCAGGTGAAGCTGTCACGGGCCATCAGCCGCGGCATCATCACCTATTTCGATCAGCACCCCCCGCCGGGCACTTATTTCGCCGCGCGCAAACTGCAGCAGGATTCGCAGCAGCACCGCATTGCCCGGGGCGAAACCCTGTCGGAGATCGCCCACCGTTATCGGGTGGACCTGGTGTCCCTGATGCAGTACAACCAGCTCAACAACACGGACGTTATCCGTGAGGGGCAGGTGCTGCGCATTCCCAATTCCTGAGTCTGCCGCCGCCGCCCAGTTACGCTATCCCCGCAAACTACGTTATCATAGTGGGCCATTTGCAGCAGGCTCACAGGTAAGGTTTTCTTTTGGCAAGGATCAATCGTTTATCCACCCGGCTTTCCAACCAGATCGCCGCCGGCGAGGTGGTGGAACGCCCTGCCTCTGTCGTCAAGGAGTTACTGGAAAACAGTCTTGACGCCGAAGCCGGGCGCCTGGATGTGGAGGTGGAACAGGGTGGCGTAAAACTGATTCGGGTGCGGGACGACGGTTGCGGTGTGGAGCAGGATGATTTGCCGCTGACCATTGCCCGTCATGCCACCAGCAAGATTCACGATCTGGATGATCTGGAAGGGGTGGCCACACTGGGATTTCGTGGCGAGGCCCTGGCCAGCATCAGCTCGGTGTCGCGCCTGAGCCTCACCTCCAGCGCCGACCACAGCGGTGCCGGTTGGTCGGTGCAGGCAGAAGGCCGGGATATGGACGCGGTAATTGTGCCGGCTGCCCATCCCCGTGGCACCTCGGTGGAAGTCCGTGACCTGTTTTTCAACACCCCGGCTCGACGCAAGTTTCTGCGCACGGAAAAAACCGAATTCAGTCATCTGGAAGAAGTCATCAAGCGTCTGGCTCTCAGTCATTTTGAGGTGGGTTTCAGTCTGCGCCACAACCAGCGCTCCGTGCATGCGCTGAAACCGGCCGGCAGTGAGGCGGAACAGGATCGGCGGGTGGCCGCATTATGCGGCCCCACCTTTATCGAGAACGCCGTGCGCGTGGATACGCAACTGGGAGAGCTGCGCCTGTGGGGATGGCTGGGTCTGCCCACGTTTTCCCGCAGTCAGGCGGATCTGCAGTATTTCTTTGTGAACGGCCGCAGTGTCAAGGATAAAGTGGTAAATCATGCTGTGCGCCAGGCCTATAAGGATGTGATGTACCACGGCCGCCATGCTGCCTTTGTGCTGTATCTGGAGCTGGATCCGAAGGGGGTGGATGTGAACGTGCATCCCACCAAACACGAAGTGCGCTTTCGCGAAAGCCGCCAGGTGCATGATTTTCTGTTTCGTACCCTGCACCGGGCTATCGCGGAGCTGACGCCGGCGGATATGAAACAGCCGGGGGCTATGGGCGTCACCACGGCGGCAGCCGGTGGTTTTGCCATGGATCCAGCCCCGGCTGCGCCGGCCGGTGGCTTGCAGGCGGGCGAATTCCGCGAGCAGGGGCGATTGCATTTATATGACCAGCCGGCGGGGCAGCGCCCTGCGCAGGTGGCGGAAACCCTGCGCGCCTATAGCGCTTTTCATCCGTCATCAGCACCGTCTCCGGACAGCACAGACGGCGCCGCCGCGGAATACTCCGCGCAAGAGATTCCACCGCTGGGATACGCCATTGCCCAACTGCACGGAATCTACATTCTGGCTCAGAACCAGCACGGACTGGTGGTGGTGGATATGCACGCCGCCCACGAACGCATTACTTATGAGCGACTGAAAACCAGCTGGCAGGAAGAGAAAGTCCGTTCACAACCCCTGCTGGTGCCTTTGAGCATGGCCGTGAGCAGCCGGGAGGCGGATTTTGCCGAAGAACACCGGGCATCATTGGAAAAGTTGGGCTTTGTTATTCAGCGCATGGGGCCGGAAACGTTGCTGGTACGGGAGTTGCCGATTCTGTTGAGACACGCTGATGTGGAGTCCCTGGTGCGGGATCTGCTCTCCGATATCGTCACCCACGGCAGTTCGGACCGTATAGAGCACTCCATCAATCAGCTGTTGTCCACCATGGCCTGTCATGGCTCGGTGCGGGCCAACCGTAAACTCACGCTGCCGGAAATGAACGCGTTGCTGCGGGATATGGAAATCACGGAACGCAGTGGCCAGTGTAATCATGGCCGGCCTACTTGGAGTCAGATGTCACTGGCTGAGTTGGACAAGCTGTTCCTGCGGGGGCGCTGATGGCCGACCCCCAAAAGCCCTGGTGTATCTTTCTGATGGGGCCTACCGCTTCCGGCAAAACGGCGTTGGCGGTGGAGTTGGTCCAGCGCTATCCCATGGACATCATCAGCGTGGATTCGGCCCTCATCTACAAGGGCATGGATATAGGTTCCGCCAAACCCGATGCCGCCACCCTGGCCAGGGCACCCCATCGCCTGATCGATTTTCTGGATCCCGCCGAGCGTTATTCCGCCGCCGATTTTCGCCTGGATGCGTTGCGTGAAATGCAGCAGATCGTTGCCCGGGGGCGTATTCCTTTGCTGGTGGGGGGAACCATGTTGTATTTCAAGGTTCTTAGAGAAGGCATTGCAGAGCTGCCGACGGCGGACGCGGCAATCCGGGCCAGTCTGCTGGAAGAGGCGGCGGCCAAAGGTTGGCCAGCCCTGCATGCCGAGCTGGCGGCGGTGGATCCGGAGTCGGCTGCGCGCTTGAATCCGAATGATGGCCAGCGTCTGCAGCGGGCGCTGGAGGTCTATCGCAGTACCGGGATACCGCTTACCCAGTGGCACCGGCGGAAGCAACAGGATGGCGATGGCAGTTGGGGTGGCAACGCCGACACTTTCCCTTACCGGGTAGTGAATCTGGCGGTGTGCCCGGCGCGGGACGTGCTGCACCAGCGAATTGCCGATCGCTTTCATCAGATGTTAAACGAGGGCTTCTATGATGAAGTCAAGGCACTCCACGAACGCGGTGACCTGAACGTTGATTTGCCCGCCATACGGGCAGTGGGGTACCGGCAGATGTGGGATTGTCTGGAAGGCAAATTGAGCTACGCTGAAATGGTGGAGCGCGGCATAATTGCTACCCGGCAACTTGCCAAGCGGCAGATAACCTGGCTACGCAGTTGGAAGGATCTGCATTGGTTGGATAGTCTGGATCCAAATTTGTTGGAAAAGGTCTTGAAAATTTTGTCTGCTGACGACATGCTATCTTAGCCGACGATCCCTCGTGATAGCGAAATCGTGTTTTATTTTTGATCTTTTAGCCCGAGTTTGGGCCCATACAAGGAGACACTTATGTCTAAAGGGCACTCTTTACAAGACCCTTTTTTGAACGCACTGCGCAAAGAACGAATTCCGGTTTCCATTTTTTTGGTCAATGGCATCAAGTTGCAAGGCCAGATTGAATCTTTCGACCAATACGTAGTTTTGTTGCGCAACACTGTAAACCAGATGGTATACAAGCACGCCATTTCAACCGTTGTACCTGCCCGAAACCCACGTGCCCATGGCGGTGGTGAGCGTGCGCCAGGACCTGAGAACAGCGGCAACACAGATCACTGATCAATTTCGATCTGCCAGCGCAGCCCGTGACAAATTACCGGTGCGGCAGGTAAGGTGTGTTTATGCCTGCCACTTTTGAATTGTGGAAAGATTACCGGTAGATGGAATCACTCTTTGACCGTCCCCAGAGTGGGGAGCGGGCCGTACTCGTGCACATTGAATTTCCGCAGGAAACCGATTGTGAGGACCTGCAGGAGTTTGAAATGCTGGTGGATTCCGCCGGCGCCCAGCGCCTTGGCGTATTGACCGGCTCGCGTCCGGCTCCCAACCCCCGCTTTTTTATTGGCAAGGGCAAGGTGGAGGAGCTGGCGGGGCTGGTAGCTGAGTTTGAGGCGGATCTGGTGATCTTCAATCATGCCTTGAACCCGTCCCAGGAACGCAATCTGGAACGGGAGCTGAAATGCCGGGTGCTGGATCGAACCGGTCTCATTCTTGATATCTTTGCCCAGCGTGCCCGCACCCACGAAGGTAAGTTGCAGGTGGAACTGGCGCAGCTGGATCACCTGTCCACCCGTCTGGTTCGGGGCTGGACTCACCTGGAACGCCAGAAAGGGGGCATCGGTTTACGTGGCCCCGGTGAAACCCAGCTTGAGACCGACCGCCGCCTGCTGCGGGCCCGGGTCAAATATATCCAGCAGCGCCTGCAGAAAGTGCGCAAGCAGCGGGATCAGGGGCGCCGGGCCCGGCGCCGGGCCGAGGTGCCGACGGTGTCACTGGTGGGCTACACCAACGCCGGCAAGTCCACCCTGTTCAATAATCTCACCGCGTCTGATGTGTATGCGGCGGATCAGCTGTTTGCCACTCTGGATCCCACCTTGCGCCGTATTGACGTACCCGATCTGGGGGCGGTGATCCTGGCGGATACGGTGGGATTCATCCGACACCTTCCTCACAAGCTGGTGGAAGCCTTCCGCGCCACCTTGGAGCAAAGCCGCGAATCGGAATTTTTGCTGCATGTGGTGGATGCCTGCTCACAGGAGCGTGAGGACAATATTTTTCAGGTAAATGAAGTGCTGCAGGAGATCGAGGCAGACAAGGTGCCGTTTCTGATGGTCTACAACAAAATTGACCTGATGGGCGACTTTCCACCACGCATTGACCGCAACGATGAAGGGGTGGCGGTAGCCGTCTGGCTCTCTGCCCGCACCGGCCAGGGGCTGGATCTTCTGCGCCAGGTATTGAACGAACGCCTGGGCAAGCGCATGGTGGAAGGGGTGTTGCGGCTGCCGCCCCGGTTGTCTGCGGTGCGTGCACATTGTTATGGTTTGAAGGCCGTACAAGACGAATCAGCCGATGAAAACGGCAACACACTGTTGACGATCCGGATGCCCCAGAAATCCTGGGAGCAGATGGTGAAACGTTTCAATCTGGACAGGCAAACTCTGGAAGAAAGTGAGTCAGGGTTGCGAAATTGACCCTATTCGGAATAATAAGCCTGTTATAACGTTTTGAGATGCAATAACATTTCCCGAGCACTGAATAATAGCGGAGCAATATATGGCTTGGAACGAGCCCGGCGGCGGGCGTAATCAGGATCCCTGGCGTGGCCGAGATGGTCGCGGACAACCGGATCTGGACGATGTAATCAAAAAGCTGCAGGACCGTTTCGGCGGCATGCTGGGCGGTGGCGGAGGCAACGACAGCGGCGGTTTCGGGTTGTTGGCGTTGGTTCTGGGGGTGATTCTGGCAGTCTGGTTTGTGGCCGGTTTGTATCGGGTCGAGCAGGCTGAAGAGGCCCTGGTGCTGCGCTTCGGCAAATACCACTCCACCGAGAGTGCCGGTTTGCACTGGAATCCCTGGGGCATCGACTCCATCATGAAGGTGGATGTCAACCAGCGTGAAACCATGCCGGTACGGGCCACCATGCTGACCGAAGACCAGAACATCGTAGATATCGATCTGCAGGTGCAGTACGTGGTCACGGACTCGCGCAACTTCTTCCTGGAATCCAGCTCCCCCATCGATACCTTGCGTAATTCGGTGGAATCGGCCTTGCGCCATGTGGTTGGGGGCAGTGAAATGGACCGCGTTCTGACCGATGGTCGTGAAGCCATTGCGGTGGAAGTACACCAGCGCCTGCAGGATTATCTTGATCGATACAAAACCGGGTTGATGGTGGACAAACTCAACATTGAGGATGCCCATCCCCCCAAGGACGTTAAGGCCGCCTTTGACGATGTGATCAAAGCGAAGGAAGACGAAGAGCGGGTCAAAAACGAGGCGGAAGCGTACGCCAACCAGATTGTTCCAGAGGCCCGTGGTGAGGCCCAGCGTATGATCGAAGAAGCCAACGCCTACAAGGCGGAGATCGTCGAACGGGCCAAGGGTCAGGCCAATCGCTTCGAGCGGCTCTACGTCGAGTACAAGATGGCGCCGGAAGTGACCCGTCGCCGGATGTACATCGATACCATGGAAAACGTATTGAGCAATACCTCGAAGATATTGGTGGATGTTGAAGGTGGCAACAACCTGATGTACCTGCCACTGGATAAGCTGATGCAGGGGCGGCATGACGAACGCTCCGTGGTGACCGAGGCCAATACCTCCCAGCAGAGCAAAACCACCACCCAGAAAACCTCTGATACGGTGCGCGGTCTGGAGCGTATTCGTCAATCCCGCGAAAGCCGATGGGAGAATCGCTAATGAATAACAAGAGCATGTCGGTACTGTTATTTCTGGCGCTACTGGCTTTGGTTGTGAGCAGTGCCATCTTTACCGTGAAAGAAAGTGAGCGGGGCGTTCTGCTGAAGTTTGGTGAGGTAGTGAAAGAAGATCTACAACCCGGCCTTCAGTTCAAGTTTCCCTTTGTACATGAACCACGTCTGTTCGATGGCCGGATCCGGGTGCTGGAAATGCGTCAGGAAGAATACCTGACGCAGGAAAAAAAGCGCCTGATCGTGGATTCCTACGTTATGTGGCGGATCAACGATGTCAAGCAGTTTTATATTGCCACCGGTGGCGGCCAGGAAGGCCGGGTACGACTGTTGTTGGGGCCGCGGGTGAATGAAGGGCTGCGTAATCAATTCGGCGAGCGCACGGTGTATGAGGTGGTGGCCGGGGAACGTGAAGAACTGGTGGAAGTTCTGACCGACTCCATAGACAGTAAATCGAAGGAGGCACTGGGGATTGATGTGGTGGAAATTCGTGTCAAGCGCATCGAACTGCCGTCCAGTGTCAGTGGCTCGGTTTACGATCGAATGCGTGCCGAGCGGGAGCGAGAAGCCCGCAGTCACCGGGCCCGTGGTAATGAGCTGGCCGAAGGGATCCGCGCAGCAGCTGATCGTGAGCGCACTGAGATTCTGGCCGGCGCTTATCGCCAGGCCGAAGAGTTGAAGGGTGCCGGGGATGCGGAAGCCGCGGCAATCTACGCCAACGCCTATCAGAAAGATCCTGATTTTTATGGCTTTTATCGCAGTATGGATGCCTATCGGGATGTCTTCAGCAGCAAAGAGGACCTGATCCTGGTGAAGCCGGACAGCGAGTTCTTTGAGCATATGAAGCAGCAATAGGCAAAAAGCGGCTGAAAGGTTTAACTCGGCCGCAGGTTGCGTGTTATCATAAGGAAACCGGGGTAACCCCCCGGTTTTTTTGTGGGCGAAATCAGGCTTCAGCACCTGAACTCAGTGCCCAATGACGGCACTACAAGCCGTATCTGGATCAGCCCGAAACGGCTTGCAGTACGTAATAAAGTCATTGAAAGAGGAAGACGGCGAACACGCTATGGCCACAGCAGATCGATGGTTGCTCCCCGATGGGATTGATGAAATCCTGCCCCCACAGGCGGCGAAACTGGAACAGTTGCGTCGGGACTTGTTGGATCTGTACAGAAGCTGGGGCTATGAGCAGGTGTTTCCGCCATTGGTTGAGTATCTGGAATCTCTGCTTACAGGAGCCGGTAATGATCTGGCCCTGCAGACGTTCAAGCTTACCGATCAGTTAACCGGTCGCCTTATGGGTGTGCGGGCCGATATGACCACCCAGGTGGCGCGTATTGACGCCCACACCTTGCAGCGTGAGGGGGTCACCCGCTTGTGTTACGCCGGCCATGTCCTTCATGCCAAGCCGGAAAGCCTGGCCGCCAGCCGCAGCATCATTCAGATTGGCGCTGAGATCTATGGCCACGGTGGGATCGCCAGCGACGTGGAAGTGATCAGCCTGATGCTGCAGACCCTGCTGCGTGGTGGCTGTGCCGATATCCATCTGGATCTGGGGCACGTGGCTATATACCGGGCTCTGGCTGCCGAAGCAGGATTGGGGGCCGATCTGGAATGGCAGTTGTTTGAGATATACCAGCGCAAGGCCGTGCCTGAACTGGAGGCATTTCTGGCGGCGCAGGTGGCCGATGGAGAACTGCGGGATATGTTGCGGGCTCTGGCATCACTGGCCGGAGACATCAGCGTACTCGAAACCGCAACGGCGCGCCTGGCCAAGGCACCGGCAGCGGTGCAGGCCGCATTGGCGGACCTGCAGCAGATTGCGGCGCAACTGCAGACCCGCTATCCGAACATCACCCTTTATTTCGATCTGGGTGAATTGCGGGGTTATCATTACCACACCGGCCCCGTATTCAGTGCCTACATTCCCGGAATGGGACAGGCTATTGCCAATGGCGGCCGTTACGACCATATTGGTGAAGTGTTTGGTCGGGCGCGGCCTGCCACCGGATTCAGTACCGATCTGGCGGCACTGGCACAGCGCGTGACACAATCCGTATCCTTTACTCGAATTTTTGCGCCTCATACTGATGCCGAAGGGCTGCAGGAGGCGATTCAACAACTGAGGGCCGCTGGTAAAGTGGTGATTCAGGCGCTTGATGCAGAGCAAACACCTCGTTCAATGGGGTGTGATCAGCAGTTGACCCGGTCGCAATCCGGCTGGGTTACAGAAGCAGTTTCCGGTTCTTAATCTGTTCTTGGTAGAGACAAACGCAATGGGCAAGAGTGTCGTTATTCTGGGCACCCAGTGGGGTGATGAAGGCAAGGGTAAAATCGTCGATCTGTTAACCGATCGAGTCGCCTGCGTGGTGCGGTTTCAGGGTGGCCACAACGCGGGCCACACACTGGTGATTGATGGTGTTAAAACAGCGTTGCATCTGATTCCTTCAGGTATTCTGCGTGATAACGTGAAATGTCTGATCGGTAACGGCGTGGTGTTGGCGCCGGATGCTCTGCTGAGAGAGATGGCCATGCTCGAGGAGCGTGGCGTACCGGTGCGTGAGCGCTTGCGCCTGAGCCCGGCGTGCCCCTTGATTCTGCCCTACCATGTCGCCCTGGATAAGGCTCGGGAAGCAGCGCGGGGCAAAGCGGCAATTGGCACCACCGGCCGTGGTATCGGCCCTGCCTACGAAGACAAAGTGGCGCGCCGTGGGCTGCGTCTGGGCGATGTGTTTCATCGTGAACGTTTTGCTTCCAAGTTGGGTGAAGTGCTGGATTATCATAATTTCACCCTGAAGCATTACTACAAGGTGGATACACTGGATTTTCAGAAACTGCTGGACGAAACCCTGGAAATGGGCGAGCAACTGAAGCCTATGGTGGCCGATGTCACCGAAATACTGCACCAGCACCGCCTGGCGGGTGACAACATTCTGTTTGAAGGGGCCCAGGGCACCCTGCTGGACATTGACCACGGCACTTATCCATTTGTTACTTCATCCAATACCAGTGCCGGTGGTACGGCAACGGGCTCCGGCTTTGGCCCATTGTTTCTGGACTACGTGATGGGCATTACCAAAGCCTATACCACTCGCGTTGGTTCCGGCCCGTTCCCCACGGAATTGTTTGACGAAGTGGGTGATCACCTGCGGGAAAAGGGCCATGAGTTTGGTACCACCACCGGCCGTACCCGGCGTTGTGGCTGGTTTGACGCGGTTGCGCTGCGCCGGGCCATGCAGATCAATTCGGTAACCGGTTTGTGCCTGACTAAGCTGGATGTATTGGATGGTTTGGATGTGATCCGCATCTGTATCGGCTACCAGGATGAGAAGGGCAATCGAATAGATGCGTTCCCGGTGGATGCGGCTGACTATGATGGCATCGAGCCGATCTATGAAGAAATCGCCGGCTGGAAAGATTCCACCTTTGGCGCCAAGTGTATGGAAGATTTACCGGCCAATGCCGTTGCCTACGTGAAAAAGCTGGAAGAGGCGGTGGGCGCCCCCATTGATATTATTTCAACGGGCCCGGATCGTAATGAAACCATGATTCTACGCAATCCCTTTAACGGCGAGTAATGTGAATCACCCATAAAAAAAGCCTCTTCTGTGAGGCTTTTTTTATGGGCTGCCATAGCGCTGCTCGGGGTGGTGGTGCAAATATTCTGTAAATAGCTCCTCAATGGTTTGATGCTGTTGAAGGATGTCTTCCATCAGCGGCATCAGGTTTTCGGTTGCTCCCGCCCGTAATGCGGCCTCCAGTTTTTCTGCCGCCCCCGTCAGGTGCAGTGCGCTGAGATTGGCTGCAACGCCTTTCAAGGTGTGCACGGCGTGTATTCCCGCAGCGATGTCGCCGTCCACAAGGGCTTGCCTGAGTTCATCCAGCAACGTGGTGCTACTGGTGATGAACATGGTTATCAACGTTTGCAAGCGCTCAGGTTTGTTGCGTACTCGTTTTAACGCATCCGCCTGATCCCACGGCACCCCATCATCGCCGGTCAGATCAGGCAACGGCTGTGGCACCCGGTCCGTTAGCCAGAGGCTCAGTTTTTCGAACAGTTCATCGATGTTGATGGGTTTGGACAGATAATCATTCATACCGGCTTCCAGGCATTTTTCCCGGTCACCGGCCATGGCGTTGGCGGTCATGGCAATAATCGGGATGGTCTGGTGTTTATCCCCGGCCAGTCCCTGTCGAATGGCCCGGCTTGTGCTGTAGCCATCCAGCACCGGCATCTGGCAATCCATCAACACCAGATTGTAGGGATATTTGGGGTCTGAATTCCGGATCAGCGCCAGGGCCTTCTTACCGTGGTCGGCCATGTCGCAATGCAGGCCAATCTCCTCCAACATGCCCTGTACCACGGTTTGATTAATACTGTTGTCCTCCACAACCAATAAGCGACATGGCTCTGGCCAATGGCCTGGCATCGGCGAGGTATTGCCGGCCAGGCTTTTCAGATAGTGATGAGTGACCAGGGGCGATGCTTTGGCCAGGGCATCGCCATCTTCCAGCAAGACTGCCAGGGCGTCCTGCAGATCCGATAACGTCATGGGCTTGGTAAAGTAACCATCGAACCCGATGGCGGCGAATTTGGCTGCATCACCCCGGTTGCCGATGGCGGTCATCATGATCATTTTGGTTGATGCGAAGTTCGGGTTTTCGCGTATGGCCTGCCCCAGTTGGTTGCCGCCCATATCCGGCAACAGCCTATCCATAAACACCACGGCATAATGCGGTGCATCCGGGTTCTCCAGTTTGGCGTTCATCATGTGCAAGGCCCGCGCGGCGTTGTCGGCCAGGTCAACCCGGGCACCCCAGAGTTCAAGCTGCCGGCGCAGAACTTCGCGGTTGGTACCGTTTTCATCCACCACCAGTAAAGGAACGTTTTCGATGTTGGCGCTGGGTACAGTGGCGCGGGACAAACGGCTGGGTTGCAATGGCAGATAAAAGCGAAAGCAGCTGCCTTTTCCCTCTTCACTGGAGACCTGAATATCACCTTGCATCAATTGGCAGAGCTGTTTGACGATGGCCAGGCCCAAACCCGTGCCGCCAAAGCGTCGGGTGGTGGAAGCGTCCACCTGAGTGAAGGAATCGAATATATGCTGGGTACGGTCCTTGGGGATCCCCATCCCGGTATCGCTGACTGAGCACTCGAACTGGTAACGGTAATCGTCGGTGGTGTTCAGCATCGCGCAAATGACGATTTCACCTTCTGCAGTGAACTTGATGGCGTTACTCACCAGGTTGGACAGGATCTGTCGTATACGGCCGGGGTCGCCTCTTACCATGCTGTGTTCGATGCCTACGGTATCCAATATTAGTTGGAGGCCTTTCTCGTGCGCTTTGTGAGCTACGGTTTCGACAAAATCCCCCAGCATGGCACTGAGATCAAAATCGATGTATTCGATATCCAGGCGGCCAGCTTCGATTTTGGAAAAATCCAGAATGTCATTGATGATAACCAACAGTGATTCCGCGCTGTTCATGGCCAGTCGGGCCTGGTATTGCTGGTCGGCATTGAGTTTGGTGCGCAGCAGCAGGCCCAGCATACCCAGTACACCGTTCATGGGCGTGCGGATTTCATGGCTCATGGTGGCCAGAAATTCACTCTTGGCCCGGGCCGCCCCCTCTGCTGCGTCACGGGCTTCCCGTAACTCCTGTTGCACCGCTTTTTGTTGGGTGATGTCGGTACGCATGGCAATGTAGCGCTCGATCTTGCCGGTGTGATTCTTGATGGGGGCAATGGTGGTCGCAACCCAATACAGTTGCCCGTTCTTGGCCCGATTGCAGATCTCAGCGTGCCAGACCGCACCGCTGGAAATGGTTTTGTACATATTTCGAAAGAAGGATTTGGGATGATAGCCCGAGTTTAAAATTCGATGATTGTTGCCCACCAGTTCTGCAGACGGGTAACCGCTCACCTCTTCAAATTTTTTATTCACATACAGTATGGTGCCTTCAACGTCGGTTATGGCAATGATGGCATGATGAGACAGAGCCGATTGCTGCTCGCTCAATTCGATCAGCGCTGCTCGGGTAGCCGTTTCGCTGATTCTCAATTTTCCTTCATAGCGTTCACGACTTGCCATCATCCGGTTGACGCTGTCGGCCAGGATTTTGATTTCATGTTTGCCTTTTACCTGCACGGGTTCGGTCGGTTCGTTGCGGGCGAAGGCCTCCATAGTTGCACTGAGCCGGGTGATAGGGCGTGTTAATCGCTTGGATACGTAAAGTGATGCGGTGGTAATGATGACTGTGCTGATAACCAGCAGCATCAGGTTGAACCTGGCCAGCCAATTACTGGCGGAATAAGCTGCCGCCTGGTCGATTTCACTGATCAGGACCCATTGGATGTTGCCGATGGTTAGACTGTTATGCTGTCCCAGCACGCCTTTCTGCAACGGGTTGACGTATTGCTGGGTAGTGCTTGATGTTGCAATCTGTTGCCACTGGGTAAAAGTGGGTGTTGCGATTCGCTTTTGCAACACATCGGGTTCATGTCCCGCCAGGGGAGACCGTAACAGGCCATCGGTTCCCACCAGATAGTGATACACCTGATCTTGCTCTTCATGGGCCAACAGGGCATACAGCCGATCAAGGCGAATTTGCATGGCAAACGCCCCTTGTATTTCTCCATTATCATCGCGTAGAGGGGCCACTAAAAAACCGCACAAAAGGTTGTTTGATGGTGGGTAGCGTTCGATGTCCGAGAATATTGCTCGGTCTTGGGCCAGCGACTGTGACACTGCACCGGCAAAGCGCGATTGTTGCAGAGGGCCGGTAAAAAGGTTGCTGCCCAGGTCACTTTGCTGTGCTTCACTAAAGAGTATGTTGCCGTTGAGATCAATCAAAAACAGATCGTAGATATAGTCGTAATGGTTGCGGATATCGCGCAGGTCCGACCGCGCAGCTTTGTTTATGGTTTGCCATTGTGATGATTCGATGAAGAGCTCCACCGGCAGACCGCTGCGGCGTAGTGCCTCCGACAGTGTATTCAGTAAGGCCTGGTTTTTTGCGGAACTGGCCTGCAATCTCAAATCCATCCAGCGATAATCAAACCAATTGTTGATAAAGCGGATTTTTTCGTCGGCGCTCTGGCCCAGGCTCTGTTCGGCAGCCTGGTGCAGGCTTTCCCGGCTTTGAAAATAGCTGATCAGCGCAACCACCAGCCAGGGTAAAAGACCCACCACCAGAAACCAGCCTGTCAGTTGCCTGCTAAGGGTGCCTGTTTTGCCCATCTTCATGACGCCTGTACCCGTCCTTTGGGTGGGGTTTGTGTGAATGTTAAGGATAGTTCAGGCTACGGAAGGGGCTAATTCGGCACATTGATACAAATATCATGATATGTATCAATGTGCCGGGCTGGTGGTGTTTTATCATCAGGTCTGTACTTACAGAGGGGGACCGTTGATGACATCACCTGAAACCAAAAAAAGAGATGAAAAACAAAGAGATAAACTATCGTCACTGAAGCAGAAAGCGATTACCAAAGAGGATTTGCACGGCCGGCTGGAGGAGATGAGCAAGCGTGTACTGGACCCGAAGGTGGGGCTGTATGGCCCCCAATCCCAGTCCTGGCGGGTTAACAGATATACGTCGGTGATGATGGGGGCAGGCTGTGCCAATTTGCTGCAACTGGCCCATCCCTGGGTATCCCAGGCAATAGATCAGCATTCACAAACCCAAACCGATCCCTTCGGCCGCCTGCGGCGTACCTTTCTGAACGTGCATACCATGGTGTTTGGCAGCCTGGATCAGGTTCTGGATGCTGCCATCAAGGTGCACAGTATCCATGCCAAAATTACCGGGCAAGCCAGTGAAAGTGCGGGGCAAACCCGCAAAGGCAGCGCGTATTTTGCCAATCAGATCGGTGCGATGCTGTGGGTGCATGCCACCCTTTGGATCACCGGGCTCAGGGTGTACGAACTGTTTCACAAGCCCTTAACTGCTCTGGAGAAAGAGCAGTATTATCAGGAGTCGAAACTGTTTGCCTTCTTATTCGGCATCCCCGAATCGGCCATGCCGGACACTTGGCAGGATTTTCTTGATTACTACCATGGGGTTATCCAATCTGATGAACTCGCCGTTGGTGAAGTGGGCCGCCAGTTGGTGGATTACATTTTTTCCATGAAGGCGTTTCTCAAGCCGGTGCTGAACCGACACAAAATGCACACAGCCGTGCTGTTGCCCGAGCGTCTGCGCCTTGATTTCGGTTTTCCCCAGGTAACGCCTGCATTGCAGAAACAATTTGATCGGGATGTGAAACTGGCCCGGGGATTTTTTGCTGTGTCACCCGATGCCATCAAATTCATGCCACCTTACCTGGAAGCCAGCCACCGGATCAGGGGTGAATCCACGGATCTGGTTACCCGTTTCAGCAATCGCATTCTATATGGCCAGCCACTGCTGGTGTCGTGACGGCTTTTTTGTCTGGATTCACGCCAGTGCCTGCCAGAACATGCCGGCGGCGATCATCAGCATCAGGCAGGCGAAGCCCGTTTGAAGCTTTGGTCCCGCCAGTCTACTGGCGGTCAGGCGGCCCAATAACATCCCCGCCAGTGCGCCGCCCACAAAAGGGGCTGCAATCATCAGATCCAGTGGTTGCCCCTTGGTAATGGAGATGGCAACAGTGCCGGCGCTGGTGAGGGCAATGGCCATCAATGAGGTGGCCACGGCAGAATGGAACGACAAGTCGGAAACGGCCCTGAGGATGGGTACAATCACAAACCCGCCACCCACACCCAGCAGACCGGAGAGAAACCCGGTGGTTAGTCCGCCGCTGGAGATGGCCAGGGCGCAGGGGCGTGTCCAGCGCAAGCGACCGGTAGCGGGGTTCATCTTGCATACCGGTTCCGATGGATTCTCCTGCTCTCCCTTGAGGCCGGCACGTACGATTTTGGATTCTTCCGGTGCCGTGCGTGCCCGCAGGATCATGCGCACACTCACATACAGCAGTACCAGGGCAAAACCGCTGCTGAGAATGGGCAGGGGCAGCCAATGAGCGGCTGTCAGGCCAAGGGGAGCCGTGAGCAGACCGGCGCCACTCATGACCAACGCCGCACGGTAACGTACGATGCCCTGGGGCCAGGCACTCAGGGTACCCAGAGTGGCAGCGGCACTGACCGCCAGTAATGCGGTGGGAGCGGCCTGGGGCAGGGTCCATCCCATACCCCAGATCAGAAGCGGAACGGCAATAACGGAGCCGCCTGCACCGGTCAGGCCCAAAATCAAACCTACCAATGCGCCGAGAAAGGCCGCTAACATCAGTTCAGGCGCATCAGGCCGGTTGCCGGCGCATGATGTCCATTACGCCGGCTTCCAGCTTGGTCAGGCCGGCATTGCGCCCGGTGGCCATCGCCTCGGCGGCACTTTTGCCTCCGAACCAGTATTCTTTCAAGGCCATCAAGGCACCCACCCGATTGGCGCTGCGACAGTGCACCAGAACCGGGTGCCGGTCGCAATTGTCCATCACCTCCGCCAGCTGCCTGGCGGCCTCAATGGTGAGATCCTGTGCACTGCGAATGGGTATGTTGACGTACGCCATACCCAGGGCTTGCACCGAGGATGCCTCGTTGGGGGGCGTCTCTTCCAGTGGGCACAGATTGATAATGGTTTTGACACCCTTCTTGGCGGCATCCTGCAGGTCCTGCTCTGTGGGCATGCCACAGGCCAGAACGTCCGCTTGGGGAGTACATAGGTTGGGTACGTTTATGGGGTGGTCATTCAGCATGATGGCTCCTTACTGGTTTCCGCAAAAGTGTTGATGCAGCAGGGTAACAATATCCATGGCGGGGCCCTCGGCCACTGAATAGAAAATGGTTTGTGCCTGACGCCGGGTTTTCACCAGCCCCTGATTGCGCAGTACCGCCAGATGCTGGGACAGGGCGGATTGAGACAGATCCAGCTGCTCATTCAGTTCCCGCACACAGCATTCTCTCTGGGAGAGGGTGCACATGATCATCAGGCGGTTAGGATTGGACAGAGCCTGCATCAGTTCCGCTGCATCCTGGGCATGGATTCGGAGTTCTTCTAGATCGGTTGCTTGCATGTTGATGAATTCTAATTTAGATTATTCTAATATAATGGTTTTCTCTACTTAACGCAATTCTGGCAGGAATTGACGCAGGTAACATCATGACAGACCCGGTAATTAAAGCATTTTTTGATTCAGGTACCTCCACCATCAGTTATGTGGTCCACGACGGACAGGGTGGCCCCTGTGCCATTATTGATCCGGTGCTGGATTTCGACCCCAAGGCCGCCCGCATTACCACCCACCAGGCGCAGTCGATTGTGGATTATGTGTCGGCATCGGGGCTGGCGGTGGAATGGATTCTGGAAACCCATGCCCATGCAGATCATCTGTCGGCGGCATTCTGGTTGCAGCAAAAAGTGGGAGGGAAAATCGCCATCGGTGAGGGGATCACTGGAGTGCAATCGCATTTTGCCCGCCTGTTTAACCTGGGGGCTGAGTTTGTTGCCGATGGTTCCCAGTTTGATCATTTGTTTCAGGCCGGTGAGCGTTTCAGCATCGGAACACTACAGGCCAGCGTTTTGTCCACGCCCGGGCATACGCCGGCCTGTATCAGTTACCACATCGAAGACTGTGTTTTTGTCGGTGATACCTTATTCATGCCGGATTACGGCACTGCCCGTGCTGATTTTCCCGGTGGTGATGCCCGTGCCCTTTACCACTCGATTCAGCGTATTTTGGCTTTGCCCGGGCCGACCCGGCTGTTCATGTGCCATGACTATCAACCTGGGGGCCGGGCAGCGCAGTGGGAAACCACCGTGGCCCAGCAGCGCGCCGATAACGTGATGATACGGGAAGGCATCAGTGAAGCGGAGTTCGTCACCGCCAGGCAGGAAAAGGATGCCACACTTGCGGCACCGGTGCTGATTCTGCCGTCGCTGCAGGTAAATATTCGGGCCGGGCAATTACCGGCGGCGGAATCCAATGGAGTTCAATACCTGAAACTGCCCTTGAATCAGTTGGGATAGGCCGTGGTATGATCGCCCCCTTCATGTCATAAGGGGTGAGTGATGATCCATGAGCTGATCGAATTGCTGGATGGCCATTTATCATCGCCGGTGATTAATCCGCTCAGGCAAATCGGTGTATTTCATTGTCGGCAACCGCAGCAACTGCACGCCGTTCCCATTCATCAGCCCAGTATTGTGTTGGTGCTGAAAGGCACCAAGCGCATTACTTTTTCCAGCCGGTGTGAAGTCTTCAAGGCGGGCGATCTGGCATTACTGCCTGCCGGCAGCGAACTGCTGATGGAAAATATACCCTGTTGCAGACAACAGGAATATCTGGCCTTGTGTTTGGGGTTTGCCCCGCCCACCGTTGAGCGCTTTCTGGCTAGCTACGGCGCGCAACTGAACTGGAATGAACAACAGGAACTTCTGAAAGCCGCGGCACCACAGAGTTTTATTCAAATCATGCAGCAGCGGGTTGCATGGTGTATGCAGGGTGATACCGAGAACCACATTCTGAATGATCTGCAGCAGCAGGAGCTGCTTTCGGTGTGTGGTCATCACCGGCTGTTGGGGCTGTTGCTGCAGTCGAAACAATCCAGTTGGGGGCAACGGGTGTCCGCTGTCATTGCGCTTGATCTGGGTCGTAAGTGGAAAATAGCCGATGTGTGCAGGGCCTTAACCGTGAGCGAGTCCGCCTTGCGCCGTAACTTGCATGGGGAAGGTACCAGCTTCAGTGATTTACTGGAGCAGGCCAGATTGGTGGCGGGGCTTGCGTTGCTGCAGGAAACTGCTCAGCCCGTTTCGCAGGTGGCGGCAGCGGTGGGCTATCAATCCCAATCCCGTTTCACTGAGCGCTTCAAACAGCGCTTTGGTCTGACGCCCCGTCAACTGAAGCAGAGCCGTCAGTCGGTGCCCAGCCAGGTACCTGAACCGGTAACAACATTGGCTGAATCAGGCGAAACTCTGACTGAATCAGGCTAGTTGTGCTGCCCTGAACAAGTTAGAGTTTTGCTGAACAAAGGTTGATGAAAAAAGGATACGCCATGAAAAATATTACCGCAGTGTTAATGGCTGCCTGTTTTAGCACGGGCTCTGCGCTGGCATTGGAGATGACCAGCCCGGATATTCGGCAGGGTGAGCCCATGCAGCAAAAACAGGTGTTTGATGGTTTCGGTTGCAGTGGTGAAAACCTGTCACCGGAGCTTACCTGGCGTGACGTGCCCGAAGGCACCAAGAGCTTTGCGTTGATGGTGCATGATCCGGATGCACCCACCGGCAGTGGCTGGTGGCATTGGGTTGTATTCAATATACCGGCCGATGTGCGTGCACTCCCCCGTGGTGCCGGCACCGATGGCTCCCCGCTGATGGTGGACGGCGCCGTGCAAGGCCGCACGGATTTCGGCACCGCAGGATACGGAGGCCCCTGCCCGCCCATCGGCCATGGGCCGCACCGATATCAGTTTACATTGTTCGCTCTGGGGGTGGAATCACTGCCCTTGGATGCCAGTGCCAGCGCAGCCATGGTGGGATTCATGGTACGCCAGAATGCCCTGGGCAGTGTGGAGATCGAAGCCAGCTACGAACGTTAACACGACAAAAAAGGTGCAAACGGCTATGCAGTCCGCTTGCACCTGGTCATGGACGCTGGGTCGGATCAAGAACCGATAATACCGCCGTCTTTCTTGGTGATCACAATTGTGCAATCACGGGGGATGGTGATGCCATCGTAGGGGGCGGGAAAGTTTGACTGCGTTGGATCGCCGTTACCCGGATGCTGGGTGTTGACGAACAGGGTACGGCGATCGGGTGTCACCGTGATGCCCGTGATTTCATCACCCGTCACTCCAGTCAGCAGGCGACTCAGTTTGCCGGTTTCTGTGTCCGCTACCAGAAGCTGGTTGTTGAGGCCGTCTTTCTGGCCACCATCGGTTTCGATGAACAGGCGGCCATCCGGATCAGCCCAGATTCCGTCCGGTGAGGCGAAGCTTTCATCGGTACCGTGTGTGGTTTCCGCGATCAGGAAAATATCCCAGCTGAAGCGGGTGCCGGTATGATCTTCAGTATCATGCCAGCGGATGATATGGCCATCGGGATTGGGTGCCAGTGGGTTGGCGGCGTTGGCTTCGGTACGTCGGCTGTTGTTGGTCAGGGTGCAGTACACATCGCCATTGGGTGCCACGGTGGTCCACTCCGGCCGATCCATCGGGGTGGCGCCGGCAATGTCCGCGGCAATACGGGTGTTCACCAGCAGCTCGCCCAGGTCGGCGAAGCGGGCCGCCAGGTCCGGGTTGTCCAGAGTCAGTGGTAGCCAGTCACCGCTGCCATCATCGTTAAAGCGGGCCACGTACAACGTGCCTTCATCCAGTGGGCTTTTACCGGCCGCCAGAATGGTTTCGTAGTGCCCGGCCGACACAAACTTGTAGATGTAGTCGAAGCGCTGGTCGTCTCCCATGTAGACCACGGCGCGGCCGTCCTGACCGATCACTGTGGTGGCGCCTTCGTGTTTTACCCGCCCCAGGGCAGTGCGCTTCACCGGGGTTTGAGTGGCGTCAAAAGGATCGATTTCCACTACCCAGCCAAAGCGGTTTTCCTCATTCTGATAATCCGGATTGGAGAGGTCAAAGCGGGCATCAAACTGCTCCCAGCCATAACCGAATCCGCCTGCTGAAAACCCATAGCGTTGATGTGACTCGGTGGGCGCCCAGGTTTGTTCGCGATTGGTGGCACCGAAGTAACCGTTGAAGTTTTCTTCACAGGTCAAATAGGTGCCCCAGGGGGTTGGCCCGGATGAGCAGTTGTTGACGGTGCCCAGGGGAATGTTGCCGGCGGGTGTTTGCAGTAACGGATGCCCGGCAACCGGGCCGCTGAACGTCACGGGGGTGTTAACGTGAATGCGACGGGCGTTTTTACTTTTCACCTGCTGCCACCGGCCACGCTTATTCATGATTTCAACGATGGAAACACCGTGGGCATGTTGGGAGACGCGCACATCCTCCAGGCTTTCCGGGGATGACTTGCCCAGTACATGGCTGTTGCCGCCGAATTCGTGGTTGATAGCCAGCATACCGTGTTGATTGCCACGGCGGCCACGATGGTGGCGCTTGAATTTGTCGTTGAAGCTTTCACATTCTTTGTGATCGATGGGAAAGAAGGCCATGCCGTCATGGCCGATGCCGATTTGCCGGGCTTGATCGGCAGCGTTGGGTGGCCAGCTGAATGCCGGGCCGCCCGGTTCCAGAGGTTCGCCCCAGGGAATCAAAACGTCGTATTGGTAATCCGCAGAGATCGCGGGCATCGGCCCGTTACCGTCCGCCAGAGCCACCGGTGTGAAATCAATCAGAGGCCGTTGCCCCGGCCAGTGTCTGTGTCCGGCACTGGCCAGACTGGGGGCGGCTACAAAGGATGCTGCGGCCAGTCCCATTCCCCCTTTCAGTACCTGGCGTCGGCCCAGGCTGGATTGCAGCACCTCCTCGAAGGGACGGTTACCACTGTGGTTGGTGATGTCATTGTCGTTGTTGTATTGCAGATCGTCGGTCATGATCTCTCTCCTACTGGTTGTATGCTGACCAATGTCGGAGAAAGCTAACAGCTAAATGCTGCAAATATGTTACGTGTTCCCTCCCCCCACAAAGAGGGGGGGAGGAGATAATTTGTACGTTATCCGTGCAGAGAAAGGAGGTAATGACCCAGCCGCCCCACATGGCAGGCGCTTGAGTCAGTGTCTACAAGTTTGTCCCACGGGATAATTTGCTGATCGGTAGCCGATATTTACAATCTAGTGTTAGGTCAGGGAGAGACAGTGCATGAAGCACATAGTGTTACTGGCACTCAATAACCAGTCGGGATCGGCATTGATCACGCCGTTGGAAATACTGTCTCAGGTGGCGGAAAGTCAGGATCTCAAACTCACCGTGGCAACCTTGAGCGGTGGCCCCGTGGTTTCCCGCAGCGGTTTGGAAATTGCGGCCGATCAGCCACTGGCGGAAGTGGGGGCGGCCGATGCCATCATGATCACCTCCTGTCTGGATTACCAAAGCGACCCTGAGCAGCAAACTGCGGCGCTGTGCTGGCTGCGTGAGCAACACCGTCAGGGCACATTGGTTGGTGCGCTGGGCACCGGCATTGTGTTTATGGCTTTAAGTGGATTGTTGGAAAACAGAACCGCCACGGCGGATTGGCAGGGGGTTTCCCGTTTACGGGAGGCGTTTCCGGATGTGGATTTTGATCCCCGGCACACTTTGATCGAATGCGATGGACTGGTGTCCTGTGCCGGTGGCTATGCGGGTGATGTTCTCTCGCTGTACATGGTGGAGCAGATGTTCGACAAAGACACGGCAGAGCGCTGCGCCGCAGAGCTGATGCTGGATACGGAACGTTTGTGGCAGAACCGGCATCCGGGCCTGTTAGAGTATCGCTTGCATCGGGACAATCGAATTCATGCGGTGCAGTCGTGGCTGGATAAACATTTTGCCGAGAAAATCAATCTGGAGGCCTTGGCCCGGCGCAATAGCATGAGTCAACGCAATTTCGTACGCCGGTTTAAAGAGGCATGTGGTGAAATGCCGCTGGGTTATGTGCAGCGTTTGCGGATAGAAGAGGCCAAGCGCTTACTGGAGCAGTCGGATTTATCGGTGGAAGCGATTTGCGATCGGGTGGGTTATCTGACCGAATCCCATTTTCGTCAACTCTTCAAGCGCTACGTAAAGATGACCCCGGCCCGCTACCGGGGTCAAATGTCGGGTCAGGCGCGCTCGGGCCGGGGCTAATTTATTTCGAACGTGACGCCGATGCGTGCGTTTTCTTCAGACAGACGCTGACGGCGCAAGTCGGAATCCGTGGTCAGGTCATTGATCAGCGTTGCTTGCAGTTGCTGGGCTTGACTCAACCCCAGATCACCGTTCTCGACGCGATTGGGTATGTTCAGCAATAACTGCTCGGCGAGCGCAGACCGCTGTAAAGTGCCCATGTCGTCGCCGCTTTCCCAGATTTCCATGAGCTTGCTGAAACGCAAAAAATTGATCATGCGCGTGAGTTCAGCGTGCGGATTGTCGTGTTGCTGAGCGATGCTGCTCAGAATCAGCCACTCTGCGGGGGAAACAAAGTCAGGGCGTTTTTCTATTCGGTCGGTAAATTCCGGTTGGCCAAGGGTATTGGTTACGGCGGCCATGGCCTGTATCTGAAATTCGTTGACCAGCTCACTGGTCCAGTCCGCAACGGGGGGAACAGCAGGCGCGTTTTCCTGTGTGGAACTTGAATGACTCGCCTGTTCAAGGTCGACAGGGTGTGGTGCGGATTCAGGTGCAGCGGCAAACCAGTAGGCTGCTACGGCCAGCACCAGGGTAATAACGGCGATGATGGTTGTTTTCATAGTGCGTATTATTCCTGATTCGTGTCGGGTAAAAAAGCAGCGGACTCACTGCAAGAAAGAGATCCGCTGCGAAACCTGTGAATGCTGCAATCAGGTTGGTTCCGTATTAGTAGGTGAAAGGCTCCGGTGGTGATACGTTGAAGCGGTATTGCTGTCCCGGGCCCGACATGAGCACAGTGAACAGGCCGTTAAACAAACCGCATCCGGTCATGGACGAGAATGTGGTAGTACCGCTGAAGGTGATGTTGCCGCCGCCAAGATCGGATATGGGGCCGTCAAAGGTGATGGGGAATTCCGCCGGTTCTTTGGTACGGCAACCGAAGGGGATTTGAATCCAGCCAACACCGGCGGAATTCACTTTCACTGTGGTGTAAGCGTTGCCATCAATGTGCAGGTCGCCGCTGGTATCCAGCTCAACGTACCCGCTGGTGGGCAGGGTCGGGTCAATGGTCAGATTGACGTCCAGTGGCAGGATGATGTTGAGCCGGGTGAAAAACTGAGGCACGTTCAGGGTACCGATCAATGACCTGTTGGTAACGTCCGAGTCGGCGTAGAAAGTGGATTCCTCAGGCAGGATTACATTCTGCCGTAACGTACCCAACCGGATATCGGCATCCAGTTTCCAGTTGTCCAGGGTGAATATCAGTGCGCCATCATAAGGATTGGCGGTCGACTCGGGTTCCGGCTGCCCGGTATAACAGGCACTGAATGCCGGCTTGCCTGCAAAGCGATCGTCGATCCAGTCCAGTGCATAGGGCGCCGCCTGAAACTGTGTGGCGATGTGTTCGCTGGGAAACACCTGGAATCGAATGTTACTGCCCATGGCGCAGTACTTGTCTTTCAGGTCTATGTGTTGATCCAGTGGAATGAACTCATCGGCCTGGCCATGGTACATGTACATCGGTACACTCGGCTTGACGTTACCCAAGTTCTGATCCGTCAGCACCTCATTCACCGAGGCAATGGTGATCAAGTCGGAAAGGGGGCGGTTATCCAGGGTGTATTGCGCCAGTTCATCTCCCATAAATTTGAACAGCGATTCAAAAACACACTGCGATTTACCGACTTCAATTTGCTGTAACCCATAATTATTCGCCAGCTCATACAACGGCATTGCACTGCCGTATTCCGCTTCATAGCCGATGATGGCCCCCAGCAGGAATGCCGAACCGGCATCACCATCCAGATTAAAACTGGTATAAGGCACATCTGCAGGGGTGCCGCCGGCCGCGATGCCGACAATATTCATGTCGGGAACGTAGTCCTGTTGAATTTCCGCAATCCAGGCACCGGTCTGGCCACCTTGAGAGTAACCCCAGATGGCCACCTGATCGTCAACGATACCGGCTTCGGGAATCTGTGTGGCGGCAGTGACGATATCCACTGCGGCGTGGGCCTGTGATTCCCCCGCCAGGTAGGTGGGTGTATCGCCGTTGGTGTAGCCGGCGTTGTCAGTAATCAGCACGGCGTAGCCGCGATTGATGGCCGCTGCAATGTTGGCTTGTTCATAATCGGTTCCAGCGGCCAGTTGCAACGAGGGCGCGCAGCGTTGACCCAGTCCATGGGTGCCTACAGCGTAGCTCAATACCGGCCGGGATCCGGTACCGCTCCATCGGGCGGTGGGTAAAATAACACTGCCCGTTACCACGTTGGGTCGGCCATTGGAATCCACCGACCAATAGGCAACGTCCCAGGAACGGGTGAACGGTGCATCTTTACCAAGATCGATATTCGCTTCCCGGTACCAAATCAAATCTCCATGGTTGCCTGCAGTGATGGTGGGGGGCGAATAAAAATCCATGCCCTCGGGCCCCAGTACCGGGGCGGCAGTAAGGGGCGTAAGGGGCAGCGTGAGCAGTGAGGTCAGCCCTGCTGCACAGAGTCCTTGTATCAGCCACGTGTTCTTCATTGTGATTCACTCCGTTTGATTATTGTTTTGGTTGTAACGTGGGATCTTAAGTGCGCGCATTCTGTGTTACGCATTGGTTGCTTAAGAATTGCGAATATATCGCCCTTGAACATTGGGGAGCAGGCACGAAACCGCCAAATAGGGGCTTCATTTAAGACATAAGGGCGAATTGATTGAGGATGTGGCCGTGGGACACCAGAGGGTGGCCGGGCGCAACCGGAATGGTGTGCGCCCGGTACTGAAGATTTTCACGTATTAATGGAATAGGCTGGGCTTATTCCTGCACTTTTAACCGTTCCTGACGACAACCTTTTGCCAGTTGAATGGTGAAGCTCCAATCGTCCAGCCAGAACGCAGGGGCTGCGCCGCCGTCAAAATTGGTGACTTTCCACTGCACCTCCACCGGCACCACTTTGGCCACGGTGCTGTTGCTGTTGATAATGCAGCGGTGTCGGTCCATGGCATGGGATTCCCATGAGGAATTGGTTTCAGACCCGTTGTCAGTACTGTCAAAAGCATAGGTGTCCGGTGGGAATGATGATGCCTGGGGCGAGGCTTCAACACCGTCCACCAACATCTGAACTTCACACCAGTTCGGCGCCATACTGCCGGGTTCGTTGCAGCGGGATTCTGCGGTAAAGGCAAGATTAACCAGTACATCCGTTCCCGCCGGTACGACAATGCGCGAGCGAGCCCCGGGTACTGTTTCAAATTTTTCGGTGCTGGTGATTCTGGGTTTGGTGCTGGTAATGGCCTGCTTGTAGTAGTGGGCACCGGAGGTGAAACGAATGGCATCCGCTTCCTCTGCTGTCGGCACGGCCACCAGATCGTCAATAACATACTTGTATTGCAGTCCGGGTTGGGGGCTCAGTTCCCGGATCTCCGCCACGGTGGCAGCTTGGAGGGTTGTGGCCATCAGTGCGCCGCTGAAAAGCATGGTTGTGAAAACAGTTTTCATGATATTGCTCCTTGGTATTAATGATCCTTGCGAGCCCGGTGATCCGAGCTCGCTGACTACCCTAGCCAAGCTGTGTCCCGGCGGCTTGATAAAAAGCTGACCAAAGCCTGATGATTTGTTGAATTCCGATTTAGTGCGCAGATCTAATGTCACTTTTTAACAATGCATACGTAGATCATTAACTGCAGACTGAATCCAGCCCATGCACACTATGGCTAAAGAACATGAGGTTCGAACATCGTGCTGAAAGGATTCAGAAACGTGTCAGGTATCGAGTATCAATTCTTGGAATTTCGCTTGCTGCCGGATCAGGTGCGCCTGATCCGAAGTGGACGGGATATACCCCTGGCGCCGAAAACATTCCATTTTCTTTGCCTGCTGCTGAACGCCGGGAATGCAGTGGTAGCGCGGGAAGTGTTGTTTGAAGAGTTGTGGCGGGGGCGCCCGGTGTCCGATGAATCCCTGGCGCAAGTGGTGGCCCAGTGCCGGCGGGCGTTGGGTGACTCGGCGGCACGTCAGCAGGTGATCAAAACCGTGCCGAAACGGGGTTACCGCCTGGTCCCTGATATTGTGGTGTTTCGCGCCGGTGCGTTGGCCGGCATGGAGCCCACCTGAGCCTGCGGGCCTGGGTGAGGGTATTAACGATGCCCACGCTCGGGGTAGTCCAGTTGGCCCCTGAGGCTGGCTTTCTCCGCTTCGGTGAAGTCCGGAAAGGCAAGGCGGCTATCCTGCTCCAGCCGGTCGATGTGGGCGCTGGCTTCTGCTTTCTTTTCTGCCGGTTGGGCTTCATCCTGTTGCAGCAGGATGCGTTGCTCAGGCAATGCGAGCTTAATATCACATTCCTCCAGGATGCCGAGAATGCGCAGATTGAGATCTTCCGCCACAGCAAGGTAGACGTCGTAATCGGCACTATCAACATACGCGTTGATGCTGATCACGTAGGCATCCCGTTCAATGTTTTCGAATCGTGCCCTGGTGGCAATGTCCAGCAGGCGGGGATGGCCAACGAGCAGTGCCCGTAATTGTTGCAACAGCAGGCGTACCTGATCTGCCGAAGAGGAGAGGGACAGGTAGAGCGTTCGATTGTAGCGGCGGCGATCGTTTTCGCTGATGTTCTCCAGACTGATGGAAACCAGGGAGGAATTGGGAACGTGCACCACGGTTCGATCCAGGCGGCGAATGCGCGTGGAGCGCAGCCCGATTTCCTCAATGATGCCTGTGATGTTTCCCACTTTGCAGAAATCCCCCGGTTTGATGGGTTGGGCGATATACAGTGTGATGGCCCCGATCATGTTTTCCAGGGTTTTTTGTGCCGCCAGTGCCAGCGCCAGAGAGCCGATGCCGAGTCCGGCAAGAATGGTATTGATGTCATAGCCACTTTCCGTAAGCCAGAGTACTGAAATGACGATGATGGCCAGAATTTTCAGGATGGTGCGCACGGGTCTGATGATGCCGGACCAGTATTGCTGATTTGCCGTGCGCCCAAGAAACAGGGCCGTGAGGAACTCGATGGCAGCCAGCACCAGAAAGGTGGTGGCGATATAGCCCAGCGCGGATTCGTTGAGATAGACGCGGGCTTTTATCGACAGCCCCAAATCAGCCACACCAAGCTGGAGTAATTTAAAGAACACGAACCAGGGCATGGGCACCGCCACCAGGCGATGCATGCTCTCCCGGTAGCGCTCTGAGCGTTCGATGGCGATGAGCAGTAGCCAGCGCAATCCGTAGGCCACCAGCGCCGCTGCCAGAACAATGCACAGCAGCCCCACCACCTGCCAGTTCTGTAAGTACAGAAAGTTAAAGTCGGGCAGGTGGTCTTCCAGCCGGATGATCAGCGGGTTGTACCCGTAAACCTGCCACAGCTCGGGAATGTAGCGGGCAGTGGCGTTGGAGATTTTCCAGATCCGGCCGCCTTCACCATCGGGCACCCGTTGCAGATAAATGGGAATGGACTCATCCCGGTTTAAAGGAATGGTCCCCAGCAGGTCGCGGTAGCTGGGCAGGCCATCGTCCAGATGACCCTCGGGCTGATTACTAAGGCTGGAGAAATCGATGATGCGGTGCTGGCTCCAGATGACCGCCAGTTTGCGGATTAACTCTTCTGCGTCGGCGGTTGCCATGTCTTCAGGCAAATAACGGGTATCTATGAATGCGCCCGCTGTGGCCCAGTCTTGGCTGTCACCGGCGGCACGCAGGGCCAGGGCGGTGGAAAGCGGCGTGCGCCCGGGCTGGCTGGCCAGGTTTTCTGCTTTGGCCTGTTCCAGAACCTGTTCCGATCTGGAATCCGTCTCCAGCACTTCCCGTACGGTGGGTGCGTCTTCTCCGTGGGCCCCAAGGGTCACCAAGCAGGAAATCAGCAGGAGGACGATTCGCAATAGCATGCCCTTGGGCTTAATCCGAGAATTCAGCGTTGTGGTAAATTTCCTGCACGTCATCCAGATCGTTGAGCAGCCCGGCAAATCGCTCAAACTGTTCGGCATCTTCGCCGGATAGCGGGTGTGAGGTTTGCGGCAGGTAAGTGATTTCTTCCATCTCGAACTCCACCTCGGGCATGACTTCGCTGAGCGTGGTTTTGGCCTTGAAGAACTCAGTGGGGGGGACCAGTACCGTAATCATGCCAGCGTCCTGTTCAATGTCGCTGACGTCCACATCGGCATTGAGCAGGGCTTCCAGGATCGCTTCATCATCGTCTCCGGGAAACACAAACATGGCCCGGTGATCGAACATGTGGGACACGGAGCCCTGGCTGCCCAACTTGGCTTTACACTTGGAGAACACCCCCCGAATTTCACCAAAGGTGCGATTGCCGTTATCCGTGAGGGCGCTGATCAGTACCATGCAGCCACCGGGCCCGATGCCCTCATACAGTGCTGCCTGGAAATCCTCGCCGCTGCCGCCGGATGCTTTCTCCAGTGCCTTATCAATGACATGGCCGGGCACCTGATCTTTTTTGGCCCTGTCAATCAGGCTGCGCAGGGCCAGATTACCACCGGGGTCGGTACCGCCATTCTTGGCGCAGACATAAATTTCACGGCCGTATTTGGAATAGACCTTGGTTTTGACAGCGGCTGTTTTGGCCATGGAGACTTTGCGGTTTTGAAATGCTCGACCCATAGGAATGCTTCTTTCTTCTGTATTGAAAATTGCTGGAAATTGTACCCCCAGGTCCACCAAATGGCGACGATGCCGGCAGGCCGGGGCAGACTATTGGCCGAGATAACCGTTGGTTTTCAGGTAGTCGACAATGAGATTCACTTCCTCTTCCACCGTCATGGCAGCGGTTGAGAGGTGGATTTCAGGTGCTTCCGGAGCTTCATAAGGATCATCGATGCCGGTGAAATTTTTAATCTCACCGGCTCGGGCTTTCTTGTAGAGCCCCTTGGGATCCCGCCGTTCCACCTCCTCCAGGGGGCAGTCGACGAAGACTTCGATAAAGGTGAGCCCCGCCGTATCATGAATGGCGCGTACGCGGTTCCGGTCTTCCCGGTAGGGGCTGATAAAACTGGAGAGTGTGATCACCCCGGTGTCAGCAAATAATTTGGCAATCTCACCGATGCGACGAATATTCTCGGCGCGATCCTCAGCCGAGAAACCAAGGTTTTTATTGATGCCCAGGCGTATGTTGTCACCATCCAGGCGATAGCTGAGATGGCCTAACTCATAAAGTTTTTGCTCCAGTGCCACCGCAACGGTGCTTTTGCCACTGCCTGAAAGGCCGGTGAACCAGAGCGTGGCGCCTTTCTGTTTGATGAGGCGGGTTCGATCTTCACGGGTAATTTCCCCATGATGCCAATGTACATTGGTGGCTACCTGTTCGGTCACAATGCTGTCCTTAATGTGCGATGAGCGTGGTTTATTATTGCATCAAGAATAGAAAATAACCTGATCAATTACAATACGTTGTTTGAGGGTGGTGTTTGTCATCAGCCGGTCATGGTGATGGTTTGGAGTATGGCTCGACTGAGTGTTTGCTGAGAACAGCAACCACATCGACCTGGCCAGTGTCCACAGCAGGTTGGCCGGATGTGGACGGATTGATCGCAGAGCAGAAAAACGTGGCTTGGGTTTTGCTTTTAACGTTGGCGGTGATGATGCCCGACCGACTCTTCTGTTTCGTTTAGCCTGCGTGGTGCAAACATCAGGCAGCGAATTTGGGTGATCGCCTTGCCGTTTCTACCGCATTCCACCGGGAGTTAAATGTCATGCGAAATGTTTCCCACGATAATCGAATCCCGCTAAAAGCCGTAGTGGATCAGGGCTATTGCGTTGGTTGTGGTGCCTGCGCCTACAAACTGGGTACCGCGATGAACATCAATCGCTATGGAGAATATGTGCCTGACCTGGATTCCCTGAGCCCCGAGCAGTTGACTGATGCGGGTATCGAAGCCCTGTGCCCTTCGTTGCATCCGGAGCTGAACGAAGATGTGCTGGCACGGGAATCCCTGCCGCCCGGGTTGCCGTTTGATCGCAGCATCGGGTACCACCTCGCCAATTATGCCGGGTACGTCAAAGAGGCGGGCTACCGAGAACGGGGCACCTCCGGTGGAATGGGAACCTGGGTAGCCGCCCAGCTGCTGGACAAGGGGCTGATTGACGGCGTTATTCACGCCAAAGCGCAAACTCGGGATTCCCTGCGCAGCCCGTTTTATGCCTACGAACTAAGCACCACCATGGAGCAGGTGCAGGATGGCGCCAAGACCCGATATCACGTTGTTGAAATTTCAAAAATATTGAAAATGTTGGAACAGAAATCCGGGCGTTATCTGTTTATAGGCGTGCCCTGTATGGTGAAGGCCATTCGACGCCTGCAGCATCAGGATGAAACGCTGCGGGAAAAGCTACCCTTCGTGTTTTCGCTCATCTGTGGTCATTTGAAAAGCATCAACTGGAGCCTGTCATTGGCCTGGGGTGCCGAGGTGCAGCCGGAACAAAGCCGAACCATCCAATACCGCACCAAGGGCGAAGGTATTTCCGCCCGCCGTTATGTCTATCGGGTTTCCGCCGACGATGGCACCACGGTGCAAAAAGATTCAGCGCAAGTTCCGGGCGGGCGTTTTAACAGTGGCGCCATGATGTTGCCAGCCTGCGATTATTGCGATGATATTGTGGGTGAAACCGCTGATCTCACCATTGGTGATGCCTGGTTGCCCCGGTTCGATGCGGATGAGCAGGGTACCAATATGCTGGTGGTACGCAATCAGGTGATTAATGATCTGTTGCAACAGGCCAGGGAGCAGGATCAGATCATGCTGACAACGCTCACTGTGGAGGAGGCTGCTCTGGCGCAGGCCGGAGGGCTGCGTCAGCGGCGGGAAGGGCTTTCCTATCGTTTGCTCAAGGCGCAGAAGCAGGGTATCTGGTGCCCTACCAAGCGCGTGAAGCCGGGGGAGTTTACGGTTAATCGTGCCCGGCGCAGGATCTATGATCTGCGCACGGAAGTAAGCATTAAATCCCGGGAAGTATTTGTCAAAGCATTGGAGCAAGGAGACTTTTCGCTTTACGCCCGGGAGATGGATTCCCTGGTGCGAAAATCAAGGCGGGCAGAAATCCGGGGGTCGTTCTTCCGCCTGGCGTTCAATAAACTGAAACGTGCCTTTATCAAATTCGGTATGCTGCCGAAGTCGGCTTCAGCTTGATCGGGCTTCGTTATTCATCTGCGTGCCGGTATTGGTAGACAGCAAAAAACTCATTGCGAAATACGCGCTGAAAACGTTCGGATGGCAGATCGCTGTGGGTTAAAGGGCGTGCCCAGACATTGAGATTCATATCAACGAGGTAATCCGCCTCGGCGGCATCGAAAAAACGGTTGATAAGCTCCGGCCCTGGGTCAGGCATTCTGAGCAAGCCTATTGATTGTCGATTGGTCAGCAGTGCCATGGTTCGGGGCTTGACGAAAACGATGGTATCGTCGGGGTCGGTATGATTGCGAACAAACTCAAACATAGCCTGCGCATCGGGGTGGGTGATCCCCATGTCCTGATTGGTGAAGGGCTGATTCGCGATGCCGTTGCCGTAGGAGATAAACACCAGGGCAAGCGCCGTGCCCAGGGCTGTATTGCGCAGTGTTGGGCTGTGAATTCTATCGAACACCGCATCGATGCAGATAAAAACATAATAGATGCCCAACGGCACCAGCGGTAAAAGGTAGCGCGGGTAAGTGGGGGAGCCGAAGATCAGCAGTACCGCGATATAACCACCAACGAAGATTTCCAAGACCGTGACTTTGCGAATCATGGCGATAAAAAAGCCGGCAATTCCCAGAACAATGGCACCGTTGAACAGCAGCGTATTCAAGCCGGAAAAGAAGGCGTTATGCTGGGCGGGTAAAAATTCATTCAGAGCCCATCGATAGCGCAGTATTCGATCCAGAATGGAGGCCGGATCCAGATTGATAAAAGCCAGATGACTGGAGGCGGCCGGAGCGGAAAACTGCGCCGCCAGTGCAGCCAGATTGTGTTGTACCGGTTGCGGGGTGAAGTTGGCTTGCAGCAGTGTGTGCTGGGCATAGGCCAGGGTTGCGAACGTTAACCAGGAAATAATCGTTAGCAACGATAGTCTGCGGCGCCAGATCAGGTCATAGGTGAGTATACACAAGGGGAGCACAATACCGATCTCACGTGAACCAAATGCCAGGTACATGGTGATGCCGAGCAACAAGCCGTTGCAGGCAGTCGCCCCCTTTGTTGTCTGATTGCCGCCTGACTGGGCGTCGACGTTGCGCTGCATAAGGAAAAGGGAGAGATAGGTAAACAGCATAAAGGTAAAGTCAGACATCACCCGGTTGCTGTATTCCCAGAAGAAAGGATTGGCTCCCACCAGCACGATGATGACTGAGCAATAAGCAAAAGGAACCTTGGCTTTAAATAATGCCGGCAACAATAAAAGTGCCAAACAGAAGGGAATCAGGGAGACCAGTTTCAGCGCTTCGAAATCCAGGCCGGTTATGGCATAGACGGGCGCCAGCAGAAAAGGAAAAACCGGGGGATAGGCGGCCGGCCCGACAAATTCAGAAATATCACTGATGATGTATCCCGTATCCGAATAGTGCTTACCTTCAATCAGGTTGGCGGCGTGATGTATGTACTGACTGTAGTCGCCCCCCCAATCCTGCCCCGGGTAGAAGCTTAGGGTGTAAACAATGCCGATCAAGACAGCGATAACAAGGTTGAACCGCCACCAGAAAGCAGAACGAGAAAGGTTCATAAGTCAGCCTTGCAGGAATGCCCACGTCGGCCCCGGCGCGGACAGATCACAATGTGGGATCCTCTTTCATTAACTCCGAGAAGTATTCGATGGTATGAATGAGCCCCTGGCGCAACTCTACGGTGGGCTGCCATTGCAGTTGCTGCTTGGCCCTGGTGATGTCCGGGCAACGTTGCTTCGGATCATCCTGGGGCAGGGGGTGGTATTTAATCACGGATTTGGAATTGGTGATGTCGATGACTTCTTCTGCCAGTTGTTTAATAGTGAATTCATTGGGATTGCCTATATTGATGGGCCCGGTTATGTCATCCGGAGTGCTCATCATTTTGATGAAGCCATCTATCATGTCATCGCAATAACAGAAAGAACGGGTTTGGTTGCCTTCACCATACACGGTGATGGGTTCGTTCTTCAGTGCCTGCATAATAAAGTTGGAAACGACACGTCCGTCATGGGGGTGCATGTTGGGGCCGTAGGTATTGAATATTCTGACGATCTTGATTCCAAGATGGTGTTGTTTGCGATAATCCATAAACAGCGTTTCAGCACATCGTTTGCCTTCATCGTAACAGGATCTGGGCCCGACAGGATTCACATTGCCCCAATAATCTTCGGTTTGGGGGTGTACGCTGGGGTCACCATAGACTTCACTGGTTGAAGCCTGCAATATCCTGGCGCCGATACGCTTGGCCAGGCCCAGCATGTTGGTGGAGCCGTTGACATTTACCTTGGTGGTTTGCACCGGATCACTTTGGTAGTGTATCGGGCTGGCCGGGCAGGCCAGATTGTAGATTTCATCGGCTTCGAGATATAAGGGAAAACAGATGTCGTGACGAATAAATTCAAAATATGGGTTATCCAGCAGTTGTACGATATTGCGTTTCTGCCCGGTGTAAAAGTTGTCAACACACAGCACTTCGTTGCCTTCATCCAGCAATCTTTTACACAAGTGACTTCCCAAAAATCCGGCTCCACCGGTTACGATAATGGTTTTTCGCATGGCTCAGTTACCTTGTTTTTGTGGCGCTTGCCAAAGGTTGTTCAGATTTACGATGGTGGTATCAGCATCGCTTTGGTAAACCGCATTTGGAATGGCGATGCTCCTTACCCCGTCATCACTGGTGGCAATGGCGCCAGCCGGGCCGTTTTCGGTTAACCGGATGAAATCGTCTAATTCCTCAATGAACGTTTGAATGACGGTGGACTGCCAGCCTTTGAACTTCTCACGAAATATGGAGCCAACGTAGAAGTTGCGTTTTTTGGTGGCGTGGCCACCGGGCTTGTCGAGGGTGATGATGGTTGAATGCATGGGGGCATAATAGGCTCGGGCCATGCCCAGATCACCATAGGCTTCCACATAGAAATGATAACCCTTCCATTCGGTCCAGCTGCTGTGCAGGCTGCCCATGATGCCGGATTCGCTGCGCATTTGAACGAAGGCGTTGTCTTCTGAACGATCCAGTTGCCAGGTTTCCGTGCTGATCATGCCGGATACCGTTTTAATGGGGTCATTCATCAGGTAGCACACCAGGTCCAACGTGTGGATGCCGTTGTCCATCAGGGTGCCACCGCCCATAATATCCTTGTCGTACATCCATTTGGATTTGAACTCGGATAGCCCGGTGTGGCCGGCAAACCCTTTTACGTAGCGGAGTGTACCGATGACGCCGCTATCAATGGCTTGTTTTATATCCTTGATGGCGGCGAAATAGCGGTGGTTAAAGCCAACGGTGAGCACCTTGTTGCAGCGCCTGGCTGTATCTGCCATGTTGATTGAAGCCTGCAGAGAGCTGGCCATGGGCTTTTCCACGATCACGTGCTTGCCGTTTTCCAGTGCCGCAATGGCAAGATCCTCATGAAAGTGCGTCGGCGTCGAAATAATGACTGCATCGCAGCTATCGGATTTCAATAACGAATCGGCATCGTTAAAGCGGGCAACGTGGGGAGGCAAATCATCCAGCAGCGTCTGATTAAGATCGAAAGCGGCGGTAAGCTCGCATGCTTCGCTTTGCTCCAGGGCGCTTTTGCGCACCAGGCCAATGCCCCCTAGTCCTATGAGTCCAAATCGCATCATGTCATTGGGTGTCCTTGTGAAAGAGTGGATTCCTGTTTGGTTCGCCTTCTGTTTTGAACAGTATCATTTCAAAGGCGGGCCCGATCAGAATCAGGAGTTGTTTTGCCAGGGGCTTGATCGCCAGCCACGCGTAAAGTCGTATTAGAATCTGATCCAGTTTGGGGTAGCTATCCAATTGATGAGTGGCCACTTTTTTGGGGGCGACAAACGCCAGGTCAAGGCGCAGTTTCCTGCCGGCCTTGATGAGTGAACAGGGGTCAATCAGATTGATGTAACGCAACGAGTCCACACCGCGAAAAAAAGTCGTGACCCTTTTTCGCAAGGGGCCGGGTAGGTAGCCGATGGCCCACAGGCGGGTGCTGGGATGGGGCCCGATGCAGTACTGATTGCAACCCGCCAGCCACAAGCGCCCCTTCGTATCCAGCAGTGCGCTGAGTACTTGCAGGCTGCGGTTAACGTCGTAGACGTTTTCCAGCAGATCAGTTGCGGCAATTTTGCTGAATTGCCCGTTTTTGAAGGGGGGGGATTCAATATCCGCACACACCAGTGTGGCGTCTATACCCTGTTCCTGCAGCCGCTGTTTAGCAATCACCAGCCATCTCAAGGCTATATCAACGCCCACCAGGCGCGCACCGCTGTCTGCCGCCGCAAGCAGGCTGCCACCGGTACCGCAACCGGCATCCAGATAGTAATCCTGCGTGCTCAGCGCCAGTTGATGAATACTATGACTTGCCTGCATGGGGCCATTCTGATGATAGGACTTATATACCTGTGCCAGTTCCGGGGGAACGTCGTCGGTGATGTCGTAGTACAGATCCAGCATGGCGGCGAAATCGAGTCCGCTTTGCGCCAGCCGCGTTGCCTTGAGGCGCTCTTGTTCCAGACTGAGGTAACGGTCCGATCGTAAGCGGAAATCCGGAATCCCGAACAAAACCGGAAAGTGCCTGTTACAGGAGGCACACTCATAGGATTCATCATGAGTCTTCAGGCTGCCCCGGCAAGCCGGGCAAACAAACTGAAATTCAGCTGAACTTTCCAATGTGGTATCTGGTGTCATGATAGGGAATCTGTCACTTACTCAATAGCGTTCAGCGCCCGTTGTTGCCCGAAGGCGTAACCCCACATTTCTCCTGCAGCCCAGATCAGAATAAACAACGCCAGATACGGGCTGGCCTGCGCCAGCTCTTTTCGCAGTCTGTTTTTGGCGCGAATCTGCTTGATCATACGATAGAACAACAGCGGGGGCAGCAGTATGGTTGCGCCACAGGCGGCCAAACGATGCAGGCGCTTTTCTGTGGGAAAGCGTAATCCGGCGTAGTAACGGGAATAGATAAAGCGTTGCTTCAGGAACAGCGACAATGAAAACTTCTTGCTGTGGTAGATCTTAACCTGGTTGGTTGAATACAGCGTGTAGCCTTTCTCAATCAATCGATGGTGTAACGTGGTCTCCCAGAAGCCGGATGTTAATACATCGTCGGCAATATCATCGAATGCTTCCTTTTTATAGGCGACATTCATGCCGGGGAGAACCTCACCTGTGCCTTCCTGCACCGGTTCAAGGAAAAAGCTGTACTCGCAAAAAAAGGTCGCCCAATCCAGGGCGGTATCATCGACACCGTTTTCCACGCAGCCGCCCACCGCAATGGAGGTTTCCGGTGCTGCCCTGAAGGCGGCGTCAAAACTGTCCAGCCAGTTTGCCGAAGGCACACAATGGTCTTCTGTGACAATGATGTAGCGCCCCGTTGCCTTGGCTAACGCCCGGGTGCGCAGAACCGGCAGGGAGGTGCCCGGTTCAGCCGGCAGCAGCACTGCCTCAGGATACTCTGCCTGAATGCGTTGGCTGACCTCATCATTGCGGCGATCGCCAATGATCACTTCATAGCGGTGCTGGCCCTGCTGGTTGCGCAGTGAATCCAGCGTTTCCAATATCCGCTGTTCGTCTTCGGTACTCACCAGGCCGATCAGTATGGAAAAATCGGGAGCCGGTGCGGTGTTCGTCGCTTCCATAGTATGTCAACTCTAACAACGTCTGGTTGAGATCAAACCGTAATCCTTAATCGAGTTGCTGGCAGCTGTTTCCTGCACCAACGCTGTAGCCAACAAACTCACCGTAGGACCAGGCCAGTTCCGATCCAATGATGAGCGGAAGAAAGCGAAAAAAAGCCTTCTTAAAGCCAGGTTTATGTTTGATCCAATTGTATATTCGGGCTGTCCTGACCAGGAACAATGCGGGTGTAAACAGGATACAGGCCCACCGGGGTGGTTGATTATCCTGCTGGTGCCGGCACCCTCCAAAACACTGTCCGTGTGATTTTCGGCGCTTGAAATAATGGGGAATATTAAACCCCTTTGCGTACAACACTTCCATATTATCAACAAACGTTGGTGAAATGTTGTGTTGCTGCTGAATATTCCACACCATAAAGGTTTTAAAAAAGCCTTTTTGTTCCAGTTCCTGAGCCGGGGGCAGGAACCGGGCCTGAAATACTATATTGTTGCCGGGGTATTCCGAATCGCACTCAATGGGGAATTTGAATTGGGCGTATTCTATCAAGTAGCCGGTAATCCGAATATCGGTTAATGGCCATGCGGGTTCCACTGCACCGTAAAACAGAGGTTCTCCTTTGCGGATACCGGCAATGGCATGTTCCAGCCAGTGCCCGGATGGAGGGCAGCAGGAATCCAGTACCGCAACATACTGGCTGCAATTCTGCGCCAGCGCGGCGCCCCACAACCTGAGAATGGAGGTACCCGGAGGGCAGTGGCTGAAGGCCATGGAAAAGCCAGGATGCGTCCGTACCGGCAAGGGAATCAGCTCAAGTGCAATTGATTCGTATTCTTGTGGTGCTGTGTGACTGTCCTGTGCAATGTGGAGGTGCAGGGCAACGTCTGGTGTGTGCAATAACAGTGCATCCGTTAGGGCGGTCAGCACGCTCTCTAAAGATGTGTCTCCCTTGGCTGCGATGGCAATGTGCAATGTGATGGCGTGGGTCATGGCCGTGGTGTCCGCGCTCACAGCCACTGACTGGCAAATTCAACGGGTTGCCCCAGGTGCGCAGAGTCATAGGCGGCAAGCATCAGGGCCAGGGTTTTGATGTTGTCCTGTGCGCAGCAATCGGGCGTGCCGCCGCTCTTTAACGCGCTGATAAATCGGGCCATCAGTTTGGCGGTGGCATTGGCAAAGATATCCAGCGGATCCGTCGCAATCTTGTTGCTGGCCTCCGCTTGATAGAGCAGGGCTCGTCCGCCCATGGAAACATCAAAATTGACGAAGGGTTTGCGGTCACCACCGCGAATACCGGCACTGAAGGTTATATTTCCACCTAGTTCGGTTTCGATGGCGCCGTGGGTGCCGTCCAGTCTCATATCCAAATAGCGATGCCGGCCTTTTGTCAGCCGGTCCAGAGTGATCTGTGCGGTTTTTCCATCGGCAAAATCTAGGCGGATGATGTTCAGGTAATCCGGTCCGTTCGGGTTGCCCGGCTTCGGCATTTTGGCATCGATCCGAATCGGTTCGGCGCCAAAAAAATAACGGCACAGGTCCAGGACATGGATGCCGAACTCCTTACAGGTGCGCTGCGGATCGTCGCCGCGCCAGCCCGCTTCCGTATGTGCGTTAACGTGGAACATCTGTTGCGCATTGACAAACAGCAGCTCGCCGAACTCCGCACTGCCGATTTTCTCCTTGGCGGCCTCATAGATGTTCATAAAACGGAATTCATTGTTGACCACGATCCAGCGTTGTTTCGATTTTGCCAGTTCAATCAGTGATTTGGCCTCTTCGATGGTGGTTGTGAAGGGCTTTTCACAAAACACATGACAGTCTCGGTTCAGGGCCATTTGCGTCAGTTCAAAGTGGAACGGAGTGGGGCAGGCGATGGCAACGATATCGGGTTTGGTGGTATCGATCAGCTGGTCCGGGCTGGTAAATACCGGGAAATCAAACTGACCTTTTTCAGGAGCAACCGGGTCATAGCCACCCACAATCTCAATGTCGGTCAGCTTGCGATAAGCCGGAAGGTGAATGTTCCTGGCGGCTGCCCCCAGGCCCAGTATGGCAATTCTTGTTGGCAATGTTGTCATGGTATCGGAGTCACCTTCCTGCTGAACGCCCCTGTTATGCGGGGTTATTTTAGGGGCGCTATTATAGGCATAACCAAGTTGCTTTTGTTCTTTTGTGTTGCCGATTGTATCCATAGGCGGCTGAGCAAAGCCAGGTGGACACCGGATGAGTTAGTATGTCGAACGCGGTTTGGCATGCACTCTGTCCAGCTGCACACTATTACATTAGGAATGTGTGAAGTAATGCTGGTTGCCGGCAACTTCGTTGTAAATAAACAAGGGTTATAATATAGTCACGTGGCTTCGGGGTGCCCGCAGGCGCGCTTCTTGCTTAATGCACGGCAAACGTGGTGAGGCTGCTTTCAATCCGGTTGGGGCAATTCGTTTTCGGTTAAATGCCTGCCCGGCTTCCAGGGCCCGGTTATCGTTGTGCTTCAGTGCCCAGAGACGGCAATACCACAGGCTGAATCATCTTTTGTACAAGGTGGTGTTGTGTGCCCGTGTTGTGTGCCACGGTTAAGCAGTTGAACACAGTGCGCTCCTGTCAGGGAATCCATTATTAACAGAGGGATCATGACTTATATGAATGAACCATCACCGAAAGACCAGGCTCTACTGTCAGCAATGTTTGCCAGGATGGATGTGCTGGGGATGTCGATTGCTGTTGGTGTATTGACCGGCCTGGCGTTGTTCCTGGCCACCGCAATTCTGTTGCTCCAGGATGTACCTGCCGGTTATCCCATAGGGCCACACCTGAACGTATTATCCGATTATTTGCCGGGCTACAGTGTCAGCTGGGCAGGCAGTGTTGCCGGCCTGCTGGATGGCTTTGTGTTGGGTGCGATTGCCGGGTTTGTGGTTGCCCTGTTGTGGAATCTGACCCGCTATATTGCGCTGGCCTCCATGCTGATCAAAACCGCGGTTTTGGCCGATTAAGCAAAGCCATCACGTACATGTAATTTAGAAGCGAATATTCTGAGAGTCATATTATGGTTAAAGTTCATGGTTCGTTGGAGGGAGTCAATCAGGAGCTGTTTCTGGCTGCACTCCGCTTCAACGCCAAAATGTTTGGATTGGTGTTTGGGATTTTCGGCGCGATTGTGCTGATTGTCATGACACAGGTGTCGCTGGCCATGTGGGGTGATAATGCCGGTGGTTACCTGGGCTTGTTGGGTGTGTTCCTGCCGGGATATAGCGTGTCCCCAAGTGGCACCCTGATCGGCGCCATCTGGGCCTTTCTGTTTGCCGGCCTGGCGGGCTACCTGATCTACTGGTCCTATGGCCGTGTGGTAGGGCGCAATCTGGCGGCCTATATCAGTGAACAGGAAGCCACAACAGACCCTATGCTGAAACCCGCCACCATGCGCCTGTACGGGGTAGCCCTGGGCACGGCGCTGGGCGCAGCGATTGGCCTGGCTTTGTTTGCCAGCACGGTGTGGCTGGTGTTGCGCGGCACGGCTGACAGCAGCGTACACGCCGCCCTGCTGGGCAACTATCTTCCGGGTTATACCGTGTCGGTGGTGGGCGGCTTAATCGGGGCGTTAGAATTATTTGTGCTGGTGTTTGTGAGTAGTGTGATGTTGGCGGCCATTTATAACAAGGTGGTTGACCTGCGCGAGGGGAAGGGGTAATCAATGAGCGTCAATGATAAGCAGGATAACAGGGAGCATGTTGTCATTCTGGGCGCGGGCCCTGCAGGCCTGGCAACAGGCCACGAAGTCAGCACTCATAACAGTCATAAAGTGACGGTGCTGGAACGCAACAACTTTGTGGGTGGATTGTGCAATACCATCGTCTATAAAGGCTACAAGTTTGACCTGGGCGGCCACCGCTGGTTCACCAAGAATGAACATCTCAACCGTTGGTTTCAGCGCTTGATGGAAGGGGAGTATATCTGGGTCGAGCGGATCAGCCGTATCTTCTACGATTACAAGTACTATTCCTACCCGGTCAGTTTCGGAAACGTCATCAAGAATTCCGGAATTTTTACCATAGGTTGGGCGGGGATCACCTATTTGTTGTCAGCGCTCCAGTTTTCGGTGTTCAACAAGCCCATTCGTAACATGCGCGATGCCTACGTTGCTCAGTTCGGAATAAAACTGTACGACATGTTTTTCCGACGCTATAGCGAGAAAGTGTGGGGGCTGCCCTGTGAAGAGCTTTCCGCTGACTGGGTGTCCCAGCGCAGTGCAGGGTTGTCTATCTGGACGGTTATCCAGGAAGCGTTGCTCAACACCAAGACGGACAAAAAAAGCCTGATTGAAGAGTTTATGTATCCCCGTGACGGCTACGTTCGCATTCCCCAGCGTATGGCGGAAGATATCGAAAATTCGTATGCGGATAACTCGGTTCGTCTCGAATCCAATGTGACGGCAATTAAATACAACGGGCCCAACGATTTCGAGGTAACGTATAAAACCCAGGATGGTGCGGAGCATACCGAGTATGCAAAGTGCGTCGTCTCAACCATTCCACTGGGTGTATTGCCGAGATTAATCGATCCGCCTCCCAAGCCGGAAGTGATCGAAGCGGCATCGTCGCTGATCTTTCGCGATATCATTTGTGTCAACCTGATCGTAAACAAGCAACAGGTATCAATTGATACCTGGCTTTACGTGCAGGATGAAGACGTTATCTTCGGCCGCCTGCACGAACCCAAGAACTGGAGTAAGGCAATGGTGCCGAACGAAGAGACCACGTCTCTCGTGCTCGAGTGCTTTTGTACCCGGGGGGACAACATCTGGGAAATGAGCGATGATGATATCGCCAGGCAGTGTGTCAAGGATCTGGAGAACAAGCTGGGGCTGGTGAAGCCCGGCGAAGTGGTCGACTGGAAAGTGGTGCGCGCGTTACAGGCATACCCGGTTTATGATTTGGATTACGCTCCGAAGATTGAATTGGTGAAAGAGTATCTCAATCAGTTTGAAGGGCTCTATATTGTTGGGCGTGGTGGTACACACCGATACAATAATGCCGATCACTCAATTGAAATGGGGCTGTTGTTGGGCCGCCACTTGCTGGGTTACGAGGTGGATTACCTGGCAGTGAACACAGAGCCGGATTATCAGGAAATCGTATCCGGCGGCGAACCCAAAAGGGATGCTTACCGGGATGAGGCGTGCCAGTCCGAGTAGCCATCGTTGGTGCAGGATTGATGGGGCGATGGCATGCCTACACAGCCAGGCAGCTCAATCGCCCCATTACTGCAGTCATCGATCAAAACCTCGAGGCGGCGCAGCGTCTGGCCGGCCGCTTCGGTGGCAAGGCATTCCCCTCTCTGCAGGACGCGCTGTCCGCTTCCCAATTTGATGTAGTTCATATTTGTACCCCACTGTCCACCCACTATGGCCTGGCCAAGCTGGCATTAGAGGCAGGGAAGCATGTTCTGGTTGAAAAACCGATCGCCGAAACCTGTACTCAGGCCGGTGAACTGATGGCCATGGCGGCAGAACAGGGGGTGCTGTTGTGTCCGGTGCACCAGTTTGCGTTTCAGACCGGGGTGGACCAGCTCCGGCGTGAGATGGCCTCTCGGGAGGCGCCTCCCACGGCCATCACGTTCGATTTTGCTTCCGCGGGGGGTGAGGGTAAAGCGCTGCAGGCGCTCAATCAGATCCTGGTGGAAATTCTACCGCACCCATTTTCCATCTTGTTAAGTCTATGGCCGGATGCGGACAGTCAGGCGTTGGACGTAGGGGCTTGGTTGATGGATAACCCGGCACCGGGGGAATTGTTTATGCATGGGCACTACCGGCAGATTCCCGTTTCCATCAAGTTGAGCCTCTCAGCACGCCCTACCCACTGTCATATGAAGCTGTATCATGCAGCAGGCGCGGTGCACGTCAATCTGTTTCACGGTTATGCGGTGCAGGAAAGCGCGCGGGTTTCCCGTTTCACCAAGCTGACAGCGCCGTTTAGTCTTGCCTTGAAAACCCTATGGGCCGCCGGCCTGAACCTGGTCCGACGGGCTTTACAAGGTGAACCCGCTTACCCGGGCTTAAAGGCCCTGGTGTTGCAGTTTTATACCGCGGCGGAAACCTCAGGGCCCGCACCATTGCCTGACCGGGCCAACCAACAGGTGGCAGCAGCCTGTGCCGAGGTGAGCGCGCGCATCGTTGGGCCTGAGTGAGTTATCTGAAGATTAATAGAGTACGGACTGGTTGGTAACCCATGGACAAATTCCCGGAACAGCGCCTTTCCATTGTGGTGATCGAGCTCGTGGGCGGGGCAGCGCTCAAGGACTGTATCGACGCGGTCATGGGGGCCGAGGCAGAATACATCGTGGTGACCCGGTCAGCGCAACCGGCGCTTGAAAGGGCGTTTCCGAACCTGACGGTCATGGTATGTGACGCCCCCTTGCCCCAGCGCCGCCGCCGCGGATTTCTGCAGGCAAAGGGCGAATTTGTGGTCATGCTGGAAGATTCCACCCGCATTTCCGCTGAACACGTTCAAGCCGGTGTTGATGCGGCGTTCAGGCGTCCGGAGGTGGCAGCAGCGTCCGGCCCGGTGGTGGTGGACGCGGCACTGAAGCCACGGTTTCAGGCCTTGGGTTGTACCGAATATGGCCGATATCATCGTCAGCAGGTGTTCGCAGGCGATGCGGCCAGTTCGGTGGCAGTAGAGCGGCTACCGGGAAATCTGTTTTGTTATCGTAAGCAGGCCGTGGAGGAGTTGGTTCAGTCTGCAACCGATGGCCTGATCGAAGCCAACATCAATGACGCACTGATTCAGGCCGGTGGTGTTTTGCTGATGGAAACCGGTCTTACGAATCGGTACGCTGTTGATGACGAGTGGAGCGCGAGATTGCGTACGCGCTTTCATCATGGACACCTGTATTCAGGGCAGCTCGCCCAGTCGCTGTCTCTGCCAGCAAGAGCAATACAGTTGATCAAGGCGTTGCTGTTGCCACTGGTGTTGTCGTTGCGGGCAATGGGTTTTATGCACCGCATGGAGGAGATAAACAAGCCGCTGCAAGTGGTGATGTGGATCTTCCTGCTGGAAACATTCTGGTCGCTGGGGGAGGTGGCAGGCGTCTTGTTGGGGGCACCGAAAAGCATGGGGCATTGGCGTTGATGAAGATTGGGATTGATGGTACTTGCTGGTGGAACAAGCGTGGTTTCGGCCGTATGGCCCGCGAATTGTTGGGGGCCATGTTTGTGCTCGATTCCGATCACGAGTTTTATTTGTTTATTGATCAGGAACCGGATGCGGATCTTGAGCAGTTCGATATTAACCTGGTCCGTGTGTTCCCCCATCGACCACTAACCGCTGCGGCGGTGGCAAATGACAGCCGCTCGATTGCGGACATGATTCAGTTATATAAAGCGGTTGCCGCAACAGACATTGACGTAATGTTTTTCCCTGCGGTTTATTCCTGGTTCCCGGTACCATTTCGGCTGCCGTCTGTTGTGACATTGCATGATGCCATCGCGGAACACTTCCCCGAGATGATTTTCCCCGATTGGAAAGGGCGTTTGTTCTGGACCCTGAAAGTGAAGCTGGCGCTATTGCAATGTGATCGGGTGATGACCGTTTCGCAGGCGGCGAAGCAGGAAATTGAACGTTATATCGGTGTTAAGGGATCGCGTATTGATGTGATCAGTGAGGCGCCCAACGGGATTTTCCGGCAGCTGGATGACCTTTCCGCCAGGCCCGCCTTGCGTGCGCGCATTGGGGTGCCGGAGCAGGCACGTTTGATTGTCTACGTCGGCGGGCTGGCACCCCACAAGAATCTTGCGGGTTTGCTGGAAGGGTTTGCCCATGCCCGGCCTGCCTTGCAGGATGATGATGTTCATATCGTGCTGGTGGGGGATTACGGTGGAGCGGGCTTCCATTCAAATTATGGTATGTTGGCTGAGCTTGCCGATGGGGCTGAGTTAAAAGGGCGAGTGCACTTTACCGGCTTTATTTCCGATGATGATCTGGTGTTGCTGTACAACGATGCGTTTGCCGCGGCCATGCCGTCCTTTTCGGAAGGATTCGGATTGCCGGCGGTGGAAGCCATGGCCTGTCGTACTCCGGTGTTGTCCAGTAATCTGGGTTCCTTGCCGGAGGTGGTGGGGGAGGCCGGTGTCTATTTCGATCCCTACAACAAGCAAAGCATCAGTGATGCCATTATCACCTTGGCCAATACCGAAGGCCTGCGGGAGCAGCTGGCTGAGATTGCGGTGGACCGGTCTGCCACCTTCAGTTGGGTCAGCGCTGCGCAACTGGCGTTAGGCTACCTTGAAAACGTGGTTCCCGCCCGGGCCCGGGCAAGCGGTGGCACCTAGTATGCGTTTTTGTATGGTCACCACGTTTTATCCACCCTATCACTTTGGTGGTGACGGAACCTATGTCAGAGCATTATCGGAGGCGTTGGTTAATCGCGGGCATGAGGTGACGGTGGTGCATTGCGAGGATGCCTATCGGTTGTCGGGGGCAGAGCCTCATGTTGACGCCTCTCACAGCCTGGTTCGAGTGCATCGGCTGCACAGCCGTTTTGGTCTGCTTTCACCGTTATTGACACAGCAAACGGGTATGCCGATGCTGAAGCATCGGGCCTTGAAAGACATTCTGAGTGAACCATTCGATGTGGTGAACTTTCATAACGTCTCGTTGGTGGGTGGGCCGGGTGTGTTGCCCATGAGTCGCGCCCGTCTGAACCTGTACACGTTGCATGAACACTGGCTGGTGTGTGCCACCCACATTTTTTGGAAGAACAAACAGCGTGCCTGCGATAAAAGAGATTGCATCCGCTGTAGCCTCAAATCCGGCATCCCCCCCCAGTGGTGGCGCTATACACCTCTGCTGACCCGCTGCACGGAATCCATCGACAGCTTTATATCACCCAGTGAGTACACGGCCCGTCAGCACCGGGCGTTTGGCATCAAGCCACCCATTGAGGTAATACCCCTTTTTTCATACCTGTCGCCCAGCCAGTTCGATGATCAAAGTGAAGGTAAACCCCACTTTTTAACCGTGGGCAGGATCACCGCCTCAAAGGGTGTGGGGGAGCTGGTGTCGGCATTCTCCAAATGGCCGGATGTGGCCCTCACGGTGGTGGGTGATGGTGACCTGCTTCCAGAGCTCAGGCAACGCTATCAGTCGTATCCCAATATTCAGTTCCTGGGGCAATTGCCCCAACAGCAACTTGAACAGCTCTACCGGCAGTCGGCCGCGCTTATCCTGCCGTCCTTGGCGCCTGAAACCTTCGGCCTGACGGTGGTGGAGGCATTTGCCTGCGGCACCCCGGCCATCGTTCGGGTTGCCGGTGGTAACCGGGAAACCATTGATCAAAGCGGGGCCGGTTTTTTGTATGAGACTGAAGCCCGGTTGCGCACCATTGTGGAAACCTTCAGCCAGGATTCAACGCTGCGTGCCGAGCTTGGGAAAAAGGCCCGTGCAGCCTACGAACAGTACTATACCGAAGCGGTGCATCTGAAATCGTACCTGGCATTGATCGAAAGATTGCTTGAAAAAACCGTGGATGGGGAGAGCCAGGACGATGTCAGAGTATGATGTGACGGTTATCATTGCCGAAGAGTTGGCGGCCGGAAACCTGCAGCGGGTATTTGCTGCACTTGATCCCGGGCGACGTCCTCGTGTTGAGTTCATTGTTTGTTCCAGCTCCCCGGTGGCGGCGTTGCCGGGTGTGCCTGAGCTCGACAATGTGTGGGTGTTACAGGCTGCCGGTAATGCCCGGATACCGGTGTTATGGCGGGATGGAATCAAAGCCGCAAGCGCTGCATACGTGGCGTTGACCACTGCCCATTGTGTGCCCGCAGTGGATTGGCTTGACCGGCTCCTATCCTATGATCTGGCCAGCGAACTGGTGGCAGTTGGCGGCGCTATTGAGAACAGGCAGGGCGATTGTGCCCACGGTCGCGCAATCCATATGTTGCGTTATGTGCGTTATCCCAAGGCACGCCCGGCTACGCTGACCAGTGATCTGGCGGCCGATAATGCCATCTACCGCAAAGCCGCCATTATGGCTTACCCGGAACTACTGGAGCTGGGGTTTTGGGAGCCATCATTTCATGAGCGTTTTATTGCCGGCGGTTTGGTTATGCGCTACGACCCCGAGCTGGTGGTGATCCATCATAATCAGTATGGTGTGCGGCAGTTCATGGCGCAGCGCTATGAGCATGGTATCGAATTTGGGGCCGCCAGGGCGGAGGCCATGAGTACGGCGCGTCGTTGCCTGATGTTGTGCCTTTCTCCTTTGATACCGTTTGTCTTTGGGCGTAAAATTTTGACCCAGGCACACAGCTATGGCTTGCGGATCGGCAGTGCAACCGAAGCCGGGTGGTTGGTCGTTTTCCTGCTGGCCTGGTCGGTGGGTGAGACGCTGGGTTACCTCAGGCCCAAAAATCAAAAGAGGCATTAACGTGGAAACCAATATGAAGCAATCAGAATCGCCAGCGGATGATGTGTTAACAATCAGTGTCATCATGCCTGTGTATAACGGAATTGAATTCATCAAGCAGAGCTTGCCGCCTTTGGTTGCAATGAAAGACCGTGGCGAGGTGCTTGAAGTGATCGTGGTGGACGATACCTCCAGTGATGCAACTCCGGAGGTGGCCCGGGAGCTGGGTGCTGAGGTCATGCCATCCGGGGGGCGGCTGGGGCCGGGGGCGGCGCGCAATGTGGCGGCTCAAGTTGCCAAAGGCGATGTGCTCTGGTTTATTGATGCCGATGTTATTGTTCATGAAGATGCCGCCCGCGTAATGTTGGAAGGTTTTCAGGAATCCAATGTGGTGGGCGTGTTCGGTTCCTATGATGATGAGCCTCCGGCACAGAATTTCCTGTCTCAATACAAAAATCTGGTGCATCACTATTATCACCAGCGGGCCAGGCGGGAAGCCTCTACCTTCTGGTCCGGCTGCGGTGCCATACGTAAGGACGCGTTTCTGGCAGCCGGTGGTTTCGATGTGGAGATGTTCAAGCGCCCATCCATTGAAGATATCGAGTTGGGCTACCGCCTTATTGGCGGCGGCGGCAGGCTGCTGTTGCTGACCGATCTACAGTGCACTCACCTGAAAGAATGGCGCTTTGTAAATCTGATCCATACGGAAGTGTTTTGTCGGGCCATACCCTGGGCGCGCTTGATGTTGGCTCGCGGCGGTTTGGACGACGACCTGAATGTGGGTGTGGCAGAACGCATCAAAGCGGTGCTGGCCGCGGTGTTTTTTTTACTGACCGCTGTTGCCCTGATCGGGGCTGTTTCCTGGATTTACCCTGTTCTGGCTTTTGGCGCCGTACTGTACGCAAACCGCGAGATCTTCACCTTGTTCCTGAGGCGCAAGGGGTTGGTGTTTGCTGTGGCCGGGTTGTTGTTTCATCAGCTCTATTATGTGTACAGTTCTGCTGCCTTTGCCTGGGCAGTGTTGGAAAGCAAGTTGGGAGTCCAGTGGGCCTGAAGCAGAGGCAGCCGGAGTACATTGTGCAAGACAAAATACATGCTGCAAGTGAGCCAAAATGACAACTGAATTCAAGAACGAGTTTAAAACGGAAGATGCCAATAGCTACAATTCAGTAGTAGGCTACTTTGATCAGTACACCGAGCGTTTTACCTCCCACATGCCGGAACCCATGCTGGCGGCGGCGGGTTTGAAATCTGCAGCCAGGGTGCTGGATGTGGGCACCGGTACCGGGGTGATTGCGCTGGATGTTGTCAAGCGCCTGGGCCAAGGCACAGAAGTAGTGGGCATTGACCTGTCCGATGGCATGCTGGCAACGGCCGCTGCCAAAGCCCGCGCCGCCGGACTGGATGAGCAGGTCTCCTTCCTGAAAATGGACGCCGAAAACCTGGATTTCGAAGATGAAAGTTTTGATGCTGTACTGAGCCTGTATGCGTTGCGCCACTTTCCCAATCCGGACAAGGCATTGCAGGAGATGTTTCGGGTGCTGAAGCCTGGTGGCGCGGTGGTGGTCGCCGTGGGCAGCAGCCCTTCCCTGTTCAGCAAAGAAGGCGTGATTGCCGCCTTTCGGCGGATCGGCAGTATCCTGAGAAAGTCCACCGGCCGTGAACTGAGTGCCTGTGAATTCATCGACCACCTTGTTGAAAAACATCTGCCCGCGCGGGAAGAAAAAGAGACTACCGAATGGACCGAGCATCACCATGGGTTCAGTGGTTCCCTCAAGAGTCTGGTAGAGGGTGCCGGCTTTGTAAACGCCAAGGGATTCTGGAAGGGACAGTACTCCAAGGTGACCAGTGCCGAAGATTTTTGGTTACTGCAGATGACCTTTTCCAGTTTGGCACGTAAGCGTATTGGGCAGGCTGCGCCGGAAAAAGTGGAAGCATTGAAGCAGGAATTCATGTCTCAGTGCGAAGCTGTGTTGGCAAAAGGCGGGCGCCTGGTGTATCAGACCGGGGGCGCTGTGGTGGCAGCAGCCAAGCCGGGGGCCTAACCAGGATGGAAGGCCGACGTCTGATTCGCCATGCTGTGCTGGCAGTTCTGGCCACTGGGTTAACCCTGGCCTGCTATAGCATGATGCCGGGTGCCACACCCATGTCGAACTGGAGCATTGCTACAGCCTGGGTGAGTCTGCTGTTGCTGGTGATCACACTCATGATCGGGCCTTACAATGTGATTGTTGGCAAACATAACCCTATATCGGGTTACCTGCGTCGTGATGTTGCCATTTGGGGTGGGGTTTTGGCATTAATACACATGGTGTTGGGGCTGCAGGTGCATTTTGCCGGTAAAGTTTGGCTGTATTTTTTGTATCCTGCAGATCAGCAGCATCTGATTCCCTTCCGGTATGGGCCGTTTGGCATCACCAATTACCTGGGTGTGATAGCGACCCTCATGGTGTTGTATCTATTGTACCTGTCGCGCAATACCGTTTTAAAACGGTATGGTGTACAGAAGTGGAAGCGGCATCAGAAGCTAACCTATTTTTATGCCACCGCCGTGGTAGTGCATGGATTTGTTTACCAGTATCTGGAAAAACGCAGCCTGGTATTTGTTGTACTTTGCATTGTGATGGTACTTGCTGCTGCCATTCTACAATGGCAAGGATACCGCCGATCCAAAGCTGCACTGCGTTTAGTGCACTGAATGGAAATCACTGACTTTATGCTATTGGCAGCGCCATGAGGCCCTTATGAATCCTGTTAACTATATTCTGATCATATTGCGAGAACTAAAGCAGGCCTGGATAGAGCGCCTGTTGCGCTACCGCATACAGTACTACAACCCCACCTTGTATACCCACCACTCAGTAATCTGGAATTATGGTTTCAACTGGCTGGATTCCCTGGAGATCGGCAAAGATGTCTATGTGATGCCGGGTGCAGAAATTATTGTGTTCAAGAAAACCAAGAATAGCCAGAAAGAAGGTAAGTTGATTCTGAAAGACCATAGTGTCATTGGTACAGGTGTCAATATCCGGGCAGCGGGAGGGGTGATCGAATTGGGTGAGTATTCAGGCATCGGTGAGCACAGCGTAGTGGTGGCTGCGAATCACTCAACGGATAAGGATCACCTGCATATTCGAAGCCCCTGGGATGAAAACCGCACTGATGTGATTATTGGGCGCAATGTATGGATCGGTGCCAACTCCTGCTTGCTTGCCGGATCCCGGGTGGGGGATAACTCCATCGTGGGGGCGGGCAGCGTTGTGACCGGTGAGATTCCCGCCAATGAAATTTGGGCGGGTGTACCGGCACGCAAAATCAAGGATCTGTAAACCGGCTAAAAAGGAAGCTTGCTGCGCAGGGCGAGCAGCTGGTTTTTTTGATCGGCACTCAACAGCTGCCACAGCACCGCCATGTAGATTACCGCCACCGCTGATCGGGTTCCTATGCCTGTTAGCGTCCACTCTTCCAGCAGCGTGAATACCATGCCGAAGGCGGCGATTGTGCCCAGGCAAAATGCGATTCTAAACCATAATTCCGTGGGAACCGGCGATCCATAGCGGCTCTTCATCCGGTGATTGATGAACAGAAGGGTTATGATGTTGGCCAGTGTGAGCGACAATGCCGCGCCCACCAGGCCAAAGTGCTCAATTAAGGGGTAGCAGGCCAATATGGCCACGCTGTATCCACTCACCAGGCTGAGTGTGCAGAAGTTCACGTCGTCCAGGCCGATTAATAATTGTTGGTAGGTGTTGGTGATCTGGTAGAAACACTGCCAAAAGACGAACACGAAAACCACGTGAAACACCGATATAAACTCGGATGAAAACAGCGTAAACAGCGCCAGTTTTGGGAACAGGATTACGGGCAGGGCAATAGCAGTCAGTATTAGTGACAGGTTGCTCTGGAAATCGTGTGCCGCTTCGAACTTAAGGCGTGGCGCCATGTCACGATTGAGAATGGGAGTCAGGAACAAGCTGTTCATCGGCCCGGCGATGGCACCCAGCGCCAGGGCAATACTGAGTAAAGCCTGGTAATAACCGGCTTCCTCCTCTCCGTACACGGAGAAAATAAAAAAGCGCACGATCAACATGGCAATGGTGTAGGCAGACATGGCCAGATACAGCGCACCTGCCATCGTAAGGATCTGCGGCTTTTGTTTCAGCTGCCTGAAGATCCCGGCTCCGGAATGAAGCACACCCAGATTAAGCCCGCGGGAAAGATAGATCAGCGTAACAACCGTGGTGCCCAGGCCGGTTAACAGTGTGGCAATGTACAGCCCCCAGATACCGCCTGCCCAGACACCAATGCACGCGGCGATGGCCAATGCCAGGGTGACCAAAAGATTCAGGCGGGCACTTCCCGCAGCCTGTTGCGCTGAGGCCAGCGTGTTGACAAAAAATATACCCAGCATCAGGCTGGGGGCACCCAGTAAAGCCAGATTCAGGTATTCAACGTAGGGAACAATATCCTCACCAAACAGATCCGGCTTCAGGTGAATGGCGCCCAGTAGCAACAGGGTGGTAATAATGGAGAGCGCAAGCAGGCCGCGGAAAAAGCTGGCGAAGGTGATTGCCAGGCGGTCGTGGCTTTCACTGTGAGCGTGAGAGAGAAACTTCAGGGCGATAAACGGTATGGCAAATCCCCCCAGCTGGACCGATGACAGCACCACCTGATCGATGGTGCTGACGATGCCAAACCCGGCAGGGCCAAGTAGCATGGACAGGACCTTGGCGCGCCCGATGTTCACCAGAATGATCAGAACCTGAATGAAACCAATGGAAAGTAACGGGTTAACCATGGTAACTACTTTCCTGTTGTACCACCGCAGCCATCAGCAAAGGTTTTATACTACCTTCGGTTTGGGAAAAGGTATGATAAATTTTCCACCGGCGGCCTTGAATTCTGCTTGTTGCTCCATGATTTCATCTGCAAAATTCCAGGCCAGGATCAGGATGTAATCCGGTTTGTCGCTTGCGATCTTTTCCACCGGATGAACAGGGATGTGCATGCCGGGGGAGTACAAGCCGTGTTTCAGTGTGTTTTTGTCCACAATGAACGGCATTGTGTCGGGGCCGATACCATAGTAGTTCAGTAAGGTGTTGCCTTTGGCCGAGGCGCCATAGCCGAAGACCGTTTTGCCGTTATCCTTTATGTCCGCCAGGATCGCGCACAGTTCGTCACGGATTTTTTCTACCGCAAGCTTGTATTGCTTATAAGTGTCGGCGTCCAGCAAACCAACGGCTTTCTCCTTGCCAAGCCATTCGCTTACGATACCCGGAATGGTGCCGGAATCCGCAGCGTTTCGAGCATAAATGCGCATTGAGCCGCCTTGCACATCAATGGCTTCAATATCATAGATTTCCATGCCAAAAGAGCGGTACAGGTCCACCAGCGACTTTACGCTGAACACGGAAACGTGTTCATGGTAGATGTTGTCGAACATCAGTTTGTTGATGTACTCAATGGCCTGCGGGACTTCAACGATAAAGGTGCCGTCGTCATCCAGCAGGATCTGGATGCCTGCCATAAAATCATGCAGATTATCAATATGGTTAAAGGTATTGTTCGAGGTGATGACTTTTGCTTTGCCATATTGCGCCACGGCCGCTGCGGCAGTGGTGGCATTGAAATATTCACTGATTACATCCAGGCCTTTGTCTTTCGCCATCTGACCGATGTTTTCCGCTGGATCAATGCCCAGGGTACGGATGCCGATATCGTGGGCGGATTTCAGCAGCAAGCCATCGTTGCAACCGATGTCGACGAACAAGTCGTTACCGTCGCTGATCAGATTGGATTTGATTTTGGCCGCCAGTTCACCGAAATGCGTATGCATTTGTGCGGCGGTGGATGGAATCCACAGGTAATGACGATAAAAATCCGGTGGGATGCGATCAGGCACCTGGATCAGACCGCAGTCAAGGCAGGCGTGGGTGTTCAGTTCGAACAATTGCTCGTCGTTTAACTGATCCTGTCTCAGAAATGCCTGAGCGGGTCCGTGAGCGCCCAATGGCAGAAACAGTAGCATATTTGTACTTTCGCAGCAGCGGCAAAAATCGGTGGCTCGTTCAGACATGACCTTTCCTGTAATGGTAATAGAGTTTAAAGTGCAATGAATTCGTGGTTACCAGCTTTTCCAGGGCGCATCGCCGCTTTCCCATAGACTGTTGACCAGTGCAACATCACGAATGGTGTCCATACACTGCCAGAAGCCGTTGTGTTGGTAGGCTGCCAGTTGTCCGTCTTGTGCCAATTTCTCCAATGATTCCTTCTCGAAGCTGGTGTCATCGTTTTCGATGTAGTCGAAAATGCCAGGCTCCAGCACGAAAAATCCGCCGTTGATCCAGCCTTCCCCAATCTGGGGTTTCTCGATAAATTCCTTAACGATGCCGTTCTCAAAGGAAATACCGCCGAAACGGGCCGGGGGCCGTACCGCAGATACGGTGGCCAGGCGCCCCTGGCTTTTGTGGAATTTGATCAGGGCATCAATGTCGACATTGGCCACGCCATCACCGTAGGTCATCATGAAGGTTTCATTACCCACCCAGGATTTCATGCGCTTGATCCGGCCGCCGGTATTGGTCAGTTTACCGGTCTCAATAAGATTGACAATCCAGTCTTCATTTTGCGTGTGTTCGTTTTCCTGCACCTGAACCTGACCGCTACTGGTTTCGATGCGGAGGTTGTTTTGCCGTTGGTAGTAGTTGGCAAAAAAATCCTTGATGACTTCGCTCTTATAGCCAAGCGCAGTATAAAATTCATTAAACCCCTGGCTCCCATAGATCTTCATGATATGCCACAGGATAGGCTTACCACCGATCTCCACCATGGGTTTTGGCTTAACATGGGTCTCTTCTGCCAATCGAGTGCCGAGTCCCCCGGCGAGTATGATTGTTTTCATATTGAATTCCTGATGTACATTCGATTTGCTTAACCACCTGTTGCCATTGGCTTTGTAATCGCTCAGGCCGAAACGACCTGTTGCAGAATGGCCAACGTTTTGCGGGCACATTTGTCCCACCTCAGATCTTTGGCCCGTTCGAGCCCTTGTTGCTTGAGTTTTTCATGCAATTCCCGATCACACAGCACCTGCCCCATCGCTTCGCTGAGGCTCTCAAGGTTGATGTCCTCGAGAGTATGGGCGTATCCGTTTGCGACTTCTCCCAGGGAGGAGTTGGCGGACGTGATGGCCGGTACACCACAGGCCATGGCTTCCGGCAGCGTCAGTGAAAAACCCTCGGTGTTCGACGGTAGCACAAAAAGGTCGGCCCCATTGTAAATTGGTATTATGTCACCATGATGGGGAAAACTACCGCCAAAATGCACGAAGCTGTCAGTGATATCAAACTCGGCAGCCAGTTTGTCCAGGGGGATGTGCTCGATGTTGTTGCCCACCACGAACAGCTTATGGGGTAGATTGTAACGCTTTTTGGCGGCGCCAAAGGCCTGCATCAGCAGAGGCACGTTACGACGCGCTGACATGGTGCCCACGAACAGCACATAAGGGCAATCTTCACCAAGATAGTGCAGTTTGGTCTTGCGATTGTTGCTTGCGGCGATCTCGGCATCATAGGGCCGAAATGAGTCATCCACACCCAGCCACACCACCTCCACTTTCTCCGGCGCAATACCGTAATAATCCACCACCCTGTCCTTGGTGGACTGGGAATTGACAATGACCCGGTCGGCCACTTTTGCACTGAGTCTGTATTTCAGGCTGTAGGTGAGTTTATACCATAAAGAGTGCTGCCCTTGTTCGGCCTCATTCACGCTGTGAATGGCCACCACTTTTTTGCCGCGCCCCAGCAACGGCAAGGTGTAACTGGGGCCCAGCACAATATCCATATCACGGCTGGCCTTAGGGAGCAGCAGGTTTTCCCACAGCGCATTGGTCAGCCTGGGGCGCACCTGGCGCTCCACAACCGGGGCATTGCCTTTGCTTTGGATGGGAGGGTCGATGGCGGTGGGTGAGAACAGCACAATGCTGTCCTGGGCGGTGAGTTGTTTGGACAGTGCTGTCACCAAATAGTCCGTATACCGCGCCACACCAAAGCGGGGCCCGCTCAGGCGCCAGGCGCTGATTCCCAACTTCATGTAAAAACATCCCCCTAGCCGTCCGGATAGCTATGCATGCGCCGCCACGGGTGGCTCGCAAGATGGCAGCCAAATGGTCTCAATTGCGTGTGGCTGCTGTATATTATAAGATCCAAATCTTCGGTTAAAGAAGTTATTCCCATAACTCGGTAGAGTTTCAAGTGTACGATTGCCCGTCCAGTGGCGACGAAACTTCTTCAACATTTTCTAGCGATTCCCGTACGGAAGTTAGACCAGAAGTTCGGTTCGGATTACCATCGATACTTCTATCAGGGCTCGGTATCAGGATTGGGGCGTGTGTGTACTCAGGATTAAGGATACGAGGTACTGCCATTGCGAGTGCCCGCTGAGGATCTATTTCATCGATATTTGATTACCGGGGGCACCGGCTTTATCGGTTCTAACCTGGTTAGGTCGCTGGTTGCTCAGGGCAAGGAGGTCCACCTGCTGGTGCGGCCAGGCTCCTCCCTATGGCGGATCGATGACATCAAACAGCATGTCCGCTGTTGGGTGGGTGATTTGCAGGACAGGCAATCCCTGGTGGATTGCGTTGGTTCCGCGCAGCCGCAGGTCATCGTGCATTTGGGTGGGGGGTCCATGGGCCGCCCCTGGGATGTGGATTTCAGCGAGGTATTCGCCAGCATCAATCTTAACCTGATGGGAACCCTGGCCCTGCTGCAGGCGGTGGTTGAGTCAGGTGCGCCAGTACAACGGTTTATTCGCATGGGCGGCTTATTGGAGTATGGTCAGGGGCCGGTGCCGTTTGTGGAATCCCAGCGTGAACAACCGGTTTCCATCTACCCGGCAACGCAGGTCGCCACCACCGTCCTGTTGAATGCGCTTCACCAAGGCTTTGATTTCCCGATCATCTCACTGCGGCTGGCCTCTGTTTATGGCCCCGGGCGATCCCTGGATTTCTTTATCCCGGCCCTGATCTGCGCGGCGCTCAAGGGGCAGGATTTTGCCATGACCTCCGGCAGGCAGGCATGGGATATGCTTTATGTGGACGATGCCATCGATGCTATTGTGACGGCGGCCAACAGTGATTGCGCCTCCGGTGAGGTGATCAACATCGGCTCCGGTGAGGGGCATTCGTTAAAGAGTATTGCGGAATTGATTGTGGCCAACGTACCCGGTGCGGGGGAATTGAAAGTGGGGGCGAAGCCGGAGCCGGTCGGCGCCATTCCCAACCTGACCTGCAACATCATGAAAGCTAAAGAGATACTTGGGTGGCAACCGAAAACATCACTGGAAACGGGATTGAAGAAAACCATCCAATGGTATCGGGACCACCTCCCACAGTTAGAGCAGAAGGCCGGAACATGAAGCGCTGTTTCAGAGAACGATTTCGCGGTAAGAAAATTTTGGTTACCGGTCATACCGGTTTCAAAGGATCCTGGCTCAGCATTTGGCTTACTGAGTTGGGGGCAGAGGTGATTGGTTACAGTCTGGAACCGCCCACCAACCCAAGCAACTTCGACTTGTGCCATCTGCAAAACAGGATGACTCATATCGTGGGGGATGTGTGTGATCAGCAGAAGCTGGATGCGGTATTCGCCCAGTATAAGCCGGAGATCGTATTCCATCTGGCGGCTCAGCCCATAGTGCTGGCCTCCTATCAGGATCCCCATGAAACCTTCCGCACCAATGTCATGGGCACAGCCTGCGTGTTGGATGCTATTCGAAAGGCCGGTGGAGTGAATGCCTTTGTCGGCGTCACCTCTGACAAGGTCTATAAGGATCAGGGCTGGTATTGGGGCTACCGTGAAAGCGACACCCTGGGGGGCTATGATCCTTACAGCGCCAGTAAAGCAGCGGCCGAAACCGTGATTGCGTCCTATCGTCAGTCGTGGAATCAGCAGTGGCAGGAAGATCAAGCCGTCAAACGCTTTTCCGTAGCGCCCACCGCCATTGCCTCCGTGCGTGCCGGCAACGTTATTGGCGGTGGGGATTTTGCGGATTTTCGTATTTTGCCGGATTTCATGCGAGCCTGTATGGCGGGGGAGCCGATGCAACTGCGGAATCCAAACAGCATTCGCCCCTGGCAGCATGCTCTTGAACCGATCAGTGGTTACCTGTGGCTGGCGGTGCACATGCATGATCATCCGGAGCAGTACAATGACGCTTGGAATTTTGGCCCTGCTGAGCGTGAGCCGGTGGTTTGCGAAGCATTGGTTAAACTGGCTGCCGAATTATGGGGAGAGGGCTGTCGTGGCTATACCAAACAGCCGGTAAAGGTGGCCGCCCATGAAACCAAAATTCTGCGGGTGAACTGGGATCAGGCAGCCTATCGTTTGAATTGGATGCCCGCCTACAGTTGGCAGGAGGCGGTAGAGGAAACCGTGTTGTGGTGGCAGGCCTATCATGCGCAACTGCAGTCCGGGCAGGTGCCGGATATGTATGGTGTGTGTGTGGATCACATTCAGGTCTTTGTGGACAAGGCCAGAGACAAAGACATAAGTTGGGCCAGTTAAGGGTGGACGGATAAATATGCAAGCGGAAAAAATCAAGGGCGAGATCCAGCGCAAAGTTGAAGAGTACTACCAAGCGCAATTCGCCAATAAGCTGTTCGTGGCAGGTGAAACCTATATTCCGGTGTCCGGCCGGGTTTTCGACGAAGATGACATGGTGCATCTGATGGAGGCAACGCTGGACTTCTGGTTGACGGAGGGGCGTTTTGCCAGGCAGTTTGAAATCGAGTTTGCGCAAACCCTCGGTGTGCGAACGGCCACCTTGTGCAACTCCGGCTCCTCCGCCAATCTGTTGGCCGTATCTGCGCTGACCTCCATTAAGCTGGAAGATGCCCGCCTGCAACCGGGGGACGAAGTCATCACGGTGGCGGCAGGGTTTCCGGCCACCGTTGGCCCTATTGTGCAGAACGGCCTGGTTCCGGTGTTCGTCGATGTTGAACTGGGTACCTACAATATCGATGTCAGCCGTCTGGAAGAGGCCATCAGCCCCAAGACCCGAGCCATCATGATTGCGCATACTCTGGGTAATCCATTCAATCTGGAAGTAGTGACCAGCGTGGCCAAGCGCCATAAGCTGTGGTTGATTGAAGATAATTGTGATGCGTTGGGTTCCACTTACAACGGCAAAAACACCGGCAGCTTCGGCGATATTGCCACCTTAAGCTTTTATCCAGCCCACCATATTACGATGGGAGAGGGCGGTTGCGTTCTGACTAAATCACCCAAGATGCGTACGCTGGTTGAGTCGTTCAGGGATTGGGGGCGGGATTGCTGGTGCGCGCCGGGCGAAGAAAATACCTGCGCCAAACGCTTTGACTGGCAGCTGGGTGGTTTACCCCATGGTTATGATCACAAATATATCTATTCTCACATTGGATATAACCTGAAAGTCACGGATATGCAGGCTGCGGTGGGTGTGGCCCAACTCAAAAAGTTACCTAAATTTATTGCGGCGCGGAAGAAAAACTGGCAGCTGCTGTATGACGGTTTGAAAGCCTACGAGCGTTTCATCGTATTGCCAAAGGCAGAGGCCAACAGTGATCCCAGCTGGTTCGGTTTCCTGATCACAGTAAAGCCGGATGCGCCTTTCAGTCGTACCGCGCTTACCGAATATCTGGAAGAAAACAAGGTGGCCACCCGCGCTTTGTTTGCGGGCAACTTGTTGCTGCAACCGGCCTTCCAGAATATTGAACACCGGGTAGTGGGTGATCTGGATGTCACCAACACCATCATGAACCAGACATTCTGGATCGGAGTATACCCGGGAATAACCGAGGCAATGATCGGGTATATGCTGGATATGTTCGGTCAGTTTTTTAATCGTTACTAACACTATGAAAGCACAATGAAAGCGATTCTTACTTTTCACAGTATCGATGATTCCGGTTCAGTGCTGAGCTTTCCGGTGCGCAAGTTTGCGCAGTTGATTACTGAGGTTGTGGAAAGTAAGACCCGCATTTGTACCCTGGATCAGATTGTTCGCCCGGAAACGGACAATGCCATTGCCATCACCTTTGACGACGGCATGGAGTCTGTTTTCAAGAATGCGTTACCTGTGCTGAAGGCAGCCGGGGTGCCCGCTCATTTGTATCTGACCACCGCTTGTGTGGGCGGCAACAATCGCTGGCCTACGCAGCCGAGCGCAGCGCCCGAGTTTGAAATGATGAGCCAGGCTCAGTTGGAACACTGTGTTGAGGGCGGTATGCTCATTGAAAATCACACAGCGACCCACCCGGATATGCGGGCGTTGTCGCCAGGCGAGGTGCGGGATGAGTGTCTGCAGGCTGATCGCTGGATTGACGCTGCATTCGGGCGCAAGCCAAAGCACTTTGCTTATCCCTATGGCTACTATAATGCAGAAGTTGCTGCGTTCGTGGGCAGCCACTATGAAACCGCGGTGACCACAAAACTGAAAATGCTGTCCAGTCAGGATAGCATGGCCGAATTACCACGGCTGGATACTTACTACCTTCAGAAGCGTGGCAGTTACCGGTCGTTCTTTTCGTTTCAGGCCAACACCTATCTCAAGCTGCGCAATGGATTGCGTATCATCAGGCAGATGGTTTCCTAGTTTTCAGATTGTACACCGGTGTGATTCGGGGGAGAGGTAATCCGCTATCTGAAGAATTGGCTCAGATAGCGGATTGAAGTGGCTTATTCCACGCGCAGGAAGGACATCATCCCATTTTCGCCATGCTGGAATATATGGCAATGGAAGACCCAGTCACCCTCAGAGCCAAAGCCTCCGGTTTGACCGGGGTTGGCACCAAAGTCGGGGCGTTCATCGATCTGGAAGGAATAAAACACCGAAGTGTGGGGCGGCACGTTCACCGTGTCCAGATATTCGTTGTGCGCGTTCACCATCCACATGTCCATATAGCCTTCATCATGATTCATGCGCATGAACTGCATGGGCTGGAATGAGAAACCGTGCAAGTGAAAAGGATGGTGCATATCCGTGTGATTGTGGGTTTCCCATTCGATGGTTTCACCGATGCTGGCAGTGCGATAGTTCTCGCGCCCCATTACGCCGGAGTAGCCATCGATTTTGAACCAGGTGCTCTTGGGGGCTCCGCTCATCATGGCCATCATGTTGGCCTGCAGTTTGATCTGGCTGTCGGTTCGATCTGAAACCAGTCGCTCAGGCTTAGGCACCAGGGCATCGTTTTCGTTAATATCGAACTCGTAGCCGAAGTAGTTGGGCAGCAGGATGTAGTTGAGCAGGTTGACTGAGGGGCGCTCACCGTCGTCATCCGCTTCGGTCATCATCATTCCCATGGGGGTCATGGTCATTTGATGGCGGCCACGGGCAAAGTCTTTCCATTGCAATGAGACAACGCTGCCGGGTGTGCCCTTGGGTACAATAATGACGTCCGCCCGTTGTGCCGGGGTCAGCAGGATTTCCCCTTTATCGTAGCCCAGTGCGATTTCAATCGGGCCGGTATAGCCGGTGTAACCCATATCCATGCCGTCGCCCATATCCATGCCGTCGCCCATGTCCATGTCGTCCATGTCCATTGCCATGCGCATACCCATAACGGAACCGCCTTCCAGCCTTACTTTTTCAATCAGGCCACCTTCACCGCCGATGCGGTAAATGTCATGGCCGGGCAGAGAGAGTCGGAAATAACGAGTAATGGAGGCGTTAATCAAGCGCAGTCGAATGCCCTGGCCGATGAAGGCGGGGAAAGTGGGGTTCAGTTTACCGTTCACCAATAGGTAGTCACCTTCCGTGCCGTTCATGGTTTCGAGCATGGAAGTAGTGTTCAGGTTTTTCAGGGCACCGTTCTCAATGGCAATATCGCTGAGCATCAGTGTGTTTTCCCGCAGGGGAAGTTTACCCTGCATTTTCAACTGCCGCTCTTCCGGCTGTGTAACGATCAATGGTGCATACAAACCGGCATTGACCGCTTCGGCGCCGCGGGCGTGGGGGTGATACCAGAACACGCCGGCCCGGGGCACGATGAAGTCATAAGTGTAGGTGTCGCCGGGCTGTACCACCTCCTGAGTCAAGGCAGTACCGTCACTCTTATTGTTGAGTTCGATGCCGTGCCAGTGGATGGTGGAGGGCCAGCCTTCGGGTAGTTTGTTTTTGAAATGCACAATGACACGGTCGCCCCGCTTGACCCGGATTTCCGGGCCGGGAACCTGACCGTTGTAGGCAAAAACATCCACTTTTTCATCGCCCACTTTCAATTTGTAAGGTGCGGCGGTAATCGTGGTTTCAAATATGTTTGGATGCGGATTGACGTCAATTGCCCCGGTAGGGTTGACTGGGCCGCGGCCGAACGCCATCTGCGACAGGGACGCAAGCGTCATTAAAATCGTAATGAATGAAAAGCTTCTAAGTTTTAACATAAATGCCCCAATTGATTTATGTCAGAGAGTAATTTTAAGCAGGAAACGTATCTACATAAGTTAGGAAACGATTGCCAGCTTGCCCAATTGTAATAAGGTGGACGTAAAAGCCCACGGTAATATTCAATCCTCTTCTTGTTTCAATTTACCGTTCAAAAAGATTGACGTGGCAATGGGGCACCCCCACAGATGATGCCCAGACGGATGCGGACACCCCATCCACGCAGGTGGTGCCGGCAGACAGGCTGCGGGTGTGATCGTTATTGCCCCAAAACTCTTTTTTAACAGAAATGAACATCGGGGACAAGAAAGCGGCGGCGGGCTGTAACCATAAGGCTACATAACTGATATGTTGTTGCGTTTAATACACTTCAGCGATGCTGATGCAGGCTGCGTTAGAGTGAGTGGATTCTATGAATCGAAGCGGGTGCAATGAATTCCCTGCGGATGCTCGATGGTGGCAACACATTCGTTACAGTGCAGGCACCGGCTTGCATACCCGGGGTTGTGTTTGGCCTGCAATGGCAGATCGGGGTCACTCAGCAGGCTGCGACCCAATTGGATGAAGTCAAATCCAGCCTGCATCAGGGTTGCAAAGCTGTTGTTATTGCTGGCGCCTCCCACGTAGATTAAATCGCAGTTCACAACCTCTCGCAGGCGCTTGGCCTGGTCCAGAAAATACAGCTCCTCATAGGGATAATGTTTAAAGAGCCGGGGGCCGGCAAGGCGCAGCATCATGCGCATCAACGGGCTTTTTTCCGCCTTCAGCATGGGCTGCAACAGGTTGTCGCCGCGAAACATGATCATCGGGTTCATGGTACTGGTGCCGCCGCTGGTGACAATGCCATCGATGCCGCCCTGATCAAGCAAACGCGCGATTTCAAGGGCATCGTCGTAGTCAAGGCCGCCCTGAACGCCTTCCGTCAGGCTGATTTTTCCGATCACCGGAAAATCATCCCCAACGGCCTTACGCACCGATTCCAGCACCCGCAAGGGTAAACGCATGCGGTTCTGCAGCGTTCCACCATACAGATCAGTGCGCCGGTTGGTCTTTGGGCTCATAAACTGGCACAGGCCATAGCCGTGTCCAAAGTGAATTTCCAGGCAATCAAAGCCAACGGATTGCATGAAAGCAGCGGCCTCACCATACCGCTTTACCAGGCGGTCGATGTCCTGCAGAGTCATGGCATCGCAAAAAAACATCCCCTGCGCCACGCCCAGCATATTGATGCCAAAACTGGGGCCAAGGGGCCGCTTGCGTTGCCGGTGGCGGTTTTTGGAAAAGCCGCCACCATAACCCATCTGGCCGCTCACTTTGCAATCCTTGCTGTGCAGGGTGTTAATCAGTGTGGACAGGTCGTTGCGGATGCCTTCGTGCATATACAGCATGTTTTCATGCAGGCGGCCATCGTTCTCAATGGCGCAGTAGCCGATGGTGGTCATGGCAACGCCGCCATCGGCGATGCGGCCATGGAAATTGCACAGCGCGGAAGACACCGCGCCCTGGGGTGACATGCCTTCGAACGTGCCCGCTTTGATGAACCGGTTTTTCAGCGCCAGTCCATTCAGCTTTTTGGGCGTGAAACTTTGTGTGAGAAATGCATTCATAAAGACACTCTGGAACGGTTGGCTGATGCTGAATCCAATAAGGAAACACTCAAATCCGTTCTAATCTGGAAGCTGGGCTCAATAAATATGCAAATTATATGCAATATGGTTGCATATAATGCTCGGGATGGCTATAGGTTATGTAGCCAAGTTACATAATATCAATATGGGATGTATCATGAGTAAGGCAAGAACCCAGAAGCAGCGGAGAGAGACGGCAATCAGCGCTGTGCTGGAAAGTGCCTGTGCTCTGTTTGGTGAGCTGGGTTACCAGGCCGCCTCGCTGGAACAGATTGCCGACCGTGCAGGCATGACCATTCGCCCGATTTATCACTACTTCGGCAATAAGGAAAAACTGTTTCTTGCGGTGGTTGAGCAGGTGGAACAACAGCTACACAGAGCAATGCGGGATATTCAAACGGGGCGGCAAGGGGAAGATCTGGGGCAATACTGGGAGGTATTCATGCGATTCGGGCGTGACAGGCATTTCCGTCAGATTGTGCTGGTGGATGCTCCTGTGGTTCTCGGGCGTGAGCGTTGGGCCGATTCGCCGGTGGTGCAACAGGTCATCGCAATCCTGCTGCCGCTGTTTCCCGGTTTGTTACCACAAACCCGGCACTTGATAGCACAGATGGTCATCGCTGCCCTGACAGAGGTGGCTATGTGCCTGGCGGAGCCGGGTAACGAAGGTAAAGAGCGAGCTTTCGAAGAAATGTCCGGGTTGATTCGGATGAGGCTGGGGTCGACATTGAGCCATTCTGTGTTGGAATGATCTTGTATTCGAAAAGCCCGGTTGGTATCCGGTATTCACTGAGCCGAAAACCAAACGATAAACCAGCCAATTGTTAATTGGCTGGTTTATCGTTTTGCGTAAATCGTGGTGCCCAAAGGGAAAAAACTCAGCGCGGCGATAATGCGCAGGTTTTTAAGGTCGTTACGGTTAACCTTGCCTTGAGCAAGCAGCTTACGTGGTTCTTTAAAGTACTTTCCGGCGCGCAGGTAAAACGCGAACATACTATCGCCGACCATCAAAAAACGTCGCCAGTCCCATTTTTCTCCGTTGGTAATGGCGCGCTCCTCAAGGTCCGTTTCTGTTCCAGATACTTTGTGATGGTGTAAATGCAGGTGGCGGCGTACCCAAGGGTTCTGCGTCAGCGGGCGCGCAATGTATACGCCGGCCATCATAAGATTGTGCCAAACCGGTTGTTTGCGAAAATACATGTAGTGAATAAGGTCATGCTCAAGTTCATGCAGCAACGAAGTCCAGAACGCGCTGAGTACTATCACCACCCATGCCGGTATAATGCCTTCAAGCCATAACCAGCCGTTTAAGGCCATGCCTGCCAGGCTCACCAGAAAGATCGTCATACCAACTGCGTCCCGATGCTTTATCAAAAACGGGTGTCGTGCACGTACTTTTTCGCTTACCGCCATTAAATCGCTCTGTATTTGGCGATCTTTGGCGCGAAGCCGATTGAAGTCTTGCTCTTTACTTTGATCATTGCGTATTTCAGTCATACTATGGTGCTCCAGCAGCTGAGCGGATCATTTACACATGCCGCGATAGGGATTGGGGTACTATATCCAGGAGGCGGTGGTTACGCTCTGCCGTAACTGCCAACCTGTTAACCGGAGATGCCAATGTCTGATCATTCAGTGCCGGAACAGCTAGCAGCGGTGGCCGTGTTTTTGCGCCCGTTGGCCAACCTATTGCGTAGTAGCCCTGAATGCCAAGTCAACGTAGAACATACTTCAAATTTATTGTCTGCAGCTGAAGCCTTACTGCAAGATCCTTCACTGGGCATCAATATGGCGCGCCAGAGCGAATACTCAGTGTTCGGTGGGTTGGGTTTGGCCTTGTCGGCCGGGGGAAGCCTGCTGAGTGTGTTGCAGCGAATGACCCGGTATCACCGCCTTATCAGCAATGTGGTGCGCACAGAGTTAGTGGTCGATGAGGACACGGTCAGCATCCATTTTTATTAAAGCGCAGGTCACACACCGAATCCACAAGGAATGCAGTATGTGATGGCCAGTTTAGTGAGGTTGTTGCGTATACGTTTAGATTCGCAGTTAAACCCGCTACAAGTTTTTCTCGCTTACGATGGTGCTGACTATTGCACGCGAGTAGCACGATACTTCCGAGTGGAACCTGAGCAAGCGGATCATTACGCTGTTTTCTTTGCGCGTAATGCTGCCAATTCGCAACTGCATTCCAGCGATTCGCAAATAGCGGCCATGTTGGATGTCACCTTAAACGAACGTTTGGCTGCGCAAGAAAAAGGTTCATTGGTCATTCAATTATCGCTCTGGCTAGAAGGGCAATTGCCAGAGGGGGAGCCTTTGTTGAAAGATGCGGCAGCTCAATACAATATGAGTGTGCGCAGTTTGCAACGACGTTTGGGAGAGGAAAGCCTAACATGGAATCAATTGGTAGAACGCACTCGTCGAACTTTGGTGGAGCGTCATCTTAAGATCTCCGGAACCACCGTCACCCAGTTGGCGTTTTTGCTGGGGTTTTCGGACGTGAGTTCTTTTTCGCGGGCATTTAAGAAATGGTATGGCATATCGCCAAGTCAATTTCGCTATAAAGACCCCTAGGGCTTTGAAATAAAACAGGTAAACAATTGAATGTCCGGATAAAGAACGGATCTCTGCGTTTGATGAGCTTAATAAAATGGTGGCTATGTCTATGGGGTGGGCTGCCAGAGCGGCATCAGGGGGTGTCTAAAAACCGCGGTTTTTAACCCGCATCATCACAGCTAAATGCCTTGATTTTGCTGTGATCCAGCCTTGAATCGGCTGTTAGAATGGTGCCAGGAGAGGACTTGAAAGTAATATATAACTAGCTGAAGTAAATAATATTAATTCCCTATTTTTGATTCAATACCAGCTCTGATGCCAGCAATTTTTCGGCTTAGGGGAATTCTTGCTGGGTAAAAATCGCCTCACATCAATGTTCAAACAACGCCTTTCGTAACAAGTCGAATTCTTCGCTATCTGGCCAGGTCGCTGCACGCTCAGCCATCCATTCCATAAAGTATGGCGAAGATTGCTGCCGTGCCCTGTAATATTCCTCAACGGTATCGATCTTGTGAATATCAATGCCTGCCTTGGCAAAGTATGCCTGTAATTCAGCAAGGCCTCGCTTGGTAAACCTTAGCTTTCCAGTGGTATCAGTCAGATAGTAAGGGTGATGCATTCAGATTCTACCTCTCGCTTGCTTTGGTATCAGAGGCCAATGGCTTGGCCGTAGTGTCGTCTTTTTCCGCCTTAATAATAAGCAAGGCAATCACCGCAACTGCTAACCGCAACAATCCCAGCAATACATATAACACGGTGTTCTCCAGTTTTCTGGTCTGAGTGGTCAGTAAAAGATTCGACTAAATATAGTCGAATTGAAACGCTATTCGACATCGCTCGAACCAGTAGGATATCAGCCTATATATAATCGAATTTTCTGGCGGCCACATGCACTTCATGGCGTTTGCTAATGGTGCGGTAAAAAATACTTTCGAATAAATTCGATTATATATAGGCGATAAGAGTGGTCATTAGATTATTGTCGAATTCCGCTCTTTTTAGATGAGATAGATACATTGGAAAGTGGGCCGTTTTCGATCCGAGTCTACAGTCAGTTTTTCAACGTTCCTGTGATTAATGTTGTTTTGCCGCGTCGTAACAAAATGCTGCGAATTCTCCAAGGCGATCTGACCTACGCGAGCTGGCAGAAAACAAGTGCCTGAATATTAAGACCAAGGTAAGTCCCGCGAAGATTACCCATGCCAAGAATAGAAATACTTGTTCAAAGGTGGGGTCCGAAGGCTTCAAAAAATAGTAAGCTGTCCATATGCCAAGGCTTGAAATGGCAAAACGACGAAAACGTCCGGTTGGATACAGAGAAGACAGTAGCCACCCTGGTGCTATCCAGCTTTCGGTACCAGTTGAGTCGTTGTTGATGGCCACTAATGTGCCCGCATATTCATAGAGCGCTACCTGATGCCCCTTGCGGAGATTGGGGTGTATGTCCTTGAGTTTATAGCGCCGTTCCAGGCCATCTTCGGTACGCAGCCAGAATTCGCTATACAGTCTGCCGTCGGTGCTGCCGTGCCAGTTCCTGGCCTCAACGATATGGGCACGGAACAGAGTGACCGCATTGGGGTTGGGTCCGGTGCCTGATGATAGAAATGTGCTGATGAAACCAAGAGCACGGAATAGTCCCCGCAGCACTTTGAACAGCATTTGACCGGCGGCGATGATAATTGCCAGTGCGATACAGGCTACCAGGGCATTTAAAAACAGTTCCCGCATACCGTGCACCTATCCTTTTACTGTTCAGCAGATGAGGAGGCTTTCACGAAGTAGTGAATCTGGCCCTGTTGCACAAGCAGTGGGACTTTAATCGGTTGCTCTTTGCCAACGAACACCTTGTTGGGAGCAACGTAAAAATAGATCCACTCTGGCAGATGTTTACTAGTCGCCAGCAACAGCTCCAACTCATTGACACCAGGGTGATTCTTGGAAAAGACAAAACGGCTGTAGACATTGGCGCTGGGATCAAAAAACCAGGTCTTGCTTTGACCCTCTCCGACGAAGGGTGGTGGTGTGTTCAGTTCGGCATCTCGGATAGCAAAGCTGATCCAGCAGTTCGATTTGCCGTATTGATTGTCCGAGCAGATGTCGTCATTGCGCCCGGTCACATAGATGCCAATACCGTTTTTGTCGTTACCGCCTTTGGCAATTTCCTGAACAGGTGTGAAACCCAGATCACGCACACCTTGACTGGCTGCATCCAAAAGCAGATCTGCCAAAATCTCCTTGGGGGAATTCTGAGCGATGCCTTCCGGCATCCAGGCAATCAGGCTGTTACGTGCTGAATCCGCCTCAGGGGCCAGCAACCAAGCGGCGAAGTTCATACCTGCCATTTGTGAGGGGGAGAAGCCTGGAATTGGCGCATTGTACCCGGACGCTGCCATTGCAAAACCGAAGCCGGAGGAATCCGTGATGTCGGTGACCGTATCCTTCGGCAGCTCGGTATCCTTGAGTTTGGCATCAATACCGGCTGCCCGGGCGATATTGAGCGCGTAGGAATCCTGTGGTGTATAGGAGATGTGTGTAGTGCCGCACCCCGCCATTATCAAGACGGTGGACAATAATAGCTGCCTAAGCATGTGAAAGGGCCTCTTGTGCATGATTTATTTCCGTGTACCTGTTTTTGGTACATTGGCGATCGTACCAATAATCGGTACGCATGCAAAAGGCTATCACATCCTCAAAATATGCAAGTCTGGTTGCCTGGCTGAAACGGGCTAGAGTGGATCAGGGCATCAGCATGCGTGAACTCGCCAGTCGATTGGATGAGCCGCATTCCTTTGTGCAGAAAGTAGAAACCATGGAACGGCGGTTGGATGTGTTTGAGTACAGCCTCTATTGTGAAGCGCTGGGCGTCGATGTTCATGCAGGGCTGGATTACCTCAAGTAGCCTGATTGCACACAGCTTCAGGTCCCACCCTGCTGGCTTCCTTTCTCATTGCCACCTCGTATCTTTTCCTTTTTTGCGCTGATATGACCTGTGTCGGCGTGGCGTTTGTTGTACTGGCATATCTGGGCTATACCTGTAAAATGATGCAATGTGATGCAGGTTGATGACTGCGCTACTCAATACAACCCAGGCCCGATTAAAAGAAGCCCGATAAAAGGGGAACTCGATGAAAGCTGTCAGGACCACGGTTTCGCTGCCCTCTGACCAATATGAAAAATTGCAGGCCCTCGCTGAGGCCAATGGCCTATCTGTCGCTTGGGTAGTGCGGCAAGCAGTTGGCGAGTTTTTAGACAGAGTGGATTCAGATAAGGGCTACAACCCACTGGAAAGCGCATCAAAGGCCGGGGGGAAAGCCTAGATGTACACGGACTATCAGGCCGGGTACCTCGCCCATTGGTTGTCCCTGGAGGGTAAGGCCGAGGAAACCCTGACGCAGACAATCGCGTCAGCCAAGGTCGATATGAACCCCCATCAGGTGCAGGCCGCTTTGTTTGCCTTGGAGTCGCCGTTATCGCAAGGCGTGATCCTTGCCGACGAAGTTGGTCTTGGTAAAACCATAGAAGCCAGCCTTGTGCTTAGCCAGAAGTGGGCAGAGCATCGTCGTAAGTTATTATTGATTGTCCCGGCGACACTACGTAAACAGTGGAGTCAGGAATTAGAAGAAAAGTTTTCGCTGCCATCGGTCATACTGGAAGCCAAAAACTACAATAAACTTCGTAAGGAAGGCATTGGTAATCCCTTTGATGTCGAAGTGGCTTTGGGTGAGCCTGCGATTGTTATCTGTTCTTATGAATTCGCATCCCGGAAAGACCAGGAGCTGTCATGGATACTCTGGGATACAGTGGTATTCGATGAAGCCCATAAACTGCGCAACGTTTATAAGAAATCTGGAGCAATAACAGCGAAGAAGCTAGATGAAGCGCTGACGGGGCGGCCAAAGGTACTGCTTTCGGCAACGCCCATGCAAAACAACCTCCTGGAACTTTATGGTTTGGTCTCCATTATCGACCCTCATTTCTTCGGTAGCTTGGACTCTTTCAAAGCACGTTATTCCAAGCCCAAACTGGAGGAGGCTGAGCTAGCTCTGTTGAGGGATCGCTTGAACAAGGTGTGTCACCGCACACTGCGTCGCCAGGTGCAAGAAGAAGGCGGCATTAAATTCACTCGCCGTTATTCCATGACGGAAGACTTTAGGCCATCTCAGCAAGAGTTAGACCTCTACTCAGAATTTTCCAATTACCTCCAAGACGACAACATCTTGGCGATAAAAAGTGGAGCCCGTCATTTAGTAACCTTGGTTATTCGTAAAATACTGGCATCCTCCAGTTATGCGATACAAGGTACGCTCGAAACCATGATTTCCCGGTTGGAGAAAAAAGCCGATCTGGTAGAGGCACTGGGTGATTTCGATGCCTTAGATGACTTGTTGGATGAAACTGGCGAAGACAGCTCCGAGGATACCAAGTCCATTAACCCGGAGGACCTACAGGCCGAAATCGAGAAGCTCAAAAACTTTCGTTCGATGGCGGCAAACATTGCTCAAAACTCAAAGGCCGAAGCCCTGGTCCGTGTGCTTGAAAAAGCCTTTGATTTCACAGTAAGACTTGGCGGCCAGCGGAAGGCTGTCATTTTTACCGAGTCCGTCAGAACGCAGACATGGTTATGTGAGCGACTTGAGCGTGAAGGTTATCAAGGAAAAATAGTGTTGCTGAATGGCAGCAACAACGATGTCGTATCCAAAGAAATTTACTCTGCGTGGATGGAGAAGCATCAGGGTTCTTCTCGAATCTCTGGTTCAAAAACCGCAGATATGAAAGCTGCCCTAGTGGATAAGTTTCGGGATGAAGCCACCATCATGATAAGTACCGAAGCGGGCGCGGAAGGCATCAACCTGCAATTTTGCTCCCTATTGATCAATTACGATTTACCTTGGAATCCGCAACGGGTTGAGCAGCGCATTGGGCGTGTTCATCGGTATGGTCAAAAGCATGACGTGGTGATCGTTAATTTTATTAATAAAGGAAATCGGGCAGACGAACGTGTCTTTGAATTGCTGAATCAGAAATTTCAGCTCTTTGAGGGGGTATTTGGCGCTTCGGATGAGATTCTCGGTTCTATTGAGTCAGGGGTAGATATAGAGCGGCGCATTCTTAATATCTATCAGCAATGTCGAAGTGATGAACAGATAGATTCAGAATTCGCTCAACTCAATCAAGAAATGAGCGAACAGCTCGAAATCCAGTATCGAGATGCGCGGCGATCATTGCTAGAACGCTTTGATGCGGAAGTCGTTAAACAGCTCAATATCACACGGGAAAAAACACGGGAGCAACTCAGCGAGTATCATCATCGATTGCTAAAGCTGGCGAAAATGGCACTGCCGGAAGCGAAGTTCACCGTTGGCAAGAATGAATATCAGTTTGTCTTCGAAGGAAAGACCTACGATGTTAATTGGCAGAAGGCCGACGAGATTGATGCACAGTTTTTTCGGCCCCATGAAGGGCTAGGCAAAAGTCTGATCGAGAAGTACGAAAAAAGTCTTGGCGAGCCCAATAGCACTAATATTCCTGTGGTGGAAATGGTTTACCAGCCTGATGTTCAAGGGCAATTCTCTGACCTGCGCCAACTTATTGGAAAAACAGGTGAACTGGTAGTAGAAAAGCTCGTTTTTAGCATTAAAAACCAGCGCATCGAGCATTTGATCCTGGCGGGTGTTACCGATGCCGAAGAGCCATTAAGACCGGAAACTATCGACCGTTTATTGTTGCAGCCAGGAAAAACAATGGGTGACGTTTTGTCGCTGAACAAAGAATCAATGATCCAAGAGCTCGCTGCCCAAGAGGAAATGGCTATTGAAGAGGCTGTAAATCGAGATCTTGAGCGTTATTACGAAGAAGAAACAGAAAAGCTGGAACGTTGGGCCGAGGATCGCCGCCTCGCGTTAGATTTAAAGACAAAGCAACTGGATGAAGAAATTAAGGCACTGCGTAAAGCCAATCGCAAACTCGTTACGCTGGCAGAAAAGCGGGATGCCCAACGGGCTCTGAAGCAGTTGGAGCGAGAAAGAGATAACGCCATGCTCAATTACCACGAAGAAAAGAAAAAGATCGAGGCTGAGGAAGATCGGCTTCTGGATGAAATAGATGAAAAGCTCGCGATGCACAAAGAGAAAACCCGCCTCTTTGCTATGCGCTGGTCACTGACTGGTGAGGGCTCTTACGATGAGGATGGTATCAATGGATAGAGAAAAACTGGTTCGTGAGCTGCTTTATCAAATACGGCTGGGTGAGGATTCGAGCTACGAATTTAAAAAAGTCACCTTCAAAGGAAATAAGATAGAAGGCCCGAGCCAAAAAGACTTGGCGGATGAAATTGCAGCCTTCGCCAATACCAAAGGTGGTGTTCTGCTACTGGGCGTTAATGACAAGATACGGGCTGGCACATCTGGAAACTCAGTTCGCGAGGTCATAGGCATTGAACCAGACCATATTGATACAGTGCAAGGTATGATAACCCGCGCCTGTCAGGATAATATTAATCCGCCGATTACACCCTATACCCGAATCGTTGAAATCCCAGATCACGAGGGCAATCAAAAGCCGGTCATTTACATTGAAATAGATAAAAGTCTCTTCGTGCATGTGAGCAATGGCAAATACTATCACCGGGCTAACGAATCCAAAAAAGAAATGACGCCGGATTATTTGGGCCGCTTGATGATGCAGCGTAGCCAGGCGCGCATGATTTGGTTTGATGAGCAGCCCGTACCACGCACCCAGGATAGTGATCTGGATGAAGCTCTGGCGAAGCGTTTCTTGCGGGGCGATCAACCCGCCGCCATTCAATTTAAAAAACTCAAACTATTGGTTGAAGACGAAGATCAGCAACTTCGCCTAAGTGTGGCAGGCGCGTTGATGGCAACCACCGAGCCACACCAGTGGCTGCCCGATGCCTATATTCAGGCGGTGAGTTACTCCGGTACAAACCGTGATGCAGAGGATCAATTGGATGCACAGGACATTACCGGTTCTTTGGATGCCCAGGTGACCCAGGCGCTTCGCTTCGTTGAGCGCAATATGAAAACGGCGGCGACGAAAAACATCGGCAGGAAGGATATACCCCAATACAGCTTGAAGGCCATTTTTGAGGCGCTGGTTAATGCGGTGGCGCATCGCGATTATGCGATTTATGGCAGTAAAATCCGCTTGCATATGTTTTCCGACAGGCTGGTATTGTCGTCCCCAGGCGCCCTCGTCAACACCCTGGAGGTCGGTGATCTTGAGCTTAGGCAGGCGACACGCAACCAGTTGATTGCCACCTTGCTGGCGCGCTGCCCAGTAGCCAGCCCGGAGGTTGATCGCGCAATGATGATGGATAAGCGGGGTGAAGGGGTGCCGGTTATTGTCAATGAATCCGAGCGCTTGTCTGGTCGCCGCCCAGAATATCGAATGGTGGGTGAGGAATTGCAGTTGACGATATTTGCAGCGACGAAGGACTGAACATGGAAAGCCTGGATCTTTTCCACACACGGTACGAAGAGAACTATTTGCGGCGAGAGTTGGGTGTGGTCGTAAATGACCCTATTGTCGCTCTGACCGAATTAGTCGCTAATGCTCACGATGCTGGCGCGAGCAAGGTTAACATCATCGTGCCGGAAGACTTTGGCCAGACGCTTGAAGTGCTTGATGACGGTATAGGCATGACCAGTGAGCATCTGCAAACTCGGTGGATGATGATGCGCTACAATCGCCTGCAACACCAAGGCCCCTATGTCGCTTTCCCCGAAGAGAGGAAAAATCTCAAGCGCAAAGCATTTGGTCGCAACGGTATTGGCAGACATGGCTTACTTTGTTTTGGCAATGAATATACGGTCGAAACCTGGCGTGAAGGTTCGTGTACCAAGCTGACAATACGAATCGGCAGTCAAGAAAACCCTTTAGAAGCGGTATCAATGGACTCCGAGCCTCGTGAAGGCCACGGAACCCGATTAACCGTTCCGGTAACCCAAAACCTTTGGACAGGTGAGCGAATTCTGGAGGCGATGGCGACAAGATTTATCTCCATGCCGGACTTTGCCATATACATCAATGGCAAAGAAGTAAAGCTGGATGATCATCCGGGGCTTTTAAGTGAAGAAACGGTCGATATTGCTGGCGCAAGCCTGAAAATCACCATTGTCGATACCAAGCTTTCAAAAAAGAACGCTAAATTTCAGGGCGTGGGGATTTGGGTAGGTGGTCGTCGTGTTGGTGATATGGATTGGCGCTTGGGCTCGGTTTCTTTCGCCGATGCGCGTAGAAAGTTCAGTCTACGATTTGCCGTTATTGTACAAACGGACGACCTGCGAGAAGAAATACTAGAAGATTGGTCTGGCTTTAAGCCTAGAAGCGACCTCGTTAATCAGGTTGCGGAAGGGCTTGCCCAATATATTGCTAGAAAGCGAAAAGAATTATTCAGTTCTGATATTGAAGAAGTCAAAGAAGCCGCCCTCAACACCTATCGTTCCGAGCTTGACGAGCTGCCGCAGCTGGCGCGGAACGAGGTATCTGAATTTATTGATACCATGCTGGAAGACAATCCCGATCTGGACATGAGAGTCCTGCAATTGGCTGTAAAAGCAGCGATCAATCTGGAAAAATCTCACCTTGGCCAAAGTCTGTTGAGTAAGCTGATCAGTATTTCCCATGACGATGTCGATGCCCTGGATCAGCTATTGGAGGAATGGACTGCCAAAGATGCGCTTAAAGCGCTTTCTGAAATCGATGCGCGCCTCAAGGTGATCGAAACCCTCCGACGCCTGTCTGGTGACAAAGATGCGGATGAACTACATACGATACATCCATTGCTACTAAAAGCCCGTTGGATTTTTGGCCCCGAGTTTGAGTCTTCAGAATACTCTTCCAATGTTGGTTTGGTCAAAACCATTGAACAGGTCTTTGGCAAGCGCGTTGATCCTGAGGCTTTCAACAATGCTAAGAAACGACCAGACATTGTGGTATTGAAGGATGCCAGCGTCGGGGCACAGGCATTAGAAGACATCGATGAGGAAGGCCTGCCAACCGTTACTAAAGTTCTCCTGATCGAAGTAAAGCGTGGCGGATTCCCCATTGGCCGTGAAGAAATGAATCAAGCTGATGGTTACGTTCAGGATATTGCCTACAGCGATTTCTTAAGGTCGATTCCGTACGTTAATGCCTTTGTTGTCGGCGAGAGCGTAAAACCAAAAACGGCAACGGACAAAGAAATTAAAGACAGTGATGACCAAAGCAAAAGGATTGGCCGTATCCGGGCTATCACCTTTTCCACCTTGATTGATGCGGCGGATAGAAGATTATTCAGGCTGCGAGAAAAGCTTCAAAAATACAGCTCCATGACAACATCCGAGTTGAAGCAAGCCACCTTATCCATAACACAGTAAAGTGATTTCGGAACAGAGTTAATGACAAGTAAACCAAAGCAAAAGCTCGAACTGACCTGGATTGGTAAAGAGAAAAGACCAAGGTTAGAGCCTCGCATACTGCTGGAAGACAAAGAGCTTTCGTATCGAAGTAATGCCGCTGAGAAGTTGGCGGATGATCTGTTTGCTGACGAAAATGATGCCCCCAAAGCATTCGATGACAATATCTTGATACATGGCGATAACCTGCTGGCGTTAAAGGCGTTAGAACAAAAGTATGCAGAAACTGTAAAGTGCATTTATGTTGATCCACCCTTTAATACGGGCGAGGCATTTGAAAATTATGAGGATGGATTAGAGCATTCCTTATGGCTAACGCTTATCTATCAAAGAATACAGATTCTCTATGCCCTGCTTAAAGATGATGGTCATTTTTTTGTCCATATTGATGATAATGAGCTTGCATATCTAATGATTATTTGTGATGAGATATTTGGTAGGCAGAATAGATGCGCTGTCATCACATTTAAGCAAAGCTCTGTATCAGGGCCAAAAGCTCAAAACCCAGGCTTGGTTACCACATCAAATTATCTGATTTGGTACTCAAAAAACAAAAAGAAATGGAAGCCCAATAGGGTGTTTAAACCCGTTAAACGAGACAGCAGATATAGCAAGTATATAGACAATATCGATGCTCCATATAAAGAGTGGAATCTGGTAAGTCTAAAGGCTGCGTTTGCTCAGTCACTAGGGCTGCAAGTAAAGGATTTAAAGAAAAAATTTGGGGATAAATTAGAGGAGGAGTTAGAGGGATTTGTTTTAAGAGATCCAAGACGGGTTGTTCGTACGGCCAGAGTAAAGGATAAAGACGTAAATGAAGTGGCTCGCAGTGCGTTACAAAACTCTCGAGAAAATGCAGGCGTTTTCAGAGCAGAGAGGGAGGATAAAGATGATTACTATTTTATCGGAGGAGAACAGCTTTTATTTTACTCCAATAAAACTCAGCTCATAGACGGAAAATTTATCACTGGCGAGGCGCTCTCGAATATATGGGACGATTTGCTTTCTAATAATCTGCATAAAGAAGGTGGTGTGAGGTTCCCGAAGGGTAAAAAGCCGGAACAACTTATTAAACGAGTTCTTGACCTTACCACTGAGCCAGGCGATTGGGTTCTTGATTCTTTTGCTGGCTCAGGAACTACCGCAGCGGTTGCTCATAAAATGGGCAGAAAGTGGATAACTATTGAGCTAGGTGAGCAGGCGGTTACCCATATCGTGCCAAGACTAAAAAGAACTATAAATGGAAGCGATCAAGATGGAGTGTCGAAGTCAGTGAATTGGCAAGGTGGTGGCGGTTACCGATATTTCAGGCTGGCGCCCTCGTTACTCAAAAAGGACAACTGGGGCAACTGGATTATCAATAAGGAATACAACGCCGAAATGTTATCTGAGGCCATGTGTAAGCATATGGGCTTTACCTATGCACCGAGCCAGAAGCACTTCTGGATGCACGGCTACAGCACCGAAACAGACTTTATTTACGTCACTACCGGCAGTCTCAGCCAGGATCAGCTTAAAGTGATCAGTGATGAGGTCGGCAAAGATCGCTCCTTGGTAATTTGCTGTAAGGCTTTTATGGCGGACGCCGAGCAATTCCCCAATCTGACGCTCAAGAAAATTCCACAAGCCATTTTGCACAAATGCGAATGGGATCATGATGATTACAGCTTCTCGTTGAATGTATTGCCCGATGAAGAAGAGGAGCAGGATGAAGTCGATCTAGGCGAAGACGAATCTGAAGAAGCACCTGAGTCAGAGAAACAGTCAACAGAGCTATCAGAAGAATAAGAAGAGATGAAGGATTCGTTTTCGATGAATAAAAATGCTGTAAAAGTTGCCAATCAGATTTCGGCCCGCCTTTCGCTGCGTGATCCGCAGCGAGATTCGTTGAATATTCTGGCGGATATTCTGGATCAGATGGAGCTTTCTAAAGATCCGGATCTGAACCGATGGTTGCAAGTGGTGCAAGGACAGTATCCTACGGTAAAGCAGTTTGAACGGGACTTCCCCTCGCTTTGTTTTGCGCTGGCCACCGGGGTTGGCAAGACCCGCCTGATGGGAGCCATGATTGCCTGGCTATACCTGACCGGTAGAAGTCGCCACTTTTTTGTGTTGGCTCCTAACCTTACGATCTACGAGAAATTAAAAGCGGACTTTACCCTGGGTACCCCTAAATACGTGTTTGCGGGTATACCGGAAATCGCCCAAACGCCGCCCGTGGTGATCACCGGCGAGGATTATGAAGATGGCCGAGGGGTTCGACTGGATTATGCGGTGCCGCAAACCCTGACCGGCGATCTGCTGGCCTATGAAACTGCACCCCATATCAACGTATTTAATATCTCCAAGATCAACGCCAAGGAAAACAAAAAAGGTGCGGCCAAGTCCAATATTGCCAAAGTTCGGCGGCTTCAGGAATGTATCGGGGAGTCTTACTTCGATTATCTGGCGGATTTGCCGGACCTGGTGGTGTTTATGGATGAAGCACACCGCTATTATGCCAGCGCCGGCGCCAAGGCCATCAATGACCTTAAGCCGGTATTTGGTGTGGAGCTAACAGCTACGCCAAAAACCACCGGCGCAAGACCGAGGGACTTTAACAATATTGTTTTCCATTACCCTCTGGCCAGCGCTCTTAACGATGGCTACGTAAAGATTCCCGCCGTGGCTACACGTCGGGATTTTCGCGTCGCCGATTACAGCCAGGAACAACTGGAACAAATCAAACTGGAAGATGGCATCCATCATCACGAATACGTAAAGGCCGAGCTGGATATTTATGCCCGCAATACCGGCAGCAAGCCGGTTAAACCCTTCATGCTGGTGGTAGCGCAGGATACCCAGCATGCCAGTCAGCTTAAAGAAACCGTTGAGGCCCTATTTGACGGGCGTTACAAGGGCAAAGTCATCGAGGTCCATTCCAATCAAAGTGGTGAGGAATCAGACGAAGCCATGCAGCGCTTGCTGGCCGTAGAGCATGATAAAGACACGGAAATCGTGATCCATGTGAATAAGCTGAAGGAAGGTTGGGATGTCACCAACCTCTATACCATTGTGCCTCTACGAGCTTCGGCCTCGGAAATCCTAACGGAACAAACCATTGGCCGGGGGCTGCGGCTTCCCTACGGTAAGCGCACCGGCGTTGAATCTGTTGATCGGCTTACCATCATCGCCCATGATCGCTACCAGGATATTATCGACCGGGCTAATGACGACGAGTCCATTATTCGTAAAACCGTGTACATCGGCGATGACGAAAACGCCGATATTCCCGAGCGACGGCCACAGGTCATCACAACACCGTCCATTGCAGAGATTGCTGTCACCGGCAGGCCTGCAACCAACAACGATCAGGAAATCAGAGAGCAGCACCCTGGCTATCATGTGCCTCAATTGGATGTGCGTCGTGCCAAGGTGGCTGAGATTACCTTTAAGGTCATTGAAGAAGAATCTACTCATTTAACCTCCTCAAAAGATCTGGGCAATGAAGCCGTGAAAAGCAAGGTGCTGGAGCGTGTGCAGCGTGTGGTCAGGCAATCTATCCCGCAGCAGGTCTCTCTGGAAGGTATGGAGGACGACTCCGAACTCACCGATGACTCAGTGGCAGAAATCGTCAATAGCGTGACTGATAAGCTGGTTGCGTTAACCATTGATATTCCACAGATCACGGTATTGCCTACTCGTGAAGTCAACTATGGCTTTCAAAATTTTGAATTGACCGGGTTAGATAAGATTAATTTTCAGCCCGTTGCGCAGGAAATTCTGTTGCGCCACCTGGAAGATAACAAGACCACTCGTATTCAATGGGAAAACCAGGAAGCCAAAGAAAAGCGACTGGAAGATTATATTGTTCGCAGCCTGATGGAAATTGACGCCATTGATTACGATGAGCATGCCGATCTTCTTTATCAACTGGCGTTTCAGGTGGTTGTTCGGATCAAGAATTATCTGAACAAAGACCGGGACAAAGTGGAAAATGTCCTGATCTATTGGCAAAAGCAGATCCGGGATTTTATCTGGGCTCAGATGCAGCAGCATGAATGGCGCACGCCGACCGATTATATAGGTAAAGTCACGCAGGGTTTTGAAGTGCTTCGCCCCGCCACGTTCAACCTGGCGGCGGGCGAGAAACCGCGAGACTATCGCGCACCAGTCGAGAACAAACAGCGTGTTAAGCAGATGCTATTTACCGGCTTTGACCGTTGTTGTTATCCCTTCCAGAAATTTGATTCAGTTGAGGGGGAGTTAAGGCTGGCGCAGATTCTCGAATCCGATGAGAGCGTGATCAAGTGGATGAAGCCGGCCTCGGGTCAGTTCCGTATTGAGTATATCAATGGCAAGAACTATGAACCGGATTTTGTCGTGGAAACCACCGACGCCTACTTGATGATGGAACCGAAGCGATCAACCCAAATGGAGCAGGGTGAAGTGGAGCAAAAGGCGAAAGCAGCGGCCAGGTGGTGTCGATTTGCTAATGAGCATGCAGCGAAATGTAGCGGCAAGCCATGGGCGTACCTGTTAATACCTCACGATGCGATTGAGCTGAGTCGGAGTGTTGCCACACTGAAAGCGGAATTTCAGTGGCGTGAGGAAGAATAATTCAAACGGCAGATATACTGCGGCAACTCCGAAAGGATGCGGAATGAATGAGTGAATTGCTGATTCCGTTTGGAATCCACAAGATCACCGGAGAAATTGTCGAACCTGAGGACGCACCTAAAGGGCGCGCCTGCAACTGTTTGTGTCCGGGTTGTAAAGCGCCCTTGTTGTCTCGTCACCCTAAAGAAAAGCGCTATCACTTCGCCCACGACTCACGCCATAAAGATGCAAAGCCTGAAGAAGAGTGTCCTTTTAACTCGGCTGTGGCCGTTGCGATGATGGTGCGTGAAGTTGCGGTTCAATTGGTGGGTGAAGTTCTCGAAACGCCACTATTAGAAGTGACGGAATATCACGCTTGTTGTGGAAACTCCGAGTTGCTTCAAGTCAGTCGCGGCGCAAGTAACACTATCGACAAGGCGCAAGCCAGTGTGAAGGTGTTTGATCATCATGTGGACCTGCTGTTGGAGGTGGGTGGCTATCCAATCCTGGTGGACTTGGTGTACAAGGGTAAACTGCCGATTATGATAGATGAGGGCAAGCTTCAGGATAACAAAGCTGCCCTGTTAACATTGAACTGCGACAGTTTCTCCATTTCCTCGTTGAAAAAAGACCGAAATCTTCGCTTTTCCGAAGCAGTATTGGCATTTGTGTTACGAGAAGGGTTGAGGGACTGGGCTTTTCACCCCAAGACGGCTTCACTGTTGCATCAGGCGAGACGCGATCATCAGTGTTTTAAAGCGGATAGACGCGGCTACTCATCTGGTTGGAGTGGCCATTTTAATCCTGTTGTTCCCGCCAAGCAGAAGCTGCAAACGATCAAGAGAGAGCCCGTGCGCTTTCAATGTGTTATGTGCGGTGTTGAGTGGGTGCACGACTTCAGCCAAGGCTTGCGTTGTCCCAAATGCCAAAGCCACCTATTTGCGAGAGAGCTTAGCTAACCGACCGGCAATCTTTCTCTCAATTTTTAACAACATTCTTTTTTTATAAAAATTTCTGCCCAATCTGAGCATAAAGCCCCTTTTCGGGTCTTTTTGTGAAATTGGATCTTTCTGGCGCTGTGGCACGATTACCTTGAGCGATTTGATTATATCTACCTCAAGGAGAAATCATGAGTAACGAATTTTTCGACGTTGGAAACCCAAGCTCAATTTGTGCCATTGCCGAAGACATAGTTGATGCCAGGCAAGGCTTGTCGGATTTTATGGTGCGTAAAGCATCGTTCGAGACGCTGTGTTCTGTGCTGACGCTGCTTGAATCGGTCCATTCATTAGCTTATTTGGAAGGTAAAATTCACTGCGATAATTATCACGAAGGTAAGCGTTCGTTTAAAGACCTGGGTGAAAGTTACGGCTACTTAAATACCTTTGTAAGGCAGGAGCAGGGCAGTAATACGTTTCGTTTTGGCTATCGACGTCCCACAGGTCAGGGGAGCATTATTCGAGAAAATATTCGTCCTGCCAAAGAGGGGTACACCGAAAACAACTTCAAGCGTGCGGCTCACGACTATGAGAAAGAGCTGGCGATGATGACAGAGGAGCATTATCGCCGTCTGCGTAAAGGTAGCCGAATTGTTCGTAAGGCAATGCGTTTGTTGAAAGGTCACCCGTTGTTGCTTGAGTGTAAGGGTTTGGAGGTGTTGGGTGAATAATGATCAGGAAATCATTCGTCTCTCAGAGCTGCCACGATTGTTTTCAGTCAGTAAATCGTCGATTTATGTATGGATCAAGCAGGGGCTGCTGCCAAGGCCGTTTCGGCTGGGTATCGGATGCAGTGTGATGTTGAGATCAGAAGTGCATGACATATTGTGTTTCTATGCCAGTTGCCCGACCCTGGAAGAGAAAAAGGCGTTTATTGCCAATTTACCTTCTCAGCAAGCCCAGCGTAGGTGACTCTAAACTCTGCTGGTGGTTGATGGGCCTTGCCTACTTTGCGGCTGATTGTTTGGAAAAAATTGGCGAGACTTTTTGCAGTTGGCGTTGATCATCCAGGTAGTCGGCCCACCATTGCATCATGCGAGTCCGTTCATCAAGGTATTCCGCATGATGGGTATACGCGGCTCGAACACCGTTGCGCTCCATATGGGATAGCTGCCGTTCAATGGCGTCGCGGTTAAAACCGACCTCGTTCAAAATCGAAGAGGCTGTTGCCCGGAAACCGTGGGGAGTCACTTTCGATTTGGTGGCATCATTACCTTCGTAACCCAATTTGAAGATGGCCCGGCGCATTGTGTTGTCCGACATGGGGTGTGTTCGGCGACGTTCAGAAGGAAACACCAGATCGTACTTTCCTGAAATAGGTTTTAATTGTTCCAAGATTTTCAGTGCCTGCTGTGACAGAGGGACCAAGTGTTCTGTACCCATTTTCATGCGCGAACCTGGAATGCGCCAAATGGCTTGGTTGAAGTCGAACTCTTCCCAGCGGGCACCCCTGAGTTCACCGGGGCGAAGAAAAGTGAGTACCAGCAACTCGATAGCCAATTTGGTGAGTCTGCGCCCACGCTGCTCATAGGTTTCCAGAGCCCGGAGGAACTCTGGTAATTCATGCTTAGGGAGCGAAGCCCTGTGAGTGGTCTTGCGCTTTTTCCGAACGTCATGTAAATCTGATGCGGGATTGTATTTCAGTCTGCCACTGGTGATCGCAAAACGAAACACGCGGTTAATGTCTTGCAGTACCCTTTTTGCCACATCGAGAGCGTCCCGCTGCTCTATCTGTCGTATGACATAAATAATATCCTGGGGTGAGATATCTTCGATAGCTCGTGCGCCGATGATTGCAAAGCTGTTATCACGTAGCCGTGTCCAGACCCGACTGGCATGATCAGGTGTCCAAGTTCCACTTTGGTGAGACCACCACTCTTTTGCTAAAGCCTGAAAGGTGTTCTCCGAACTTTGTGTTTGTTGGCGTTTGAGCGTCTGCTTCTTTTGTGAGGGATCTATACCGTTCTGGATGTCCTGCTTGGCGTTGCGCCGCGCTTCTCGTGCCTGAGATAGGGTGACTTCTGGGTAAATTCCAATTGAGAACGTTTTTTGTTTTCCCTGAAAGCGATAATTGTAGCGCCAGCATTTGGTGCCATTTGCTTTCACAAGCAGGCGAAGACTTCCACCATCATCAAGCCAGTAATCCTTCTCTTTTGGGGAAGACTGGCGTACCTGAAGGTCGGTAAGTTTTTCCTTGAGATACTTCTTTTGAGGCATTTGCTGGTATCACTCAAAATTGAACTCGAATACCAGCAAAGATACCAGCTTTGAGTGCTGGATCGCAATGGAGTCGATAGGACGACAACGCAATTTGCGCTAAGGAAAAATAGGGGATTTAAGGTGTTTAATGACTTCATCGGAAGTCATTAAACTTGAATATGGTGCCCAGGAGAGGACTTGAACCTCCACGACCGTAAGGCCACCAGCACCTGAAGCTGGCGTGTCTACCAATTTCACCACCTGGGCAGAGGGCCGCTAATTTACGGTCTAACCCGGGTTCTGTCAACTCCCAGTTTAACAAAAATCCCAAATTTGTTTTGCCTGCAGGGGATCTTTCCTTGTAAAAAGGCTACTAACTACCTAAAGTGCCCGAAAGCACCCGCAACCATAGGAAACGTGCATGACAAATTGGTCCTGGTCGGACGACCCGAACCTCGACAAAGAAGCCGAAAAATACGATAACCCCGTGCCCAGCCGCGACTACATCCTGAAGTTGCTTAATGACCGGGGTAAGCCTCTCACCCACCGCCAGATCTGTGCTGAACTCAACCTGCATGATGATGAACCCATTGAAGCCGTGCGCCGCCGCTTGCGGGCCATGGAACGGGATGGGCAATTGTTGTCCAATCGCCGGGGCGCCTACGGGGTAGCGGAGAAGATGGATCTGATTCGGGGGGTGATCATCGGTCATCGTGACGGGTTCGGCTTTTTGAAGCCCGAGGATGGCAGCGATGATCTGTATTTGAGTGCGCGCCAGATGCGTTGCGGTTTTGACGGTGACAAGGTGCTGGCCCGGGCCAGTGGTTTGGATCATCGCGGTCGCCGCGAGGCCACCATTGTGGAGGTGTTGGAGCGCAAAACCCAACGTTTGGTAGGGCGCTACTTCAAGGAAAGCAACATTGGCTTTGTGACCCCGGAAAACCGCCGTATCAGCCAGGATGTATTGATTCCGCCGGACGACACCTTAAAGGCCAAAAACGGCCAGTTCGTGCTGGTGGAGATCACCCAGCCGCCCAGTTACCGGGGGCAGCCGGAGGGTCGTATTATGGAAATCATCGGTGATCATATGGCGCCGGGAATGGAAATCGATGTGGCCATCCGCAACCATGATATTCCCCATGTATGGCCACAAGAGGTGGAGGACGCCGCCCAGCGGTTTGGCTCCGGCCTGCAGCAGAGCGATTACCAGCACCGTTTCGACCTGCGCAAACAGCCGTTTGTGACCATCGACGGCGAAGACGCCAAGGATTTTGACGACGCCGTGTATTGCGAGAAGAAGCGCAGCGGTGGCTGGAAGCTGTCCGTGGCCATTGCGGACGTTTCCCATTATGTGCACCCCGGTGATGCCCTGGATCAGGAGGCCCGCAAGCGTGGCAACTCGGTGTATTTTCCCGAGCATGTGGTGCCCATGCTGCCGGTGAACCTGTCCAACGGCCTGTGTTCCCTGAATCCCCATGTGGATCGGCTGGCCATGGTGTGTGAAATGAGTGTCAGCGCCAGCGGCAAAGTCAGCCGCTACTGCTTTTTCGAGGCAGTGATCTGTTCCCACGCGCGCCTTACCTATAATAAGGTCGGTACTATTCTGCAGCAGCCGGAATCGCAGGAAGGCCAGGATCTGCGCCAGGAGTACCGCAAGATCGTGCCACACCTGGAGGATCTCTACAGCCTGTTCCACGCCTTTCGTGCCCAGCGGGACGAGCGTGGCGCCATTGATTTTGAAACCACTGAAACCAAAATCGAGTTTGGTGAAGATCGCAAGATCGAGCGCATTGTGCCCACCCAGCGCAACGACGCCCACAAAATCATTGAAGAGTGCATGCTGGCGGCCAACGTATGTGCCGCCAAATTCCTGCAGAAGTACAAGTTGCCGGCGCTGTTTCGTGTGCATGAAGGCCCCAAGAATGAAAAGCTGGAGAACCTGCGGGCTTTTCTGAAAGAGCTGAGCATTCCCTTTATGGCGCGCTCGGAGCCCAAGCCTTCCGACTATCAGGAGGTGTTGTCCAGTATCCAGGAGCGCCCCGATTTTGAGCTGATCCAGACTGTAATGCTGCGCTCCATGAATCAGGCGGTGTATTCGCCGGAAAACAAAGGCCATTTCGGCCTGGCCTACGGCGCCTATGCCCACTTTACATCACCCATCCGGCGTTATCCGGATCTGTTGGTGCACCGTGCCATTCGTTACTTTGTCCGCAGTGGCAAGGAAGCCACCAACATCAAGTGCATGCCGGGCGCACCGGTGATTCCCCAGCAGAAGATTCTGCCCTATGACGCCGCCGCCATGGTGGAGTTGGGGGAGCAGTGCTCCATGACCGAGCGCCGGGCCGATGAAGCCACCTGGGATGTCATTGGCTGGCTGAAGTGCGAATACATGAGCGATAAGATCGGTGATGTGTTCAAGGGCATCATTTCCGGCGTCACCGGTTTTGGCCTGTTCGTGGAGCTGAAGGACATCTACGTGGAAGGGCTGGTGCATGTCAGTTCCCTGACCAGCGATTATTACCACTTTGATGAAGTGCGGCATCGGTTGGTGGGGGAGAAGAGCGGCCTGGCGTTCGCGCTGGGGGATGAAGTGACCGTCAGTGTGGCGAAAGTGGACCTGGACGACCGCAAGCTTGATTTTGAATTGCTGGCAGGGGGTAAGCGGGCCCGCTGGAGCAAGGAAAACCCCAAACCGGAATCCAAATCCCGTCGCGGCAAGAAAGAGGCGGGCAAGGGTACTGGCAATGGGGCAGGCAAAGGAGCCGGCAAGAATCCCAAAGGGGGTAAAAAGGCGGGCACCCAACGGCATGAGGTGGCCAAGCAGGCCACCAAGAAATCCCGCAGCAAGCCCAAGCAAGGGAAAAAGAAAAAGCGATAGCATATGTCCAAAGCAGAATGGTTGTATGGAATCCATACCGTCACCGCGGTGCTGAACAAGCACCCGGAGCGGGTATTGGAGATCAGGGTTCAGGAAGGACGCGACGAGCGCCGCCTGGATGCGGTTCTGACGCTGGCGCGACAGTTGGGTGTGGCGGTTCAGCAGGTTAATAAAAAATCCATGGATCACCAGTTTGCCGAGGCCAATCACCAGGGCCTGGCGGCCCGTTGCCGGCTGGCCGCAGCACTGGATGAGCATGCCTTGTTTGATTTGCTCGATCGCCTGCAGGAGCCGCCGTTTTTGCTGATTCTGGATTCCGTGACCGATCCCCATAATCTGGGGGCGGTGTTGCGCAGTGCCGATGCGGCGGGCGTGCATGCGGTGATTACCACCCGGGACAAGTCCGTCGGCCTGACCCCGGTGGTGCGCCGGGTGGCGGTAGGGGCAGCGGAAATTATGCCGTTTGCCCAGGTCACCAACCTGGCCCGCTTACTGAAACAGTTGCAGGAGCGGCAGATCTGGGTGGTGGGAACCGAGCTGGATGCAACCGCTGCCAATCTTTACACCACCGACCTCAAGGGGCCGCTGGCGCTGGTTATGGGGGCGGAGGGGCCGGGCCTGCGGCGTCTGACCCGGGAGCATTGCGATCAATTGGTGTACATTCCCATGCAGGGAGACGTGCAGAGCCTGAATGTCTCCGTCGCCACCGGTGTCTGCCTGTTCGAAGCCCTGCGCCAGAGACGGTCCTTCTCGTAGCGCTTCTGTCTCGTAAAGCTTCTGTTGTTTTTCCAGGTAACCTCCTATAGAATTCGCGATCCTTCGCTCTCCGTGAGTGAAGAGCAATAAGTTAGTAAGCATTAACTCCTTGCCTTACCCAGCTTGATGGGGAGGCTATAATCCGTAAGGAGATGTCATGAGACATTACGAAATCGTTTTTATGGTTCACCCTGATCAGAGTGAACAGGTTCCCGGTATGGTCGAGCGTTACAAGGGCCAGATCCAGGAAGGTGGTGGTCAGATCCACCGTCTGGAAGACTGGGGCCGCCGTCAGTTGGCTTATCCCATCAATAAAATCCACAAGGCTCATTATGTTCTGATGAACATCGAATGTTCCCAGGACGTTCTGGATGAGCTGTCCAGCGCCTTTAAATTCAACGATGCTGTATTGCGCAACATGGTGATTCGCCGTGATGAAGCCGTTGCTGAGCAATCTGTTCTGGCCAAGGCCAACGAGAAAGATCGTGGCGAATCCTCTTACCGCGGTGAGCGGGCGGAATCCAGCGATGATCGCAGCAATGACAGCAGCGATGACAGCGACAGCAGTGATGAAGAAGAGACAGACTCCGAAGAATAATCGGATCTGGTTGAACCGCTGAGTGGAAATCAATCAACTGGTTCTGAGTGGCACCGTAACGGAAATCAAGGGTTTACGTTACACACCAGCCGGTGTTCCCCATTACAGCTTTATGTTGGAACACCGATCCCGTCAGGAAGAGGCGGGTGCCCCACGGGAAGTGCTTTGCCGGATTAAGGTAGAGGCACGGGGACAAGGCATCACCACACAGTGTGAAAGCCTGTCCGTCAGTGATCGGGTGCAGGTGAGCGGGTTTCTGGCCCGGGTCAGTTACAAGGATACCTCGGCAACCCAACTGGTGTTGCACGCTCAGCAAATTGAATTGCGTTAAGTGGGCTGCTTAGTCAGCTGATTAATTAAGTACAGGAGCCAACCATGGCACGTTTTTATCGTCGCAGAAAGTTCTGCCGTTTTACCGCTGAAGGCGTAACCGAGATCGATTACAAGGATCTGGATACCCTGAAAAACTACATTACCGAAACTGGCAAAATCGTACCCAGCCGCATCACCGGCACCAGTGCGAAGTACCAACGTCAGCTGGCCCGTGCTGTTAAGCGCGCCCGTGCTCTGGCTTTGTTGCCTTATTCTGACTCACACAAGTAACCAGGCTTAGGCCAGTAGTATGTTGATGCTGGCAAAGTGGGTCATGGGCGGGCCCTTGCAGGCGCTCGCTGCAGCCGTGATTCTGGCCATGTTGCCAGGGTTGGGGTGGGCCTCAGCCGCCGTAGTGGCGCTGGTGGCCCTGAGAAAGAACCTAAGTGACGCCGCGCTGCCGTTGGTGGGTGCGTTGTTGGTTGCGGTGCTGGTGCACTGGGCCGCCGGGGACATTACCCAGGCCGGCACGGTCATCGCGGCGCTGGCGGCAAGCCTGGTGCTTGCCGCTACCCGCTCCCTGGCGTGGGCATTGCTGGCTTTGGGTGGCTGTGCCGCAGCCTACATGGCGCTGATGTTGAATCTGGCGCCCGCCACGATCAACGAACTGGTGGCATTGTTTCAGCCAACCTACGACGACTTCGTGGTACAGCTGAAGCAGGCTAATCCGGAAGCCGAAACCCTGTTCGAACAGCTTGAGGCTCGGAACGTGGTGGTGGAAGGCATGGTGTGGGTGACCACCGTCGGTGCAACCGCAGCGTTGTTGCTGGCCCGCTGGCTGCAGGCCAGGCTGTACAACCCCGGTGGGTTTCGCCGCGAGTTTCACAGCCTGCGCCTGATGCCGGCGGTGGCAGCGGCCCTGGCGTTGATTCTGTTGCTGGGGCAGAACTACCCACAAGCGCGACTGGTGCTGCCTTGTGTGGTGGTGCCGATGCTGATGGCGGGGTTGGCTCTGGTGCACGGCGTGTTGGGGGCCAAACCCAACAACGGCCCTATGCTGGTGTTCTTTTACGTGGGGCTGATTCTCACATCCTGGTTCGGGATGATGATATTGGTCTCAGCGGCTGTAATAGACAGTTTTGTTGATATTAGAAATCGAATTCAAAAGAGGTATGAGTGATGGAAGTCATCTTATTGGAAAACAACCGCAACCTGGGTGAACTGGGTGACAAGGTAAACGTTCGTGCCGGCTACGGCCGCAACTTTCTGATCCCTCAGGGTAAGGCAGTGCCTGCCACAGAAGCGAACATCAAGCACTTTGAAGAGCGTCGCGCCGAGCTGGAAAAAGCAGCTGCAGACAAACTGGCTGCAGCCCAGGGGCGTGCCGACAAAATCACCGAGCTGGCCAGCGTCACCATTCCGGCCAAATGCGGAGACGAAGGCAAGCTGTTTGGTTCCGTTGGAACCCGCGATATTGCTGATGTCATCACTGCGGCCGGTGTTGAAGTGACCAAAGCCGAAGTGCTGATGCCCACTGGTGCAATCCGCAATACCGGTGACTACGAAATTGATCTGCAGATTCACAGCGATGTGACGGCAACGATCAAGGTATCTGTTGTTCCTGAGTAAGCCCCTGGCTTGCGTCTGACGGCTGCGGCCGTGGGCGCCGGTTAGACCGGTTCAGTGACTCAGTCATGCCTGCGATAAAACTCTGGTACCCCTTTGGGTGCCGGAGTTTTGTTGTTTCTGAAAACGCGTTTCCGGCGGCGCAGTCGTTGCCTGTTCCCGGGTGCGGATTCTCTGCAATGGAGGTTTGCACAGTCTTGCGGCCAGCCGTTAAACTGGGGTTATTCCGATGCCCGTGCACGTTTATAAGTAACCCGATTCCATGAGTGATTCACCTATAGAGTTATCGCTGGATAATGATATCCAGTCGTCTGCCATCAAAGTGCCGCCCCATTCCATTGAGGCCGAGCAATCGGTGATTGGTGGCCTGATGCTGGAGAACAGCGCCTTTGATGATGTGTCTGAAATTGCGTCCGATGTGGACTTCTACCGCCGCGATCACCGGTTGATCTTCCGTGCCATTGCCCAATTGGCGGAGTTATCCAAGCCCTACGATGTGGTGACCCTTGGTGAGGCACTGGATAATGCCGGAATATTGGAAGATTGCGGTGGTATGGCCTATCTGGCGCAACTTGCCAAGAACACCCCCAGTGCCAGCAACATCAAAGCCTACGCCGAAATCGTACGGGAGCGCTCCGTACTGCGGCAGATGATCAGCGTTTCCAACGAAATTGCCGATGCAGCGTTTCACCCGGAAGGCCGCAGTTCCACCGATCTGCTGGACGAGGCGGAGCGCAAGGTGTTTGGTATTGCCGAGCAGGGCAACAAGCAAGGTGGTCCGCAACCCATCAATGTGGTGTTGAAGGAAACGGTCGACAAGATCGATCAACTGTTCAAGTCCGATGAAGCCATCATCGGTATTCCCACCGGCTTCAAACAATTGGACGAAACCTTCTCCGGCCTGCGTCCGGGAGCGCTGGTCATTGTGGCGGCGCGCCCTGCCATGGGTAAGACCACGTTCTCCATGAATCTGGCCGAGAACGCGCTGATTCGGGCCGGCAAGCCGGTACTGGTATTCAGCATGGAGATGCCGTCAGAACAAATCGTGATGCGGATGCTGGCGTCGCTGGGCCGGATCGACCTTACCCGGGTCACCACCGGTAAGCTGGAAGAGGAAGATTGGCCCCGTTTCAGCTCTGCGGTGAGTATCTTGGCCGAGCAGAAGCTGTTTATTGACGACTCAGCCGGTCTCAGCCCCACAGAAGTGCGTGCCCGCTCCCGCCGTGTGGCCCGTGAACACGGTGAAATTGGATTGATTCTGGTGGATTACCTGCAATTGATGCAGGTGCCCGGTGCAGAAAGCCGGGTTAATGAAATATCCGAGATTTCCCGTAGCCTGAAAGGCCTGGCCAAGGAAATGAATTGCCCTGTCATCGCCTTGTCTCAGCTCAACCGGGGCCTGGAGCAGCGGCCCAACAAACGGCCTGTCATGTCGGATCTGCGTGAATCCGGTGCCATTGAGCAGGATGCGGACATCATTATGTTCATCTATCGGGATGAAGTGTATAACGAGGATTCCGACGACAAAGGCATCGCCGAGATCATCGTCGGCAAAAATCGTAACGGCCCCATCGATAAGGCGCGCCTGGCGTTCATCGGCAAGTATTCCCGCTTCGATGAGCTGGCCCCGGAATCCTACGGAGACTTTTGATCTTGAGTCGTGGAACCTGTGCGGTCATTGATCTGGCTGCCCTCGGGCATAATGTGTCTGCGGCGCGATCCGCGGCCAAGAGCAGTAAGGTGTTGGCGGTGGTCAAAGCGGATGCTTACGGTCACGGCCTGGTGCCCGTTGCCAAAGCCCTGGCTGCTGCCAGTGATGCGCTGGGCGTGGCGACCTTCGAAGAGGGGGTGGCGCTGAGGCAGGCGGGCATTCAGCATCCGGTGCTGTTGATGGAGGGAGTACTGAGCGAGGCCCAGCTGCAACAGGCTGCCGAGTACGGTTTTCAAATTGTGGTGCATCAACCCTGGCAGTTGTCGATGTTGCTGGAATCCCATCTTTCCTGCGCGCTCAGCGTGTGGCTGAAAGTGGATACGGGCATGCATCGACTGGGTTTCGCCGAGCCCGGTTGTGCGTTGTTCTGGCAGCAGTTGCAGAACAGTCCCAAGGTGAAAGATGTGGTGTTAATGAGTCATCTGGCCTGTGCCGATGAAGCGGCGCACCCGCTCAACCAGCAGCAGGGTGAAGTCTTCCAGCGCCTGTGCCGGTCGGTGCGGGTGCAGCAGGCCAGCCTGGCCAATTCTGCGGCCACCCTGGATCGGCCGGAGTTTCATTACCAGTGGGTGCGCCCGGGTCTGATGTTGTACGGTGCGTCACCGTTTCCCGACCGGCTGGCGGTGGATCTGAATTTGAAACCCGCCATGCACCTGCAATCCCGAATCATATCCCGCTCCAGGGTGGCCGCCGGCGAGTCGGTGGGCTATGGCGCCACCTGGCGGGCCACCCGGCCCACGGACGTGGCGGTGGTGGCGATCGGTTACGGCGATGGCTATCCGCGTCACCTTTCGCCGCAGGCACAGGTGCTGATCCAGGGCCAGCGATGCCAGGTGGTGGGCCGGGTTTCCATGGATATGATTACCGTGGATGTGTCGGATTTGCCCGGGGCGGGCCCGCACACTCCGGTGACCCTGTGGGGGCCGGGGTTACCGGTGGAAGAGGTTGCCCAGTGGGCCGGTACGGTGAACTATGAACTGTTGTGCCAGATCACCGGTCGGGTGCAGCGGGTCTATCAACATGCCGAGTCGGTCTGATGCCGTTGTGGGTAACGCTCTACTTGGCCCTGATGGCGGTGTCCCTGCCGGTGGGGGTGATGATGTTGCGCCGCATGGAGCGGGATTGGCTGCACCCGGTGGGCGGGCTGGTGTCCACCCTGTTGAGCATGGCGTTTGTGCTCTCATACTGGATGCCGGATGCGATTCCCTTTAAAGCGCCTTCGGTGCTGATGCTGTATGGTTTCGTCCTGTTCTGGGATCTGTACTCCCTGCAGCGCCTGAAAACCAAATTACCGGATTATTTTGATATGCCCGAGGATTCCGGCCTGCAGTCCAACTCCGGGGCCTGGTTAATGGGGGTATTGCTGATGCTGCCGGCCTATTATTTTGGCGCGCTGGTGTGCATGCGGGCCTTCACCGGTTGACTGACTGATAGAGTGGTGTAAATGGCAAAAGCGAAGACCCAGTTTGTGTGCAGCGATTGCGGCAGTGTCTTTCCCAAGTGGGCGGGGCAGTGCGCCGATTGCGGTGCCTGGAATACCCTGACGGAATTCAACCCGGATCGGGGCCTGTCCGGCAACCGCGGGGGTAAAACCAGCTGGGCCGGCGAGGCCCGCAAGGTGACCACCATGGCCCAGGTGAATCTGGTGGAAGAGCCCCGCACCCCCACCGGCACCGGAGAATTGGATCGGGTGTTGGGGGGTGGCCTGGTGGAAGGTTCGGTGGTGCTGATCGGAGGGGATCCCGGCATCGGCAAATCCACGATCCTCCTGCAAACCATGACCCATCTGGCGGCACGGCAAACGGCGTTATACATCACCGGGGAGGAAAGCCTGCAACAGGTGGCGTTGCGGGCCAAGCGCCTGGATCTGCCCATGGACCAACTGCGCCTGATGTCGGAAACCAGTATTGAGAATATTCTGGCCACCGCCAACAAGGAGCAGCCCAAGGTAATGGTGGTGGATTCCATTCAAACGGTTTACTCCGAGGGCCTCAGTTCCGCCCCCGGTGGCGTCTCGCAGGTGCGTGAATGCGCCGCGGCCCTGGTGCGCTTTGCCAAGCAGACCGGCACCGCACTGTTCCTGGTGGGGCATGTCACCAAAGAAGGGGCTCTGGCGGGGCCCAGGGTGCTGGAGCATATGGTGGACAGCGTGCTCTACTTTGAAGGGGAGCAGGACAACCGTTTCCGCATGATACGGGCGGTGAAAAACCGTTTTGGGGCGGTCAACGAGCTGGGCGTGTTTGCCATGACCGATAAAGGTCTGCGCGAAGTGAGCAATCCCTCCGCGATTTTCTTGTCCCGTTATGAACAGCCCATTCCCGGCAGCATTGTCATGGTAACCCGGGAAGGCAGCCGGCCATTGCTGGTGGAAGTGCAGGCTCTGGTGGACGACAGCCAGCTGGGCAACCCCCGCCGGGTGGCGGTAGGCCTGGATCAGAACCGGCTGGCAATGTTACTGGCGGTGCTGCACCGCCACGGCGGGGTGGCCACCATGGGCATGGATGTGTTTGTGAACGTGGTGGGGGGTGTCAAGGTGCTGGAAACCGGTTCCGATCTGGCGGTACTGATTTCAGTAGTGTCCAGCCTGCGTAATCTGGCATTGGATACCCAGTTGATAGTGTTTGGCGAGATCGGGCTCTCCGGTGAGATCCGGCCGGTGCCCAGTGGTCAGGAGCGCCTGCGGGAAGCCGCCAAACATGGTTTCACCCGCGCCATTGTACCCAAGGGAAACCAGCCCAAAGCCGCCATTGACGGGCTTGAAGTGGTGGCGGTGTCGCGCCTGGAGCAGGCCCTGGATGCGCTCTGATATGCTCTGGTACTACCTTTCAATGGTTGGCAAAAGTCACCAGCGCTTCAATCTCCCGTTCCAGCAGCGCTTCGTTACCGGTATTTAATTCCACAATGCGCCTCAGGTGCGAGGCGCTGTCCACGTCAATATGATCGCAGGCGATGCCGGTGCGGTTGCCTTCCAGGTGGGCCACATGGCCTTCCAGACGAATTTCGGTCTCTTCATCACTCAGCAGCAGATACACGGACACCGGATCGTCTATCTCCAGGCCGCAGTCGACGGTCTGCTCCAGAAGCGCGCCTTTCAACGAAATATCCAATAGCTTGGCAGGCCAGTCGTTCTCCCCTCGAATCAGGCGTGCGCTGGCATCAAAAGCAATGCGGGTGAAGTTGCGTTTTTCGATCATGGCCCTGAGCTCACCTGGTTAAGAATGGTCCTGCACTTATAAAGCATAGTCAATCTTTCATAAAAAGCCGAAATTCCGTTTTTTTCAAGTCGGCGCTGTGGGGAATTTGTAACGTTGTGAAACGGGACCGTACTTGGTTATTAATTGAATAACATTCGAACCGAGCATGGAAAAAACATCTAAAAATCACAAATATTAACTACAAAAACTTTTGATGCTGCGTTAATAATTAAAAGATGAAAACGGTAGCGCTTTAAGGGATTATTTGCCGAGCAAATCAGCCAAGGGACCAGGCGGGGTCAGACCGGCTTAATCAGGTCTGATGAACAGATACATGGTTTCACATCTCTGATAAAGAATGATGCTGTAGAGGTATGGGGTTATGAGAACGACATCCACCACTGAAGATACGCAATTCGTCGATGAACTGGATGATGACATGATGGACGACATCGACGGCGAAATCGAAAAGCGCCTGGAAGCCAAGAGCAAACGCTCCGGCGACTATTTGCGTAAGATCGAGGCGTTGATGGAAGAGCGTCGCTTAAAGCACGACCTGGATGATTATGACGACTGGGATGACATCAACGACGAATGAATAATCAAACAAGCCGCTCAATGAGCGGCTTGTTTGTATCGTGGTGCCTTTTCTTCAGATGGCTAAGCGCTACTGGATCTTTTTGTACTTCAGCCGTTTTGGCTGTACGGATTCCTCGCCGTATTTCTTCTTCTTGTAGGCTTCGTATTCGGTGAAGTTGCCTTCGAAGAACTCGACTCCCTCCTCACCTTCAAAGTCCAGAATGTGCGTGGCGATCCGGTCCAGGAACCAGCGATCGTGCGAGATCACAATGGCGGTGCCGGCGTAGGTAAGCAACGCCTCCTCCAGAGCCCGCAGGGTTTCCACGTCCAGGTCGTTGGTGGGTTCGTCCAACAGCAGTACGTTGCCGCCCTTGCGCAACAGTTTGGCCAGGTGCAGGCGGTTACGCTCACCACCGGACAGCTCGCCCACCCGTTTCTGCTGGTCGGAACCTTTGAAGTTAAAACGCCCCACATAGGATCGGGAGGGCATTTCGAACGAGCCCACCTTAATGATGTCGAGGCCATCGGACACCTCTTCCCACACGGTTTTGTTGCCGTCCAGCTCATCGCGGGATTGATCAACGTAGGCCAGGTCGACGGTTTCACCCAGATGCACTTCACCTTTTTCGGGCTTCTCTTCACCCACGATCATGCGGAACAGGGTGGTTTTACCGGCCCCGTTGGGGCCGATGATGCCCACAATGGCGCCCTTGGGCACGGCGAAGTTCAGGTCATCATAGAGTACGCGGTCGCCGAAACCTTTGGTGACGCCGCGGAACTCAATGACATCATCCCCCAGGCGTTCAGCCACGGGAATGAACAGCTCCTGGGTTTCGTTGCGTTTCTGCGCTTCCTGGCTGGACAGCTCCTCGAAACGGGCCATGCGGGCTTTGCTTTTGGCCTGGCGGCCTTTGGCGTTGGAGCGCACCCACTCCAGCTCGGCCTTGATGGCTTTCTGGCGGGAAACTTCCTGTTTGGCTTCCTGGGCCAGGCGCTCGTCTTTTTGCTCCAGCCAGGAGGAATAGTTGCCCTTCCAGGGAATGCCATGGCCCCGATCCAGCTCCAGAATCCACTCGGCGGCGTTGTCGAGGAAGTAACGGTCGTGGGTGATGGCCACCACAGTGCCCTTGTATTCGTGCAGGAACCGTTCTAACCAAGCCACGGATTCCGCATCCAGGTGGTTGGTGGGTTCGTCCAGCAACAGCATGTCCGGGCTTGACAGCAACAGGCGACACAGGGCCACCCGACGCTTTTCACCACCGGAGAGCTTGGTAACCTCTGCTTCCCAGGGTGGCAGGCGCAGGGCGTCAGCGGCAATCTCCAGGGTGCGCTCAAGATCCCAACCGTTGGCGGCGTCGATCTTGTTCTGCAGTTCCGCCTGTTCTTCCAGCAGCGCGTTCATTTCGTCATCCGACATGGGTTCGGCAAATTTCATGCTGATCTCGTCGAAACGGGTCATGACGTCTTTTAATTCGCGAATGCCGTCCTCAACGTTGCCCCGCACATCCTTGCTTTCATCCAGCTGCGGCTCCTGCGGTAAATAGCCGATGTTGATTCCGGTGGCGGGGCGGGCTTCCCCGTCGAACTCTTTATCCACTCCTGCCATAATGCGCAGCAGGGTGGATTTTCCCGCGCCGTTCAGGCCCAGTACGCCGATCTTGGCACCCGGGAAGAATGACAGGGAGATGTCCTTCAGGATTTCGCGTTTGGGGGGCACCACTTTGGATACCCGATGCATCGTGTATATATATTGTGCCATAACAGGAAAGTAACTAGTCAGTTGTGGAAGGAATTGGGGCGTACGCTACCCCAATTGCAGGGCTGATGCAAACACCGCGGTGTGGGCTCCCTGCCCTGATTTGAAGCATGCGTGACCGCCATTTTGGGAGACTGTGTGAGAAAGCATAAGTGTAACGGCATCAGCCTGATAATCTGCGCGTGGCTGGCATTGTGGGCGTTGCCCGGGCAGGCCCAGTTGGGGGTGTCCGGCAGTGTCGCCCCGGCGGAGGAGCCATCCAAGGTGGATGCCCTGAGCAAGGAGCTGGATCTGCTGAATAAGGAGCTGCAGCAACAGGAATCCCTGACCCAGTCGCTGCAGCAGGACATACAAGTGGTAAAAAACGAAATTCAGTCTGCCCCTGAGTTGGCCGATCAGCTGCGCCGGGAAATCAGGCGCCTGGAAAAGAGCGCCGAACGGGCGCAGGTTCCGGGTTCCCAGGACGGGCTGGAGGCAACCATCGGTCTGCTGGAAGCGCAGGCCAAAGCACTGCAGGAAAGTCTCTCCTATGTGCTGGAGCGCATCGGTGAACAGCAATCACTGCCCAGTCAGGCCCGGGCTGAAGTGAAAGCCGCCCAGGCTCAGGCCCAGCAACTGCAGGAGAAGATGCGCTCACTGCAGAGCACCGGCAGGAACGAGTCCATCCGCTCCATGCAGATGAACCTGCTGAAGCAGCAACAGACCAATGCCAATTTACGCAAGGAACTGGCGCAGAACCGCCTTGAGGGCTACCAGAAGCTGCTGGACCTCTACACGGTCAATCGTGATCTGTTGTTTATGCGCATGGAACTGTTGAAGTCGGCATTGGCATTGTTGCGAGAGAAGCGGGACGAAATGCGCCTGCAAACCGCTGACCAACAGCAGGACACCACGGTGACCCTGCAGGGTGACTACGCGCAGCTGCCTGAGGTGTTGCAATCTGAATTGCAGGAAAACGGACGTCTGAAAGACCTGCTGCTGTCGCGCACGGAAGACCTCAATGACATCACCGACGAACTGGTGCAGGGCAAGCAGGAGCTGCAGGATATTCGCTACCGGTTTGAGGTAGCCAAACAGCAACTGGAGCTGACCGAATACTATCAGTTTGTGGATGATTACCTGTTGCGGCAAAGGCAGATGCTGCAGGCCAAAATTCGCGAGCAGGAATCCAATACGTCGCTGCACACCGAGGTTTCCAAAGCGCGTCTGCAACAGTTCCGGCTTGATGAGAAGCTCCACCACGTGCGCACCGATACGGCCCGGCGCCAGTCCATCCGCAAACTGCTCGACGAGGCAGAGCCGGATTCCGCCATTGCGGATAGTCAACAGCTGCAGGGAGACCTGTATCGCATCTACGAGGGGCGGGCAGATCTGCTCACCAGGCTGGTGGAAGTGAATGCGGATTATGTGGTGAATCTTACCAATCTGGAGCTACTCAATGAAGAGCAGCTCAATGAACGCAAGCGGTTTTATGAACTGCTGAACAAGAAACTGTTCTGGCGGCGCAGTGCGACACCGCTCAACTGGGAATGGCTGACTTTATTGCCGGGCAGTGTGCGCTGGTTTGTAATGGAACAATCCTGGTTGGAGCCTTTCAGTGTCTGGTACCGCACTCTGGTGCGGCCGGTGTATCCGCTGCTGTTGTTGATGTTTGCAGGGGCCGCCTATGTTGCAGGCCGGCACAGAGTCATGCAGCGCCTGGAATACGGCAGCGACAAGATCGGTAACGTAACCAAAGACCGGTTCCGTTACACCTTTGAGGCGTTGTTCGGTACCGTACTGTTGGCGTTGCCGCTGCCGTTGCTGTTATCTGTCCTGGCCTATCCGCTGGTGAGCCAAAACGAAGCTTCATTATTCGCCGCCGGGGTGGGGTCTGCGTTTCTGGTATTGGCGCGTTGGGTGTTCCTGTTTGAGTTCATGCGCCATCTGGTGCGCCGCAAAGGGCTGGCGCAGGGGCATTTCCGTTGGCGCGAATCGTCCATTGTGGCGTTGAAGCGCTGGCTGCCGTTGTTGTATCTGCAGTTGCCCGGTGCCTTTGTGTTTATCGTGGTGTGGCGCGAAGGGGATGAGCTGCATTCCGGAATTCTGGGGCGGGCGGCCTTTCTGGTGGTGGCCACTTTGTTTGTGGTGTATTGCGCCCGTATGTTCAATCCCCGTCTGGGGGTGACCCAGCAGGAAGTGGGCAAGCGTGGCCACTGGTATCAACGCTGGAACCGCTCTCTGTACTGGGTGTGTGTGTTGATCCCGGCCGCATTGGTGATGCTGTCGATGCAAGGCTACAGCTTCAGTGCCATGGAGATCATGGTGTTGATGTACCAGACATTGATGTATGGCTTTTTCATCTTCATTGCAGAGCAGGTGATGATGCGCTGGTTTGCGGTGCTGGAGCGCAAGTTAGCCTATGCCCGGGCCATTGAAAAACGCGATGCGCAACGCAAAGTCAAGGAACAGCAGGAGGCTGCCGGAGCGGCCGGGGAAGCCGTGCCTGAACTCGAGCTGCCGTCGTTGGACGTGGCCACCATCAGCGAACAGAACCGCGCGCTGCTGCGGGTCATCTTCTTTTCGTTGTTTGCGCTGGTGTGCTACTGGAGCTGGCAGGATTTCTTCCAGGCCATACAGATTTTCCAGGAGATCAAACTCTGGAGTTACAACGTAGCCACGGAGGCGGGCACCGAAACCCATGTGGTTACCTTGGAAACACTGTTTGCCGTGATTCTGGCCTTGGTGATCAGTTACGCCGGGGTGAAAAATTTGCCAGGGTTGATCGAGGTATTGATTCTGCAGCGACTGCAGGTGGATTCCGGAATCCGCTTCGCCATCACCACCACCGCGCGCTACCTGGTGATCACCACCGGCGTGTTGATTGTGTCCGGAATGATTGGCCTGGAGTGGAGCAAACTGGGCTGGCTGGTGGCGGCGCTGGGGGTTGGGCTGGGCTTTGGTTTACAGGAGATCTTCGCCAACTTTATTTCCGGGCTGATTATTCTGTTCGAACGCCCCATTCGTATCGGGGATACGGTGACCATCAATAATCTGAGCGGTACGGTGAGCCAGATCCGGATGCGCGCCACCACCATTACCGACTGGGATCAGAAAGAGCTGATCATTCCGAACAAGACCTTTGTGACCAGCCAGTTTATCAATTGGACCCTGAGCGACAGTACCACCCGGGTGGTGATCAAAGTGGGGGTTGCCTATGGTTCCGATACGGATCTGGTTACGCAAACCCTGATGGAGATTGCTCAGGCCAACAGCACCGTGCTGAAAGATCCGGCACCGACGGCCTTCTTCCTGGGCTTTGGTGCCAGCTCCCTGGATTTTGAGTTGCGGGCCTTTGTTTCCAATTTTTCCCACCGCTTGCTGTTGATACACGATCTGCATACGGCCATCGACAAGCGCTTCAAAACGCTGGGCATTGAGATCGCGTTCCCGCAGTTGGATTTGCATGTTAAACATCTGCCCAAGGGCGAGCCGAAGAGCGGCTAATAGCATTAGGCTGATATGAAGAAAATTGATGAATAAGAGCAGGACTTTCATGTGCCGTTGTGCGGCGTTTTATGTACAATACCGCCCTCATTTAAGCCAGCCCGCGCCTTGTGCGACAGTGGCGGCAGGCGCCAAGCCAAATTGAATTAGTTTGTGTCCAGTTAGCCAGTGAATCGCGGGAGTGACCATGTTTTCAGCCGAAATGAATATTGCCGATTTTGATCCCGAACTGTGGGAAGCCATGGAGGCTGAAAAACAGCGTCAGGAGGAGCACATCGAACTGATCGCCTCGGAGAACTACACCAGCCCCCGGGTGATGCAGGCTCAGGGTTCCGTGCTGACCAACAAGTACGCAGAAGGCTATCCACACAAGCGCTACTACGGCGGTTGTGAATACGTGGACATTGCTGAGCAGCTGGCCATTGACCGGGTAAAAGCCCTGTTTGGTGCCGATTATGCCAATGTGCAGCCACACTCCGGTTCCCAGGCCAACGCGGCAGTGTACATGGCGCTTCTGAACCCCGGTGACACCGTGCTGGGTATGAGCCTGGCGGAAGGGGGGCACCTGACCCACGGCGCCAAGGTCAATTTCTCCGGCAAGATGTACAACGCCGTGCAGTATGGCCTGGATCACAGCACCGGCGAGGTGGATTACGAGCAGGTGGCTGAACTGGCGCGCGAGCACAAACCGAAAATGATACTGGCGGGATTCTCTGCCTATTCCCGCACCATGGACTGGCAGAAATTCCGTGACATCGCCGATGAAGTGGGAGCCTATCTGATGGTGGATATGGCCCATGTGGCGGGTCTGGTTGCCGCGGGTGTCTACCCCAATCCGGTGAACATCGCCGATGTCACCACCTCAACCACGCACAAGACACTGGGTGGCCCCCGCGGTGGCATTATCCTGGCCCGCAAGAACGAAGAGCTGGAGAAGAAACTCAATTCAGCCGTGTTCCCCGGTGGTCAAGGCGGTCCCCTGATGCACGTGATCGCCGCCAAGGCGGTGTGCTTCAAGGAAGCCATGAGCGATGAATTCAAATCCTACCAGCAGCAGGTGGTGAAGAACGCCCAGGCCATGGCCGGTGTGTTCATCGAGCGTGGCTACGATGTGATTTCCGGTGGCACGGATAACCACCTGTTCCTGCTGTCACTGATTAAGCAGGACATTACCGGTAAAGATGCCGACGCCGCGTTGGGCAAGGCCTTTATCACCGTTAACAAAAATGCGGTGCCCAATGATCCCCGTTCACCTTTTGTCACCAGTGGGTTGCGCATTGGTACGCCCGCAGTGACCCGGCGTGGATTTGGTGAGGCCGAGGTGAAAGAACTGGCAGGCTGGATGTGTGACATTCTGGCGGACCTGGACAACGAGGAACTGATTGCCCAGGTGCGGGAAAAAGTGAAAGCGGTTTGCGCCAGGTATCCCGTCTACGGTAAGTAAGGCGCGCGGTCCGTGCTGCCTGGCTCAGTCCACCATCAGGGTGCTTGAGATCCATTGGTTGCGGCCTTGCTCTTTGGCTTTGTACAGATTGTCGTCGGCCAGCTTGAGCAGCGCTTCGCTGTTGAGGGTGCGGCTGGGTATGCAGAAAGCCAGCCCGATGCTGACTGTCACCCAGCCTGACACGGCAGAGGCCAGGTGCTCGATCCTGGCCTCCATAACGGCTTGTCGTGTGCGCTCGCCGATGGCCTTGAGATTGTCCATATTGGTCTGCGGATAAATGACCACAAACTCTTCACCGCCATAGCGCACTGCCAGGTCTCCGGCGCGCTTGGCCTGTTCGGCAATAATATGAGCCACGGTTTTGATGCAGTCATCACCCCGCTGATGGCCATAGTAATCGTTGTACTTTTTGAAAAAGTCGATGTCGATGAACATGACCGCCATGGCGGTGCCGTAGCGTTGAGCGCGGCGCCATTCCCGCTCGTAGAGGTATAGGCGATGATGACCACGTACAAGGTGCCGATCTGGGCGATCTGTTTGATAATGGGGTTGTCGAGATAATAGGGGCCAATGATGGTGAGTGCGATACCGCCGCCGGCACAGGTTGCGGCATAAACCTGATGCCAGTTGTCCAGAGGTTTGGCAAAAGCGCATGCGCCACCGATCAGCACAAAGCTCCCGACTGCCAGGTGCATATATGGCCAGTTTCCCAGGGAGTCATTGGGGATCAGGGCATAGATTCCAATACCCAGTAAGGCGTAAACCGCGAACACATAGGCGATGTTACGGCGTAAGGTGAAAATGGCCTGCTCCAGGTGTTGCTGCCGGAACTCCTGCTCCAGATGCGCAGGAAATTGCAGCCTCGGGAACCCGCTGTTAAGCACTGCCTGTATCTGCTGCATGTTGCTGGTGCGCAACGTTACCTCCTGCCCGCAATCATTCACTTCTGTTACTAACCATAGTTGAATTCGTGCGGGCTGTTGAGGCTAACCAGCAGGGTGGCCGGGGTGTGGGTCAGGCTACCTGGGTGGATTGCTGCGCCAGTGCGGCATTCACCGCCGACACGATGGCGTTCATGGACGCCAACAGCGTGTCGTCGTGTACGGCAGCTCCCTGATGACGGCTGCCCAAACAATTTATCTGCACGCAGGCAGCGGCCTGGCTTTCTGAGCTGTGCTGCAGACTGTGCTCCTCATAATCCAGTACATCCAGTTGCAGACCAAAGTGTTGATTGAGCCCGTTACAGAAGGCGGAAATGGCGCCGTTGCCGATGGCCTCAATGGTCACCAGTTCCCCCCGGTAGTCGACGGTGAAGCTGATTTGCTCGTTCTCAATGTGTTCCAGGCGATAGGATTTGATGCTCATGGGGGATTGCGCCATAAAATGCTGCTGGAACAGCGCCCATACCCGTTGTGAGGAAATTTCCCCGGAGGATTGCTCTGCATCCCCCTGCACTACGCGGCTCAAGGCAATCTGCATCCAGCGGGGCAGGATAATACCCTGATCCTTCTCCAAGACGAAGGCGACACCGCCTTTGCCGGACTGGCTGTTGATGCGCACCACCGCCTCGTAATCCCGCCCCAGATCGGCCGGGTCGATGGGCAGATAGGCCACATCCCAGAGATCTCCTGGCTGGCGTTTGCTCAGGCATTTGCGTATGGCATCCTGATGGCTGCCGGAAAACGCGGTGTACACCAGATCCCCCGCATAGGGGTGGCGGGGGTGCAGGGGAATCTTGGTGACATCCTGTACCACGGCAATGATTTCATCCATGGCGGACAAATCCAGTTGCGGGTTCACACCGCGGCTGTACAGGTTCATGGCCATGGTTACAATGTCCATGTTGCCGGTGCGCTCGCCGTTGCCCAACAGAGTGCCTTCCACCCGATCGGCACCGGCCATCATGCCCAGTTCAGCCGCGGCCACGCCACAGCCGCGGTCATTGTGGGTGTGCAGTGATACGATCACATGTTCCCGCTGCTGCACGTGCCGGCAAAAGTGCTCAATCTGATCGGCGTAAACGTTGGGGGTGGTCATTTCCACCGTGGCGGGCAGGTTGATAATAACCTTGTTATCGGGGCCCGGCTGCCACACATCAATCACCGCGTTGCACACCTCGGCGGCAAATTCCGGCTCGGTGCCGCTGTAGCTTTCCGGTGAATACTGAAACTGCCACTGGGTGTGGGGGTGTTGTTCTGCTGCGCTTTTTACCAGCCGTGCGCCATCAACGGCGATGTTTACGATTCCCGCCTTATCCAGCCCGAACACCTGTTCGCGCTGTACCGGCGAGGTGGAATTGTAAAGGTGAACGATGGCTTTGCGGGCGCCCTGCAAGGCGTCAAAGGAGCGCTTGATCAGCTCCGGGCGGGATTGGGTCAAGACCTGGATGGTGACGTCATCGGGCACCATGCCTTCCTCAATGATCGCTCTTACGAAGTCAAAGTCCGGTTGCGAGGCGGCGGGGAAGCCCACTTCGATTTCCTTGAAACCCACCTTCACCAGCAGGGCGAACAGACGCTTTTTTTCGGCCACCGACATGGGCTCGATCAGAGCCTGGTTGCCGTCCCGCAGATCCACGCTGCACCAGGCCGGCGCCTGCGTGATGACCTGATCCGGCCAGGTACGGTCGGTTAACTGAATGGGCAAATAAGGTGCGTATTTGCGGTGGTCGAAAGCCATGCTGGATCTCCGAAAAGCCGTGTTGGGGTAGGTCATGCCCGGGCCGGGGGTGGATTGCCTGGCCGGCTTTCCCGCCTTGTGGGCGGGCGATCCGCCACCGGATTAGGAGGGCCTTGTGAGCCCCGTTCCGGTGTTGGATACAGGCGGCGACCTGATGTAATACAGTGTATTGGAAGGGGAGTGGCATAGGATTGCGAAAATAGCGATATTTCACGGTCGGAGTGGTGGAATATTGCCTATAAATACATTATATTGGAATAATATTGTTTCTATAGCTCTGGGGGAGCAATGGATAAGTACGATCAGCGTATCTTGGAAGAAATTCAGCGTGATGGCCGTATCAGCAATCAGGATCTGGCGGATCGCATCGGTCTATCCCCCTCTCCCTGTCTGCGCCGGGTGCGTCAATTGGAGGAAGAAGGCGTTATCGACCGCTATGTGGCCCTGTTGGATGCCGATAAGCTGGGGTTGAAGATGACGGCGCTGATCCAGATTTCCATGGACAAGCACACGCCGGAGCGCTTCGCGGCATTTGAAGACAAGGTGTCCGGCTTCTCCGAGGTGCAATCCTGCTATCTCATTACCGGGCAGAGCGCTGATTACATTCTTAAGGTAGTGGTACGGGACATGGATCACTTTCAGACGTTTTTATTGGGTAAGCTGACCCGTATCGAGGGGGTGTCCGGGGTGCATTCCAGTTTTGTAATGCGCAAGGTGGTGGATAAAACCGCCATTCCCATCTGATGGTGGCGTGTTGCGTAAAGGCGAACCCGTGCCCCGGCGCATTTTTAGAGAACCCGATTGCGGATTACGGTATGATTCGCCCACTTTACTGCTCCAGGGTATTAGGACGACACCATGCATTGCCCCTTTTGTAACGCTGATGACACCAAAGTAATCGATTCCCGTCTTGTGGCGGAGGGTAACCAGGTGCGCCGCCGCCGCGAATGTCTGGCCTGCAATGAGCGCTTCACTACCTATGAGAGCGCGGAACTGGTGATGCCCAAAGTGGTGAAGTCGGACGGTACCCGCGAACCGTTTGACGAAAACAAGCTGCGCAGCGGGATTCAGCGCGCCCTGGAAAAACGTCCGGTGGCGGTGGAACAGGTGGAAGCGGCCATCAACAAGATCTGCCATAAATTGCGCGCCACCGGCGAGCGGGAGCTGCCTTCCCGGGCCTTGGGTGAACAGGTTATGGATGCCCTGCGGGAGCTGGATCAGGTGGCTTACGTGCGCTTTGCGTCGGTATACCGGGATTTTCAGGATATCAGCCAGTTTTCCGATGAAATCGCCCGGTTACAGAAGAATGGCAAGATCAACAGCCTGAAATAACCCTTTCCAGTATTAAATTCCTTGAAATCGGCAATTCACGCCCGCTATGCCAGGCCGTGGCCTGTGGTATACTCTGCGGCCGAAATTCCCAGGTAGTGGCCTAATTCCATGACCGCAGCGCTCTTTACCACAGCAGACCACCAGTACATGGCCGAAGCGATTCAGCTGGCCAGGCGTGGTCTGTATACCACTCACCCCAATCCCCGGGTGGGTTGCGTGCTGGTGAAGGCAGGCGAGGTAGTGGGGCGCGGCTGGCATCAGACCGCCGGTGCAGGCCACGCCGAAGTCAACGCCCTGCGCCAGGCGGGTGCCGCTGCCCGTGGTGCCACCGCTTACGTCTCTCTGGAACCCTGCAGTCATCATGGTAAAACCCCACCCTGCGCCGAAGCCCTGATCGCGGCCGGGGTGACCCGGGTGATCAGCGCCATGGAAGATCCCAATCCGCGGGTGTCCGGACGCGGACACCAACTGCTGACGGCGGCCGGCATAGAGACCTCCTCTGGTTTGTTACAAGCGCAGGCGGAAACCCTTAATCCCGGCTTCAACAAGCGCATGCGCTCAGGCTTGCCCTGGGTGTGGCTTAAGTCTGCCATGAGCGCCGATGGCCGCAGTGCCATGGCCAGTGGTGAGAGCAAGTGGATCACCGGCCCTGCGGCGCGCGCCGATGTGCAGCGTCTGCGGGCCCGGGTGGAAGCCATTGTCACCGGTGTGGAAACGGTATTGGCCGATGATGCCGCGCTCACGGTGCGACCCGAGCTGTGGCCCCAGTCAGTGGCCGGCGACGATGCTCTGTCCGGTTGGGCCTGGCCCGGGGATATTACCCCGCTGCAACCCCTGCGGGTTATCCTGGATTCCCGCCTGCGCACCCCGCCCGCAGCCAGTATTCTTCAACAGCCCGGCCACACCCTGGTGGTTTGCGTTAAGCCCGATGCCGCCCGCGAACAGGCGTTGCGTGCTGCCGGTGCCGAGGTGATCGCCCTGCCGGCGGGCGCGGGCGTTGCAGTGGATCGCGTGGATCTTAACGCCTTGTTGCAGGAGCTGGCACGGCGGGAAGTGAACGAAGTGCTGGTGGAGGCCGGCGCGGCTCTGGCGGGGGCCTTTGTTGAACAGCGGCTGGTGGATCAATGGATCTGCTACATGGCACCCAAGCTCATGGGCAGCGCGGCACGCCCGGTGCTGGCGCTGGATATACCGGCCATGAGCAGCACCCGGGGGCTACACTTAACGGACCTGCGTCAGATTGGCCAGGATATTCGAATGACCTATGGTTGGAGTGATTGATCATGTTTACGGGGATCATCGAAGCGGTGGGCAAAATTGCCAATATGGAAGCCAAAGGCGGCGATATGCGCTTGCGCATCCAGACCGGCAAGCTGGATCTGGCGGACGTGAAACTGGGCGACAGCATCGCTGTGAACGGGGTTTGCCTGACGGTGATCGATCTGCCGGGTGACGGGTTCTGGGCCGATGTGTCGCTGGAGACATTGAACCACACCAGTTTCAGTCAGCTGAAAAACGGCTCGCCGGTCAACCTGGAAAAGGCGCTGACCCCCACCACGCGTCTGGGGGGGCACCTGGTGTCCGGGCATGTGGATGGCCTGGGCGAAATGGTATCGCGGGAAGAAGACGCCCGCTCAATCCGCTATAAAGTGCGGGCGCCGGATGATCTGGCGAAATACATTGCCCACAAGGGCTCGATTTGCGTGGATGGCATCAGTCTGACGGTGAACGCGGTCAGTGGAGCCATATTCGATCTGAATATCGTTCCCCATACTGTGCAGGAAACCACGGTGGCACAGTGGCAACCCGGTGTGAAAGTGAATCTGGAAGTGGATGTGATCGCCCGTTATCTGGAGCGCATGCTGCTGGGCGACAAGGCTGCAGACCCGAAGGCCCAGGGCAAAGACATTAGCCTGGGTTTCCTGGCTGAAAACGGTTATCTAAAGTAAGGCTTTATATATGCAATTGAATACAGTTGAAGAACTGATTGAAGATATACGTCACGGCAAAATGGTCATCCTGATGGATGATGAGGACCGTGAGAATGAAGGTGATCTGGTGATTGCCTCCACCATGGTGCGCCCGGAAGACATCAACTTCATGATCAAGCATGCCCGTGGCCTGGTGTGCCTTACCATGACCCGTGAGCGGTGCCAGCAATTGAATCTGCCGTTGATGGTGCACGGCGCCAATGGCTCCCAGTTCGGCACCAACTTCACGCTATCCATTGAAGCGGCGGAGGGGGTTTCCACCGGTATTTCTGCGGCGGACCGTGCCCGTACGGTACAGGCAGCGGTGGCCCGTGATGCCAAGCCTTCGGATATCGTCCAGCCGGGCCATGTGTTTCCCATTATGGCGCAGCCCGGTGGTGTGTTGCGTCGGGCCGGGCATACGGAAGCCGGCTGCGATCTGGCGCGTCTGGCGGGGTTGGAAGCATCCTCGGTGATTGTGGAAATCATCAACGAAGACGGCACCATGGCACGGCGCCCGGACCTGGAGATTTTTGCCCAGGAGCACGGCCTTAAAATCGGCACCATTGCTGACCTGATCCATTACCGTACCGTGAACGAGCGTACGGTGGAGAAAATTCGCAGTGAAAAGCTGCCCACTCAATATGGCGATTTTCAGCTGGAATTGTTCCGTGATCTGATTGATGGCCAAAGCCACATTGCCCTGGTTAAGGGTGATGTTATGACCGTTGATGCGCCTTTTGTGCGCGTGCATGTGGCCGATCCGTTGCGTGACCTGATGATGGCGGTAAAGGCAAAGTCCAGCGGCTGGAGCCTGGAAAAAGCACTGAGTTTTCTGGGCAATCATACGGAGCCGGGTGTTGTGCTGTTGCTGGGTGATTCCTTTGAACGCCACAATATTGATGATCTGGTGGACAGCTTCTTTTCCGGCCGCCAGCCGTTGCGGCCGACCACCGGAGACGGCACCGGCATTTATCGCACCATCGGCACCGGGTCGCAGATTCTGCGGGATCTAGGGTTGACCAAAATGCGGCTGCTGAGCTCGCCCATGCGCTTTAACGCATTGTCCGGCTTTGATCTGGAAATCGTTGAGTACGTGGAAAGCGACGCGGCAGAATAAGTTTGAATTCTACATTGGTTTTATTGGAAATAAGGTAAAGACATGACAAACGTAAGCGTAGTGGAAGGCGATTTTCGCGCAACCGATGCCAAGTTCTCCATCGTGGTGGCACGTTTCAACAGCTTTGTAGTGGAAAGTCTGCTGACCGGTGCCATTGATGCACTGGTACGCCATGGGGTTTCTGAAACCAATATCGAAGTGATCCGGGTACCGGGTGCCTTTGAATTACCGTTGGCGGTAAAACAGGTGGCCATCAAGCGTAAGCCTGATGCCATTATTGCTCTGGGTGCGGTGATTCGGGGTGGCACGCCTCACTTTGATTATGTGGCCGGCGAGTGCACCAAGGGTGTGGCCAGTGTCATGCTGGATACCGACATTCCGGTCTCCTTTGGTGTGTTGACCACCGACACCATTGAGCAGGCCATTGAACGTTCCGGTACCAAAGCCGGAAACAAAGGTGCTGAGGCAGCTACCGGTGCCCTGGAAATGGTCAGCCTGTTTCGCAATCTTTAATTGAGGTCAGTGGTAATCCAATGAATACCGCTTCACAAAAACCGTCTCCTTCTGCGCGCCGCAAGGCGCGCCGGTTTACGGTGCAGGCACTGTACCAATGGCAGATGACCGGCGCCGGTCTGGGGGACATTGAAACCCAGTTTCGTGTGGATAACGACATGCGTAAAACCGACGTGTCGTATTTTCATGAGTTGCTGCATGAAATCCCCAAATGCATTAATGAACTGGATGGTTATTTTGCGCCGTTTCTGGATCGGGAACTGAAAGATCTCGACCGGGTGGAGCTGGCCATACTTCGCATCGGCACTTACGAGCTGAGCAAGCGGGTGGATGTGCCCTACAAAGTGGCCATTAACGAAGGCATCGAACTGGCGAAATATTTTGGTGCCACGGAAAGTCATAAATACGTGAATGGCATTCTGGATAAAGTGGCGCAAAAGCTGCGCGTACTGGAAATGAAAGCCAACGACAAACCAGGCGGGTAATCCAACCGGTGGCTATGAACGAGTTTGCGCTCATAGAGACCCATTTCAAACGCCTCAGTGATCGCACTGGGGCGTTGTTGTCTGCACGTGAGCCTGAATTGCCGGCGGATCTGGGCATCGGTGATGATTGTGCCCTGATGAGGGTACCGGATGGGATGCAGTTGGCCGTGTCCTCCGACACCTTGGTGGCGGGGGTGCATTTTCCCGGGCAGGCAACGCCGTTTGATATCGGCTATAAAGCATTGGCGGTGAATCTCAGTGATCTTGCCGCCATGGGGGCAACCCCGGCCTGGTTTTCTTTGTGCGTTACCTTGCAGGATCAAAGCGAAGACTGGATTACAGCCTTCTGTGAGGGCATGGCCGCTGTCACCCAGGGCAGCCCCATTCAGTTAGTGGGTGGCGATACAACGCGGGGGCCGTTGAGCATCTGCGTTCAGGTGATGGGGGTGGTGCCGGCGGGGCAGGCATTAACCCGCAGTGGTGCCCGGCCGGGGGATGAGGTGTATGTCTCAGGCTGTGTCGGTGAAGCGGCCCTGGGGCTGGCGCTGGCCCTTGATCCACAGGCAGCACAATGGCAACAGGCTCTGGACCACCCGCACCTGTTGGCGCGCCTGCACCGACCCACGCCCCGGGTTGCCCTGGGGCAGGCGTTGCGTGGTATCGCCAGCGCCTGCATCGATGTTTCCGATGGCCTGCTGGCCGATCTGAATCATGTGCTCAGGGCCAGCCAAGTGGGCGCTGAGCTTGAGCTGGATCTGATACCGGTGGCGGCGGGGCAGGATCGAATGATCAGCATCACGGCCGGTGATGATTACGAATTGTGTTTTACCGCCCCCGCCCATGCCCGATCCCAGGTGATTGCCTTGGCGCAGTCGCTGTCACTGCCTGTTTCAATGATCGGCTGCATCAGCAAGGCTCAGGGGTTGCGGGATCAGGATAACCAGGCCCTTACTCCCGCCGGTTACCAACATTTTTGAGCACGGATCCTTTTTATGAACTCAGTTCCCCGCAGTGCGTTTCGCAATCCCATTCATTTTCTCGCCATCGGGTTGGGCAGCGGCGCGGCACCCAGGGCACCAGGCACCTTCGGAACCGCAGCGGCGGTGCTACTGTATATTCCCCTGGCCCAGTTGCATCCCTGGTGGTATCTGGCAATGCTGCTGACTTCAGCACTGGTGGGTATTTACCTGTGTGACAAAACCTCCCGTGACTGGGGCGTGCACGATCACGGTGCCATCGTCTGGGATGAGTTTGTGGGGATGTGGATCACCCTGTTTTTGATTCCGCCCGTCTGGTATTGGGTATTGCTGGGTTTTCTTCTGTTTCGCCTGTTTGATATCTGGAAGCCCTGGCCGATTCGTTATGTTGATCGCCAGGTTCACGGTGGCTTTGGCATCATGCTGGACGATATTCTGGCGGGGCTTATGGCCTGGGCTGTATTGTTTCTGTCGGTTCAACTGGTTACCGCAATTTGATTGCACCTTGAGCGGGCTCTGAGCGGATGGTCTGGTTGGTGTCTATACTGATCAGGGTAGCTTCAGTCAGAACCGTCAGGAGGCATGGGTTGGATGATCGAGCAGGCTAATTACCGAGCATTAGGATGTGCGGAGTGTTCTCAGGGGGAGGCATTGGGGTTTGATTTCAGCATGGCTTTCCAACCCATCGTGGATATTCGGCAAGGTGTGGTATTTGCCCAGGAGGCGTTGGCCCGTGGGCTGGGGGGGGAATCCGCGGCGACGGTGTTCCGGCATGTGAATCCGGATAACCAGTACCGGTTTGACCAGACTTGCCGCGTCAAGGCAATTAAGCTGGCGGCAGAATTGGGGATTCAGAGCAACGTCAGCATCAACTTTATGCCCAATGCCGTGTATAAACCGGAGCTTTGCATTCGCACCACGCTTAACGCTGCCCAGGATTATGGCTTTCCGGCTGAACGTATTATTTTTGAGTTTACGGAAAACGAGCGGGTTGCGGACCCGCAACACCTGCTGGACATCATCAATTGCTACAAGAGCCTGGGTTTTAAAACGGCCCTGGATGATTTTGGTGCCGGCTATGCCGGATTGAACCTGCTCAGCAAGGTGCAGCCGGATTTGCTGAAAATTGATATGGAGTTGGTGCGGGATGTCCACCGGTTGCCGGTCAAGCAAGCCATCGTCAGATCAATAGTGGCTATGTGTAATGATCTTGAGGTGGACGTAGTGGCCGAGGGTGTGGAAACAGCCGAGGAGTATGACTTTCTCAAGTCACTGGGCATACATCTGTATCAGGGGTATTATTTTTCCAAACCTGCCTTTGAGAGCAACCCTCCGTTGGATGTGTCGTTGCTCTAGCATCTTGCCATCGTTGGGCCATCGATCACCCATTGCTAGCGAGTAAAACCTGCTTCGGTGAATTATCCATTTTGGACGATTTCGCCATTGTCCGGCGGGTAGATTCGCCTCCATCATGGCAGCGGTAACCCATTAAACAGGAGCAGACCCATGAGTATCATCACCTCTACAGAGCAGGACAACGTGCAAATCATCCAGTGGGACGATGGTAAGGCTAACGCCGTGTCCGCGCCGTTGTTGCAGGAATTGAATCAGGCCCTGGATCAGGCAGAACGGGATAAGCGGGTGGTGTTGCTGGTGGGGCGTCCCGGGCGTTTTTCTGCCGGCTTCGATTTGCAGGTGATGGGGCAGGGTGGTACGGCCATGGCCGAGTTGGTGGTGGGCGGAGCCAGGTTGGCGTTGCGTCTGATGCAGTTTCCCACACCGGTGGTGATGGTGTGCAGCGGCCACAGCCTGGCCATGGGTGGCTTGCTGTTGCAGGTGGGGGATTATCGTCTCGGTGTGTCCGGCGACTTTAAAATCGGCTTGAACGAGGTGGCCATCGGCATGACCATGCCCTGGTTTGGTGTGGAGATTTCCCGTGGCAGGCTACAGCCTTCTCACTTTCAACGCGCCGTCGTGAACTCGGAAATCTACACTCCGGAAACGGCGTTGGCGGCGGGGTTTCTTGATCAGGTCTGTGCCCCTGAGGTTATTATGGAGACGGCAATGCGGGTGTCGGCATCCCTGTCCCAGCTCAACATGGCGGCCCACCACGCTACAAAATTACGGGTACGGGAACAATGGGCCGCCGCCGTCAGGGGCGGAGTCAGAAAGGATTTTGGTGAGAATGCACTGCCTCTGTAGCACCCCGGTCACTGGACTGCTGCGGTAAGAAACTGGCGGTAAGCATCATGCACCTGCTGGGGCGCTTCCCATTGCGGATAGTGGCCGATGTCCTGCAGCGAGATAATCATTAACGGGTTGCCCACCGCTTCCTTGTAGCGGGCCACCATATGGGCGCCGGAAATGGGATCCATACTGCCATTGATCAGCCCGATGGGAATGCGCTGCTGTTCCAGTGCCCCTACCCAGCGTGGCCGGTGGTGGCGGCGTTGCTTCATGTAGTCGATCAGTTTGTGCAGCGTGCGGCGGCCATTGTTGAAATTGATCACCTCCCAAAAGCCGTCTATCAGGGCGTCGTCGGGTTGGGTGTCGGGGCCGAAGATCCGGCTCATGGTTTTGTACAGGGTCTGCCTGCCCATGTGGCGGGTCAGAAAAGGGCCAAGGGGGCCGGCCAAGAGCCTCTGGACCAGCCGCGGGCGGTGGGTTTCGGGAAACAGGCCGCCGTTCAACAAACACAGCGATTGCCATTGTGGTGTGGCCCGTTCGTTCTGGCGCGCCAGCAACTCCTGGGCTACGGTATCGCCGTAATCATGGGAGATAACATGAAACCGCTGCAGCCCCAGCTGTGTCACCAGGGCTTCCACAATATCCGCCTGTTCCTGAATGCGATAATGGTATGGATAGGGTTTGTCGGAAAAACCAAAACCCAACAGATCCAGGGCCACCAGGCGGAAATCGTTTTCCAGCAGCGGCCACAGTTGCTCCCAATCCCAGCTCGATGTGGGGTATCCGTGCAGTAGCAGAATGCAGGGGCGATCCGTTTGCGCATCCGCGCCGGCGGAATCCACCACAAAGATGCTGTGGCCATTGAGGCGTTTGAGCGTGCCCAATGCTTTCCACTGCCGAGGGGTAAAATTCATGGCGGGTCCTGATTATTGTTTTTCGCCAGTTAACATGGCTTGGCGGTGGCTTGTCAAATGCAGGGGCACCGCCAGGCCATGGACACCGGCTATTTTTTCTGGCCCCGCCGGTTTTCGATACGAGCGATAAAATCCTGCATGATCTGCTCGTACAGCTGGTTTTCCAGAAACCGGTCTTCCACTCCATGTTCAATGCTGGGGTTGTCGTTCACCTCGATCACCACGGCGCGATCCCCGGATTGTTTGATATCAACACCATACAGACTGTTACCGATCAGGCGGGTGGCCTTGAGGGCGGCATCCAGTACCACTTTGGGGGCTTCGTAGGTGGGCATGGTATCAAAGCCACCGCTGGTGAAGCGGGTGTTCTTGCTGGCGTGGTTGTAGATCTGCCAGTGATCCTTGGCCATATAATACCGGCACGCGTAGAGCGGCTTGTTGTTGATCACACCAATGCGCCAGTCAAAATCGGTGAACAGGAATTCCTGGGCCAGTACCAGGGCCGACTTCTTGAACAGGCTCTGCAGTTTGGCCTCGAATTCCTCCGGCGTATTTACCTTGAATACGCCCTGGGAAAAAGCACCGTCGGGAATCTTCAGCACAATGGGAAAACCGATGTCCTCCATGGCGGCCTGTAACGCTGCTTTATCCTGCTTGCTCAGGATATGGGTTTTGGGGGCGGGTACCTGATTGACGTTAAACAGATCCGTCAGGTAGACCTTGTTGCAACAGCGCAGAATGGAGGTGGGATCATCGATCACCACCATGCCTTCTGATTCGGCTTTTTTGGCAAAGCGAAAAGTATGATGGTCGATGGCGGTGGTTTCGCGGATAAACAGGGCATCGTACTCTGCCAGGCGCACATAATCCTTGCGGTCAATGATGTCCACATCAATGCCCAGCCGGTTACCCTCTTTGATAAAGCGTTTAATGGCCTTGGCATCACTGGGGGGCAGCTTTTCATCCTTGTTGGCCAGAATGGCCAGGTCATAGCGGTACTGCTTGCGTGCTTTGGGGGAACGCCAGATTTTATGACTGAAGCGGTCCAGGGCATCGGCAAAGGCCGTCTGCTGATCGTCGGTTTTGAGATGATGGGGGGACAGCGCCTGCAATTCGGTAATCTGCCAGCGTTCGGCAAAGCGCAGGCTAACCTGCAGAATGGGGCAGGGAAATTTTTCGAACAGATCCTTGGCCAGTGACTTGAATTCCGGTTTTTCGGTGGCCCCAAAATAAGTAATGAAGGTGAGATCATTTTCCTTATGGGATTTCTGGATCTCGGAATTGCTGAGCTCGGTGAGGTCATCCAGATGCAGCGTGTACAACGATTTCTGGTTGAGATCGTTGATCACCCGCAGTGAGGGCATCACATGGTGATCGCGGGCCTCTCCCAGTAAGGAGCAATAGTACCCTTTGGACAGATACTTGTAACTGCGACACAGATTGATAACCCGGGTCCGGGTTTTCTTTTTGCCATCCTGGCGGCTGAGGTAAGCATCAAAGGTGATGACGTCTTCAGCGGGAAAATAGGGCGCCCAGTCTTTCAGAGAATCGACGACCACAAGAAGCTGTGACATGGTTTCCTGCTTGTTGATGAGTAAAGTAAAGATCCGTGTTGGCGCGGATTCAGGGGTTCCGGAAGCGGCCTTGCGTGAAATATTGGATTCAACCTGCGCTAAAAACAAGGGGTATTCCCAACTATTTTTAAGCGGTCTTCTGGTAAAAAAACAGGGCCAGGGTTAGTCTGTTTGTTCATCGCAAACAGAGAGTGTAATCCATGCTGTCACCCTTGCTTTCACAGCGGGAATTGTCCGTTTTTTCAACCTCCTACAGAGCGGCTGAGCAGGCTTTTCTGGGCGCGGTGTCGGCATTGGGGCCCCTGGCCCGGGCCCGCGCGCTGCCTTATGTGGGCCATGGCCCCGCTGACGAGGCGCTGGCCACGCAGCAGGTCTGGATCGGTGATCCGGAGGCCAGGCGGGTGCTGGTGTTATTGTCGGCGGTGCATGGTGTGGAAGGCTTCTGTGGCTCCGCCGTACAGCAGGATCTGGTGCGGCGCCTGTCCAGCGGGCAAATAACGCTGCCGCCGGGGCTGGCCGTTCTGCTGGTGCACGGGGTGAATCCCTGGGGCTTTGCCTGGTGCCGGCGGGTGGATGAGCAGGGCATTGATGTGAACCGTAACTTTGTTGATTTCTCGCAGCCGCTGCCGGACAACCCCGGTTATCGAGAGCTGGCCCAGGCGCTGGTGCCTACAGAGGCAGAGCCCGATGCAGAGCTGCTGGTGCGCAATGAACAGCAGCTGATGGCGTATCTGCAGCATCATGGGCAGTTTGATTATGAGCTGGCGGTGAGCGGAGGCCAGTACGAGTTTGCCGATGGCCTGTTTTATGGTGGGCAGGGCAAGAGCCAGGCGCGCCTGAACCTGGAGCAGGTGTTGCAGGAGCTGGATTGCGCTGCCCGCGATGTGGCGGTCATTGATCTGCACACTGGCCTGGGCCCCTATGGCCATGGTGAGTTGATTTGCGATCATCCCCTGGCAAGCCCGGGGCTGGCTACGGCGCAACACTGGTATGGTGATGCCGTTACCATCCCGGCGGGCGGGGACAGTTGTTCGGTGCCGAAAACCGGGCTGGTGGATTATGCCTTTCATCAGGTGATGGGGCCGCGCAGCTGTTACGTTACCCTGGAGTTCGGTACCTATCCCATTGCCGAACTGCTGCGTTGTCTGCGGGAGGATCATCGGGTGCGCAAACCCGGTCAGCAGGCAGCGTCCAATGAGAGCGAGCGTGTGCGCCTGCAATTGTTAAAGCAGTTTTATCCGGCGCAGCCACAATGGCAAACGCTGGTGCTGTTGCGTGGTCGGCAGGTGATTCAATTGGCCTGCCAGGGCTTGATGAATGGTTGATAACAATGTTCGTCTGCGCCCTGCAACGCTGCAGGATCTGGATCAACTGGTGGCACTGGAGTTGAGTTGCTTCGATTCCGATCGCATGAGTAAACGCAGTTTCAAGCATCAGTTGCAGCAGGATCATAACCTGTTGCTGGTGGCGGAAAAAACAGTGGAAAAACACCAGGGTAGTGACCATGCTCCGCCGTTGCTGGGGTATGTGTTGGTGTTTATGCGCCAGGGCACCAGCCTGGCCCGCCTGTATTCCATTGCCGTTTCCCCCGCGGCCCACGGTTTGGGGATCGGGCGCCGCCTGCTGGAAGAGGCGGAGGAGGATGCCGCAGAAGAAGGGCGTATGTTCATGCGCCTGGAGGTGCGGCGCGACAACCAGGCGGCGATCCAGCTCTACCAGCGTTTGGGTTATCGCCAGTTCGGACTGTACACGGATTATTACGAAGATCATGCCGATGCCCTGCGTTTCCAGAAGCGGATCATTCCCCATGAGCGCTTGGAGGAGCATCTGGCCGAGCCCAGTGAGCGGGTGGCCTATTACGCCCAAACCACTGATTTTACCTGTGGAGCCGCCTCGTTATTGATGGCCATGAATGACCTGGATGAATCCGTGATCTGTGACCGGCGCTCAGAGTTACAGATCTGGCGTGAGGCCACCACCATCTTCATGACCTCCGGTCATGGTGGGTGCGGGCCCCACGGTTTGGCCTATGCCGCCGCCAAGCGCGGTTTTAACGTGGATGTTTACGTTAACCAGCCGGGCCCACTGTTTACCGAAGGGGTGCGCAACGACAGTAAGAAGCAGGTGCTGGAACTGGTGCATCATGACTTTCTGGAGAAGCTGACAGAGCTGCAGGTGCCGTTGCACCAGGAGGTCCTGTCGCTGGCGCGCATGAAATGGTTGCTGGACGACAACGCGTTGCCGCTAGTGCTCATCAGCACCTATCGTTTCGACCGGCGCAAGGCACCCCACTGGGTGCTGTTGGTGGATATGGACGATGACTTTGTCTATATTAATGATCCGGACATCGACGAAAATGAGCAGAGTTCCCAGCTGGACAAGCATTATCTGCCCATCCCCAGAGACAGCTTTGAAATGATGCTGTACTTTGGCCAGAACCGTTTGCGTTGTGCTGTGGTTGTCAGGTCGGGGCACAGCCATGCAGGGTGCTTCACAACAGAATAAAAGGCCGCATTGCCAAAGACCGCATTGCAGAGCCAGGCACGGCCAAACCGAATTGACACAGAACAACAACTAAGGGCTGTATCGGGTGAATTTCCCCTTTCCCATTATCGATCCCCATATTCATCAGTGGGATTTGATCAACACACCACGCATTCTGACCTGGCCGAAACGCCTGTTGGGTTGGAACCGCTATCTGTATGAATCCGCCATTCGCCTGGGGGCCAGTGAAACCGATAAACGTTACGTGGGGCGCCCGGATTTTGTTGCCCATAATTATCTACCGGCGGATTACGCAGCCGATGCCGCCGACCTGCCCGTTACCCAGGTTGTGCACGTTGAAGCGGAATGGCGTGATCGTAAGGGTTTGGGGCCGGCACAGGAAACCCGTTGGCTGGAGCAGCTTTTTGGCGACAGCACCCCGGGCCTGGGGGCGGTGGTGGGTTATGTGGGGCTGGAACAAGCCAACGCCGCCCAACTGATTGCGGCCCATATGCAGGCCAGCACAAGGTTTAGCGGTGTGCGACAGATGCTGGCGTTTGATCTGGATGACGGCATCATGCGTTTCTGCCCGCGCCCCTATCTTTCCCGTGATCATCACTGGCGTCGGGGCCTGGCGTTGCTGGAACAGCACAACCTGAGTTTTGATGCCTGGTTTTTCCATCATCAGCTTGATGAGCTGGTGGCATTGGCGAAAGATTTTCCCGGCATCACTTTTGTGCTCGATCACATGGGAACGCCCATCGGTGTTGGCGGACAGTTCTCTTCCTATGGCCGCACCGCAGAGGCCCGCGACGTGATTTTGCGAACCTGGCAGATGCACCTTAATGAGCTGGCGGAGTTACCCAATGTGATGGTGAAACTGTCGGGTATGTTCATGCCGGTACTGGGCTGGGGGTTTGAGCACCGCGTTACCGCACCCTCACCACAGGAACTGATGGACAAGGCCGGGCCACTGTTTGATTTTGTATTGCAGACGTTCGGTGTTGAGCGCTGCATGTTTGCCTCGAATTTTCCTATGGACAAAGTGTCCCTGTCGTTGCGTCAGCTGTATGAATTTTACCGGGCGCTGGTGTCAGCTTATCCGGAGGCCAGCCAGCGTAAACTGTTTCATGATAATGCAGCCCGTGTTTATCGGATTGGCCTGCCCCTATTAGGTGAGTGAGGGAAAGTGTGAGTACAACCAGCGACATTAAGAATGCCTGTATCCTGCTGGTGGAAGATCATCAGCAGCTGGCGGAAACCACTCTGGATTTTCTCGAGGGAGCCGGTTTCGAAACCGACTACGCGGCGGATGGATTGAGTGCACTGCAGCTGGCGGCGGGCAACCGCTATGATGCCATCGTTCTGGATGTGATGTTGCCGGGGGTGGACGGCTTTACGGTTTGCCAGCGATTGCGGCGGGAACAGGGCAGCGATGTGCCGATTTTGATGCTGACGGCGCGGGATCAACTGGAAGACAAGTTGGAAGGATTCCAGATGGGGGCCGATGATTACCTGGTGAAACCCTTTGATATGCCGGAACTGGCTGCGCGCCTCATGGCCATGGTGCGGCGCCAGCGCGGAGAGTTGGCGGCCAACCGGTTACAGGTGGCCGACCTGGTGCTGGATGCCGGTACCTTTGAGGTGATGCGTGCCAACCAGGTTATTTCGTTGTCCCCCACCTGTTTCCGGATTCTGAAAATACTGATGCGGGAGTCACCGCGCCTGGTTACCCGGGAATCGCTGGAGCAGGAGCTGTGGGGAGATACGCCGCCGGACAGCGATACCCTGCGCAGTCATCTGTACAAACTGCGCCAGGCCATTGATAAGCCATTTGACACAGCGCTGCTGCAAACCATCCCCGGGCAGGGTTTTAAACTGGCGGTCATGCGTTGAACCACAAGCCGTCCAGCTTTTTCAGGTTGCGGCCACGTTGACCCGAAAACAGGAGCCTTCACCCAGCTGGCTGCTGACGCTGATCTCCCACTCCAGTTCCTGACAGACTTTCTGCACGATGGCCAGGCCCAGACCGAAGCCTTTCTCCCGGCGATGATCAATGCGGTAGAAAGGATCAAAAATGCGCGCCAGTTTATCCTCTTCAATCCCCATGCCCGTGTCTTTGACACTGAAACCTTCGGCATCAATGATGACTTCAACCCGCCCCCTATCCGTGTAGGCCAGCGCGTTTTTCAACAGGTTGGTGAGCAGGATGCGAATCAATTTGGGGGATCCACTAAGCGAAAGAAAACCGTTGTTGATCATATCCAGGTGCACATCCGGATTGGGTTGGGTTTCCCGCAGTTGCTCTACTACCAGTTCCGCCAGATCGTTAAACAGCAACGGCTCATGATGCACGCTTTGATGGGATTCCCGGGCCAGCTCCAGCAGAGCATCCAACAGGGATTCCATGTCCGTTACGGTGTTGTCGATGCGTTTCACCTGGCGCTTGCTGCGTTCGCTGAGCTGCTCCTGTTGCAGGTTGGCAACCGAACCCTTGATCACGCTCAGCGGGGTTCGTAGTTCGTGACTGGCATAGCGCGTGAAGTTGCGTTCACGCTCAACAAAGTCATCCATGCGGGTGATGAATGAATCGATGGCATCCACCAACACGAAGGTTTCTTCCTCGGCAGTCGTGCGCAGATCCGATAAATCCAGCCTGGTTGTCCGTGATGGTTCCAGCTCATGTTGTTCAACGCGACGTGCCAGGTGCATGATGGGAGAGACGGCTTTTTTGGCCTGGCTGTAGGTGAAATACGCCAGCCCGTACAGTACCAGCAGCACCAGCGTGAGCGGTACGATACCGAAGAAGAAGGAAAGCCGGCTCACCTGCTTTTCGTTGAAGATCAGGTACAGGGTGTCAGCCCCGCGCTGGGAGACGTGCACAATGGGTTTGCTGCTGTTGACCTCCACCCGGGACATTCCCTGGGGCAAACCGATCAGCCAGCCCGGCAGATTGCGGGTATCGCCGGACACAGACAGGTATCCCTGCAGGTTGAGGGAATCCGGCAGTGAGGCCCGCGGATTTTTCTGGTGGCGCTGCCAGAAGTAATCCGCCTCCCCCTCCAGGGCCTGGTTAACCAGAAATTCTTCCGTAATCAGGGCGGCCGCCAGCACCCCGAACACGGTGACGGTACTGATCAACAGAATCTGGATGAAATAGATTTTCAGCAGTTTTCTGCTGATGCCGGTACGTTGCAAGGGCGTTCCCTGAAAGAGGTGAATGACGTAAGCGTAGTTCATGGCATTACCATAGCGCCAGCGCTGTGAAAATTGTGTGAAGGTTTGGCCGGCCGCGGTTTCAGCGGTCAAGCCGCGGCCCTGGAAATTCGGTATCATGCGGGTTCTTTGTTATTAACCTGTTGTTGTTTATGTAGGATATTCATGAGGGAAACCATGTCTTTATCACCGCAAACCCTGTCTTTGGAGGACGCCATTACCCAGCGCCGGTCCGTGCGCGGCTATCTGGATAAGGAAGTGCCACCGGAAACCCTGGAGGCCATCTTCACCCTGGCCCAGCGGGCGCCGTCCAATTGCAACATCCAGCCGTGGAAGGTGTATGTGGCGTCCGGTGCATTAAAGGATCGAATCCGCGATCAAATGGTGGCAAAGGTGATGCAGGGGGTGCCGTTTAACTCCGATTACGACTATCCGGAGACCTTTGATGGCGAGTACCGCAAGCGCCAGGTGGCCTGCGCCGTGGAACTGTATGGCAATATGGGCATCGAGCGCGGTGACAAGGAAGGCCGGGCCCGGGCGCACCTGCGAAACTTCCAGATGTTTGACGCGCCCCATGTGGTGTTCATCGGCATGGATCAAGCCTTCGGCGCCTCGGTGGCCATCGATGTGGGTATGTACATGCAGACCCTGATGCTGTCCATGACCGCCCATGGCGTCGGGTGTTGCCCCCAGGGCACCATGCGTTATTATCCGGACATCGTGCGTGAGGCCTTTGCCATTGATGATCACATTAATATTCTGTTGGGGATCAGCTTTGGATTTGAAGATCCTGCCGTGCCGGCCAACCAAACCTGGATCGATCGCGAGCCCATCGACAAACTGGTGACCTTTAAACGCTGATGCAAGCCCTGACCTATTCCCGTTTCGGCAGCGCTGACTGCCTGCAACTGACAGAGCTGGACGCACCCCAGCCCCGGGCCGGACAGGTGCTGGTGCAGGTGGCCGCCGCCGGGCTCAACCCCATTGATGTGAAGACCCGGGCCGGCAAAGGCTTTGTGGCGCAGCAATTGGGGCACCGTTTCCGGTTTGTGCCCGGCTATGATCTGGCCGGTACCCTGTTGCAGGGCAGCGATCGGTTGCCTGCCGGGGCAGCGGTTATCGGCATGGTGGGCTTTCCACTGGCCGCCGGTGCCTGCGCGCAGGTGTGTGCCGTGGACCCGCCCGCACTGGTGGCGGCCCCGGGCAACCTGCCTTTGGCAGAGGCAGCCGGCCTGCCCCTGGCGGGGCTCACCGCCTGGCAGGGGCTGTTTCAGCACGGCGCACTGCAGCCCGGTCAGCGCTTGCTGGTGCTGGCCGGTGCCGGTGGTGTCGGCCATTTGGCCGTGCAATTGGGGGGCTGGGCCGGGGCCAGCGTTGGGGCCACGGCCTCCGCCGGCAACCATCCGTTTCTGTCCCGGCTGGGGGTGTCGCAGTGCATGGATTACCGTGTGCCCGGGCACCTGGCCGGGGCGGGGCAGTGGGATCTGATTCTGGATCTGGTGGGGGGAAATACCGGGCGTGATGCGCTACCCTACCTGGCCCCAACAGGCCTGATGCTCACCGTGCCCACCATCACCGCCGCAGAGCTGACGGCGGCGGGAGAGGCCCAGGGGAAACGGGTTCTGGGTTACACGGTACAACCCAACCGCGAACACCTACAACAACTGGTGGCGCTGGTGGAAGCCGGTAGCCTGCGGTTGCACATCAGCCGCCGCTTTCCTCTGGATCAGGCTGCCGAGGCCCATCGCCTGCTGGAGTCGGGCCATGTGAACGGTAAAGTGATTTTAGAAATGCCGTTAGGTTAAGCTGAGGATGAGACAAGACGGAATCGTGGCCGCCGGTTTCGTGCGAAGACAAGCACCCGTATAATGGCCCTCCCAGATGTGAGAGGTTGCCATGCCCGTTTCCGATTTTATTGCCCACCAGATTGACCGCGCCACCCCGGACCAGTCCGCCACCGTGCATTACCGCGATGACAGCATTGCATTGGATGATCACGCCAGCCAGTTGCTGAACGAAATCAAACAGGCTTTCAGCACCAAAACCTCCAAGCGTTATGGCCAGTTCAATCCGGATCTGGGGGAAAACCCGGTACCGGCCTGGCTGCGGGATTTTCTCAAACAGCAAATGCCGTTTTCCACCTTAAGCAAAAAGCTCACCGAGCATTTTGTGGTGCTGCTGGAGCAGATGGAAGCCACCTTTCAGGGCCACTTGCTGTTCTGGCAGGAAAATAATGCCGATGCCGAGTGGCTGTACGTGGCCCACTTGCAACATCAGACCGGTCTGGTGATCAACAGCCATCTGGAGATTTCCGAAACCGTGTACGCGGATTTATCCCACATTGGTTTTTGTGCCCGGGTCAACCTGACCCATTGGGCTGATAACCTGTCGGAGAAATTTCTTACCATTTCCAAAAATCGCGGCAATCGGGAACTGCTGGATCTGTTCAACCAATGGATTGGTTTTGCGGACACGGTAAATGTCACCGCCGATACCAATGAATTTTTGAATATCGTGGAAGCCTACGCCGAGAACCTGCCGCAAGCGGAGAGCAAAGAGTATCGGGAAAAGGTGGTGGACTACTGCATTGAACAGGATAAACAGGGCGAACCGGTGGTGTACAAAGAACTATCCTATTATCTGGATGACGCCGAACCGGAGCGCTTCGAGCGCTTCGTGCAGGAGCAGCAGGAACAACCGCGTGAAGATCTGATTCCGGATAAAAACCGCCTGCGCAAGTACGTGCGCTTCAGCGGCCGCAGCAAAGAGATGAGCCTGCAATTTGCCGCCTCCCTGTTAGGGGAGGAAGTGGAGTTCGACGCGGCCAATGAACGGTTGGTGATTAACAAAATTCCCAAATCGTTGTTGGGGCAGTTGAAGAAACATCGCGGATAAGAAAATCACGAATAAAGCACAAGGGGAAGGGGATCGGTGCGCAAGCGGCCCTGTTGATATCAGCCGATCCCCACAAGCACCTCACAGACCGGTCACTGTATTACGATAATCCTGCCTGGCCCCGGATGGGTATTCCGCCACTAAGGCTTTTAATCCGTTGAGCGTTTTAACCGGCACCTCGGTGGACAATTGATTGATGAGCCAGGTGGGCAGCGTACCACCGGGATCGGCATGGCCGAAGGTTCTGACCCGGGTGCTGCCATCTGCCAGCGGGGTGAGCTCCCAAATCACCGTGGCATCCTCAATGCGAATGTGTTTGCTTGTTGGCGCCAAGACATCGCTGGTTGCCACTCCTACGGCTTTTATCACGTTGGTTGCCGGATCTTCATGCCAGGTGATGCGGGCCAGCGTATCCCGATCCTTCACAGGAAATGGCATGTCGCTGGCGGTGTAAACCAGGTCAGTGTTCGGTGTTTCCTGCTTGTGGCGATAGGATTCACCGCACCGGTAGACCCACTCAGAGCAGGTGGCGGGGTTGCGGATGATGGCCACCAGATCGTAGGTGGCGGCATCAATCACCGTCTCAGCCAGGTACGCGCGATAGGGCGAGTGGGGCACTGCGGCGGTTGACACCTTGATGTCGTCTTTTTCTTTTTCCAGTTGCCAGTTCAGGCTATCAAAATCCTCAGCGATGGGTTGGCTTGCGGCGCTGGCGGTGTGGGATACAAGCAGGGCTAAGAATAAGAGTAGAGTTTTCATAATGGCTTCCTCATTGGCTTGGGTTATTGCCTTATATACGGAACCCAACATGAGAAAGTTGCAGTGTGGAGGGGATAGAAGTGTGTGAATATTACCAATTCGCGCCGGCAGCCCGGCCTACACAAACAGAATCAGCACACCCAGGGCGTACAGAAACAGAATGCCCATGCTCTCGAAACCAATATTGGCGACGCCTCGCCTTTCCCGGGCGAGCAAGCCCATGGCGAGCAGCCCACCCATGGCCAGATTGAGCGTGATCCAGAAGAACAACCGGTCGTCCAGTTGGTGATAGATGGAACCGTCGCGGTAGGCAATATCCGAAAAAGCCGCAAACAGCGCATCGTAGGCGTTGCCGCCGATGATGGCGCTCACCGCCAGGGTCAGTGCCCCCCGGCGTACGGCGGCAACGGAGGTAACCAGCTCCGGCAGGGAAGTTGCCACCGAGGTCATCAATGCGCCCACCACCACCGCCTCGACACCGGTAATGTCAATCAGGCGGGTTGCCGTACCCTCCAGAATCCATCCGGCCAAGCCCATCAACGTGGCATAAAAAACAAACCGGGCCCACAGGTGGGACAGATTGAGGAAACGGGCATTTTCATCGGGCACATCGGTAACCGTGTCTGCGGTTCTTACCGGGCGCCACATGGGCCGCCCTTTGAACTTGTTGATCAGGTACACACCATACAGGTAAACCCCGATCACAATGGGGGTGCCGGGGTGAATACCCCACAGAGTCCATTCAGGTGAATAGGCGGCCATCATCACAATGGACAGAACCAGCACCAGCAAAGCACATTGGAAGATGTTTTCCAGGGAAGCCGCAGCGTGCTCCAGGTTAACCTTGCGCAGCGCCATATCCGCGATGGCCAGAAACGCCATCTGCGCCGCCATACCGCCAAACGCATTGCTTAGTGCCAGTTCCGGTGCGCCGTTCCAGGCGGCGCTGACCGACAGCACACTGCCGGAAATAGAGGTAACCGCACCCAGCAGCACGCCCCCCATCAAGGCCTCGCCCAATCCGGCACGATCCGCCAGTTGATCCGCCACCGCCGAAAGCCGGGTGCCGCTTACCCCAATGACACCGGCACAGGCCAGGAAAATGGCGATGGTGGCAAACAGACTATCGGGCAGAACGTTCAACACGTGGATAAACTATCGGTTGCGTAACGGGATTCTCAAAAATGTTGGTCAATCTCTTCGATCTGGCGCATCAGAGCGTCCGCGTGCTCCTGGGTATCGGTGTCAAAATGATAGGTGTTGTGAAAGTTGAGATATAACGTTGTACGCTCATCTTTCAGCACCAGGCTGTAACCGTCAATAGACGATATGGCCTCAACGCCTTCCAGCTTGAACCCATCTTCGGTTTGCTCTCCGTTGTCCCTGATTTTCTGGAATGCACTTAACACCACTTGAACATCAAATTTGTGTTCCATTGTACCCTCCGTGCGCAGGTGCCAAATCACAGGCGCGTGGATTCATGCTAACAAAAGATGGGGTAAAGATCGATGTGGTGTGATGGCTGCGAGTCGGGGCGGTTTTCGAATACCAATCAGCGGATTAACCTGTTGATTGAACGGAGTGGGTGTCCGGTGTTGATGTGTTGTGCAATTGACATTTTTAATGAAGAGGCCTCATCCAATGAGGCCTCTTCATTCACACTACGATTTTTCAACAGTGCTAAGATTTTCCTACAACATTAACCATTACCGCATAAACAACATCTCATGATACTTCGGCAGTGGCCACAGTTGGTCATCCACCAGGGTCTCCAGCAGATCCGCTTGTTCGCGCACCGCCAGCATCAGGCCGCAGAGTGTGTCGGCGCAATACTTCATGTGATCTTCGGTGGATGCGAAGTCGTGGGCCTCCAGGGCCGCCGACAGTTTGTCCACTTCGGCCATCATGGCGTTGGCGGTGGTGGCGATGCGGGTGGCCACGCCGCTGTCCAGGGTGATGGACAACGCTTTGGCGGCGCTTAGGGTTTCTGTGAGTGTGGACAGATAATTCACCGCTGCGGGGTAGATCATGGTGGTGGCCATATCCACCACCAGTTTGGCTTCCACTTCGATGGAGAGAATGTATTGCTCGGCGTAGACTTCGTAGCGGCTGGTGACCTCCTTGGGGGAGAGCACTCCGGTGCGTTCAAACAAGCCTTGAATGTCTTCGCTCAACAATACCGGCAGGGCATCGGCGGTGGTGGGAATGTTCTTCAGGCCGCGTTCTTCCACCGCAGCGCGGTGCCATTCACTGGAATAGCCGTCACCACCGAATACCACGTTGCCGTGTTCGATCATCAGATCCTGCAGTACGCTGAATACGGCCTCGGTTGGGGTGGCGCTGCTTTGCAGAGCCGGTGCCAGTTTGTCGGCAATCCAATCCAGGGAATCCGCCAGCATGGTGTTCATGGCCACCAACGGGCCTGAAACCGAGGCGGATGAGCCCACGGCGCGGAACTCAAAGCGGTTACCGGTGAAAGCAAAGGGAGAGGTGCGGTTGCGGTCGCCGGGATCGCGTTCGAACTTCAGTATCTCGGCCAGGCCGATGTCCATCATGCCGCCACTGAGCAACTCGCCGATGTTGCCCTCTTTAATGTCCATAAAGAGTTTTTCCAGCTGGTCCCCCAGGTAGACCGACAGAATGGCCGGTGGGGCCTCGTTGGCTCCCAGGCGGTGATCGTTGGAGGCCGAGGCGATGACGGCCCGCAGCAATGGCCCGTAGAGATGCACGCCACGGATTACTGCACCACAAAACAGCAGAAAGTTCAGATTGTCGTTGGGGGTCTTGCCCGGGTCCAGCAGGTTGCCCTGGGTGGCGTTACCCACCGACCAGTTCACGTGCTTACCGGAGCCGTTGACCCCGGCGAAAGGTTTTTCATGCAGCAGGCAGACAAAGCCGTGCTGTTTGGCGGTGATTTTCAGCAGGGTCATCAACATCTGCTGGTGATCCGAGGCCACGTTGGCGCTTTCAAAGTAGGGGGCGATCTCAAACTGCCCCGGTGCCACCTCGTTGTGATGGGTTTTGGCGGGAATGCCCAGGCGGTAGAGCTTGTCTTCCAGGGCTTGCATAAACACCTGCACCCGTTCCGGGATGGCGGCAAAGTAGTGGTCATCAAACTGTTGGCCTTTGGCGGGGGCGGCGCCGAACAGGGAGCGTCCGGCCAGCATCAAATCGGGGCGGGCAGCGGCCAGGCCGGCGTCAATCAGGAAGTATTCCTGTTCGGCGCCGCAGCTTGAGTTCACGGTGGCGATGTCGGTTTCGCCCATCAGTGACAGCACTTTCTGGGCCGCCTTGTTCATGGCGGCATTGGAGCGCATCAGCGGGATCTTTTTGTCCAGGGCTTCCCCGGTCCAGGATAAAAATACGCTGGGAATCATTAACGTAGCGCCGTTATCCGTATGCATGACGTAGGCGGGGCTGGTGGGGTCCCAGGCGGTGTAGCCACGGGCGGCGTTGGTCATGCGCAGGCTGCCGTTGGGGAACGACGAACCGTCGGGTTCGCCCTTGATCAGCAGGCTGCCGGTGAATTCTGTAATGGCGGCGCCATCGGCATTGGTGACGATGAAACCATCGTGTTTCTCCGCCGTGACATTGGTCATGGGGTAGAAAATATGAGAGAAGAATTTCACGCCTTTGGCGATGGCCCAGTCCTTCATGGCGGCGGCCACCACATCGGCCGTACCCGGATCCAGCGGGGCACCGGTTTGTACGGTTTTCTTCATGGCCTTGAAGGCGCTTTTCGACAGGCACTCCTCCATGGTGGCCAGATTGAACACGTCGTCGGCCCAGATTTTTTTCAACGGCAGTGGCATGTCGACGTCCACTGGTGGTCGGGTGGTGATGCCGGCAATGGCGGTAAGACGGGCTTGGTTTCCACTCATTGTGAGTCCCCTAACAAGCAAAGTTAAATGAGATACGGCCTGTAGCGAACAGGCCGTAAGGTGTGATGGCTCAACTTTGGCTGTGCAATAGCTGCGCCAAGTGGAAAACAGGCGCAGATCCGCAGGGGCAGGATTAATTGCAGGATGGCGGGGCGCCGGCACTCCCAAGGGGTGTGTACAGGGAATCAAAGCAACGCTTGGCAGGGGCCGGTGCCGGGCTGGGGTGCAACACGGCAGACAGGTCACAGGTCTGTTCCGGCGTCAGGCACCAGCCCTCCGGCTCAAAATGGGGGGCGTCGTTTTGCTTATGGCGAAACCGGGATACGGCATGATAAACCAGGCGCCGGGCTTTGCTGAGGCTGCCCAGGGGGCGCCAGTCGCCCACACCGTGCCACGGGTTCATGGACAGGTTTTCGCAAAAGCTTTGTTGCTGTTCGCCACTGAAACTTTGTGGCGGGATGTGCAGGCGGGCAACGGGAACAAAGGGGGATTCCGCCTCCGACCAGATGGCGGTGGCGTCGTCCAGCGGCATGGCATGGCCCGCCAGCCGTTGCTGCAGCATGAAATCGAAGCAGGCGGCACCGGATTCCAATTGCCCGGCCATGGCCTCGGTCAGGAAGTCGTGATCCTGTGGGTCGGCATGGGTGTGAAACTGCATACCGGCGCAGGGGCGCGCGGAAAATTTCACGGCGCTATTGCCCAGTTGATAGGGCAGCATGGAATAGTACTGTGGTTGCAACGGGGTGGTGATTTTGGAGGATACGGTCTGTGCCGCGATGTACAGGCGCCGTGGATGCAGGCGCGGAGGCCACAGGCTGACAAACCAGGCCAGGCGCTTCTGTTGCGCCAGGTATTTCATATCGGCTACGTAATCGAAAATATTGCGGTTAAAAAAAGCCGGGGTGTTGGTCATGATGAAATCCTGGGTTTTGGCGCCCTCCAGCTCCGGTGCGATCTTGTCCCCATCCACGTTCATCACTTTGATGGCCATGCCGCGGGCATCCGGTTTGCTGTCGGCCTGCACCAGCATGTCGCCGTTGGAAAAGCGGATCCAGGCCTGGTATTCCCGCCCCGGTTCGCTGAACACGCTGTGCTGAAAATGGAGGGGAATGTTGCCGTTGATGGAGAAGGTGGCGCGCACGCAACCGGTGGCTTTGGCGTGGGCGTCACGCCGGTAGGGCAGCCCGTTGTGTTTTTCCGCCCAGGTTGAAATCTGGCGGCCGTATTCCATGGCCTGGGCAATGGCGGTTTGTTCTTCCGGGCTCAGCTCCATTCCCAGTGAATCCATGGCGGGCGCAGTGGGGGGGGCGGCGTGGCCGATGCCGCAGCAGCCCAGCAACAGGGCGCTGATTGCGTTTATGATCCTGGTTTTTTTCATGGCTTGGGCTCCTGTTCCACTATGCCGTGGCGCAGATGATTGTTGCGGCATCGGGTGGCGCTCCATTGGTGTGGCGGCGGCGCGCTGTAGCGGGCCCAGTTCTGCGGATCGCCATTGAGTGCCTCATCAAAATCGGGATTGCCCATCACCTTAAGGTATTCCAGCAGTTCATAGCGTTGCATTTCACTTAACAGGGGGCCGATGCGGCCGGGTATGTCCACGTCGGTAAACAGGTGCCCATGATTGCGGTTGCCCTGGATGCGGGTGTCATGAAAAAAACTGCCTTCTGTTTTGTGCGTCAGGTAGCCCAGCTTCTGCGGATCGTATTCACGATTACCCACGTAGAATGTTGTGGGGCGTTGCTGCAGTGGAGACAGCAGGTGGTAGATACTGGGAACAGAGCCGTTGTGGAGGAAGGGTGGCGTCGCCCACACGCCGTGCAGCGGGCGGGCTTTGTAGGCCCGCTGATTGGCGATGCGAAAGGGCACGTTGAGGCCGTCGTAGTTTGCGATTTCAGCGCCGGTGATATCCCAACGTGCGTAGAGTTTTGGTACCAGCAGGTTTAACAGCACCTGTAAGCCATCCCCGGCATTCACCGGTTTTGAGCCGGGCACCAGTTTGCTGGCGTCGTAGCGGTTGTCCATGTAATTGTCCGCCAGTTTGGGATCGGTGCCGATTTCTTGGGTGCTGATCCACGGCATGGACCAGATAGTGCTGCGCCAATCCCGGCGTACCGGCCGGCCATCCTGCTGGCTGATGTCGCCGGCCATATCCCACTGCCAGTTACTGTTGATCTGGCCGGGAATCTGCGGGTTGGCCTGGTCTGCAACCGGCCAGGCATAAGGCTCGGAAATATGGGGGCCATGGCAGTGCTGGCAGTGATCGGCAAACAGTTGCTTGCCGGCCCGGGCGCGCTCGAAGTCAATGTTGCCCAGAATATCCTGCGGCCACTTGGGTGGTTTCAGCATGCGCAGTAAACCTTCGGCGCAATGCAGGCCATCCACATCCACCACGGTTTCACCCAGTTCGCTGGCGGGCAGGGGGTTGCCCTGTTTATCCACCAGTTTGATGGGTGCCAGCACACCCAGGGTTTCACCCACATTGCGGGCCATGGCCTGGTTGGTGAAACCGGTGTACTGCACCCAGTCAAAGCGCCAGATATCCCACAAAAACGGCAGGCTGGCAGGGGCGTCGGCGGGGCGATAGTTGGCCGGCACATCCATGTCGTAACCGAACACCACATTGGCGATGCGGCCGACAGCATCAATGCGGCCGCGGCCTTCCTCCACCGGGTAGTATTTGGGATTGCCGGCGCCCTGCATGAAGTGCTTCATATGGTCGGCGAAGGCCCACATCTCAGTTTTCAGTTGCTCCCGTTGCGCCTCGTCATGGCCGGCAACACGGGTGGCAAAGCGGTTCCACTTCACGGGATTGAGCAGGGTTTCGAACACAGAGGCCCCCAGGGTGGTAATGAATTCTCCCCGTTTGGCATTGGAGAGGCTTTGTACCGCCTGGCCCCCATCCACCCGCAGGGCAGTACCCTGGTAGTGCAGCTCGCCGGTATGGCAGGTGGCGCAACCGATATCCAGGCGTTCCTTGCCGGTGCCGGGGTCCACATGGCGCCCCAGTCCCACGGGCAGGTTACCCGGGTTCAAGGGATCGGCCTGTTGTCCCGGGGTGACGATGAATCCCCAGCCCCGCATATTGTCATCGGTGGCCAGCCGTTCGTGGGATAAAGGGAGTTCCAGATTGATGAACCACTGATACTCAATGCCCAGCAGTTCAGTGCCCTGTGGTGTGTAATAAAAATTCTGGCGTTGTTGTTGGGTCCAGCCATCATTCAGGTAGCGCACCTGGTAAACCGTCTCCCGGGTCAGGTTGGGGGTTAGAAACAGGCGGGCCTGATGCCAACCAATGGCCAGCACCACCACCACTACAACAGTGACCCTGAGCCAGCGTGGGCCAAGGCTCAGCCAGAGCGTCCAGAGGGCTTTCAGAATCCCCAGCAACCAATGGAGTGCGCCGCGGCAGAGGTGTTTTAGCGTGTGCATAATGTCAGAGTACTCCGTGGGTGAATGGGTAGGTTTTTATTGGGATCAATGTGGGATGTAGCGCTCACGCTGGGCATAGGGAACCGCTGTTGCCCCCTCCAGCTTGCTGTTGATATTGCGCAGATAATGCGTCATGAAATGCTCGGTGATGCTTTCATTGCCCAGGTTGTCCCAGAAGGAATCCACACCTTCGGTGCGAACCTGGTGCTGGGTTTGATAACTGTAGTACTTGCCCTGTAATAAGATCAGTTCCGGGCCCAGGTGTTCGTAGGCGCCATGGAGGGAGTCCAACAGATCGGTGGGGGGCACCAGGGGCACCAGATCATTTTCATCCGCCACCCTCAATAACGGCAGGTGGCGGTATTTTTGCGCGCCGGCATGATTGGTGACCTTGGGTTGGCCAAAATTGATGGAGGGTCCCAGGGGGTAACCTTCCTCGTACAGATACATCATCAGCAGGGTGGCTATGGCCGCACCCAGGGAGTGACCGGTGACGATAGTTGTGTATTTTTTGTTCAGCTTGGGTTGGATATCGCGAAAAATCTGGTCCGTATCCCGATCGAATCCGTTGTGTACGAAGATGCCCAGCTTGGGATTGCGGGATTCGATATAGGCCACGTCATCGCGAATGTTGCGCAGGTTGTCGGTACCGCGCACTGCGATGATCTGACGCTGGTGCTGGTGGTCCAGCTCCATAAAATATTGCACCTTACCCTGCGCGCTGGTGGCCACCAGTTGGGTGGCGGGAAAGGTGGCCCTGATGAGCGCTTCAGTCTGGTAGGCGGCTGCAGCCCGTTGGGCATACCAATCCACTTCATGAAACCGGATCTGTACCTTGTCGCTATTGTCCTGATTCTGGCAGGCTGTCAGTAACAGCACTACCGCGAAAATGAATGGCTTCATTATCCTGGCAGTCTGATTCATAGTGTCCGCTATGTCACTTGCTTCGCAATGTCACCGTGTCTAAATGGTGTTTTTGATTTATAGTTATTCAGGCTCGATTTATTTGATCGGCCTGCGTTGTTTCCCGGTTTGGGCTTCTTCATGATTCTAAAATTGATAGTAGCAGTGCTTTTGATATTTCCCCAGTTTGCTCTGGCGGTGAATGTCATTGATGTTGGGGGCCAGGAAACGGGCACCAAAACCACCGGGCAGCAAGAGATTCTGCACGATGTGGATGGGGATCTGGATATTGCTGCTGCCGCCAGCATTTCTGAGCGCGGTGCCTTTCAGCCGCTGCAGAGCGCAGGTTCCACCGGTTTAAAGCCCGGTGCCTTCTGGAGTCACTTTGCCCTGCGCAACGTAACGGATGAGGCAATTACCCTTGATCTGGAATACGTGGACCATCAGTTGATTGCCCTGGAGGCGTATACCCGCAACCTGGATTCCGGTGACGATTATCGTAATATTGCCCGCATGTCTCTGGCCGACCCCTTCAGTGAACGGCCGGTGGTGCACAATCGCTTTGTGGTGCGGGTGACGATTCCTGCCCGGCAGGTTAAGGAATTTTTGATTAAGTTCAGCTCGCACCAGGCGGGGTTTGTTTTTCCCAGCATGCGGATCTGGAACCCTGATCGCCTGCGGGAGGTGCATACCACTGAAGTGGGCATCATTATGTTTCTGTTTGGTGGTATCTTCCTGATGGCGATTATCTCGCTGGTGGGGGCACTGGCGACGCAGGATCGGACCTTTTTGATCTATGCGGTTTACGCGCTTTCCAAGATTGTCAGCTGGTGTACCATTCTGGGCTATACCCACCAATTCTTCATCAAAGAAGGCTTTCACTGGAACTATCTCTCGGTCAGTGGTGCTTTCGGGGTATTGGCGGGAACGGTGTTTGCCCGGGCCTTTCTGCAAACCCAAAAATACACACCGCGCATCGATTATGTGCTGATTTTTATGATGCTCAATGCGGTGTTCCTGCTGTTTTGCGCCTTGTTTAATCTCACCGGTCTGGCCGTGTTGTCCATCACCGTTGCCCTGTTGTTGTACCCCATGATGTCGGTTGCCGGTGTGGTGCGTTGGCGCCAGGGCTCGACGGATGCGGCGGTGTTTGCCCTGGCCTGGAGCCTGTTGGTGGTGGGATTGGTGGTGCAGGCGTTGCGTGATCTGGGGCTGGTGGAACACAGTATTATGAATTATTACTGGCCGGCGTTTGCCTCTTTTGTCGAGATGCTGGGTATTATGGCCGCCATGGGGATCAAGGTGCGCCGTTTGCGTTTACAGAAAGATCAGGCGGAACATCGCTATACCGAGCAGCTGGAGATGTCCAAGGCTGAACTTGAAGCGCAGGTGGTGGCCCGTACCCGCGAATTGGAGCAGGCCAAACTGGCCGCCGAACATGAAGCCCGTACCGATCCGTTAACCGGGGTTTATAATCGCCGCAGCTTTTTTATCGAGGCCGGAAAACGGATGAATCTGGCACTGCGTAAACACCAGCCCTTGAGCATCATGATGTTTGATATTGATCACTTCAAGTCGGTCAACGATACCTTTGGCCACAGTATTGGTGATGAAGCCTTGCGGGTGTTCAGTGATTCCGTGGTGCAGAACCTGCGCGACAGTGACGTGTGGGGGCGACTGGGTGGCGAAGAATTTGCGCTGGTGTTGAGCGAGGATCGCGAAGGCACATTGCAGACGGCGCAACGCTTGCGCCAGGCCATCGGGCAGATCGTGATTAATACCCCATCGGGCGAGCTGCGCATGACGGCCAGCATCGGGGTGGCCTATCTGCAGTCCGATCACAACATTGAGTTGTTACTCAATAAAGCCGACGATGCCTTGTACAAAGCCAAAAATCAGGGCCGTGACCAGATCGTTGAGTACAGCGAAGCACTCTGATTTTAGTCCATCATCTTCGCTTTCCAACGAAACGGGATTAACAGCTGTTTCCAATAGTTGTTCATGGGATAGCGTTCTTCGTGATGAATGCCCAGTTCTTGCGGGCTGCCATCGGGGCGGTAGTAGTGGGTGCCAAACATCACATCCCATACAATTAACACCGCGCCGTAGTTGTGGTTGGCTTCATCAAGGCGCTTCGAATGATGCCAGCGGTGCAGTTCATTGGTGTTGAACACGTAGTTCAGCCAGCCGTACCTCAGTTTGATATTGCAGTGTTGAATGGAGCCACCGATGGCCAGCAACACGCTGTTCAGAATCAATGCCTCCTGGCTGGCACCGATCAGGTAGCAGGGTACGACACCCAGGGCAAAGGTGCACAGATGGTAGAGCGGGTGAATGCGAAAACCATTGAGCAGGTGCATGCGCTTGACGCTGTGATGTACGGAATGCAATGGCCACCAGCGCAGGTTCTCGTGGCCCATGCGATGGAACCAGTACTTGGCGAATTCAATGATCAGCAGCACCAACAGGGTTTCGGCCCACAGTGGCATGGAATCCGGAATCAAACGGTAATTCTGCGGCAGATCCAATGCCAGGAAAGCATACAGCGCAATCAGTGGGCCTGCTTTTTTTAATGCACCTTCCACGAAAATCCCTACCAGAATCAGAGAGCTGAAATCCGGACCCAGATCACCCCGTGACTGGTTCCATTGCGGGTTCAGAGGATGGACCCGTTCAAACAGCATGGTAATCAACAATACGGATACGGAAATAACGAACGAGGCGGTTTCCACATGCTGGCCTGTGTGCAGGAACCAGGACATGGTGCCCAATGCGGTCAATGCCAGAGTCGGAAAGTACAGCCATTCAAATGCCAGCGTACCCAGTGCGGGGCCGGCAATGACAATGGGTGCGGAGTTGGCGTTATCCATGAACGGGATCCTCGGAATGGTGGTTGTGGTCAGTACGATCGAATATAAGCAGCAGCGCCGGTATGAACAGCAGATCCACCAGCAATGCAATGCCGATGGTGAGGGTGGTCAGAATGGATGTATTGGCGGTAATGTTCATGGCGGAAAAGCCAAGCATGGCAAATCCGGCAATGAGAATCAGCGAAGTAATGAGGATGGCGGGCCCCACCCGGGCAAAGGCGAAACGTACGGCATCTTCGCTATTCATATTCAGTTGCTGACGCCCGGTGCGGTACTTGCCCAGAAAATGAATGGTGTCATCCACCACGATGCCAAAAGCAATCCCCAGGGTAACCGTCAGGCCCACATCGATATTGCCATTGAGCATGCCCCACACACCAAAGGCCAACGCCACAGGCAGTACGTTACAGGCAATGCTCACCAGCCCCAGTTTGACGGAGCGGAACAAACGGCTGAGCACCAATCCCATGACAAACAACGAACCAATCAGGCCGATCAACATACCCTTCATGCTGCGCTCACCAATGTGGGCAAACATCAGTGGTGCGCTGGCGGATATTATCTGCGGTTGCCGCTTGGCGTGCTGTTGCAGCCAGCTTAACGCCTTTTGATTCAGTTCTATGTGATATTCACCGGCGGTGTTGTTCATGGTAACCCGCACCCGGGAGGCCTGACGGCCCGGTGCGATCATGGTGCTCAGATCCCCGCCGAAGGGCAGTGACATTTCGTAGAGCAGCAATAGCTGGGCAATGGCCTCGGGATCGTTGGGAACCTGATAAAAATCGGCATCATCGCTGTGCCATGATTGATTGAGGCGTTTGATAATGTCCGCCATGGAATCCACGTGCACCACGTGGGGTTGCTGTGCCAGCCACTGACTGAATTGATCCAGTAGATTCAGGTAATCCGGATGGGTAACAGGCTGACCGGCAGCCACTGGAATGGAAAAGTTCAGTGCCCCCAGGCCGGTGATGCGATCGTTGACGAATTCCATATGCTGGCGCATGGTTTGCTGGGTGCCGAAGTATTTAACGGGATCATCATTGATGCGGTTTAACGGCAGGCAGGCCAAGCCGGCGATAACCACAACCAGGCCGCCGGCGAACAGCGCGCGGGGGTGCCGGATAACCCAGTCCGCCACGGCATCCATGCCCGCCGCCGCGCCGGCCTGCTTTGGCGTTTGCTGCCGAATGCGGTGGGGGGCGATCATCACCAGTGCCGGTAGCAGCAGCGTCGCATACAGCCAGGCTGCAATCACTCCGGCACAAACGATATAGCCCAGTGCCTGATAGGGAGGTGAGTCATTGAAATGCAAGGTGAGAAAACCGGCTGCGGTGAACACGGAGGTGAGCAACACGGGCACTTGATTTTGGTACAAGCTGGTGCCCAGCGCGGTGACTTTATCCTGCCCCTGTTGCCGGAACAAACGATAGCGGGTGAGAATGTGGACACTGTCCGCGATGGCCAGGGTCAGTATCATGATGGGGGCCACGGTGACAGCCGCGTTGATTTTCATACCGGTCCATCCCAACAGACCCATGCCGGTGCCGATGGCGCACACGGCTGTAAGCACGGTAAAGACAACAAAGGCGACGCTGCGGAAGATCAGGCCCAGCAGTACCAGCATAACAACAAAGAACGCCGGCCACACAAACGCCATGTCGCCTGCGGTGGATTCCGGAAAAGCTTGATCCACTACAATCTGGCCGGTCAGATAGGTATTGAACTGAGGGTGGTCCTGCTCGAACCGGGCGAGCAGATCGCGCACAAAGAACACCACCTTTGGCGTTTCCAGCGCGCGGTCTACACCGGGCAGCTTGATCAGAATGCGCATGCCGGCCACATCACCCTGTGCCGAAATCAGTGCGTTTACGGTGGCTGGCTCCCGCAGGGCAAATTGCTCGCGCTGTTGCAGTTGGGCCAGGCTGAGATTGGCGTCGCTGCTGAACAAATCCTCCACCAGAAAATCATCCTCGTTGGCGAGGGTGTAGGGGAAATTGGTGAGGGAATCCACCCGCAGCGAATAGGGTGTTTGCCAGGCGGCTGCGGTCAGCTGCGCCAACGCCTGCAGATTGTGTTCACTGAACAGATGGCTGCCATCGTTGGTGGCGATGGCAATGAAAACAAACTCTTCGGATCCGTAAGTGGATTGCAGGTCTTCATAGGCTGCCAGTTGGGGGTTGTCGGCGCTGAAGAAAAAGCGGAAATCCAGGGTGTTGTGGTAGCGGCTGGTGCCCACACCACAGGCCACGGTAAACAGCAGGCACAGTATTAACGTGAGCCGGGGCCGGTGCAGTGGAAAGGATACCCGTGGCATCGACTCGGTCATGTTTGTCCCCTGGTTATCCGCCATGGTGCATTACCAGCCTGGTATCATTTGGTGCTGGTTACCGGCAATGGCATGCAGCAAATTAAACAGATAAAAACTCACAATAAATGGCACGGAAAACTGGCGCGGGTTAAAGCGGCTGTTTCGATGGCGCAGAAACAACCTCAGGCTGAATGCCACAAACAGCAGGCCCAGCAAGGGCAGCCAGCCGGTGAGGGCGGCGGCGCCGCTGTGTTGCCAGGGCCGGTTTATCAGTAACATGCCGCCGATCGCCAGCACCCCGCACAGGCTGCCCAGGGTAAGCGCCGCTGCGGTGCCGATTTCCGCCGAGTACAGTTTTTCCCCGGCTGCCGTCAGGTTCTGCCACATGCTTTTACGGATGATTTCGAAATGGAGAAAAGCCAGAATATAGCAGCCGATGATCAACAGCTGGTTGGGGCTGAAGTGCACCTGATGGGTGAACTGAACCTGCAACAGGGTATAAAAGCTCAGCGCAATGCTGACCGGATAGGTGAGCAGCAGATTGAAGAACAGGCTGCGATCCATCAACGGAATCGCTTTCTCCAGCCACATCAGCAGTAAACCATAGCCGATGTTCAACATGACAAACAAAGCCAGTGGCCAGGCAAGTACCAAGTTCACAGCCATCATGAGCAGGGTGCCTACAATGACGTAAGAGCGAATGTCCATCATGCTCACTGCGCCGGATACCAGGGGGCGATCCGGATTGTATTGTTGGTCGTAGGCCAGATCCTTAACCTCATCAATGGCGCGCAGCACAAACAGCACGCCGAAAAAGGTGAATACCGATATCAGTGTGGGCAACCCCCAACGCCAGGTGTGCGTTTCACTGTGCAAGACAAACAATCCCTGGATGGATAGAAACCACAGGCTTGCAAACAACAAATGCTGTTTGGGTTCATAGATGATCCGGGAAAACTGATTCAGTCGTTGCCAGTAATGGTCGTGGCTCCGGGTGCTCTGGGCAATCCCCGCTGAGTCGTTCATGCCGCGGCTCCTTTGCTGTGCTCAAGAATGGTGACCACACCGGAGCAGCCATCAATCTCAATCAGGGCGCCGTCGGGAATGGCGCGGGTGGCATTGGGCAAGGCTACGATGGTGGGAATTCCGAACTTGCGGCCGGTAATGGCGGTGTGGGATAACATGCTGCCCCTCTCCACTACCATGCCCTTTGAGGCCAGCATCAGGAACAGCCAGCCGGGATCGGTTTCCCGTGCGATCAGTATCATGTCCTCGCCGCTGGTATCCACCGTGTTGGGATCCTGCACCACCCGGGCTATGCCCCTGACTTTCCCGGCGCTGGAGCCTAATCCCACCAGCGCGTTGTCCCCCGGCTGCGGCATGTCACCGGGCCCCAGGTCGTTATCCCGTACCGCACCCAAAGTGGTGATCTGTTCAGCGGGTTCACTCTGGCTGAACTGCTCGAACTCGCCACGGCGCAAGTCCGCCAGAGCCTGCAGATTTTCGGTAACACCCATACCATTGATGTAGCCGAAGATCTCATCTTGCGTTAAATGGTAGATATCGCTGGTATCACGCAACACATTGCGGGACACCAGATAAGCGGCCAGGGCTTTGAAAATCTCCTTGCTGAAGCCAAACAACTCGCTGCGGCAATAGCGGGAATTTTCCCGATGGCGGATCAGGCGTCGCAGGCGCGGCAGGATGATTTTGCTGAGCAGTTTAAATTTCCAGGGTTGATCCTGCAGCAGGCTCGCCAGCGTGGTGTCGGCGCGACGACGCACATCCAATTCATGCTGGCGGTAGCTTTCCACCGTCACCTCCTGGGCGGCGTACTGGCGGATCATTTTCATCAGCACCCAGGGGGTGTCCCGTAAACTGGGCTGTTCCATCTTCAGCTCTTGCAGGCCGCGATCACCAAACCGGTGCAGATGGGTGCGTACCGCCCGGGTGAATGCGCTGGGTAGTTCGTCATGATCCAGTGCCTGCCATAAGGTGTGTTCGTCGTCTTTGGCAAAACGTGCTGCAAGTGTTTGATCCGCCCTTACCTGCTCCGCCAGATTAACTGCAGACAGAATGATTTCCACACTCAGCAGCTGTTCATCACCGCACAGTAAATCCGACAGCAGTCCGGGGTTGTCCTGTTCCAAATCCCATTTCCGGAACAGCGCTTCGCTCCAGCCGTACAAGGGGATCAGATAGGCGTCAGTGGTCAGGGTGACACCCCAGTGGCGACCCACTTCGGTCCACACCTGATAGAAGCGGTTTACCAGTGTCAGCGGGTCTTCGCCGCGAAAGGACTGGCCGCGCAGGGGGGCGATGGTGGTTTCCCACCAGCGGTGGTAGTGGTACATGGCGCGGTCATGGCCCAGGTAATCCACCAGGGTCAAGGCCAAGGCTTTGCCAAAGCGGGCCCAGCCACGCAATTTTCTGACAGCCGCTTTCAAGGAGCGGGGTTCCTGGGTGTGAAAGGAAGATCGCAATCCAATCATGTTTTCCCAATGAGCAGCGAACAGCGGGAACAGTGGACTTTGTTTGTGAAGCAGATAAAAATGCGACAGACAATAATAAATACGGCCGTTGAGGTAACCAATCATATTGTCCAGTGGCTGGTAGTTACTCCAGATCTGTTCATTGCTCACGCTCAGGCGCTGGTACAGGTCACGGAAGATGACGCGGTAAAAATATTTGGCGTGGGTGAAGGTAAGTGTGCTGCTGATGCCGGGATAGCTCTCAGTAACATTGGTGTTGCTCCACACCAGTTGGCGATCAAAGTCCAGGGCAATGGGGCGGGTTTGCAGCAGATAGAATGTTCCATCAGCGGTGAACGTGCCTTCAATATCCTGGGGTAGCCCATACAGCGCTTCCACTTTGCTGCCGGCCTCCACCAACTGCCTGATTTCGGCATCCGTCAGGCAGGGCTCATTTTGCAGTGCCGGTGCCACCACCGTTTCGGTAAGGCCGTAGCCGTCGGACTCGTTGAACACCAGTTGGCTGGTCTTGTCTGCAATGGTGTGGGTGATGGCTGCGGTTTTACCGCTGATAAAATAGTGGTCCACGGCCACTTTTTCCTGCACAACCCCTTCACCAATGCCATGCCCGGCAATGATGATTTTGTCTGCAGCAGCGGTTTTGGGGTCGGCGGTAAACAGCACAAAAGAACGCTCGCCAAAGACCATCTCCTGAATGCCCACGGCAACGCTGAAACCCATCAGGTCCATCTGCTGCTGCTGGCGGTAAATCAGGGATTCCTGCGAGAAACCGGAGGCCCAACACTGCTTGACCCGTTGCAGAATCTGATCGCGGCGCACGTACAGAAAGGATTCACTCATACCGGCAAAGGGGTTGGCCAGGGAATCTTCGCTCTCTTCCAGTTTGTGGCCCACCGTCGAGGCACGCACCGACACCAGTGTGTCCATGGCGAACAGGCCATCAAAGCTGCCTAAAATGGTGTTTTGCTGCTCGCGGGTCAGCTCCAGGCCACTGATCAACGCCTGCGCCTGATCCGAACCTTGCAGAATGCTCTGGTGGCGGTTGAAGTCGATGGCGTGAAGTACCTCCCGTAGCGCGCCCTGAATGGGGCGGGTCACCTCGGTATAAAAATCCCGCGTCAGACACACGAACCTGGGTACGGGTAAGCCCGCGGCGATCAGGTCAGCCTGTTTGGCGAATTTGCCTCCAACCTGTTGTTCGTTTGGTTGCTGGCGGTAGTCGATGGTCAGTTGCATGATGATTCCTTGAAATGTTGAGCAAGTTCGCGGAAATACTCGAGGCTGTCCCGGCACAGAATATCGTCGTGCAAACGCGAGCGGGTCTCACTGATATCACTGTAGTGATCAAGACCAATCAATTGCAGTTGGGTGGCAAGGGACTTCAGCTTCTGGAACGGCAGCAGATTGCAGGCCGTGGCCAGCGCCGCCGGGTAAGCAATACGGCGTTTGATGCCGGTGCCGGGCTGAAGCCCCTGCAACGTGCTGAACATGGAAGCAAAGGACAGCGGCTGCTGATAACCCATGTTCAGGGGAATTTGTTCACAGGGTAGCGCCTGTGTATCAATGCGTCGGCCAAGCTCCAGCATGAGCTTGGCATAATCGTCCACATCGATGATGGAATACTGCTGTCTGCCGTCGCCAATATAGGTTCCTTTTGCCGCCAGCCTGATTAATGCCGGCATTACAAACGCATCGTCCTTACCGAATATAAAACGTGGCCTCAGGCAATAACCGTTGATGGCGTGCTGTTTACAGTATTCCAATACCAGCGCTTCGGCGGCGGCACGGGAACGGGCCAGGGCAGTGCCCGGCGCCCGCCGAGCCGTGTTCGAAACCTGCTGTTGCCTGTGCTGCCCCAATACAGAAAGTGAACTGTGGTACAGAACACCCAGGGTGTGCGCATTACAGGAGGACAGCAGTTGCCGGGTGCCTTCCACATTGGTGTGATGATAGCCGCTGCCGTCATGGTCGATGTTTTTACCCGCCGCATGGATTAATACGTGGGGTACGTTCGGAAACAGCTCAGGGTGCACCTGCTCCAGACTGCCTTTGAACAAGCGAACGTTGTGAGCCGTTTGCAGATCATCAGTGGTGCGCGCCTGTGCCCACACCTGAACGTGCTGCGGACTGGCGATGACGGCCCGCATGATGGCGCGACCCACGTATCCATTGGCACCCACCAGAACAATGTTCATTACCAGATTCCAGGTACCAGACGCTTATGGCATTCCGCGTATTGCGGATAACCCGGCAGTTCGAAAAGTGCCGTCTCTTCAACTTTGATACGCTTCACGATGGCCGGAGCCAGTATCAGCAACAATGCCAGACAGGCATAGATGTTGAAGAACACCAGCACAAATCCCAGGTGGGCCATCAGCATTCCGGTATAGGCCGGATGGCGTACCCATTGATAGGGGCCGGTATCGACCACGCTGTGTGCTTCTACGAGCCGCACCCGGTGGGAATAGAATTTACCGAGGGTGTCGATAGCATTGAGGCGGAAAGCGATGCCGCCGGCAAAGAGAACAAACCCCAGCAGCATGATAAAACTGAAACCTTGCCATTGGGTGTCCAGAATAATGGCGCTGAATACCGTAAGGATGCGGCCGAAAACATAGAGTTCGCAGGTGCCACGGTCCTTTTGGGTTGCGCCTTTTTCCTGTTCTGTTATGGAAACGTTGGCTTCAGACATCAGCCAGATGATGTAGCCCAGGCCGGTAGCCAGCCCCACCAACCACATTATCCCATCCCAGTGTTGCAATTTAAGGGTGGCGAAATGGGTAAACAGCACGATGGCTGACAGCATGGTATAGAGGGGGACTTTGTTTCTGAAATCGCGGGTGCCGGTTTCGCTCATGATGTTTGCCTTTACGTTAACGTGCTCTCTGTTGGGTATAGGTTTCCAGGCGGGTCACCTGGGCGGTAATTTGACTGCTCACCACCGTACTGCCGTTTTGCTGCCACAGCACGGTGATGGTTTGAAACGAATCCTGTTCCATGATGCCGCTGTTGGGGGCCAATACCAGACGCACGTCGGCATTGAAATCAATGACGTTGCGGAACTCCAGTTTGATGTCGATCAGATTGACGTGGGTGCCCATGGCCACACCATATTGTTCGTGGGACAGATAAGTCAGAAACTGACGGGTTGCTTCCAGTACATAAATCGGATTGAGGCAACTGTAGGCCAGGGATGTGTGGCCAAGGTAATGACCTGCTTCCGGCAGTTGGGGCCGACATTCCCAGCGTGTTTCCGATTGCTCGGGCTGGTTGATCAACACATTGGATTCGATTTGCTTGTGCAGCAATGCCATACCGGAGGTCATGATCTGGCGGGTTGCAGGCAGCACCATGGCCGGTTTGCGATGATGATAGTCCAGCCGCAGAAAGAACGTTCCGATACGTTGGCCGTCTTGATTGATATAACATTCCAGCTGAATGCTGTGGGCGCCGCCGCCACTGCACTGCAATTCGTAGTGTAGTGACCGGTCTTTTTCCGCAAATCGGTCAAACAACAGCGAACATTGCCCCACGCTGCGCGTCAGCAACGGGTTCAGTGGGTCGTATTCCTGGGTTGAGCGGCACACCAGTTCCCAGGCACCTGCCAAAATAAGAATTCCGGGAATATGGTCCAGCTCGTGATCAAAAAAGTAGGGGTGATCCTCGTCCACTCTCAGTGTCGCGCAGGGGCGATCCTGCTCATTGCGTTCCGGTGTGCCTGTCAGCACCGATTGGCTCAGGTTGCTGCGCTCCAGTGTGGTTTGCAGAAAGCGGTTGCTGGTGGTGGCGTTGCTGCGTACCAGCTTACGCAAAAACGAAGCCAGGGTTTCCACATTTCCGGATTTGAACAGGCTCAGGTGATCACCGGGAATGGTTTGCGAGTGGATCTTGCGACTGGTGAGTTTGTTCCATTCCCCCGCCGCCGCGTTGGCGATCAGATTTTCATGGGTGGGCCCGGTTTGGAAATGGCGTAGCTCGTAGGTTAACGACATGGGTTTGGATTGCAGCGCTTGAGAATACAATTCGAATAACTCCGCTTTGTAGCGCACTGCCCGTTGTTTCGACATCATTGCCTGGTGTGCCGTGATTTGTTCAATGCTGTATTGCAGAGTTTGCGCACTTACCGAGGATCCCAACAGGCAGGGAGCATCCACCACGCTGACGAATTTGATCTCTTCTCCCTGGTGTACCAGTTGGTTGGCCACCAGCACCGCCAGGGTGGCCCCTAAAGACCAGCCGGCGAGCATATACGGGCCGTGTGGTTGTTCGGCGCGGATATCATTAACCAGCAGATCCACTACGCTGTTTAGGGTGCGGGGGTGATGATCTTCGTTCAGGTCCGGCAACATTACGTACAGAGGTATGTCATCGCCAAAGGCGTTGGCCATATCCAGGTAATTCAGGGCACCGTCGTTACCGGGGTGTACAAAGAACAGGGGCAGCACGCCGGCGTGACCTTCACGCATGACGGCACAACTACCGCGCACCAGGGTGCTGGGATTCTGGTCGTGGTTGCCGAGCCTGGCGGCCAGCAGGATAACGAAATCCTCAATTGAGCGGGCTTTATTGAGGTCTCCCGGGCGGATCTCCAGCTTCAATTCGCTCTTCAGGCGGGAGAGAGTGGAAATCACGGTAATGGAATCTGCGCCAAGCTCACCCAGGGAATGGTTCAGATCGATGTCCATGGCCTGCCCACCCAGATTGGACGCCAGGCTGTGGGCAATCAGGTTGCGGATAATGTCGATGCGTTCCTCCATACCCACCTCCCGTACCTTTTCCGCCACGGTCTTGGCTTTTTGAACGCGCGATCGCAGCAGCATGCCTTCGATTTTCATCCGGCAATGGCCGCCTGTGTCCAGAATCAAGACGTCCAGTTCGGTGTGCTCGGCCTCTTCATTCCAGGAACCGACATGGGTGAGTTGGATAAAACCTTGGGCCGGTAATTCATCGCACCAGGCTAAGCTGCGTACGCTGTAGGGTGTAAATTCCACACCGGGATGCAGCGCATCATTCTGGCGTAAGGATTCACAAAAGAAGCCCACCACTTGATACAGGGCCTGCATGGCTTCCGGCTTGATCCATAAAGGGGAGGTGCTGCCGGCGATCAGTTCGGAGAAATCCATCTCACAGATCATGCTGTTGCCCTGCAGTTGCGTGGCGCTTACGACGTTCTTGTCGTTGGTGCAGTACACTGTGTGGGCAGCTTTCCCAGCCTGGAAAAACTGCGACATGTCCACGTCAGGTGCGGCCGATGTGTCGATCTCCAGCGGTTTTATCCGCGGTTGGCGGCCGCCGAAGGACGGCGCAATGCTGACCGAACTCAACAGCGCCCATTGCTCTTCATCACGATGGTCATTTTCCTGCGTATAGAAGTGAACCCGCAGCTCGTTATTGGCCCGCTGCTCGACGATGGTATGAATGCTCTGCGTATCACCGCGATGGGTGCGCATACGCCGATGCAACTCCAAATCCTGCAGGGTTAGTCTGTTGCTACGAAAAGCTTCGTGCCCCACTTCCATTGCCATTTCAAGAAAGTGGCTGAGATGAAAATGAATAACATCAGTTTGTTTAAAGGTGCTGGCCCAGTTGCCGGCATCCAATCCGGGATGGGCAACAAAATGCATTTCACCGTTTTTCAGGTAGGGTGAATGCTGACGCTGCCCCAACAAAGGGTGGAACGTGTTCTGGGCTTTGCTGACCTGGTTTTGCGCAGACGTGGACACCGTGCCTTCAAGCCACGAGCCTTCAAGCCAATAGTACTTGCGTTGAAACGGATACAGCGGCAGGGGAAGCCGGGGTCGGTTTTGTACCTGTAAAAAACGCTGCCATTCTATATTCATGCCGCTGGTGTAGCACTGGGCGATGGCCTCCAGCAGGCACTGCATCTCCGCTTGCCCTTCACGCATCAACGGGATAATACGCACGCTGTCGCGATCAAGGCTGCGTTGGGCAATGGCGCTTAAGGTTGCCTTGGGTCCCAACTCAACCAGAATGCCGTGCTGATGCTTGGCAATTTGCTGTAATCCGCCCAGAAAATTTACTGTCGCAACCACGTGCCGGCACCAGTACTCCACACTGGCCAGTTCTGCATCCGCGTATTGGGCACTGACGTTGGATACCAGGGGGATAGATGGCGGCCTGAAGGTGACTGTACCCAAAACTTTTCGAAAATCAGCCAGCATGGGTTCCATCAATGGTGAGTGAAAACCGTGGGAAACCTTGAGCAGGCGGGTGTCAATATCCCGTTCTTCAAACTGTTGTTGCAAGTCACGCAGGCTTTGTTCACAACCAGACAGCACCACTTGCCCGGGACCGTTAAGGGCGCCGATGGATACCAGCGGATAGTCACTCAACAGGGGATCCACGTCTTCTTGGTGGGCGAACACCGCCATCATACCGCCGGGCTCCGCCAGCTGCTGCATCAGCCGGCCGCGCTCAACGGCGATGCGCAAGCCGTCCTCCAGACTAAATACACCGGCGATGGTAGCGGCAACGATCTCACCCAGGCTGTGGCCAATCACTGTGTCCGGGTACATACCGCTGTCCAGTGCCAGTTGTGCCAAGGCATACTCATAGCAGAACAGAACCGGCTGGGTATGATCGGTACGATGAATCAGTACCTGGGCCTGTGGATCATCCTGCTGCAGCAGAAAACGTTTTAAGTCGATGCTGGAGTACTGGCGCAACAGATCATGGCAGTGATCAACGGCCTGGCGGAAAGCCTGATTGTGCTGGTACAGCGCACTGCCCATGCCCGCCTGCTGCGAACCCTGGCCGGTGAACATCCAGGTGATGTGAGGCCGCTTGCGGGTCGGGCGGCGTTTGCTGGAGAAGATGTTTTTGCCCAGGTTTGCCCAATTCAGCTGACGCAGGCTTTGCTGTAACTCGGCCACGTTGTCTGCGACCAGCGCCAGGCGTTCATCGAAATGTGTGCGATTGCAGTTCTGGCTGATGCACAGCGTCTGCAGATCGCAATCTGTCTGCTGCAGAAAGTTCACGTATTGGCGAACCTGAGCCTGTAATCCACTGCGATCCTTTGCCGAGAGACAAAACAACCGTGCTGATCCTGTTGTTGGGTTCGGGTTCGGCTCGATGTTCGATGTGGGCGGCTCTTCCAGAATGAGATGGGCGTTGGTGCCGCCAAAGCCAAATGAGCTGACGCCGGCTCGCCGGGGCACGCCAGCCTCGGTTAACCAGGGCTGGATCTGATCATTGACCCGGATGGGGTGGCGCGCCCAATCAAAACGCTGGTTGGGCATATTAAAATGCAGGTTGCGTGGTAACAACTGCTTATGCAAACACAACGCGGTTTTGATCACACCGGCGATACCCGCAGCGGATTCCAAATGGCCGATATTGGTTTTCACCGCGCCCACCATCAGGGGGTGTTCGCGCTGTTCGCCATAAGCATTGGCCAGTGCCTGCAATTCGATAGGGTCACCCAGTTCGGTGCCGGTACCATGGCTTTCTACAAACTGGATGTCGCGGGGGTGCAAGCCGGCATTGTGCAGCGCGCGCCGGATGGTCTTGACCTGAGCCGGGCCGTTGGGTGCAGTGATACCATTGGAGCGCCCATCTTGAGTAACGGCAGACCCTTTGATGACGGCAATTACCTGGTCACCGTCTGCCATGGCGTCTGCCAACGGCTTCAGGATCACTACGCCACAGCCTTCGGAGCGAACATAACCATCGGCGCTGTCATCGAAAGTTTTACAACGGCCATCGGCGGCCATCATGCCACTTTTGGAGAATGTGATACTCAGGTCCGGTGTCAAAATAAGATTGACACCGGCGGCCAAGGCCAGTCTGCATTCCTGTTGTCGCAGGCTGTTACAGGCCTGGTGAATGGCCACCAGAGACGATGAGCAGGCGGTGTCCAGCGCCACGCTGGGTCCGCGCCAATCGTAAAAATAGGAGAGCCGGTTTGCGGCAATGGAGGTGGCGATGCCGGTGCCGGCGTAGGGCTCGCTGCAGGCGCCTATGCGGCTGCAGTGGCGATCGTAATCCACATTGGAAACACCAACAAAAACCCCCACCTCTTTACCCGCCGTTGATTCCGGGATCAGGCCGGCGTGTTCCAGGGCGTGCCAGCTGGTCTCCAACAATATGCGTTGCTGTGGGTCCAGCAAAGTGGCTTCCTTGTCTTTAATGCCGAAGAACGCGGCGTCAAAATCTTTCACCCGTTGCAGATATCCTCCCCATTTGGTGGCCATCTTGCCTGGTGCCAGAATGTCCGCATCGTAGTATTGCTGAGTACTCCAGCGGGAAGCGGGGGTTTCTGCGATGGTATCGATACCCTGTTCCAGTATTTGCCAGAACGCTTCTGCCGATTCGGCCTGGCCGGGAAAGCGGCAACCGATACCAATAATGGCGATGTCGCCCTGTGCCTTGGTCGGGGCCGGGTTTGTTTCGAGGGGGCCGTGTTCACACCCGCCCTGTCCACCAAGATACTCCGCCAGCTTGCTGATGCTGGGGTAATCGAAAAACAATTGGGGTGGCAGTGGCTGCTTGAGTTTCTGTTCCAGTATGCCGGCCAAACCCACCAGGGTTTTTGAATCGAGACCAAAGTCGGCAAAGGTCATTCGCGGACTGATCTGTTCGGCATTAATTCCCAGCTCTGTGGCGATGACATTGAGAATGGCCGCTTCGTAATGGGCCTGGGATAAAGATGTAACGTTGCGGTTGTCGTGCTCAGGCCGGGAAAAGAAATCGTTTGCCGTAAAGGCCTTGACCACCTTCAACTTGTGGTTCTGGTATTGCTGTGCCATGGCCGTGCGACGAATCTTGCCGCTGGAGGTTTTTTGCAAGCTGCCCTGCTCGATCAGAATCAGGCTTTTCAGTGCCAGTTGGTGCTGGCTGTTCACCGCACGCAGGGCGGATTGCGCCAGTTCCGCCAGTTCCTGTTCTGAATACTCTGCGCGATTGGAAAGTTCCTGTACTGCGATTACCGCTTCGTCGTCCAGGCTGAACACCGCGCCACAACCGACGCGCAATGAAGAGCTGGTGCTTTGTATGGTTTCCTCGATGTCCTGGGGGTACAAATTGCGCCCATCCACGATCATCATTTCCTTCAGGCGCCCGGTCACAAACAGGTCGCCATCGCGCAGAAAACCCAGATCCCCGGTGCGCATGAACGGACCCTCACCGGAGTCGGTCAGGTAGGCGGCAAACGTAGCCGCGGATACCTCCGGATTTTTCCAATAGCCTTGGGCAACGCTGTCGCCCTGAACCCATATCTCTCCTACTTCGTTATCAGCACAGCGGTGGCCAGTGTGCGGGTTGACAATGTGCAGGGTCTGGCCAAGAACCCTGCCACTGCTGACCAGTGTTTTAGCACTGCCCCGGTTATTGCCGGGTTGCGGTTGCCCCTGCTGCAGGCTGGCTGCGTCGACCCTGAACAGGTGAACCGGAGTACCAATGCTATGCTGGGTGACCAACAGTGACGACTCTGCCAGGCCGTATACCGGCAGAAAGCTGGTGTGCTGAAAGCCACAGGTGTGAAACTTATCACTGAAGCGCTGCAGCGTGGCTGCACGAATGGGTTCGGCACCGTTATACGCCAGCTGCCAACAACTCAGATCCAGCGTCGCCAGCAACGCATCGGGAATGCGCTTGACGCAGAGTTCATAGGAAAAGTTGGGGCCGCCGCTGTGGGTGGCGCGGTAATCGCTGATGGTCTTCAGCCATAGGTAGGGATTCTTGAGAAAGGTCAACGGCGACATCAGAATCGATGTCATGCCATTGAAGAGCGTGCCCAGAATGTTTCCGATTAACCCCATATCATGGTACTGCGGCAGCCAGCATACTACTTTGGCATCAGAGGTCAGTTGAAAGGATTCCTTGATCAGGCATTCATTGTGATACAGGTTGCCGTGGGTCAGCATCACCCCTTTGGGATTGCCGGTGGAACCGGATGTGTATTGTAAAAATGCCAATGTATTCGCGTCGGCGCTACAGGTTACCGGCGCTGTTTCCTCTGCCTGCAGGCTGTCGGTGCTGAGCAACTCGATGCCGGCCAGCTCAGGCGTCATGGCGATCGCGGCCTGTGATAGTTGGGCCAGCTGCTGGGTGGTAGCAACCAGGCGGGCTTCGCTGTTCAATACTATTTTTACGAAACGGGGCCAGTCCTTGGGTGAAGATGGGGGGTAAACCGGAACGGCAATCAACCCTGCCTGTACACAGCCGAGAAAAGCGACGATGAAGTCGAGCCCGGGTTGATAGGTGAGGACAACGCGATCGCCGGGCTTGGCCTGTTGTTGCAATTGGTGAGCTACCCGCTGCGTGTCGTTCAACAACGTCAGATAAGAAAGGGCGCCGGTTTCGTTGCCATCGTCGCCTATAAAATGGAAGGCGACTTTGTCCGGCGACAGATTGGCCCAGTGCTGCAACCAACAGCCGATATTCCTGAATTGAGCAGGATCATTCAGCATGGCGCGAGCGTCATATCAGGTAATGTGGAGATAAAGCCATTGAGGGGCCGGCCGTAGCGGCCATCAATGCTGAGGTTTTTGCTGCGTCGTCCCTGAGTCTGGACCATCTGCGCTGGGCTCCCGTTCGCTGAGTACATTCAGTTCACGATCAGGTGCAACTGACCCGCTCATGTTGATTTTTGCAACAGGGCGGTCGGCGCATGTGGTTATTGTTATGGTGTTGTTGTGTTTGTAGACAAAATTCGTCCACCGGATCGATGTTGGAAATTATATTCGATAGGCGCACTAATGAAAGTAAAGAAATGTATATTTAGGCCAAACGAAAATTAACGAAAATAATGAGCAATAAAAACCTTTTTAGAATAATAAAATTAGGGCGGTCTGGGTCGGCCAGTCAACCTACTAAAGTAGGATTGTGTGCAAGGTTTGAAATTTCTCACAGAATTTCTCTACATTTTCTGGCTTGGTGTAGCCTGGGGGTGCAGTCAGGAGCCTGGTTGCAACCGTATTGGTTAAGGTACAGGACAACAAAAAACGGATGCTCCTACTACGTACCGTTACAGACCAGCCGTGCATAGAATAATAGAATGATGCGCGGGGCAGGTGGCATTGACCTGAATGCAGGCGACGCCAGTCTGAAAATGAGCAGTAAGGCAGGATTGCAACATGGCGATTGGAAAATGGTTACTGGCAGGATTGATGTGGGGGGCAGCGGCGCACTTGACCGCCGCCCCTGAGGTGCGCGTTGAAGGGCTGTTCAAGGGCGCTGCGGTACTCAAGATTGATGGCCAGCAGGTGATGCTGAAGAAAGGGCGCTCCCACAGTAGCGGGGTGACGCTGGTGGATGCCAACGCACACCGCGCCATCGTCGAGATCGATGGCCAGCGGCATGAGCTGGCACTGCACATGGCTATGGGGGGCACCTACCAGCAAGCAGACGTCACGCAAGTGGTCATTCGCAAGAACGATAACAATCAATATAAGGTCAATGGCAGCATCAACGGTCAACCGGTCCATTTTCTGGTGGATACCGGCGCCAACACCGTCGCCATGAATGAAATACAGGCCCGTAATCTGGGGTTACTCTATAAAATGGACGGGCAGGAATCCCGGGCGGTTACCGCCAGCGGAGTGGTTTCCACTTGGGTGGTGACGCTGAACGCGGTGAAGGTGGGTGAAATCAATGTGCCAAACGTCAGGGCCGTTGTCATTGAAGGCGCCTATCCACAGGAAGTGCTACTTGGAATGTCCTATTTGGAGTATGTAAAGATCCAGGAACACAACAGCGTTTTGATGTTGGAGAAGAAATTCTGATTTAATAGCGGCTTCCAGTTTTGACTTGGGAGTCGCTGATGAGTCACACCGCAAAAACCATTCTGGTTGCCAATCGGGGCGAAATCGCCGTCCGTATAATTCGTACCTTGTCTGAACTGGGGTGGCGCTCCGTGGCGGTGTACGCTGAAGACGATTCCCTGTCCCTGCATGCATTGAAAGCCGATATTGCCGTACCCTTGAGTGGGTCCGGTGCCTCCGCTTATCTGGATCAGGCGCAGATGATCGCCATCGCCCGGCAGCATCAGTGCGATGGTGTGCATCCGGGTTACGGCTTTCTGAGTGAAAACAGCGATTTTGCCCGTGCCTGCGAACAGGCTGGTCTGGTGTTTGTGGGGCCGGACGCAGACACGCTGGCGCTGTTTGGCGATAAGGCCCGAGCGCGGGCGCTGGCGGCAGAGTGTGGGGTGCCGGTGCTGCAGGGAATGGATCACTCGGTTTCGCTGCAGCAGGCAGAGGCGTTTTTCGCTCAGTTGCCGGCCGGCAGCGCGATGGCCATCAAAGCCATTGCTGGTGGTGGTGGCCGTGGGTTGCGGGTGGTCAGAGACAGTGCGCAACTGGCTGCAGCCTACGCCCGCTGTCAGTCGGAAGCTGAAAGCGCGTTCGGCGATGGTTCGGTATATGTTGAGCAGTGGGCCCCGGCGGCGCGCCACATCGAGGTTCAGGTGCTGGGTGACGGTAGTGACTGTGTGCATCTGTATGAACGTGAATGCTCATTGCAGCGACGCCACCAGAAAGTCATCGAGATGGCACCCAGTTGTCATCTTTCCCCTACGCTTAAGCACGGGTTATTTGAGGCCGCATTGGCCATGGCGCAGCGTGTTGGCTACCGCGGTTTGGGTACCTTTGAGTTTCTGGTATTTGAACAAGCCGGTGATAGCCGGTTTGTTTTTATCGAGGCCAATCCCCGTATTCAGGTGGAGCATACTGTTACTGAAACCATTCTGGGTCTGGATCTGGTGGCGTTGCAGCTGGCGGTGGCCTTTGCTGCTCCGCTGGCTGAGTTGCACGTGGATGGCCTGTCACCCTCCGGTTTTGCGGTGCAGGCGCGCATCAATCTGGAGGCTTTGCAGGCCGATGGTGAGGTAAAACCCGCCGCCGGCAGGATTACGTCGTGGGATGTACCGGGTGGACACGGTGTGCGCGTGGACAGTTATGTGTACAGTGGTTACCAGACCAGCCCCCGCTACGATTCCATGGTGGCCAAACTCATTGTGCACAGTGCGCGGCCGGATCACTCCGCCGCCCTGCGTAAGCTGTCCCAGGCGCTGCAGGAATTCAGGATCGGCGGATTGGCATCCAATCTGTCGGTATTGCGCAATCTGGCCTGCCACCCGGATGTATTGAATGGCGCGGTGGATACGGGCTTTATCGATGCTCACATGGCGGAATTAACCCAACCCGAAGAAAGTCTGCTGCCGGCGCGCGACGCCGGAGCGGATGAGTCAGGCCCGCAGTGGGTGTTGACCGACAACAGCATCGCGGCCCCCATGCAGGGCTCCGTTGTTGCTATCAGTGTTGAATGTGGCCGGCAGGTGAATAAGGGTGAAGCCCTGTTGATCATGGATGCCATGAAGATGGAGCATGTCATTGAAGCACCCGGTACCGGTTATGTGGAATCCTTTCTGGTGGCGGACGGTGATGGGGTAATGGAAGGGCAACCCTTGCTGGTGTTCCAGTTGAGCGATCAGCAGGGGCAATCAGCGCAGCAGGATGAGGTACTGGATCCGGATGCCATTCGCCCCGACTTGCAGGAATGCATTGACCGTCACGCATACGGGCTGGATGAGAACAGGCCGGACGCTGTTGCCCGGCGTCATGGCAAGAGGCAACGTACAGCCCGCGAAAACATTGCCGATTTATGCGATGACGGCTCATTCGTTGAATACGGCCCACTGGTGATTGCCGCTCAGCGGCGACGTCGTACGCTGCAGGATTTGATGGAGAACACACCCGGTGATGGCATGGTCACGGGGTTGGGATGCATCAACAGTGAGCTGTTCGGTGATGATGCCGCCCGTTGTGTGGTAATGACTTACGATTACACCGTGCTGGCGGGCACCCAGGGCATTCAAAACCATCACAAGAAAGACCGCATGTTCGAACTGGCGGAACGCATGCAGGTGCCGGTGGTGTTGTTCAGTGAGGGGGGCGGTGGCCGTCCGGGTGATACCGATGGTTTGGGGTCTTCTGCCGGACTGGACTGCCTTGCCTTTCTGTATTTTGCTCGACTGTCGGCGTTGGTGCCCCTGGTGGGCATAGCCAGTGGCCGTAACTTTGCCGGTAATGCCGCGTTGCTGGGCTGCTGCGATGTGGTCATCGCAACCCGCAACGCCAATATCGGTATGGGGGGCCCTGCCATGATCGAAGGCGGCGGCCTGGGTGTGTATCGGCCGGAAGAGGTGGGCCCGGTTTCGGTTCAGGCCGGCAATGGTGTGGTGGATATTGTGGTGGAGGATGAGCAGGCCGCCACCGCCACGGCGAAACGCTACCTTTCCTACTTTCAGGGTGACCTGTCGCAATGGCAGGCTCCGGACCAGCGCCTGCTGAGGACACTTATTCCTGAAAACCGCCTGCGGGTTTACAGTGTGCGGGCGGTTATGGACGGGTTATGTGATATTGATTCGGTGTTGGAACTGAGATCCGGGTTCGGAAAGGGAATGGTCACCGCATTGGCCCGGATTGAAGGGCGTGCGGTGGGTGTCATTGCCAATAATCCGGAGTATCTGGCGGGTGCTGTGGACGCCGACGGCGCCGACAAAGCGTCCCGCTTTATGCAGATGTGCGATGCATTTGATATTCCTTTATTGTTCCTGTGTGACACACCGGGAATCATGGTGGGGCCGGAAGTGGAAAAAACGGCGCTGGTGCGTCACGCGGCCCGAATGTTTGTAACCGCAGCCAGTCTGACCGTGCCCTTCTTTACGGTGGTGTTGCGTAAGGCCTATGGCCTGGGCGCCATGACCATGGCAGGCGGCTCCATGAAGGCACCGTTGTTCACCCTGTCCTGGCCCACCGGGGAATTCGGTGCCATGGGATTGGAAGGGGCCGTGAAACTGGGGTTTCGCAAGGAACTGAACGCCATAGCAGACCCGCTACAACGGCAGGCCCGTTTTGAGGAAATGGTGGCGGAAATGGTTGAGCGGGGAAAAGCCGTCAACAACGCCACCTTTTTTGAGTTTGACGACGTTATTGATCCGGCGCAGACACGGCACTGGATTGTGGCAGGCTTACAGTCAGCACCGCGGCCACGGGCGCGGCATGGCAAAAAACGCCCGTGCGTGGATACCTGGTAAGGTATTTATGGCGTGGTCAGAGCCGGCTTGATTTCCCTGAGCTGGCTTTGAATGCGGACGGTGTTACGGGGGCCCATGCGCCACAACAGTTTTTCCACGTCAGTGGCAGCCTCTTTTTCTGGATCGGCATAGCGATAGTACACCGCGGGTTGCTTCAGCTTTATGGTTTCTGTCGCCAAAGGCCGGACCGATAAAACCCGGTCGATGGCAGCCAGCATCCGGTCGTGGAACGCGCCGGGTTGGCCCAACTCTTTGTACGCCTCCTCCAGCAAAGGGCTCCAGGCCCGGTAGTAATGGGCTACCAACTCCGGGTCCAGGGCCACGAACGCGTCCACCAGTGGTTCCGTTCTTGCGTAATTGCTTTGTGCCAGTACGGGTTCAGCTTCGCTGCCGGTGACGGCAAATGGCGCGATGGCAACGCTCAAGGGCCGGTTTTTCACCGGCACCTTGCCCATGGCCATGTTGTCCACCAGCAGTACCCACTTGCGCAGCTGCTCTTTAGGGGTAAGCCACTGCACCGCTAAAGTGGAAAGATCCTTTACTGCCGCCAGCACCTGTTGGTCGCTTTGATCCAGTTCAGCGGGTGCCTCCACCAGAGTTGGTATGTTGCCTGCAGGTTGGGCAGCGGCGGATTCAGCGTCGGGCAGGGCAGAAGTGGACGGTAAATCCCGTATCACGGGGTGTACTTCCTTTGCTGCCGGGGGCTGCGATGTTTCTTGGTCGGCAACCGGAGCAGGCGGCGGTGGTGGTGTTTGTTCGGAATGCCACAACCAAGCCAGCCCGGCGCCTACCAGTAATGTCATAAAGATGCCAAAAACGACGGGTTTCATATGAAAACTCCCCCAGATTGTTATACTTGGCCCACCACTTTACCTGATTTGAGTACGTATTGGTCAGGCATAAATGGTGATATGGAAATTTTATCAATCATATAGTAACAATCAATTTTGTATATGATCGGTAAATCCCTATTATACCTTCATCAGCTTAACAACACCTTAGACCAGGAGGAAACATGGCGCTGATTAATTCAGAAATCAAACCGTTCACTACAATGGCATTCAAGGATGGCGAATTTGTAGAAGTGTCCGATACCGATGTTAAAGGCAAGTGGGCAATCTTCTTTTTCTATCCTGCCGACTTTACCTTTGTGTGCCCCACTGAACTGGGCGACGTAGCTGATCACTATGAAGAGCTGCAGAAGCTGGGCGTGGAAGTATACTCTGTTTCCACCGACACCCACTTCGTTCACAAAGCATGGCACGATGCTTCCGAAACCATCGGCAAGATCAAATACTACATGCTGGGCGACCAAAGCGGCACCATTACCAATAACTTTGGTGTGATGCGCGAAGGTCAGGGTCTGGCGGATCGTGCCACCTTCCTGGTGGATCCGGACGGCATTATCCAGGCTATGGAAATCACTGCAGAAGGTATCGGCCGTGACGCTGACGATCTGATGCGTAAAGTGAAAGCGGCTCAGTACGTGGCTGCCCACCCCGGTGAAGTATGCCCCGCAAAATGGAAAGAAGGCGAAGCCACGCTGGCTCCCTCTTTGGACCTGGTCGGCAAAATCTAAGATCGATTTTGCTGGCGGCGATACCGGAAGGGGAGCTGGTCTCCCCTCCGGGATCGCAAACTATTAAACCGTTCGTTGTAGTCAGTAATCAGGTGTGTGTCCCATGTTAGATGCAAATTTGAAAGACCAGTTGAAAACCTACCTCACCAATTTGAAACAGAAAATTGAATTGGTAGCGTCCCTTGATGATTCTGCCAAATCCGGAGAAATGCTGGCTTTACTGCAGGATGTGGCCTCCCTGACTGACAAGATCACCGTGAAGGAAGTGCGTGACGACGCAGAACGCAAGCCGTCGTTCCGTATCAATCGCCCTGGTGAAGACATTTCAGTGCGTTTCGCAGGGTTGCCCATGGGGCACGAATTTACCTCACTGGTATTGGCGCTGTTGCACGTGGGCGGTCACCCTCCCAAGGAAGATCAAACATTGCTGGAGCAGATTGCCCTGCTCGAAGGGGATTTCGAGTTCGAAACCTATATCTCCCTTTCCTGCCACAACTGTCCGGTGGTGGTGCAGGCGCTGAATCTGATGGCGGCGCTGAACCCCAATGTCAAGCACACCATGATCGATGGAGCCCTGTTCCAGGACGAAGTGGATAGCCGTCAGATTATGGCTGTCCCCACGGTTTACCTGAATGGCAAGGAATTTGGCGCCGGCCGCATGACCCTGGAAGAAATCCTCAATAAAGCGGACTCCAAGGCCAGCGAACGTCAAGCGCAGGAACTTAATGACAAAGAACCCTATGATCTGTTGGTCGTGGGGGGTGGTCCGGCAGGTGCTTCGGCTGCGATCTATGCCGCCCGTAAAGGCATCCGCACCGGCATCGTCGCCGACCGTTTCGGCGGTCAGGTGATGGATACCCTGGCAATCGAAAACTTTATTTCGGTGCAGGAAACCCAGGGCCCGAAACTGGTGGCACAGCTGGAAGAGCACGTGCGCCAGTATGAAGTGGATATCATGACCAACCAAAAAGCGGTTGGCCTGGTTACCGGTTCACAGAAAGGTGTTCAACTTGAGAACGGTGCCACTTTGAAATCCAAGGCCCTGCTGATTGCAACAGGTGCCAGCTGGCGCGAAATGAACGTGCCGGGAGAACAGGAATACCGCGGCAAGGGGGTGGCCTACTGCCCCCACTGTGATGGCCCCTTGTTCAAGGGTAAGCGGGTGGCCGTTATCGGCGGCGGCAACTCCGGGGTAGAGGCAGCCATTGATCTTGCCGGCATTGTTTCCCATGTCACCCTGATCGAATTCGACAACAAGTTGCGGGCGGACGCGGTGCTGCAAAAGAAACTGAACAGCCTGTCCAACGTGACGGTGATTGTGTCGGCCCTCACCAAAGAAGTGCTGGGCGATGGCAATAAGGTGGTGGGCCTGACCTACGAAGATCGCACCAATGGTGGCATGCACGAACTTGAGCTGGAGGGTATTTTTGTCCAGATCGGGTTGGTGCCCAACAGTGCTTGGGCCAAGGATGCCATCGAACTGGCACCCCGTGGCGAGATTATTGTTGATGCCCACGGCCAGACTTCAGTACCGGGCATATTCGCCGCCGGAGACGTCACCACAATACCTTATAAGCAGATCATCATCGCCATGGGTGAAGGCGCAAAAGCCTCACTGGGTGCGTTCGACTACCTGATTCGATCCTCGGTGGAGGATGACGAGCAGACGGACGCTGCCTAAACCGGGTTGGATCCCCGGTGCACGGGTCATTTTGAGCGGGGTGACCTGTGCACCGGTGCGATTCCGGACTAACCTGATGACATTCTGTTCCTTATAGAATTCGGCGATTTGGTTTGTATTTGCTATTCTTAGGCTGGTACCCACGGATGAGAACCATCCTGCCTAGAGGGATAGAATTACATGACGCAGGCCGATAGCCTACCAGCCTTCCAGAATCAGGCCCCTGCTCTCAGCGACAGCGTGATACTGATCATCGATGATAATCCCAAGAGCATCAAAGCATTAAGCCTTATTATCCGTGACTTCGGCCAGGTTATTTTTGCCACCTCAGGACAGTCCGGCATTGCTATGACCATGAAAACCAAGCCGGATCTGATTTTGCTGGATGTGGAAATGCCCGGTATGAATGGTTATGAAGTGTGCCGGCAATTGAAGGCGGATGCGGCTACCCGCAATTGCAGTGTTATTATTGTGACCTCCCACAGTTCCGTAGATCACGAGGTGGCTGCACTGGAGGCCGGGGCAGCGGATTTCATTACCAAGCCGTTGAATGCACCCTTGGTTCGGGCACGGGTGAAAACCCAGTTGCTGGTAAAAAAGCAGGCGGATGAGCTGCACCGCCAGGTTGAGCAGGATGGGCTGACCGGAATTTATAACCGACGCTATTTTGATCAGCAGTACGCGCAAGAGTGGCGTCGGCATCAGCGCCAGCGCAGCCCTCTGGGGTTGGCGTTAATTGATGTAGACTTTTTCAAAGCGTATAACGACCATTACGGGCATCAGCAGGGTGATGAATGTTTGCGGCAGGTGGCCAAAGGGCTGCATTCTGCTTTGCGGCGGCCCGGGGAAACAGTGGCACGCTATGGCGGTGAAGAGTTTGCCGTTATATTGCCCTACACAGAACTTGGCGAAGCGCAAAAAATCGGACTTTGGCTGTGCGAAAGTATTCGGGATCTGCAGTTGCCTCATGCCCAGTCGGAGGTGGCCGCACACGTCTCCATCAGTGTTGGTTTGGCCAGTTGTGTGCCCGATGGCCGCAGCCTGCCAACCAGTTTGCTGAGTGATGCGGATGATGCGCTGTATAAAGCCAAAGCCAATGGCCGTAACAGGGCGGTGGTGAGCGATCGAGTGATAGATTAGAGCATGATCTCAACCCTAAAATTGGTGTTATGTGAACCTTAGTCGGTCAGGGGCGTTTTTGAACAGCGCATCGCTAGCGGCATTGTATCTGTTGTTGGCGGTGTTTTCCTATGGGGTCGCCAGTGACGCCCAAGGTATTGCCCTGGTCTGGCTGCCGTCCAGTGTGGCCGTCGTCTGGGTTATGGCCAGCCGCCGTTCCCAACGGCTTTATCTCTATGGTGTGGTCTTCCTCGCCAATGTCATAGTTGCCTGGTTATATGGCAGCGGCCTGCCCTGTTCGTTGGGTTGTTCGGTTGCCAAGCTGGCCGGCATTATGGTCGCGGTGGGGCTGTTGGGGCCATTCTACGGCAGAGCACTTACGGTACGTGATTCCGCCTATATTTTTTCCGGGTATTTGTTGCTGGCCGCCCCCGTTTCCGCCGCGATTGGGGCAACCCTTGTCTGGTTGGCCAATCCGGTTGAATGGAGTACCGCAGCGATGAACTGGTGGTTGGGAGAGACCATCGGAGCCGTGCTCTTATTGCTGCCTTCCCTCGCATTTTTCAATATGGACCAGAGCAACCGGCTGACCAGCGGAGTTTTGACTTCGGTGCTGGTGCAATTGGGCGGCCTCTTTGTCATCAGCTTTATTGTTCTGACCTTTGCGCTGCATCCGTTTGCTTACCTGGCGTTACCCTTAATGGCGGTGGCCCTGGCCTACGGAATGTTGCGGGTTGCCGTGTTGGCGAATCTGGTATTTCTGGTATTGGGGGCCGGCATTGCCTGGGGCTGGTGGGCGTTCCCCCTGATGAATGCCCAGGATGATCCCCGTGGCATCTGGGCGGCCAGTGCGGCGGTTATCTTTGGCCCGATGATCCTGGGTTTGGCCATGGATGAGATTCGGCGCCGACAAGCCGAATTAACCACACTGGGGGAACGATTGAACCTGGCTTCCCAATCGGTGGACCTTGCACTGTGGGATTGGGATGTGAAAAGCGGTGAGATTTATTGGGATAACCGCATGCGTCAGTTGTATGAAATTGGCCCCTATGATGAACCCCTGGCCGTACCCCAGTGGCGGGAGAAGCTGCATCCTGATGATGTGTTGCATGCCGAAACCAATCTGAACGATGCCCTGGCCGGCAAGGCGGAATACAAAACCCAGTTCAGAATTCAGCGCAATGACGGCAGTTATCGTTCATTGCAGGCAGCCGGTATTGTGATTCGTGACAACAGTGGCGCAGCAGTACGCATGGTGGGGATGAATTGGGATGTGAGCGAACTGGTACGTGCTCAGCGGGCGGTTAAAACCGCCGAGGACAAACTCAATGCGGTGATTGAGGCGGCCAGTGAGTTTTCCATTGTTGCCACCAATCAGGAAGGGCTCATTGAGGTGTTCAGTGCCGGCGCGGAACGTCTCTTGGGCTACAAGCGAGAAGATATAGTGGGTCAACAGACCCCGGCATTGTTTCATGATGACGCGGAGGTGCGGGAGGAGGGTGAGCGCCTGACCTTGAAACTGGGCTATGAGGTTGAAGGTTTTGAAGTCTTTGTGGCCCAGGCTCGACAGGGGGTGGCGGTATCGCGGGAGTGGACCTACCTGCGTAAGGATGGTCGCAGGATTCCGGTCAATCTTACCGTGACCGCAATCTATGATGATCTGGGCAAGATCACGGGTTACCTGGGTGTGGCGCGTAACATTATTCAGCAGAAAATCGCCGAACGGGAAATCCGTGCGGCACACAGTGTACTGGAGCAGCAAATCAAACTGGCGCAGCAAATGCGGGATGAGTTTGAATCCCTGTTTGAACTGGCCCCCGGAGCCATGTTGGTGTTGGATGGCGAAGGCTGTGTGGTGAATGCCAATAGCCGGGCTCACCAGATGTTTGCTACTGAACACACTATGTTGGGGCGCAGTATTACGCTCTATTTGCCTGACTTCAATTTATATCATCAATCCATATCCAAGCCCGTAAAGGGCTCCCACAGTGAGCAGGAATGGCTGGCCAATCGAGCCGATGGCGAGCGCTTTGAGGCACTGTTGGAATACGGCCCATTACTGCTCAACGGGGTGGTGCACACCATCGTTAATGTATACGACATATCCGAGCAGAAGGAAGCCGAACGTGCACTGCAGCGATCCCGTGATCTGGCGGAGAGCGCCAACCGGGCGAAAACGGAATTTCTGGCCAACATGAGCCATGAAATTCGTACACCACTCAACGCAGTATTGGGTGCGTCACAATTGCTGGGCTACACCTCACTGGATAAGAATCAGAGTAATCATGTGGGCATGATCAGTGCGGCAGGTAAAGCATTACTGACGTTGCTCAATGATGTGTTGGACGTGTCAAAAATTGAAGCGGGCAAAATGGAGTTGAGTCGCGCGCCGTTTGCACTGGATGATGTTATTGAGGCTTTGGCAACCATCATGTCAGGAAACGCGGCCGATAAAAACCTGGAGTTGATTATTGATGTGGCGCCAGAGATGCCCCGTGGTTTTATCGGCGATGAGATGCGTTTTCAGCAGATTCTGGTGAATCTGGCGGGGAATGCCATCAAGTTTACCGAACAGGGTGAGGTGGTGGTTCAGTTTGCGTTGCTGTCATTGGAGGCCAATCAGGCCCGCATCCAGATCCGTGTCAGGGATAGTGGGATCGGCATGGATGATGGGCAACGCGCCCGCTTGTTCAGCGCGTTTTCCCAGGCCGATACCTCCATTACCCGGCGCTTTGGCGGTACCGGATTGGGGCTCACCATCTGTAAGAAGTTAATCGAGTTAATGCAGGGAACGATCGATGTTCGCAGCACCCCGGGTGTTGGTTCAGAGTTCTGCTGTCAATTGGCGCTGGAAGTGGATACCAGCCTGGAGCATGACGTGCCGGTGGCTCAGCCTGCCAGGCGCGTGCTGCTGGCTGATGCCAGCCCGGCCTCGGCCAGCGCTCTGGTGGCCAGCTGTGAGCGGTTGGGGTGGGTGTGTGAAACCGTCGCCGATGTGGTGCAGGCGCGGCAGCGTCTGACCCGGGCCGATACCGATTTCGACGTGCTGGTGTTCAACCAGAACCTGCCGCACGCGGAACAGCTGACCACGCTTGAGCGGGGTATCCCGACGGTCAAACTGATGGGCAGTATGAACCACGAAGCCTTGATGAGAAATAATCTGACAGAAAGCCGGGTGGTTATCCTGTCCAAACCGGTGACGGCATCCACGCTGCTTGATGGTGTTAACGAAGCCTGCCTGCGCTACAGTAACCGCACTGTGGAGCCAATCAAACCGGAAGAAAAGCCTTTGCCCCGTCTTGATGGTGCCCGTCTTTTACTGGTGGAAGACACCGTATCGAACCAGGTGATCATCGAGGGAATCTTCGAACAGGTGGGTGCGCAGGTGGATGTTGCCGCAAACGGTGTTGAAGCACTGGACATGTTGTCGGAGTGTGCGGGGCGCAGCCAATACGATGCGGTGCTGATGGATGTGCAGATGCCGGTCATGGATGGTTTTACCGCTACCAGGAAAATTCGTGAGGAGCTGAAGCTATCGCTTCCTATCATTGCCATGACCGCCGGTGTGCTGGCATTTGAAAGGCAGCAGTGCATTGACAGTGGTATGAACGATTTTGTAGGTAAACCGCTGGATATACCTGCGATGCTGGAAACGGTATGCCGTTACGTATCCCCGCGGGTGGCGGCACCGCAGCAGCAGGTGCCGGCAGCCGCCACCGAATCGAACTCGAAGGATTTCCCCCAGGTTGTGGATGGGGTGTTTAACCCGGAAAAGATCATGTCATTCGTGCGTGGCAAGCCGGCCCGGGAGAAGGACATCATTAATATGATTGAGCGCATTGTGACTGAAGATCTGTTGCCCCTGGAGCAAGGCCGCCAGCTGCTTGAGGATGGCAGAATTGAAGAAGCAGCGCGCCATTTTCATACCTTGAAAGGGACCATGGGTAATTTCGGTGGCGATAAGGTGATGCAGGCGTCCCAGGCTCTGGAGCAGGCTATCAAGCAGCAGCAGGAGGCGGAATACGAAGGGCTGTTGCAGCATTTTGGTGAGGCTTTGCAGCATATGCTGACGGTGGCCCGGTCATGGCTGCAGAGCTACCACACCAGTGCCGGGCCGCAGACCGAGGTTGATAACGGGCTCAGCATGGGGCGGGCGGCTTTTCGCGCGGCCCTGGATGATTTAAAAGACAAGTTGAACTGTTCCAATATGGATGCGGCGGAAGTGTTTACCGGCATTGCACCTGAAATCAGCAGGCGCGTGCCGGCGGACACGATGGCGTCCCTGACGGAGGCCATTGAAGAGTTGCGTTTCAATGAAGCAGCCAAACTGCTGGAAGGCCTTTAGACGGCGTTTTTATTGACTTTGCTTTGTGCCAGTAAGGTGAGGCGCTCACGTATGGATTGTTCGATTCCCTCGGCGTTCAAACCGCATTCTGCGATCATTTCAGCCGGCTTGCCGTGTTCCACATAGTAATCCGGAATACCCAGGTTCAATATGGGCAGCACGACGCCGTTCCTGGCCAGCACTTCTGATACTGCGGAACCGGCACCACCCTGTACGGTATTTTCTTCAACCGTTACCAACAGGTCATGGCGGCTGGCCAGGTCCAGAATCAGGGTTTCATCGATGGGTTTGACAAAGCGCATGTCCGCCAGGGTGGCGGACAGGTGCTCGGCGGCTTTCAGGCCGGCACTGAGTACGGTTCCAAATGAGAGAATGGCCACACCGCTGCCTTCCCGTACAATGCGGCCTTTGCCGATGGGCAGTGCGGTCATGGTTTCTTCGATTGCAACACCGGGCCCGGTGCCCCGGGGATACCGGATGGCGGCGGGCCCCGGGTAGAGGTAGCCGGTATAGAGTAACTGGCGGCATTCGTTTTCATCGCTCGGTGCCATGATGACCAGGTTGGGAATGCAGCGCATGAAACTCAGATCATAGGCGCCTGCATGGGTGGGGCCGTCTTCACCCACCAGGCCGGCACGGTCGATGCCGAAGGTGACATCCAGATTCTGCAGCGCCACATCGTGGATCAACTGGTCGTAGGCCCGTTGCAAAAATGTGGAATAGATCGCCACCACAGGCTTTTGGCCTTCGCAGGCGTAGCCCGCGGCCAGTGTGACCGCGTGTTGCTCGGCGATGGCAACGTCTTCATATTGATCCGGAAAACGCCTGGAAAACTCCACCATGCCCGAACCTTCCCGCATCGCCGGTGTGATGGCCACCAGACGTTTGTCCTGCTCGGCGATATCGCACAGCCAGCGCCCGAATATATCACTGTATTTAGGCAGTTTGGGTTTCGGTTCGGCGGTTTTAACCGGTGGCTTGGGTTCAATTTTGGACAGGGCATGATAACCGATCGGGTCTTGCTCAGCGGGATAGAAACCGCAACCTTTGCGGGTAAAGACGTGCAACAGGTGGGGCCCCGGAATTTCTTTCAACTTACCCAGATAGGTGACCAGCTTGTCCAGATTATGGCCGTCAATGGGGCCAATGTAATTCAGGCCCAACTCTTCAAACAGGGTCCCCGGTGAGACCATGCCCTTCATGTGTTCTTCGGTGCGGCGCACAAACTCCATGGCAGTGGGCATGTTCTCCAGCACTTTTTTACCGCCTTCGCGCAACGCATTATAGGTGCGGCTGGCCCAGACCCGGGACAGGTAGTTAGACAGGCCGCCGACGTTTTCTGAAATGGACATTTCATTGTCGTTCAGAATCACAATCATGTTGGCTTTGGTGTGGCTGGCGTGGTTGATGGCTTCGAAGGCCATGCCGGCGGTGAGTGCCCCGTCTCCGATGATGGCGACGTTATGGTTGTTGCGGCCCTGGGCCTGGCTGGCCAGGGCCATACCCAGGGCTGCGCTGATGGAGGTGCTGGAGTGGCCCACTCCGAAGGTGTCGTAGGGGCTTTCCGAGCGCTTGGGAAAGCCTGACAGGCCGCCCCGTTGCCGCAGGCTGAGCATGGCATCACGGCGCTCGGTGAGAATCTTGTGAGGGTAGGTCTGGTGGCCCACATCCCACACCAGGTTGTCTTCCGGCGTATTGAACACGAAATGCAGGGCGATGGTCAGCTCAACCACCCCCAGTCCGGCACCGAAATGCCCACCGGTCTTGCCCACCGCGTACATCATGTAATGGCGCAGCTCCTGCGCCAGTTGCGGCAGCAGTTCCTGATCCAGCTGGCGCAGTTGGGCCGGGTTATCGATCAGGTCCAGCAGCGGGGTACTGGGACGTTTGAGCGGGATTTCGGTAAACATCAATCAGGGTGCCTGTGTGCCAATCCGGTTGGAATCGGGTTAATCCGTCATTATACGAGTCTGGGAAGCAAAAATAACGCCCAAGCGGGAATTTCTTGCCTGTCCGGCCCGTCAGTGGCTACGGGAAACAATGTAATCCGCCAGCGAGCGCAATGGGTCTGCCTGTGGGCTGAAGTCGGTAAGCGCGGCCACCGCTTTGTGGCAGAGATCACGGGCCAGCTGGCGGGCCTGCTCCAGCCCCAGAATGCTGGGGTAGGTGGCTTTGGCCAAGGCCTGATCAGCGCCCTGCTGCTTGCCCAGTAACTCTGTTTCACCGATCACGTCCAGGATGTCATCCTGGACCTGGAAGGCGAGGCCCACGGCCTGGGCGTAGCGATCCAGCGCCAACAGCTCTGTGTCGGATACGCCGGGACAGGTCAATGCCCCCATGGCCACGCTGGCCCGAATCAGGCAGCCGGTCTTGTGCTGGTGGATGGTTTCCAGTTCCTGCAGGGTCAGGGTTTCGCCTTCTGCAGCCAGATCCAGTGCCTGGCCCCCGGCCATGCCCTGGGTGCCGCTGTTGGTGGCCAGTAACTGAATCAGGCGCAGTCGGGTTGTGTCGCTGTGCGTAATGGGTGAGCACGCCAGCACTTCAAACGCCAGGCATTGCAGGGCATCCCCGGCCAGAATGGCGGTGGCCTCATCAAAGGCGATGTGGCAGGTGGGTTTGCCCCGCCGCAGGGCGTCATTATCCATGGCCGGCAGGTCGTCGTGCACCAGTGAGTAGGAGTGCACCATTTCCAGGGCGGCGGCCACATCGTCCGCCTGGTGATGGTCGCCGCCGACCGCCGTCGCCGCCGCGTAGGCCAGCACCGGGCGTATCCGCTTGCCACCGTTGAAGGTGGCGTAATGCATGGCGTCCACCAGGGTAGGTGCCAGGCCGTTCTGTTGTTTGAGCCAGTATTCCAGGCGTTGATTGACTTGCTGTTGGCAAGCGGCAAGGTACTGTTGCAGATCAAACGCGCTCATTTAGTCAGCGTCGTCCTCGGCAAAGGGAGTCAATTCCTCGTCGCCGTTTTGCTGCAGCAGAATGTCCACCTTCTGTTGCGCTTCCCGCAATGCCTGTTGGCACTCTTTGGTGAGCTTGATGCCCTGTTCGAAGGCTTCCAGGGATTTTTCCAGGGTCATGTCGCCACCTTCCATGGATTCCACCAGTTGTTCCAGGGTTTGCAGTGACTTTTCGAAGTCGATAGCGGTTTTTTTCTTCGCCATGGGGGCTCCTGATTGCGGGGCAATACATGCTTTCCGGATGAGGGCGCAAGTTTCGGCCATCGTGCTGGCGAGGTCAATGCGCGGCCACAATAAATCACAATCCGTCCTGTTTGCGGAATTTCTCCAATTCCTGTCTAGACTTACTGGTATAGGCCACTCAAGTAACGTGTGTTGAATGTTTTTTAGACAGTTTGGAGTAGGGGTGTGGATCTAGCGACCCTCATAGGATTAATCGGTGCGCTGGTGATTGTGGTGATGGCCATGGTTACCGGCGGCGATGTCCTGATTTTCGTGAACGTGCCGTCCCTGTTGATTGTATTTGGGGGCACTATTTTTGCGGTAATGGCCAAGTATTCCCTGGGCCAGTTTCTGGGTGCCATGAAGGTCATGGGCAAATCCTTCAAGTTCAAGCTGTCTTCGCCGGAAGAAATCATTGTGGAGGTGGTTGAGCTGGCGGACGTGGCCCGCAAAGGCGGTTTGCTGTCCCTGGAAGGCAAAGAGGTTTCCAACGATTTTCTGCAAAAGGGCATTCAGTTGCTGGTGGATGGTCACGATCCTGAAGTGGTGAAGAGCATCCTCAGCAAGGACATGCGGGAAGGCATCGCCCGCCATACCATTGGCAAGGCGATATTCCTCAACATCGGTGACACGGCCCCTGCCATGGGCATGATCGGTACACTGATCGGGCTGGTGCAGATGCTGTCGGCCATGGACGATCCCAAGGCCATCGGTCCGGCCATGGCGGTGGCGCTGCTGACCACTTTGTACGGTGCCATGATTGCCAATATGTTTGCGCTGCCGGTGGCGGATAAGGTGGCGCTTCGTTCTGAAGAAGAAGCCCGAATCCAATCCATGATCATTGATGCTCTGTTGGCCATTCAGGCGGGTCAGAACCCGCGGGTGATCCAGGGGCTGCTGAAGACCTATCTGCCCGCCTCCAGGCGCGCCAGTGAAGGCGAGGAATAACGGAGATTCGCCATGGCCGACGAAGAAGAATGCGAATGCCCTGAATGCCCGAAAGGGCTACCTGCCTATCTGGCCACCTTTGCCGATCTGATGTCGTTGCTGATGTGTTTCTTTGTTCTGCTGCTGGCGTTCTCGGAGATGGATGTGCAGAAATACAAGCAGGTGGCCGGCTCCATGAAAGAAGCGTTCGGGGTGCAGGATAAGGTCAAGCTGAAGGAGGTTCCCAAAGGAACTTCCATCATTGCCCAGGAGTTTTCCCCCGGCCGGCCGCAGCCCACGCCGCTCAATGAGGTGCGCCAGTCCACCAGTGAAACCATGAACAACACCCTGGAAGTGCTGTGCTCTCCGGGTAAAAGTGAGCAACGGGAGGATGCCCAGGATCAGTCCACCAGCGCCTCCGATCACTCCGCTGAAATTCTGGAACGGCTGGTGTCCATGACCCAGGCGGACGCGGTGGAAGTGGCCTCAATGATGAAGCAGGATATCCAGAGCGGGGCCGTGGAAGTGGAAACCCGTAATCGCAGGATTGTCATCCGGGTCAAGGAGCAGGGTTCGTTTCCCAGTGGTTCCGCCACCCTGCGCCGGGATTTTGTGCCGATCATGGATAAAATCCGCGATGCCATCAAAGACATCGATGGTATTTATTCGGTGGAGGGGCACACCGATGATCTGCCCATCTCCACCACCCGTTTTCGTTCCAACTGGGAGTTGTCTTCGGCGCGGGCGGTCTCGGTGGCTCATGAACTGATGAAAGACGGGGGTATGGAGCCGGCTAAATTCACCGTAAAGGGTTTCGCCGATACCAAACCCATGGTGCCCAATGATGATGACGCAAGCCGGGCCCGCAACCGGCGTGTGGAGATCGTGATTGAACAGGGTACTGAGGATGAGAAATATCTGTCAGGTGAGGAACCGCTGCCGGAGGACCCGGAGTTCAACACCAGGTTGTTGAAAGAGGCGGGGATTGAAAATCTGGACGGCTTTGAATTGTTGTCGGGGGATGAAGCGGATCAGCAAACCAGTGAGGCCAAGGGAGTCATCAGCGTGCTGGATTCTGAACAGCCGCCCGCTGAAACCAGTGCCGATCAGCGCCCCGGCGAGGGTGAGCCGCAGCAGGATGGCCCCGCGTCGCAATCCCCCTTTGATCTGTCGGTGGATCCATTTGCCCCCCGCCAGGAAGATAAGTCGCAGGACGAATTTTTCTAGGTAAAGGGCGGGCCTTGCCATACCCTATTACGGCGGGGTATGGTTTGGTCATTTAGGGCCATCAGCGGACACCATATGGATCATCACCCCCACCCGAATTCCCCCCGGGAGCTGCCTGCCGAGCCGGAGCGCGAACTGGACAAGCTCAGTGCCAACGCTGTCTACGCTGCCTTGCTGGTGGAAATGCTGGTACAGCAGGGTATCCCGTTGGCGGAACTGCTGGCCGGCACCCACATCACCGTGGATGCCCTGCGTTCCCTGGAAGCCAGGCTCACGGCGCGCCAGTATCGGGCCTTGATCGAAAACGCGTTGCGCCTGTGCCCCGATCCCGCGTTGGGGTTTAAATTTGGATTCCAGTTGAAATTGTCCACCCACGGATTTCTGGGCTTTGCGGCCATGAGTGCGGCGTCCCTGGGGGAGGCCCTGGAACTGGCGGTGAAATACTGCCGTACGCGCTTCGATTTCTTCGCCCTGGAGATTTTCGAACAGGGTGGCTGCGTTATTCTACAGGTGGATGAGTTACTGAATATGGGCCGCTCCAGCGCGTTTCTGCTGGAATCCGTGATGGCCAGTTTCGGTACCATGAGCATCAACCTGCTGGGCGAGATACCCCGTGGGGTCAGCATCAAGCGAACCTGCGACAAACCACCGTATTTTGAGGCCATGGAAGACTGGTTTCCCCAGCGGGCGCCGGTGCACTTCAACCAATCCGTCAATCAATTGATATTCCAGAAAAGCCTGATGCAACGCCGGCTCAATTTGTCGGACCCCCTGGCCCGGCAATTGGCCGAAGCGCAATGCCAGCGGGAGCTGCAGACCATTCAAGTGGATGATGACCTGCTGTACCGTGTCCATCGGCTACTGAAAGAAGCGGAACCGAACTACCCCAAACTGGACGAAGTAGCCTCCCGGCTGCACCTGTCTTCGCGTACTTTCAAGCGCCGGCTGCAGGCGGAAGGCACCACCTTTCAGTCAATTCTGGATCGGGTGCGTATGCATCAGGCCAAGCAATTACTGACCGGGTCCAGGCAGTCAGTGGACGCCATTGCCTCGGCATTGGGGTATAGTGATGCCTCCAATTTCAGCCGTGCCTTTCGGCGCTGCGAGGGCATGACGCCGGCCCGTTACCGGCGCGAACACGTTAACAACAATCAGCAGCATTAAATCGTTTTTGAGGGGAAACTATGACCGACCAAACCGAACTGGCCAACAAGCTTCAGGAAGCGCACGTGCAGTTTCTGCTGGGCCGTTTACAGGATGAGGGGCTGGCCGCCAGCATCGACCGCGAATTGGCCGCAGCCTGGGAATGGGGTGCCGGCGTATCGTTGAACGATATTCTGGATCGTGAGTTACTGATCACAACCATTTGTCGATTGGTGGAAACCGCACCCTTTAATCAGGAGCTGCGGGCCATCGTGGTGAAAAGCGTGATTACCGGTATTCAGGCGGAATTCAACGATGGTGCCACGGTTCAGAGCCTGGTGCCGAAAGCGGAATACGACAAAGCCATCGCCCACTACGCCCAGTTTGAAAAAATCCGGGTGGATGTGATTCGTATGATCCTGGAAAGCCCCATCTACAGCGAGCTGATTACAGACGTGCTGTATCACGGCATCAAGGATTACATCACTACGGAAAATGTGGTGGTGAAAAAGGTGCCCGGCATGGGTGCCCTGATGAAGGCGGGAGCCAAAAGCCTGAACCGAGCCATGCCCAATCTGGAAAATGCGGCAGAAGGCACCATCAAAAAGTTCATTACCGGTAACCTGCGCAGCTCTGTTGAGCTTAGCGAAAAGATCCTCAACAACGCCTTGTCGGAAAACAACATCAAGACCATCGCCGACCATTTCTGGAAAACCGTCAGCGAGAAGGATTTCTCCAAGTTCAAGAACTACGTTACGGATGAGGACATCGACAACACCATTGCCATTGGTGATGAGCTGTGGAGCGAAGTGCGTAAGGCTGAGTATCTGCACAACATGATTGCGGCCATCGTCAACCATATTCTGGATGAGAACGGGGACAAGAAACTGGCGCAGCTGGTAGATGAGATCGGATACACCCAGGAGTACGTGGCCAATGAGCTGAAACAGATTCTGCCGGGCACCCTGGGGCGGGAGGCCTTGTGGAATTTCCTGGAAGCACGGGTGCGGGCTAATATGGCGGATTTCTACGGCAGCGAGGCGTTCACCCAGGCACTGGGTTGACCCAGGCAGCAACGGCAACCACTCCGGCAAGGATGAGCAGCCCGCTGGCAAATCTTCGCCAGGAGCGCTTCGGGGTTTGGTGATTTTGTAATCAGTTTGTCCCGGTTGAAGCGGCATTTTCAGCCACGGTGACCGCGTTTGCCGAGGGCGGCGGACCTGGCAATGAGTTTGCATTTGTATGTTGGTACACGGGTATACAAAAGAGCCTGTCCCTTCATGGGGGGCTCCGGGATATCGCAAACAGGGAGCGAAACATGCAGCGCGTGTCCTCGAAGTTGAAAAGCTGGTGGCAACAGAAAAATTCCGCCAAACCCCTCAATACGCAAGCCGTGCCGGAAGAGATCATGCATCTGTTCCGGCTGCGGCGCGAGCACAGCCTGTTGCAGGCCCGCTTTAACGGTGTGGACGACGTGTTTCAGTCGCTGTTGCTGGAAGTGGATCTGGAACAGAATCAACTGCTGCTGGACGAGCCTTTTCCGCACCGCTTTCCGGTGCAGTACTGGGTGGGGCGCCGCATTGTGGTGTCCACCAGCGAGGGTGGCCTGGCGACCCGGTTTGAAAGCCGGGTCAGTGCCAGCATGGGGTTGGATCAGGGTAATGCGCTGGTGCTGGAAATGCCCCGCAGTATCATGGCGGCCCAGCGGCGTAACAGTTTCCGGGTGGCGGTGAGTGGACGCATGCCGGTGGATGCGGTGGTGCGGGTGCCCGAACAGGGTAATCTGGCGGCGCGGGTACTGGATCTGTCGGCCTCCGGTATACGGCTGGCGATCCCCGGTGAGCTGGATGCTCTGGCGCAGGATACCCGCCTGGCGCTGCGTCTGGGCGCGGAAACACCACTGGTCAGCCAGCTGTCGGTGCGTTACATGCAGCCATCGCAGCAGGAGCAGGATTGCACCGAAGTGGGCGCTCAGTTTACCGGCCTGAACAGCAGTCAGTGCAAAGTCATCGAACGCTTTCTGGTGCGGATGCAGCGAAGCCAGCGGCAGCGGGAGTTGGAAGCCGGTCTGGTGTAGTGTTCACACGACGCCCGCAGACCCAGGCGGGGGATGACGGGCTCAACACCCCGCGTTTGACGGAGGCTGCTAGGAAACGGGGTCGGTTTCCGGCAGGGTGATGTTTAACTCCAGAACCGCACAATCGTCGTTTTGATCCAGGGCCACCGAGACCATTTCATCGGTAATCGGAACGTACTTGCTGATCACCGCCACCAGATCCCGCTGCAGTGCGGGCAGGTAATCGGGCTGGTCACGAGCGGTCCGCTCGTGGGCCACAATAATCTGCAAACGTTCTTTGGCGACACTGGCCGTGCTTTTCTTTTTGGTTTTGAAGAATTCCAGTAAGCTCATTACCGCCCTCCAAACATTCTCGACAGCAGGCCTTTTTTACTGGCACTGAGAAAACGGTGTTCAATGTCTTCGCCCAGCAGGCGGCGCACCGCGTCATCGTAGGCCTGGCCGGCATCGCTCTCATCATCCAGAATCACCGGTTGCCCCTGGTTGGAGGCAGACAACACCGCCTTCGATTCCGGGATAACCCCCAGCAGTGGAATGGAGAGGATTTCTTCCACGTCTTTCACACTCAGCATTTCGCCCCGTTCCACCCGTTCCGGACTGTAGCGGGTCAGCAGCAGGTGTTCCTTAACCGGTTCCTCGCCTTTTTCCGCGCGCAGGGTTTTGCTCTGCAGGATGCCCAGTATGCGATCGGAATCGCGCACCGACGATACCTCAGGGTTGGTCACCACCACAGCCTGATCGGCGAAATACATTGCCATGTGGGCGCCTTTCTCGATACCCGCAGGTGAGTCGCAGATGATGTAGTCATAGGTCTTTTTCATCTCATCCAGTACTTTCTGCACACCTTCCTGGGTGAGGGCGTCTTTGTCGCGGGTCTGGGATGCGGGCAGAATGCTGAGATTCTCCACCCGCTTATCCTTGATCAGGGCCTGATTCAGATTGGCCTCGCCATTGATCACATTGACGAAGTCGTACACCACGCGACGCTCACATCCCATGATCAGGTCGAGGTTGCGCAGGCCTACGTCAAAATCGATGATGGCGGTTTTATGGCCTTTCAAGGCCAGCCCCGTGCCAATGGCCGCGCTGGTTGTGGTTTTGCCAACGCCGCCCTTTCCTGAGGTCACCACGATAATCTCTGCCAATGTCGTATCCTCTTTAATTGTTACAGTGGACTGATGATGAGTTGATCGCCTTCCAGCTCGGCCTTGATGGCCTGTTTCCAGAGTGAGCCTTGCAGGTCTTCGTTTACTTTATAGTTGCCGGAAATGGAAATCAGTTCCGCTTCCAGGCTTTGACAGAAAATACGGGCGCTGTCATCACCCTTGACCCCCGCCAGTGCACGGCCGCGCAATGGGGCATACACATGAATATTGCCATCGGCGAGAATTTCGGCACCGGCACTCACCGGCGCCAATACCACCAGATCGCCGCCGGGGGCATAGATCTGCTGGCCTGAACGCACCGGGGTGGTGATCACCTTGTTGGCACTGATGGGTACTTCTATTTCCACTTCGCGTACTGCCACCGCCGTATCCGGCGCGGGCTCAGGTGAGCGGGTACTGATGCTGGCCGGAGGCAGGCTGGGCAGGCCGGCCACGTTGGCCGACAGCAGTTGCTCTTCGCTGCCGCCCCGCACCGCCACCGGGATCATGCCGTATTCACGACACAGTTCACCCAGCTCGATAAAGTCGATGAAATTATCGGCCGGGCATTTCTCCAGGCTCAGTATGACCGGGGTCTGTTGGAAAAAATCCGGTGCGCTGCTGACAGTGGAGGAGAGGGTGTCGTTGAAGCTCTTGTAGTCATAACGATAGAGCTCCAGGATGGTCATAGTGACCCGGCTGCCTTTCAATTTGAAACAAGCTTCCGAATCCAGTGCGGCTTCTGTGTCCTGCATAGGTCCCAGTTTTATTTTGTTTTTTCTGAACAACTCCAATTGGCTCATGGTTTGAAGGCATCCTGTCCAGTGGATTTTGCGGTGACACCACCAGCGCCCTTATCGTGCTTGCGGAGCGGAAGTGACTGCCCACATTTTCAAACCATAACTAGCCCCAATTGTATCAGAACTGGAAAATATTGAAGGGAAAAGTTTGCGAATTCGTGATCTTTTGTTGTGAAATTGAAAAAGCGCTTGAGAAATTTATTTAGGTAACGGGTCGGTTTTGTACTGATAGCTGCGCGATAGTTCTTCAGCCAGGGTTTCGATGGCCAGGGGTTTGGTTAGGAACGCAACCATACCCGCCGCCATGCCTGCTTCCCGGTGTTCCTGCATGGCGTGCGCACTGAGCCCGACAATGCGGGTGCGTTCACATTGGCTCAGGCTGCGCAGTTGCGAGGTGGTCTGGTAGCCGTCCATGTTGGGCATCTCGCAATCCATCAGAATCAGGTCATAGGGCACCGCGGCATGGGTGACGCAGCGAATGGCTTCCAGTCCGTCGTTGGCCAGGTCCGGTTCGATGTTGAATTTTTTAAGCAGTCCTTTGACCACCATCTGGTTGACCTGGTTGTCTTCCGCCACCAGTACATTGAGTGTACTGAAGTCTTTGCTTTGGTGAGAGCCGTTGCTGGATTCCTCGAGGCCGGTGAACTGGCGCTGAAGTGTTTGCAGCAGTTGTGATTGTGTCACCGGATCCTGAATGCTGAGCCTGGCTTTGCTGCTGTTGTCGCCCATGGGCTGCAGGGGCAATACCGCGCAGGGCAGGGTGGCTTGTAGCGGCTGGTGGACGTGTTGAATAATCAGGTCCGGGGTGTCTCCCAGGTCACTGGTGGGCACCACGATGCCTTGCGCTTCCAGGAGATGCCGCAAACTGATGACCGCTTCCGGCAGAGGGTCCATCACCAGGATGCGTTTGCCCGCCAACTGTGGATTGGGCTGGGGAAACGTCAGCGGGCGGCAGGGCAATTCAAGCCAGAATTCACTGCCCTCTGCCAATGCACTTTTTACGTTGATCCGGCCCCCGAGCAGCTGGGTCAGGGAGCGGGAGATGGCCAGCCCCAGGCCGGTGCCGCCAAACTTTCGTGTGGTGGAGGAATCCGCCTGGGAAAAGGACTGGAACAGATTGCGCTGTTGCTCGTCACTGATGCCGATGCCGGTGTCGCGCACGGTAATGCGCAGTTCGGAGCGGGTGTTGTCGTATTGGGTGCTGAGTGTCACGAAACCCTGGTCGGTGAATTTTATCGCGTTGCCCAGCAGATTAATAATGATCTGGCGCAGACGGGTGGGGTCGCTGATTATGATGCACGGGGTGTCGACGGATACGTCCAGCAACAGGCGAATCTGCTTTTGGGTAACGGCGGTGGAGAACAGCTCGATGCACTCATCCAGCAGATTGCGCAGATCCAGTTCGATTTGCTCAATGTTGAGTTTGCCCGCTTCGATTTTGGAATAATCCAGAATGTCATTGATGATGGATACCAGAGTGTCGCCGGAGTGCTTGATGGTGGTTATCAAGTGGCGCTGGTGGTTATCCAGAGGGGTGTCCATCAGCATCTGGGTGATGCCCAGCACACCGTTCATGGGGGTGCGGATTTCATGGCTCATGGTGGCCAGAAACTGGCTCTTGGTTGCCAGCGCCTGCTCCGCTGTGTGGCGGGCCCGCTCCGCCTCCTGTTTCTGCGCTTCCAGCTCCTGGGTGCGTTCTTTGACGGCGCTGTCCAGTTGCTGGTTCAGGCGTTCCTGCTGGCGAATAATCCGTTCTTTGTTGCGTTCGCTCAAACGTTGAACTTCGCGGAATTGATCGGTAAGCCCCATGTTGAGAATGACCAGGGTGAACAGGGAACCGATCTGGGATCCATAGGTGGAAAGAAAACTTACCTCGATCAGATCGAAGGCACGCAGGATATTAAGCAGGCCACCCAGCAGGAAACCCAGCCAGCCGATGATGTAATACTTGGCTGCGGTTTTTTGCAGGTAGAGTTGATAAAAAGCCACCGACAGCACATAGGGGGTGACAATAATCATGGCGATCAGGGATATCTTAATGGCCCAGGTGAACGGCATGGTGAGGGTGGCAATCATGGCCAGCAGGCCAACGGCAAGAATCGCCGGTTCAATATTCACACCCCCCATGCGGATGGTGCGCAGTTCAAAGTAACTCTTGGTCAGTTTAAGTGTCAGTATGCTCAACAAGCCGATGGCAAACGGGCGAATGGTTTTGGTGAACTCCGGGAAATCCTGCCACAGGTAAACGTTACCGGTGCCGTTCAGTGAAAGCTCCACCACGGCGTAGTTGGCCAACAGTGCAACATAGTAAATCTGAGCCTTCTGACGCAGAAAAAAATACAGGAAGGAATTGATCAGCAGGATAATGACGATGGCGCCGTAGTACATGCCAAACAACATCATGGCGTCCAGTTGTCTGGATTCCCAGTAATCCCGGGTGGCTACGGTAAGCGGCACAATCAAGGTGTCCCGGCTTTCCACCCGCCAGTAGAGGGTTTTGCTTTCGCCCTGCCGGAGTTGCACCGGGAAGGAAAAATAACGGTCTTTCAGCATGCGGCTGGCAAAGGGAAGCTGGTCGCCGGTCTGGTGTTGCTGGTAGGTTCCCCGGGCGTCGGGATAAAAAAAACGCACCTGATCCAACAGCGGGTACTCCAGCCTGGCAATAAACGTCTGTTGGGGCCCCTCGTTTTTCAGCGTGAGCTTCAGCCAGAGCGCGTCGTCGGTAAAACCGAAGCTGGTAAAGCGATGCTTCATGGGCTGCCATTCCCCGTCATGGCGCACCTCACTGAAGGTAAGGGTGTGGTTGGGGTCGATCAGGTAGCTGGCGCTGTGGGCCGCACTGGCATACTCAAACCGGCCATCCACCACCAGTGCGGAAGCATTGGCCGGCGTCGGCAGGCAGCTGAGGATCAGGATACATATGAATAACAATTGCTTGGGCATATACCCAGTATAGAGACTGTACAGCCTGTTGAGTATAAGGTCACAGCCTGTAAGCGGTTTGGGTCATTACTGTAGCCACCGCCGTCATCAGTTTTTTAACCGGAGTGGGCAAGTTCATGGCGCCGGCACTGTGCGCTTTGGCGGCATGACGGGCTTCGTCCTCGTGCATTTGCGCCAGAATGCGGCGGCTGCGTTCGTCCTGTTGCGGCAAGCGGGCCATATGGGTTTGCAAATGACGGCACACCTGGTTTTCGGTTTCCTCCACAAAGCCCAGGCTCCAACGATCACCGATGGCGCCGGCGGCGGCACCGATGCTGAACGACATGGCGTACCAGATCGGGTTCAGGACGCTCGGGTGGCTGTTCAGTTCCGCTAGCCGTTGTTCGCACCAGTGCAGGTGGTCTTCCTCTTCCTGGGCGGAAATCTCCATCTGGCGCCGAATGCGTGGTAGTCGCGCCGTGACCGCCTGACCCTGGTACAGGGCCTGTGCGCACACTTCACCGGTGTGGTTGACCCGCATCAGCCCGGCCACATGCCGGCGTTCGCCCCGATCCAGAGCGGGCACATCGGTACCTGCCGTGGGGTTGGGCCGATCCGTGCCCGCATGGCCGCCGGCCACGGTGCGCAATGCATTGTCAGCCTGGCTGATAAAACGGTCAAACACGCTGTAGCGGCGTTGGGGCTGGGTCGGGTTCATGGGCGTTCCTGTAAAACCTGGTTGGCCGGATCGGGTATTATAATGGGTTAAGTGGCATTACGGCAGGGGCCCGGGTGTCACAATATTGATTTGCAGCAATGTCGTCTATCCTGCTAAAGGGGATTACAGCATAGCGCAGCAGAGAAACCCGTTATTTAACGCAGATAAGGAAGTGTTCATGCCGGATTTGGTGGATCTGGAAATTATAATGTTGTCGCGGGTGCCGATCATTGTGATCGAAACCTTTGAGGAACCGCGGGCGCTGGATCTAATCAAGCGGGCGGGTATGAAGCTGCAAAAACCGGTTTTTTCCTGGTCGGTAACCGAAGGGGTGCAGCGTATCGATCTGGCCCATGGGGTGCCGGAGCACCTCACCACCGAACCGGGTGCGGCCTTGGCCCACATCAAACAGACGGGCCGGGCGGGGGTGTATATCCTGTGTGACTTCCATCCCTTTTTGTGTGAAGCCCCGAAAAACGTCCGCCTGTTGAAAGAAATCGCCATGGGCCATGATGAGCACCACCACACACTGATCCTGCTTAGCCATGCGCTCGACATTCCCCCGGAGATTCAGCGTTATTGCGCCAGGATGGATTTGTCGTTGCCCAATGACGAGCAGTTGATGCATCTGGTGAAAGAGGAGGCCAGCGTCTGGTCCAGCCAGAACCGGGGGGCCAAGGTTAAAACCGACAACCAAACACTGTCCAAGCTGGTCTCCAATTTACGCGGGCTGACCTATTCGGATGCCCGGCGCCTGGCGCGGGGTGCTATCTTCGATGATGGCGCCATCACCGCATCCGATCTGCCGGAACTGAACCGCGCCAAGTTTGAGTTGTTGGGGATGGAGGGTGTGTTGAGCTTTGAATACGATACTTCCAGTTTTGCCGATGTGGGTGGCTTGAACGGTCTGAAGGAGTGGCTGTCCAAACGGCGGGACTATTTTCTCAATCCGCGTGCCGGTGTAGACAGCCCCAAGGGAGTGTTGTTGCTCGGGGTGCAAGGCGGGGGCAAGAGCCTGGCTGCGAAAGCGGTGGCCGGCATGTGGGGCGTGCCGCTGCTGCGGCTGGATTTTTCGGCGCTGTATAACAAATACATCGGTGAAACGGAAAAGAACCTGCGGGAATCCCTGGCCATGGCGGACACCCTGGCACCCTGTGTGCTGTGGCTGGATGAAATCGAAAAGGCCTTGTCCGTGGATGCCAGCGATAACGGCACCTCCAAGCGTTTACTGGGGGCACTGCTCACCTGGATGGCCGAGCGCAGGCAGCCGGTGTTCCTGGTGGCCACATCCAATGATATTTCCCGTATGCCGCCGGAGTTGGTGCGCAAGGGGCGCCTGGATGAAATCTTCTTTGTGGATCTGCCTTCCGAGGTGGTGCGCCGGGATATATTCAGCATTCACCTGCGCAAGCGCTTTCAGAACCCGGAGGGACTGGATCTGGATAGCCTGGCGCGGGCCAGTGACGGGTTTTCCGGTGCCGAAATTGAACAGGCGGTGGTATCCGGCCTGTATCGGTGCCAGGCGGAAGCTGTTGAGCTGGATACCCAGCATCTGTTGCAGGAAATCGCCAGTACCCAGCCCCTGTCCATCGTCATGGCCGAGCGACTGGCGGAGCTGCGCTCCTGGGCGGCGGGCCGCACAGTGGCGGCGGATTAGGGTTGCACGCGTTGTACCTGATCGGTGGCGCTGTTGCCCGCATGGGCATCCTGCCACTGAATCAGCATATCCCGTAATTCACTCAACTCAATGGGCTTGGCCAGATAATCATTCATGCCACACTCCAGGCTGCGCTCTTTGTGTTCATCCATGATATGGGCAGTGAGCGCAATAATGGGAATGGGTGGGCGCTGGTTTTCCTGCTCCCATTGTCGAATGGCGCGGGTGGCTTCAAAGCCGTTCATCAGCGGCATTTCACAGTCCATCAATATGATGTCAAAGGCCTGCTCTTTGGCTTGGTTGACAGCGTCTTCACCGTTGTCCACGGTGACTGCCTGCATACCCAGGCGAGACAGCATGCCACGCACCACTTTCTGGGACAGGTGGTGATCTTCCGCCACCAGAATGCGCATGGGGGACAGTGTCTCGGCCCGCTTATCGTCCTGTGGGTGATCGGCCTGGATGCGTCGCACATGGGCCAGCTCCTCCAGCAGGGTGACCTTCAGTATGCGGCCGGTCACCGGCTTGTTGATGACCCTGCGAATGCCGGCATTGCGTGCCGCGGTGGCACTGGGGGCCATCCCCAACCCGGTTAACATCATGACCAGGGGATCATTGTTGATCAGGGGATCTTCTTTGATGCGTGCGGCCAGTTCCATGCCGGTCATGCCCGGCATCTCGTGATCCAGAATCACCACATCGAAAGGCTCATGAATGGTGGCCTGATTATGCAGCATGGCCAGTGCCTGGCGGCCGTTGATGGCCGTGGAGACTTTCATGCCCCAACTGGACGCCTGCTGCTGCAGTACCAGGCGGCAAGAGGCATTATCATCCACCACCAACAGGTGTAAGCCGTTCAGTTGGTCGGCGAACAGTGGCACATCCTGCCCCTCCGGGTCCGGTTCCAGGGGCACGCTGAACCAGAATGTACTGCCGCGGTTGGCCTGGCTCTCGGCGCCCATCTCGCCGTGCATGATGCGCACCAGTTGTTGCGAAATGGGCAATCCCAGGCCGTGGTGGCTGAGTTGCTCCAGATGATCCCGTTGCTGGGTGAACAGATCCTGCAACTGATCCCGGTTCATGCCCACACCGGTATCCATAATGGAAAAGCGTATTGAGTTCTGGCCCTTTTCCAGGTCTGGGCTTACTTCGATAATGACTTCACCATGATCGGTGAACTTGATGGCATTGGAGAGCAGGTTGGCCAGAACCTGACGCAGGCGGGTGGGATCACCTTTGACCTGAAAGGGCACGTCGTTGTGTACATGAGTGATCAGTTCAATGCCTTTTTCTTCGGCCCGCTGGCGGTACAACTCAATGCATTCCGACAGCATCACCCCGATGTCAAAGGAGGTGATGTCCAGTTCCATATTGCCGGTCTCGATTTTGGAATAGTCCAGAATATCATCCAGAATCTTCAGCAGATTGTTGCCCGAGGCGCTGATGGTGCGCACGTAATCTTCCTGGGAAGGGGATAGAGCAGAGTCTTCCAGTAACTCCGCCATACCCAGAATCCCATTCATGGGGGTGCGTATTTCATGACTGAGCTGAGCCAGAAATTCAGTTTTGGCACGGCGCTCCGCTTGTTGAATGGCGATGTGCTGCCGTTGCTGTTCTTCCAGTTGGCGCACCTTGCGTTGTCTTACGTTGAGGGCGATCACACCAGCAAAACAATCGATAAACAAACTGGCCACCAGAATATGCAGCGTTTCCATGCCCACGGCCAGCATGCCGAATACGGTTTGCGCGGTCATTAAGCCGATGAAGAGAATAATCAGGCGTGGGGCCACCATAATGCGCGCGGGGTTGAAACCATCCAATGTGCGAATGGCGGCGTTGTAGAAATTCAGCGGTACTGCTACCAACGCCAGTATGATGGACAGACGTGATGCCAGTTGAACTTCCAGCAGGAACACCGCCACCACAGCGACCAAGCTGGCGGCGATGATCAGGCGATTGAGATTGTCCAGGTGGCGGCGGCAGCGACGCAGTTCAAATAGCTTGCGACTGACCTGCAGCGAGGCGGCAAACATCAGGATCAGGGCTGAGGTTTCCAGTTTGGCATGCAGGTTGGTGGCCGCAAACCAGTAGTATCCGATGTAGCCATAGGCACAGGCGCAGTAGTAGGCGATGGTGAGCGAGTAAAGCGCAAAATACAGATAGCTTTTATCCCGGCTTTTGATCACGCCAACAATGCCGTACACAACGAGCATCAGCAGGGCACCCATGGCCAGGCCCATGATGAGCTGCTGATTGAACTGGGTTTGATAGAATGACCCGGGATCAGACACATTCAGCGTCAGTGATATGTACTGGCGGGAGCGCACTTCAATGAGGTATTCCGAGCGCTGCCCCGGCTGCATCAGCAGGCGCAGTACCGGGGCGCGATGCTTCACGAAACCGTGGATGTGGCTGGTCATGCCACCCACGCTTTCTATGTGTTGAAGCTGATTGCCGCGGCGCTCGTGAAGCGCCATAAAGCCGATGTTGGGTTGGCTGATGTAGATCAGGGAATTGATGGGGGTGGCGAGCCGGTTTTCAATCTGCACCCGCAGCCAGAGGGTGGAATCGGTGTAGCCCAGCCGCATAACCGGGGTTCGTGTAGGGGTAAATTGCTGCAGCAGGGACTCGTCGCTGAAATCGCTGGCCTGATACTGGTGCTCAGTGTCTTCGAAATAGCTGATGTTCTGGGTGATCTGGTAGTGATAGGTGGGGCTGTCGATGACCACCGCAGCCTGCCCGGCTACCACAACCAGCAGCAGGCAGAGCAGGGCAACACTTTGGCCAACTATGCTAGGGCGGTTGGATCGGCTCATCGGCTAAGGGCATCCTGCTCATCTGGTTAATTTTGTCTCAAGTATATTCAGACTAAGGGGCAAATCCCACCGCCAAGGGGGTGTTTCTCCCTACTTTTGCTTATTTTGCAGTCATTTACAGGGGATATTTAACCCGAATGTACAAGGTGAGTACTCACCTTGTACATTCGGTCCCGCTGGTTTTATTCGCTGTCCGATTTCAGTAGGTACGCCTGCAACCCGGCTTTCACCAGCAGATAAGCCCCCAGCTCGGCGCGGGGGCCGGCATTGTCCACCACCACGTAACAGGCCGAGCGGTCCAGATTGTCGCAGCGCTGGCGCAATTTATTGAGGGGGATATTGATGGAATTTTCCCGGTGAAAGTGCTTGAACTCACCGCTGAGGCGCACGTCCAGCAATACCAGTGCGGTACTGTCCGCCTGCATGGCATCCAAATCCTGCTCGGTAATACGGTTCATCACCGGCTGTTCCAGCAGGCTCTTGAATTCATCTTTTTCCAGGTACATCAACGCGCCATCGGTTTCCATGGTCACCGTCGCATTACGGGTGGTTTCACCGATCAGCGCTTCCTCACCAAAGAACTGCCCCGGCCCCAGTCTGGCCACCTGTTCCACGCCGTTTTCCGAACGCTTGCTCACCAGTGCGCTGCCGTGCTCAATCACGTAGAAAAGATTGCCCGGATCGCCTTCGGCCACCACCACGTCACCCAGCGCACGCTCTTCATTCTTAAAGGCAGTAAACAGACGTTGAATGTTGGCGGGCGGGACCTTGGCGAAGACATCCGATTCCAGCAGGGCGGACATCCAGTCCACATCATTGTCGTCGCTCTCCTCTACCCGGTAGTCGCCGGCCTGCTCCCAGGTGATGGCCAGGTCCAGGCGGTTTTTATCCACTTTCAGAATTTCGCAATCACTGGTGGTGATACTGGAAAAGCGGTGGGGTGGGCGGTTATCCAGGGCTCGCCGGCACTCCGGATCGTCGGCACTGAAACTGGTGATATTGAAATCCTCGTCCAGCAGATCCACGGAGCCTTTTAACAGATAATACCAGTAGGCATCCCGTTCCCCCCGTTTGAATAGCTTCTTGCGGGGTGGTAACGTGAGCAATTCACAGCATTTCAGCGCTTCCTGAAATTGGTGACGCAGCAGTTCATTGAAGGGTACCAACTGCTTGATGGCGTCTTCATCCAGGGGGGGTGCGAGCTCGGCCATGGCGATTCCTTTGCTGACTGATGAATAGGAAAAGTATAGTTCAGCTGGAGGCAGGTACTAGTCTGATGTGGGTGGCGAATCGTTAGTCTGTGATCGGTTTCAATGGACTGAAAACTGTGCAGGTACTATAAAAAATAATCAGGCGAAGCGTGGGTGAATCTGGTATAAACGCGCCTTGATTAGGCTGGCTCCAGTTGTTTCCTGCTTTCTCCTTCAACCAAATTGGATTCTTTATGAAAGTAGCCATATTATCCCGAAACTCCAAACTGTATTCCACTCAGCGGCTGGTGGAGGCGGGAGAAGCCCGTGGCCACGAAGTGCGTGTCATTGATACGCTGCGCTGTTATATGAATATGGCCACTCACAAGCCCACCATCCACTATAAAGGCCAGGCGTTGGAAGGATACGATGCCGTGATCCCCCGTATCGGCGCCTCGATTACCTTTTACGGTACCGCGGTGGTACGTCAGTTCGAGATGATGGGGGTTTATTCCGTTAATGAATCTGTGGCTATCTCCCGCTCCCGTGACAAGCTGCGCTCACTGCAGTTGCTGTCCCGCAAAGGGGTGGGCATGCCGGTGACCTGTTTTGCCCACTCTCCCGATGAGATTCCGGATCTGATTGACATGGTGGGAGGCGCGCCCCTGGTAATCAAACTGCTGGAAGGAACCCAGGGCATTGGTGTGGTATTGGCGGATACCCGCAAGGTGGCTGAAAGTGTGATTGAAGCCTTTCTCGGGCTGAAAGCCAACATCCTGATTCAGGAGTACATTGCGGAATCATCCGGCGCGGATATCCGCTGCCTGGTCATTGGCGATAAGGTGGTGGCGGCCATGAAACGGCAGGCCAAACCCGGTGAATTCCGCTCTAATCTGCATCGCGGTGGCAGTGCGACTCTGGTCAAGATCACGCCGGAAGAACGGACCACGGCTGTGCGTGCTGCCCGCATCATGGGGTTAAGCGTGGCAGGGGTGGATCTGATACGCTCCAATCACGGCCCGCTGGTGATGGAAGTCAACTCTTCGCCGGGCCTGGAAGGAATTGAGAATGCCACCGGTAAAGATGTTGCCGGTATGATTTTCAGTTTCATGGAGAAAAAAATCATCGATGGCAAAGCCACCAATCGTACCATTGGAAAAGGATAACAGGGCATGGCGCGCCGCTCCCGGGCCATAGAGATTTTTGGTGAAACCATTGCTGCGTCAACACAGCGCACCTTCAACATTCCCATCGGACAACTCTATACTCACACGGATATTTCCATTCCGGTGCAGGTGGTGAATGGCAAAACCGCTGGCCCGGTGTTGCTGATCTGCGCCGCCATTCATGGTGATGAATTGAACGGTATTGAAGTGGTGCGCCGGGTGCTGAAAGCACCCTGGCTGAAAAACCTGCGGGGCACCCTGATTGCCGTGCCCATGGTGAATGTACTGGGTATTATTCAGCGTTCCCGTTATTTGCCCGATCGCCGCGATTTGAATCGCTGTTTTCCCGGCTCGGAAAAGGGCTCATTGGGTGGACGAATTGCGAACTTGTTCGTACAGGAAATTCTTACCAAGTGCCAGTACGCCATCGACCTGCATACCGGTGCGGCGCATCGCTCCAATATGCCGCAGATCCGGGTTCATCTTGAGAACCAACAGGCAGCGGAACTGGCGCAGGCATTTGGGGTGCCACTGGTAATCGATGCGCCCATCCGCGACGGCTCCTTGCGGGGTGCCGGCGATGATCTGGATATCCCCATCATTACCTACGAGGCCGGCGAAGCGTTGCGGTTTGACGAGCCCGCCATCGCTACCGGTGTAAAGGGCGTGCGTAACGTCATGACCCACCTCCAGATGCTGCCACCACGCAAGAGCAGCAAAGCCCGCCCGCCCAGTTTTATTGCCCGATCTTCATCCTGGGTGCGCGCACCGGCAGATGGCCTGTTCCGCAGTAATCTGCAACTGGGGGATCGGGTGGCCCGCGGAGAAGTGTTGGGTATTATCGATGGCCCGTTGGGGGGCAGTGAAATCCCGGTAACATCACCGTTTGCCGGAATCGTGATCGGCAATACCAACCTGCCGCTGGTGAATGAAGGTGAAGCGCTGCTGCATCTGGGGCGCTTCGATGACATTGATGACGTGGAAACGGTGGTGGAAGAATTCCGGCAGGAATTTGATGGTGGGTTGTAGTCTGCCTTCGTTGTGAAGACAGACTTCCGGATTCAATTGTCTGACGCTTACCCCTGTTGCTCGCGTTCTCTGGCCACCGCCCGGTAACCGATATCATCCCGGTAATACACGTTGTTCCAGTTGATCTGCTTGGCCAGATCATAAGCCTTGGATTGGGCTTCCGCCACGGTGCTGCCCAATGCCACCGCACACAGCACACGGCCACCATTGGTTCGCACCCGCTCACCGTCCAGGGTGGTACCGGCATGAAACACCTTGCTGTCATCCTGCTCTGATTCCGGTAAACCAAATATCTGGTCGCCTTTCTCGTAGTGGTCAGGATAACCGCCTGCGGCCAGCACAACGCCCAGTGAAGCGCGCTCATCCCATTGCGCTTCCACCTGATCCAGCTTGCCGGCAATGGCCATATCACATAAATGAACCAGATCCGATTTCAGACGCATCATAATGGGCTGGGTTTCCGGGTCACCGAAGCGGCAGTTGTATTCCAGCACTTTGGGGGTGCCGTCTGCCGCAATCATCAAGCCGGCATAAAGAAACCCGGTGTACACATTGCCTTCTGCCGCCATACCGTTCACGGTGGGGTAGATGACTTCATCCATGACCCGCTGCTGAATATCTGGCGTTACCACCGGTGCCGGCGAATAAGCGCCCATGCCGCCGGTATTGGGGCCTTGATCACCGTTATCCCGGGCTTTGTGATCCTGCGAGGTGGCCATGGGCAGCACGTTTTTTCCGTCCACCATGCAAATAAAACTGGCTTCTTCGCCCACCAGGAATTCTTCAATCACCACCCGGCTGCCGGCCTCACCAAACTTGTTGCCTGCCAGCATGTCTTCAATGGCGGCAATGGCCTCTTCCTCTGTTTGTGCCAGAATCACACCTTTGCCCGCGGCCAGGCCATCGGCTTTCACCACAATGGGGGCCCCTTGTGCTTTGACGTAGGCGACGGCTTTGTCGATCTCGGTAAAGTTGCCGTAAGCTGCGGTGGGAATATTGTGACGGGCCAGGAAATCCTTGGTAAAGGCTTTGGAGCCTTCCAGCTGGGCGGCGCCCTTGGTGGGGCCAAAGCATTTCAGCCCGGCGCTGCGGAAGGTATCCACCACGCCTTCAACCAACGGTGCTTCGGGCCCGACGATGGTGAGTTGGATGTCATTGCCCTGGGCAAACTGCACCAGCTCGTTCAGTGCCAACACGTCAATATCAACATTTTCGATCTTGGCTTCCAGCGCCGTGCCGGCGTTACCGGGGGCAACATAGACTTTTGCCACATTGGGTGATTGTGCTGCTTTCCAGGCCAGAGCATGTTCCCGGCCGCCGCCACCAATAATCAGAACGTTCATTGTTTGCCCTCAATTTTCGTTAAAACCGGGATACCCGAACCTGCCATGCACATCAGAGTTCGAAGGTGAGATCCCCTTGGCGTCTTGCCACTGTGCTGGCAGAAACGCTTCCGACCTGGTCATTCAACAAGTAACCGGCAACAGGATCAATGGCGGAAATGGCGCATGCCCGTGAACACCATGGCAACGTCTGCTTCATCCGCCGCCGCAATCACTTCTTCGTCGCGGATGGAGCCGCCGGGTTGAATTACTGCACGAATGCCGGCTTTGGCCGCCGCATCAATCCCATCACGGAACGGGAAGAAAGCGTCCGATGCCATCACCGAGCCTGGCACCGTCAAGCCTTCGTCTTCGGCTTTGATGCCGGCAATCTTGGCGCTGTAAACGCGGCTCATCTGGCCCGCCCCGATGCCGATGGTCTGCAGCCCTTTGGCGTAGACGATGGCGTTGGACTTCACATATTTCGCCACCTGCCAGCAGAACATCAGATCCTGCATTTCTTCGGCGGTCGGTGCGCGCTTGGTTACGACTTTCAGGTCGTCCTGGGTGATCATGCCGTTGTCACGATCCTGCACCAACAGGCCGCCGTTGACCCGTTTGTAGTCGAATCCGGCAACCCGCTCACCCCACTGTTCACAGGTTAGCAGGCGCACGTTTTTCTTTTCGCCCACAATGCTGATGGCAGCAGCGGATGCCCCGGGGGCGATGATCACTTCCACAAACTGTTTGTCGACGATGGCGCGGGCTGTCACTTCATCCAGCGCCTGGTTAAACGCAATGATACCACCAAAGGCGGAGGTGGGGTCGGTTTGGAAGGCCCGTTCATAGGCTTCGGTGATGGAGCTGCCCACCGCCACACCGCACGGGTTGGCGTGTTTAACAATGACACAGGCCGGTTGCCGGAATGACTTGACGCATTCCAGCGCGGCATCGGTATCGGCTACATTGTTGAAAGACAAGGCCTTGCCCTGTAATTGCGTGGCGGTGCTGACGGAGGGTTCCGCCGGGTTGGCTTCCTTATAGAAGGCGGCCTGCTGATGCGGGTTTTCGCCGTAGCGCATTTCCTGCACCTTTATAAACTGCGTATTGAACGTACGGGGGAAGGCTGTTCGTTCACCATCGGCTTTCAGGCTGCCCAGATAGTTGGCGATGGCGCCATCGTAATGCGCCGTGTGTTCAAAGGCGGCCAGGGCCAACTCAAAACGGGTCTGATCGCTGACCACGTTGGCATTGCTCTGCATTTCATCCAGAATGCGCCCATAATCCCCGGCGTTCACCACGATGGTCACCCACTTGTGGTTTTTGGCCGAGGAGCGAACCATGGTGGGGCCGCCGATATCAATGTTTTCGATGGCGGTGGCCAGATCACAGTCAGGATTGGCAACGGTTTGCTCGAATGGATACAGATTTACCGCCACCAGATCGATGGGGGTGATGCCGTGCTCATTCATGGCGCTGTCGTCAGTACCACGGCGGCCCAGAATACCGCCGTGGACCTTGGGGTGCAGCGTTTTCACCCGGCCATCCATCATCTCAGGGAAACCGGTGTAGTCGGACACTTCCGTGGCCTTGATGCCATTGTCCTGCAGCAGCTTGAAAGTGCCGCCTGTGGAGAGGATTTCAACGCCCATGCCTTCCAGGGCCCTGGCGAAGTCAACGATACCGGTTTTGTCGGAAACACTGATCAGTGCGCGTTTGATTGGCTTGCTCATGATGGATGTCTGTACTGTCTAGGTGAATCAATGAATGAGGGGGCAGCGGGTTGCCCGAAAGGGGCGCATTGTAGTCGGAAACCCAATGGGATTTAAGACTTGGGGGGTAAAAAGATTTATGCCCACGACGCGACAGGTCCAGAGCGGGGGGCTAAGGTGCTGTTGAGGCTACTCGCTCAACCCCTGATACTGCCGAGGGTTGAGCGTAACGTCTTGAAAACGTTAAAGTTCAGATCAAACCGTAGGTTTTCAGCTTTTTCCGCAGGGTGCCGCGGTTCAAGCCAAGCAATACGGAAGCCTTGGTCTGGTTGCCTCGGGTGTATTCCATTACTGTCTCCAGCAACGGCGCTTCTACTTCAGAAAGCACCATCTGATACACATCGGTGACCGGCTGGCCGTCCAGGTGCGCAAAGTAATTGCGCAGAGCACGGTGCACATTATCACGTAATGTGTGGCTGTCCTGATCAGCTGATGTGATCAGGTGTTGCTTCAAATCGGTGTTGTTGGCCGATGTGGAGCTGCTGGAAAATGGAGTTTCGTCATTGTAGTTTGTATCGTTCATGCCGCCATTACCTCTCCCTCGATTAGATGCGCAAAGTATTCCTGAGCACTGGCGAGTTGTTCCGACGCTAAGTTAAGCTGGTTAAAACGTGATTTAAATTGTGCTCCCATTGGAAGGTGTTGTACATACCACCCGAGATGTTTTCGGGCTATACGCACCCCCATATAGTCGCCGTAAAAGCCGTGCAAACGATGCAAATGCTCAATGATCACTGCCGATATATCCTTATACGACGTCTTTGGAAGCGTTTCCCCGGTTTCGAGGTAATGCTGGATCTCTCGAAATAACCAGGGGTTCCCCTGTGCTGCCCGGCCAATCATAATCCCGTCTGCTTTGGTGTAATCCAGTACCTGCTGAGCCCGTTCCGGTGAGGTGATGTCGCCATTGGCAATGACCGGGATGCTGATTGCTTCCTTGATCATGGCTATGGTGTCGTATTCCACCTCACCCTTATAGGCGCAGGCACGGGTTCGACCATGTACCGCCAGTGCCTGAATACCGCAGTCTTCGGCAATCCTTGCAATGGTGATGCCATTGCGTTGGTCGGGTGACCAGCCGGTGCGGATTTTCAGTGTAACCGGTACATCTACCGCGCGTACCACGGCTTCCAGAATGGATTGAACCAGTACTTCATCCTTAAGCAATGCTGATCCTGCTGCTTTTTTGCACACTTTTTTGGCGGGGCAGCCCATATTGATGTCCACTATCTGGGCACCACGCTCCACGCAAAGTTGTGCCGCCTGGGCCATTTGATCGGGCTCGGTTCCGGCGATCTGAACAGATCGGGGCTCCGGCTCGTCCGCATGGATCAGGCGCAGCTGAGATTTGCGGGAATTCCATAGTCGGGTATCACTGGTTAACATTTCAGCGACCACAAGGCCGGCGCCGAGACGCCTGCACAGCAGCCTGAAAGGTTGATCAGTGACGCCCGCCATGGGCGCAAGCACCACTTGGCTATTCAGGGTAAAGGGCCCGATTGTTATGGACACGCCGCACTCCTGTGTATAAAAACGCCTAATGGTTTTCAGCCATGCTTAAAGATCGAGCTATGATAGCCGGAAGAACGGGCGGAATAAATACGGTTGTGCGCACTTTTGTAAAATAATTCGACTATTTGCCAATTGGCTGGACATTTTGGACGAATGGCCACCAGGGTGGCCTCAGCTTGCACTGCTGTGGGGCAAAAACAATAACTCGTAGTTAACGGCACTGCGGCCGGGGTCTTCTATTTCCAGCGTCAGGTGAATGGGGGTATTGCTGGGCATGCTGTCCGGGGTGACGGCTTTATCACTGATGTACTCAGCAGGCGCAAAGCGGCGGCTGGCCACCGGTTGCCCATTGATGTCCTCAAAGTTCAGCTGAACCACCGGATAGGGTTGGTCGAATTTGGCCTGGTTCTTGATAATCACATCAATCACCAGTGCATTCTTTTCATAGGGGTGTGAGCGCACCACCAGATTGGTGCCCACGATCTGGGTGACATCACTTTGCGGTGCCGGTTGGCAGCCGATGATGGGGCAATACTGGGTGATCAATGGGCGCAGTGCCGGCATCCGGGAAAGGGTATCGAAGTTGAAGTAGGCATACTGGCCACCCAGGCTGAGCACCAGCAGGATCATGGCGACGATCCACAGGCCGGTATGGGATGACTCTTTGCGGCTCTCTTCGGCGCCATACTCCAGTGCACTCAGGCGGATTTGCTGATTGATAACCTCGTCACTGTCGGCAAACAGGTTTTCCGGGGTAATGGCTTCGTCTTCCAGATCTTCCAGTTCGTCCAGATCCTGGAGCTTGGGTTCGGCCCGCTGCTTGGCAGTGTCGGGGGTATCCTCTTCAAACAGCCGGAAAAAGTCTTCTGTCTCGTTGTTGCGCAGGTTTCCCTTGTTTTCTTTGCTCTTCGTTTGCTGGTTTTTGGAAATGGATTTCAGTTTCTCTTTTTCTTTCTTGGCACGCTCACTGATTTCTTTCTTGTCCTTCGATAGGTCTTTGGCGGCAAACGGGCTGTTGTCCTCGGGCTCTTCCTCGTCCATCATGATGGACAGGCCTTGGGATTCCGGCTTTTTCGGTGCATCCTCCTGCTCCAGCTCATCGAGCATGGCCTTGGCCCAGGATTCATCATCGGATGACGCCTCCCCCTTGCCGAATTCATCTTCTTCAATGTCGCTGATGGCGAAGGGATCATCACTGGAAAAATTACCCAGGCTGACGAAGGTGTCGCTGAGTTCGTTGCCTTTGCTGGGTTTCTTGGTTTTGCGTCGAGGTTCTTCATCCAGGGTAAAGGCATTGTCGCCGCTGATGATGCCGCCGCGGTCATCGGACTCGTCAGCGTCCTGAATGGGCTCGTCTTCCTCGTCTTCACCCAGCTCCTTGAGCAGTTCTTCGGCCCAGGATTCATCGGATTTGTCTTTCTTCTTGGGCTTGTCTTCCCGGTAGCCGAATTCCTCCAGTGAAGATTCCTTATCCAGTCCGGCCCGGTATTCTTCGCTGAACACTTCCTCGTTGGAATCTTCCAGGTTGAGATCATCTGAGTCGTACGGGTCCATGCCTTCGTCGGATTTCATGTCGAAGGCTTCTTCCACGGGATCGGGTGGTTTGGTGACGGTGCGGCGCTCTTCCACCACGGAGGTTTTGACGATGTGTTCCGCGGCATGGAAAACCTGATAGCAGGCGCCGCAACGCACGGCCCCGCCGGCGATGTCCAGTTGCGCCTGGGTCAGTCTGAATGTGGTACCACAATGTGGACACTTTGTGAGCAGATTGTCCGGCATGGCCCGAAGAAATCCTTGGCTAATTGTTCTTATGATTGTACACAGTTTAGCGTTTAACGTTGTGATCTGCTGAGTATTTTAGCTGGCTTTTACCCCGCTGAGCCGCACCCAGTCACCGTCGATGGCGGCAGGATCCATGCTGAACCAGCGGGCATAGGTTGCACTCACCTGGTGGGCCTGATCCTGCAATATACCGGACAGCACCAAATGTCCGCCGTCTGCGGTGAGCGACGATAAATGTTCGGACAGGCTCATCAGCGGCCCGGCCAGAATGTTGGCCAGCATGACATCGGCCTGGATTTGCGGCATGGCACCGGGGGGGAATACCTGAATGATGTCGCCCACCTGATTGCGCTCGGCGTTGTCACGGGTGGCGGTGAGTGCCTGGGGATCGTTGTCCACGCAATAGACGGCCTTCGCCCCCAGCAGGGCCGCTGCAATGGCCAGAATGCCGGAGCCGCAACCGTAGTCCACTACGATTTTGTCCTGCAGATCGGCGCTGTCCAGCCAGCGCAAACACAGCGCTGTGGTTTCATGGGTGCCGGTACCGAATGCCAGGCCCGGGTCCAGCATCATATTGACGGCATTGGCGTCCAGCGGGGTTTTCCAACTGGGGCAAACCCACAACCGGTGGCCGAAGGCGATGGGTTCAAAGCTGTCCATCCACTCGCGAATCCAGTCTTTGTCTTCCAGTGCTTCCACTTTGATGGGAAGTTCGGTACCAAGGTTGCCGCGCAGGGCGGCACACACCAGGTCGGTGTCGATGTCCGCTTCAAACAGTCCGGTGACGGTGGTGTCATCCCAAATGGGCGTGGCGCCGGGCGGTGGTTCCAGCAGTGGCTGGTCTTTGCTGTCTTCCAGTGTGACGGAAACCGACCCCAGCCCCATGAGCAGATCTTCCACATGGCTTGAGTGGGCACCGGTGGTTTGCAGTTTGATTTGAATCCAGGGCATACAGCGCTCTTGGTTGAGAAATGAAGTGCGCCGGGTGGCCGCGCGCAAAACCGCATTTTACCCGGGTTTTGCGCGGGCGGACAGGCTCAGTGCAGGCCCAGTATCTTTTCCAGGTAGTGGATGTCGACGCCGCCTTTATTAAAGCCGCTGTCTTCCATGATGACATCCCGGTGCAACGCAATATTGGTCTCAATGCCTTCCACCAGAATTTCGTCCAGTGCATTGCGCATCCGTTGCAGGGCGATGTCGCGGTTTTCCCCCCAGGTGATCAGCTTTCCGATCAGGGAATCGTAGTTGGGCGGTACTTTATAGCCAGTGTAGATATGCGTATCCATGCGCACGCCGTTACCACCGGGAGCGTGCCAGTGGTTGATGGTGCCGGGGCTGGGAATAAAGGTTTTCGGGTTCTCAGCGTTGATGCGGCATTCAATGGAATGGCCCAGGATGTGGATGTCTTCCTGCTTGATGCTGAGTTTTTCTCCGGCCGCAACGCGCAGCTGCTCCTTGATGATGTCTACACCGGTGACCATCTCCGTTACCGGGTGCTCAACCTGAACCCGGGTATTCATTTCAATGAAATAGAATGCTTCGTTCTCGTACAGGAACTCGAAGGTGCCGGCGCCGCGATAGTTGATATCGATGCAGGCCTGGCGGCAGCGTTCACCCACCTCACGGCGCAGATGGTCCGGAATGCCGGGCGCCGGTGCTTCTTCCACCACTTTCTGGTGGCGGCGTTGCAGTGAGCAATCACGATCTCCCAGGTAAATGGCGTTGCCCTGGCCATCGGCCAGCACCTGGATTTCCACGTGACGGGGGGTGGTGAGGAATTTTTCCATGTAGACCGTATCGTCGCCGAAGGCAGCGCGGGCTTCGGCCCGGGTCAGGGACACGGACTTAACGATGTCTTTTTCGTTGTGTACCACCCGCATACCGCGACCACCACCACCGGAGGCCGCTTTAATGATCACCGGATAGCCGATGTCGCGGGCCATCTTCAGGATTTGGTTGTTGTCGTCGGTCAGGGGGCCGTCAGAACCGGGCACGCAGGGTACACCGGCTTTTTTCATGGCTTCAATGGCGGACACCTTGTTGCCCATCAGGCGTATGGTGTCGGCTTCCGGGCCGATGAAGATAAAACCGCTGTCGGTCACCCGTTCGGCAAAATCCGCATTTTCTGCCAGAAAGCCATAGCCCGGGTGGATCGCGGTGGCGCCACTGATTTCGGCAGCGGCGACAATGGCCGGAATATTGAGATAGCTTTCGGCGGCGGAGGCCGGGCCGATGCAGACGGCTTCGTCCGCCAGTCGAATGTGCATGAGTTCCTTGTCGGCAGTGGAATAAACTGCGACAGTGGGGATGCCAAGCTCCTTACAGGCACGTAACACCCGCAGAGCGATTTCGCCACGGTTGGCGATAAGCACTTTTTCCAGCATGGTGAGAGCCTTATTAGTTGATGACGAATAGGGGTTGGTCAAACTCCACGGGTTCTGCGTTATCCACCAGTATCGCAACCACGGTGCCGGATTTGTCGGCCTCGATCTGGTTCATCATTTTCATGGCTTCGACGATACACAGGGTGTCGCCGGCTTTTACGGACTGGCCCACTTCCACAAAAGGCTTGGATTCCGGTGATGAGGCGCGATAGAAGGTGCCGACCATGGGCGATTTTACTTTGTGGCCGTCGGGTTCGTTGCTGACGGCAGCCGGAGCCGGAGCCGGAGCCGGGCTGGGCGCCGCGGGTGCCGGGGCAGGGGCCATGGGAGCCTGCATGGGAGCGGCGTATTGTTGTGGCATCGCCATCGCCTTGTTGGAATTGCGGCTGATGCGCACCGATTCCTCACCCTCTTTTATTTCAATTTCATCGATGCCGGATTCTTCCAGAAGCTCGATCAGTTTTTTTACCTTGCGAATGTCCATGTGAATTTCTCTTTTATTATGGTTAGAAAATATTGGTCTGAAGCCTCTATCGAGCAGCGAGCTGTCGGCCCGCCGCCTGCAGTGCCAGCTCGTAACCCTGAGGCCCCAGGCCGGCGATCACGCCCACCGCGATGTCCGACAGATAGGAATGCTGTCGGAACGCTTCGCGGGCGTGAACGTTGGAAAGGTGCACTTCAATAAATGGAATCCCCACTGCCAGCAGGGCATCCCGCAGCGCAACGCTGGTGTGGGTAAAAGCTGCCGGGTTAATAATGATAAAGTCCGTACCATCGGTGCCCGCGGCATGAATACGCTCAATCAGCTGGTATTCCCGGTTGCTCTGCAGGCATTCGCACTGATGGCCTTGTTCCGCGGCCTGTTGGGTCAGCGCCTGATGGATCTGATCCAGGGTTTGGGTACCGTAAATGCCCGGTTCCCGTGTGCCCAGCAGGTTCAGGTTTGGCCCATTGAGTACCAGCAACTTTGCCATGATGTGGGGGATTCCTCTGCTTATCCTGTATTGATTTATGCAGGTTGAATTTTTCAGTGATTTCGACCGGATTATAACGAGTGCATTCGGTGCATTCCTGTGCTTTGTGGCACATCTTACATTTACTTACAAGTTAACCGCGTGAGTGTGCAAGTTCAACGAAGATAGCCTGCTTTTCACCCTATAAATCAGTGTTGGATGCGGTGCTGTTCCAGGTGGTTGAGGAATTGGGCCTTACTTTTGTAGGCGTAGATACGGGCATTTTTCAGCTCATTGCCCTGCTTGTCGAAGAACAAGATAGCGGGGGGGCCGGGCAGGTTGTAGCGCTGCAGCAGGGCGTTGTCCTGCGGGTTGTTGGTGAGGTCGATCTGCAGCCAGACATGCTGGCTTAAGCGGTTCTGCACGTCACTATGGCTGAAAGTTTCATGTTCCATTTCAAAGCAGGCGGTACACCAGTCAGCGAAGTAATCGATCATCACCGGTTGCCCATTGGCGCGGGCGCTGGCCAGAGCCTGGTCCAGGGATTGCTCGCTGCGGATACGTTGAAACGGTAACGGCTGCTGCACGCTGGCGGTACTGGACAAGGCCGCCGGAGAGGAGATGAATTGGGCCAGAATCAGGGAACTGCCACAGGCCAGAATGGTCAGCCCGATGCCCCGGAACAATTTACCCCGGGGGCTGGTCAGAGGGTCCAGAGCGCCGCAATACAGGCCGGCCAGAATCAACAGGCCACCGCCGCTGACCCAGGCCAGTGTTTCCGGCAGCAGGTGCTTCACCAGCCACAGGGCCACGGCCAGCAGCATCACGCCGAACAGGCCTTTTACGTTGTCCATCCAACCACCGGCTTTGGGCAGGATGTTGGCGCCGGTAACGCCAATGGCAATCAGCGGGGCACCCATCCCCAGGCCCAGCGCCAGCAGCGCCAGCCCTCCCAGCACCCAGTCACCACTTTGCCCGATATACAGCAGGGCACCGGCCAGCGGGGCCGATACGCAAGGCGACACCACCAACGCGGACAGGACACCAATGATGGCTACACCAATATAAGTGCCGCCCTGTTGCCGCTGGCTGATGCTATTGAGTCGATTCTGAATGCCGCTGGGCAGTTGCAGCTCGTAGAAGCCGAACATGGAAAAAGACAGCACCACAAACACAGCGGTAAAACTGAACAGCACCGTGGGGTTCTGCATGGCTACCTGAAGTTTTGCCCCGGTGAGCCCCGCCACCACACCCAGGATGGCGTAGGTCACGGCCATGCCCAGCACATAGGTAATGGAAAGGGCCGCCGCTTTGCGGCGGGACAGATCTGTACCCTGGCCGACGATGATGCCGCTGAGAATAGGCACCATGGGCAGGACGCAGGGGGTGAAGGTAAGCCCGATTCCAATCAGAAAGAACATGCCGATGATGGAGAACAGACCGTTTTGTGACAGAAAAGTCTCCAGGCTCAACGCATCATCAGCGTCCAGATCTGTACTTGATTGTGTGATTTGCCCCGGATTCGGCCGTTTTTCTGACCCGAGGGGGGCCTCTGCCGGGAAAACCGAAGGGGATTCTGCATCCAGATCTGTACTTTTAGTGGATTCTGGTCGCGGTTTGCCCGGTTCCGGGTTGATGTCGGGTGCGGCTGCATCAACATCAATCTGGTACATATTGGTATAGGTCTGGGGGATGTAACACAGGCCCTTGTCGGCGCAACCCTGGTAGTGGGCATCAATTTCAATGAAACCGTCATCCGCCGCCAGCACAGGTACATATACGTCCACACTTGAGTAAAAAACCTCCACCTGTCCGAAGATGGGATCGTCCTTCCATTCAGCGGCCTGTTGATACACCGGTTCGCCCAATTCGCCCGGTGTTCCGGCCGTGGGCTCAAAGCCAAAGCGGTGTTTATAAAGGTAGTAACCATCGGCGATGGTGAAGGTGAAATGAACGTGATTGCCCGCGTCAACGGCACTCACCTGGAAGGCCTCATTTACCGGCAGAAACTCGCCATCGTCGTTGGCAAAGGCGAAGGTAGTGAGCCAGCTTAACAGCAGGGCCAGAAACAGATTACGGTGGGGCATGTTGTTCATTGCCTAAATGATTTCAGAAAATTGGAGTACAAAAAAGGCGCTCAGTGTAACGTTAGACGGTTATGGGGCGAAAGGGTTTCACTTGGCGCAGGTGAATCCAAAATCTGTGACCTCCTTCATAGGGTATCGACCTCCTTCATAGGGTATGGACCTACTGGTCACCGCTTAACAGGCAGCCAGCTTACACACTGCTATAGTTATTTTTATTACAACCCTAACCTGAGCGATCCGTGCGCGAGCGAACAAGACTGGCAGTCCTGGTGCTATTTTGGGTGGTCTGCTCCGCAGCATTGGCGGGAGCACTGCCCCTTGAAATCAAGGGCAAGGTACATGATCAATATGGAGCCATCGGCGTCGAACGTGTTGAGCGCTGGGAGAAACTGGTGTGGGACATTACCTATCAGAATACCGCCGACCAGTTGCGGGAGGTAAACCGCTTCTTTAATCAGCTGCAATTTCGGACCGATCTGGAGCATTGGCAACAGGAAGACTACTGGGCGACGCCGGTGGAAACCCTGGCCAGTAATGGCGGTGATTGCGAAGACTTTGCCATTGCCAAGTATTTTACCCTGAGACAGCTGGGGGTGCCGGCCAAGAGCATGCGCATTACCTATGTCAAAGCGTTGCGCCTGAACGAACCGCATATGGTGCTGACCTATTACCCCGAGCGCGGCGAACCCCTGGTGCTGGATATTTTGGTGGAGGAGATGCTACCTGCGTCAATGCGGCCGGATCTGGAACCGGTATACAGTTTTAATGCAGAGGGGCTGTGGAAAGCCAAAAACCGGGGCGAAGAGACAAGGTTAGGGGATGCGGACGACATTACTTTGTGGCGGGATTTGCGAGTGCGCTTGGGGCTTGGGAGCCTTTAGGGATACACTCACGGATTAAACAAAAATAAACTAGGCAACCCGGGCTGCGCCCTGTCGGCATGCCGCGAGGAGAACAGTGTGAGCTTACATCGTCAAATGGTTCTGTTGATTACCGGCCTGTTGCTGGTGCTGTTGGCGGGGATTTGCTATTTGAGCGTGCGCAACAGTCGGGATTACCTGGAAATGCAGATGCACAGCCATGCTCAGGATACGGCGACATCCCTGGGGCTTTCCCTCTCCAGACCGCTGGGGCAGGACGATCTGGCCATGGTCCAGACCATGGTGGATGCCATATTCGACCGTGGTGACTTTACCGAGATCATTGTGCGCAATCCGGATGGGGATGTAATCACGCGCCGTACCCTGCAGCCGCCACCGCATCTGGTGCCGCCGTGGTTTGTGAACTGGCTGGAGATCAATCCTATGCCGGGGATCAGTGAAATCACCGATGGCTGGCGCCGGGTGGGTGAGGTGCGGGTGTTCGCTGATAAGGATGCTGCCAACCGCAATCTGTGGGTGGCGGCCAAGCAGGCATTCTGGTTGTTCCTGTTCGTGGGAGTCATCAGTTGGGTGGTGATACTGATGATCGTGCGGGCGGTGCTGACTCCATTGCGGACATTGGAAAAACAGGCAGATCTGATCTGTAACCGGGATTTCACCGGGCAACAACCGTTGCCGAAAACCCGCGAGCTGAAGCGGGTGGTGCAAGCCATCAACCGCATGACCCGCCAACTCAAAGTGCTGTTCGATGAACAGGTGGCGCAAATTGAACAGGTCCGCAACCAGGCGTATGTGGATTCCATTACCGGGCTGGGTAACGGCCGCTTTTTCAATGCCCAGCTCAATGCCCGAATTGAATCCCCGGAGGAACCGTTCAGTGGTGTGTTGGTGCGTCTGCAGGTAAAAAGCATGGGCGAATACAACGAGCACTATGGTCATGATGCCGGCAACCTGCTGTTGCGGCGCATTGGTCAGGTGTGGCAACAGGCCCTGGAAGGCGTGGAAGGGCACTGCGTGGCCCGCGTTACCGGAACCCGCTTCGCTGCGTTGTTGCCCCACCAGACCATCGACCAGGTGCAAGCCATGATTACCCAGGCGCTGGGCCGGATTCAGCGCCTGGATGGGCTGAACCTGGGTGGTTCCCCGGTCAAGCTTTACGCCGGATTAAGCGCCTGCAATGTGGGGCATGATCCCAAGTTGCTGGAGGCCCAGGCGGCGGCCGCATTGGAGCGGGCGGAGAGCTTTCAGAGCGGGCACGTGGAAGTGTACGACCAGGCGGCTCACGGCGAGGCACTGGCGCCCAGCATGCCGGGAGTGAGCAACTGGGCCGGTTTTCTGGAAGAGGTGATCAGCAAGAAAAAAGTGGTTTTGCATTACCAGCCGGTGATTTCCTGTGTGGATCAATCGTTAATGCATTACGAAGTGTTGGCGCGGGTGGCCGTGGAAGGCAAGCTGATCACCGCGGGGCACTTCATCCCCCTGGTTGAGCGCTTCGACATGGTAAGCCGGTTTGACCGCATGATCATCGAACGCCTGATCGAGCAGTTGAAAAACCAGCAGAATGGCAAACGGGTGCCGTTGGCAGTGAACCTGTCCAGCCACAGCGTGCGTGAGGAAGATTTCGACGGCTGGTTGCTGGCCACCCTGCGCAATCACCCGGATGTGGCGCCCTACCTGATTTTTGAGGTGCCGGAAATAACCGTGCGCACGGCCCATGGCAAGCTGCGCCGCCTTGCCGCCAGCCTCAGGGAGCTGGGCGCCAAACTCACCATCGACCACTTTGGTACCACCAACAGCAGCTTCGGCTATCTCAGCGGGTTGCAGCTTTATTCCATTAAAGTAGACAGCTCTTATATCCGCGATATCGAAGACAACCTGGATCACCAGTTCTTTGTACAATCCCTGGTGCGCATTGCCCACAGCCGTCAGATTTTGCTGACCGCGGAAATGGTGGAAGGGGAGGGGCAGTGGGATTTGCTTCGACGCTTCCAGCTGGATGGCGCCCAGGGTTATTTTCTGGGTGAACCCCAGCCCGGGCAGGAAGCCGCGTAGGCAAGGGCAGCCGCATGTGGAAGGTTGCCACTGACACCATAAACAGTTAGCTTAGGGTCAGTAATCTAAGGTTGAGGGAACAGGATTGGACACGCACGATAACAAAAGCATGTGGGCAAAACTCATTTCCGGGATTGTGGCGGTGTATCTGCTGTTTGCCATCGGGCTCGGAGTCTATTGGAGTTCAGAGCCGGCCCTGTGGGATGTAAATCGCACCGTGGAGCTGGATGCCGCCGCCTTGGGTGAGCAGCCGGCCACCGGCTTTGCCACCACCTCCACCTTGATTCGGTTGGGTGAGAGCCTGCTGGACAAGCCCGGGGGCTACATCAGTAATGACATTGCACCACCGGGAATCTGGCTCGACAACATCGCCAACTGGGAGTTTGGTATTCTGGTGCAGCTGCGCGATATGAGCCGGGCCCTGCGTAAAGACATTGCCCGCTCCCAGTCCACCTCCCGGGAGGACATCGACCTGGCCCGGGCTGAACCCCAACTGCATTTCGACAACGACAGCTTCTGGTTTCCGTCCACGGAATCGGAATACCGTCGTGGTATACAGTATCTGCAGGCCTATCAGGTGCGGCTGCTGGACGAGGACGTGAATAACGCCCAGTTTTACGCCCGTGCCGACAATCTGCGCAATTGGCTGGCGGACGTGGAAACCCGCCTGGGCAGCCTCTCCCAGAAACTCAGTGCCAGCGTGGGCAAGGAACAAATCAATATTGACCTGGCCGGGGATTCGGCCGCCAAGCAGTCCACCCAGTCACCGCAACAGATGCGCCTGAAAACACCGTTCACCCAAATCGACGATGTGTTCTACGAAGCGCGGGGCGCCTCTTACGCGTTGATCCACCTGATGAAAGCCATTGAAATCGACTTCAAGGACATTCTGGAGAAAAAGAATGCCATGGTGAGCTTGCGTCAGATTGTGCGGGAACTGGAGGCAACCCAGGAACCGGTAATGAGCCCCATGATCCTGAACGGCTCCGGGTTCGGACTGTTCGCCAATCATTCTCTGGTAATGGCCAATTACATCTCCCGGGCCAACGCCGCTATCATCGATCTGCGGAGATTGCTGGAGCAGGGATAATCCCTGCCGCACTCCCGCCTTGGTAATTGCCAGGCGGGGGCGCCCCGGCATCACCCCAACCTGCCATTGTTCTGCCTTTCTCACCCTTTTATACCCTTATTATGCCCGCCACCGGCCTATTACCCCATTTTTTGTCCGGTTCTTGTGGCACGTATCTTGTTAATCCTACAGGGAATTTGCCGTTAATCACTAAAAATAGGCGTTTTGGTGATCAAATTGAACCAAAGTAGTGCGGTTTGGTTTGGTGCGCGAAATTTTTCTGCACCGTAGTAGAGCTGAAAAAATGAGAGAGGAACCAAAATAATGCTTTTTGGCCGTCAGGATCGCAAAAAAATCAAGATTTTGGACAAAAAAGTCCAACAGTGGAAATACACCACCTGTGGTTATTGTTCCACTGGCTGCTCGATCGAAGTGGGGCTGGATGAAGGCGGGCGTGCCGTTGCCACCCGGGGGGTCGCCACTGCCGATGTTAACCGCGGCAAGCTGTGCATTAAAGGCATTTTTGAACACGAGCTGTTTGAAGCCTCCGGCCGCGGTACCACGCCCATTATGCGCGATAAGCCATGGGATGACTGGCAGCCCACCGGTTGGGATAGCGCCCTGGACAAGATGGCCGGGGAAATCAAGCGTATTCAGAGCCAGCACGGTCGGGATGCCTTTGCCGTGGTATCCACCGGGCAAATCATGACGGAAGAATTCTACACCCTGGGCAAACTGGTGCGGGGTTGCATCGGTACCAACAACTACGACGGTAACACCACCCTGTGCATGGCCTCTGCCGTGTCCGGCTACAAGCGTTCCTTTGGCTCCGACGGCCCACCCGGGTGTTACGACGATTTCGAACACACCGAATGCATGATTGCCTGGGGCTCCAACCTGCCGGAGCAACACCCTATTATCTATTGGCGCCTGAAAGAGGCCCTTGAAAAGCGCAAGTTCCCGCTGATCGTGGTGGACCCACGGGTGACCATGTTTGCCCAGTTTGCGGACATCCATCTGCCCATTACCCCCGGCACCGATGTGGTGTTGCAGAATGCCCTGATGCACGTGATTCTGGCGGAAGGCCTGGAAGACCGTGACTACATCGATGCCCATACCAACGGCATTGAGGCGCTGGAAAACTGCGTCAAGGATTACGATCCCACCACCGCCGCGCGCATCTGTGGCATCGATGAAGATACCATCCGCAATGTGGCGCGCCTCTACGCCAATGCCGGTGCCGCCATGAGCATCTGGACCATGGGCATCAACCAGAGCACCCACGGTTCCGACGGCGTGGTGGGCATCAACAACCTGAACCTGATTACCGGCAACATCGGCAAGCCCGGTGGCACCAGCCTGTCCATTACCGGCCAGTGTAATGCCATGGGCACCCGTGAGTGGTCATCCTGCTCCGGCCTGCCGGGTTACCGCTATCTGGAAAAGGAAAAAGATCGCAAAGAAATCGCTGAATTCTGGGGCATTGATGAATCCTTCTTTCCACAGAAGCGCGGCATGTGCATGACGGACATCCTGCCCGCCATCGAGACCGGCCAGGTAAAAGGGTTGTGGCTGGTGGCCACCAACCCCATGACCTCCATGCCCAACACCCCACGCATCCGCAAAACCCTGGAGAAGTTGGAGTTTCTGGTGGTACAGGATGCCTATCAGGATGTGGAGACAACCCAGTATGCGCACCTGTATCTGCCTGCGGCGGTGTGGGCTGAAAAGACCGGTTGTTTCACCAATACCGAGCGCCGGGTCAACCTGATTCGCCCGGTAGTGGCGCCCCATGAGGATTCCAAACCGGACTTTTGGATCTTTACCGAGCTGGCCAAGCGCTTTGAAAACGGGCAGAAGATCCACTTCCCTGACACGCCGGAAGGCGCGTTCAACGAAATGAAACAGCTTTCCAAAGGTGATGGCCGTACCCTGGATATTTCCGGTATGAGCCATGATTTGATCGAGCAGAGCCGTGGCATTCAGTGGCCGTTTCGGGAAAGCCAGTTGCAAGACGGCGCGGCTGAAGTGAAAGGGGATCAGCGTCTTTATACCGATGGCTATTTCCAGACAGCTGATGGCAAAGCCAACCTGATTGCGCTGCCGTTTATCGATAATAACGAACGCCCCTGCGAGGATTACCCGTTCTGGCTCAACAGTGGCCGGGTGGTGGAGCATTTCCACACCCGAACCCGAACCGGCAAGCTGGGTAACTGCAACAAGTTCAGCCCAACCCCCTATATGGAGATGAACCCGGATGCAGCGGCGGAACTGGGCATCAAACACCAATCCTATGTGCGCCTGGTATCACGCCGCGGCGATGCGGTGGTGATGGTGCAGCTGACCCAGCGGGTGCCCCGCAATATGGTGTTCATACCGTTCCATTTCCATGATTGTGTCAACCGGCTTTCGTTAGGGCTTTTGGATCCCCATTCGCGCCAGCCGGCCTACAAGCAGTGCTCGGTTCGGATCGAGCACACTGATCAGAAGCAGGCCGCCAAACTCAATGCGCAACGCCGCGCGTTCTAAACGCGCCCCAGAGATCCGGAAGTCCAGAGATTCGGAAGTAGAGGAGAGGACATGTTAAGTATTTTACGTAATGTACGGGATCGCCTGGACCAGATCGGTGCCGAGCCCGATCCGGTATACGATGCCCCCCAACCCACCTGGGAGAAGCGCCCGGGTGAGCAGAATTACGCCAAGCTGTTTGACCCTAAAGTACAGGACACCAACCGCTATGGCCGCAAAATTGATCTGCTGGAACTCAGTGGTGGTTGCGCGCCCGAAGGCCAATCCCTGCTGATCAACCAGAACCCGGCAGTGGGCGACAACCCCAACCGGTACAAGCAGCACGGTTTTCATTTTACCGCCGACAACTGCATCGGCTGCCATGCCTGTGAAGCGGCCTGCAGCGAAAAGAACGGCAATCCGGCCCACATCAGCTTCCGTTCCGTGGGCTATGTGGAGGGGGGTACTTACCCCGACTACAAGCGCATGAACATCTCCATGGCCTGTAACCACTGTGATGATCCGGTGTGCCTGAAAGGCTGCCCCACCCGCGCCTACACCAAGCACGCAGAATACGGCGCCGTGCTGCAGGATCCGGACACCTGCTTTGGCTGTGGCTACTGCACCTGGGTATGCCCCTACAATGCACCGCAACTGGACCCCATTCAGGGCCAGGTGTCCAAGTGCAATATGTGTGTAGACCGCTTGGAAGAGGGTTTGAAACCCGCCTGTGTCTCCGCCTGTTTGGGTAACGCACTGAACTTTGGTGTGATCGAAAACACCCCGGAAAACCGCGAGCAGGTGCTGCCGCAGATTCCCGGATTCCCCGATCCCAACATCACTAACCCCAACATTCGCTTCCAGCAGACCAAATCCATGCCCAACGAAGTCACCCGCACCGACTCCATGCCGGTGAAATACGCCAAGGGTGATGATGGCCAGTTCCGCTCGGTGGTAGATGAGAAAGAAGGCAAAGACACCCACTGGAACCTGGGCCGGTTGAGCTCGCGGGAGAACCCGCTGGTGATCTTCACCCTGGCCACCCAGGCGGTGATCGGTGCCTTTATCACCGTACTGCTGGCACCTTATGTTGGGCTGGACAGCATCGCCGCCATCGAAAGCAGCGTGCTGTACATCCCCATGCTGGCTGTCTTTATTGGTTTGCAGATGTGGGGGCTGGTACTGTCCACCATGCACTTGGGCAAACCCATGCGCTTCTATCGCGGCTTCAATAACCTCAGGCATTCACCGGTATCCCGGGAGGGGCTGGGTATCACACTGTTCCTGACCGGATTGGGCGCCTTTACCTTCTTCAAGCTGGTGAATATCTGGCTGGAGTGGGGCTTCGTGGATGTACTGGCCCTGCTGGCCGGTGGCTTTGCTGCCCTCTCCGGGCTGGTGGGCCTGTGGTACATGCACAAGAGCTATCGCATCAAGGCGCGCCCGTTCTGGAACCACTGGCAGGTGATCACCTCCTTCTTTGGTACCATGGGCAGCCTGGGCAGCCTGCTGCTGGGGGCTTTCCTGTTGCCGCTGGCGCTGATCAATGGCACTGACATTGCCGGCCTGATGACCGTGCTCGGCGCCATGGCCCTGATCGGCTTTGGCGCAGAGGGTATCGGCCTGATGGCCCACGCCAAATACCTGAATGTGGAATCCGGAGAGGGTGCCGCCTCGCATTATGTGCAGTGCACCACCTTTGGTAAAACCTACGCCCTGCGTAATGGGTTGATTGCCTCTTGTGTACTGCTGGCGCTGGCCATGGTGGTGTTGCCGACAGGTGCGGTGGCGGGAACTGCGTTGTTCGCGCTGATGCTGGTGGCTGGCCTGGCGGCCCTGCTGATGGGGCGGGCACTGTTCTATGTGCTGGTGATTCCCACAACCATGCCGGGTGCGTTCTTCTGGAAGAACAAAGGGTTTGAGGAGCATGCCCGGGATGTGGGGCTGGCCAATATGCCCCAGGTGGGGGTGGTGCCGGATCTGCATTGATTGAAATTTGATCTGTGACCATAAAAAAACCTCCTGCTTGCTGGAGGTTTCTGGATTATATCGCCTCTAATACTTCACTGCGTGGGGTAAAGTTTTTCTTCTCGGAGAGCCAAAGCATATCTTCGATATCGTTAGCTGGCCTGAAATCGAGCGGACAGCTTATAAGCAAATCCCGAATAGTATCGCAATCATTTCGATTGCAATATAACGCTAGATCTTTCAGGAAACACTCTAACTTAGACCATTCCAAATAAGTTTCAGATGCTCGCATGACCTGAGGGTGCTGAGTTGGAGTTACGTTTTCCCCAATAAGCAATTCTTCAAACAACTTTTCGCCTGGTCGTAGCCCGGAGTAGACAATTTCAATATCTCCTTCTCCTTTATCATTAAGTATCGAATACCCCATTAGAGAAATCATTTTATGTGCTAAATCAGAAATTTTTACAGGTTCTCCCATATCAAGAACAAACACCTCTCCGCCTTTAGACATTGCACCCGCTTGGATGACGAGTTCGGCTGCTTCCCGTATGGTCATGAAGTATCTAATAATATCTGGGTGCGTTACTGTCACAGGTCCTCCATTCTCTATTTGCTGTCGAAATAGCGGAATAACAGATCCAGAAGAGCCAAGGACATTGCCAAAACGAACCATGCTAAATCTTGTTTTGCTCCGTTGTTCCATGGCCTGAAATATTAACTCGGCAATCCTTTTGCTGGCGCCCATCACATTGGTTGGTCGGACTGCCTTATCGGTGGAAATAAGAATACAGTTTTCTATGCAACACTCATTAGCAATTTCGGCAACATTCAAGGTACCAAAGACATTGTTTCTGATACCTGCTACAACATTATATTCTACAATAGGCACATGTTTGTATGCTGCCGCGTGGAATAGGGTTTGGACGCCGAAAGTAGCGACGAAGGATTTGAGCAAACTTTTATCTAACACAGAACCTAGAGCTGGTACGATCTTGATGTCTGATTTCTCTTCGTGGTACTCAGTCTTAAGTTCCCTCTCAATTTGATATAAAGCAAATTCGGATTGTTCAAACAGCAATAACATTTTCGGGTTGAGTTTTACTATTTGCCTACATAGTTCAGAACCTATTGAACCGCCAGCCCCCGTAACCATTACCACTCGTCCCCTGATGTTTGCGTGCATTAGATTATCATCAGGATCTACGGGATTTCGACCAAGCAGGTCTTCTATGTCTACGTCTTTTATTTCTTCTATTCTGGCCTTTCCAGATACTAGGTCAGCCATGCCTGGTATGGTTTGAACGTGGATAGGCAGGTGGGACATTGATTCAATTATTTCTTTTCTTTGTCTTCGGCTTACACTTGGAATAGCCAAAAGAAGATCTTTGATGTTCATATGATCGACGCGTTTGAGGAACTCATCACGGCTAACTACTTCAACTCCACAATAGACGCGCCCTTGTACTTTGGGGTCGTCATCTACAAATAGGACCGGCTTGTACTCGGGAGACTTCAAGAGAGACATAAGAGCCTGAGTACCTGCTGCACCTGCTCCATATATGGCAACTGGACGTCTTTTAAATTTTTCAAGAGAGTGAAGCATTTGTCGGGCTAGAAAGCGTACGCCTCCAACAAATAGAAGTAGAATTAAGAAATAAATGAATGGAACAGATCTCGGCAGAGGTGAATTAGCGAGGAACGCGATGGATAGCATTATCAGAGTTGAACCCAATGCACCTTTTGCGACTGTCCATCCTGCTTCCATGCCCATGTAACGTAATACTGCGCGATAGAGGCCTATCCTCGTGAAAAGGATACAGGTCAGGATTAGTGTTCCAGCCAGGACCAATAGATCGTTACTATTCAACGTGGAATAACCGAAATCAAGTCTTAGGTTGAAAGATGCCCAGTAAGCGAGTGGTATGGCAACGGCATCAGACGCCAACATAATGGCACGTTTTATATTTCGAGGTAGTTTGACCAGTTTTGCTTGCATAGTTTCCGTTACGCTTTGCAATTATTCACGGGTGAGAAGATCAGTACTAATAAGGATAGCAGTGAAGGAAGGTTAAGCGTTAACTTCAGTCCATTCAAGCACTACGAGATGAGTTTAGGCCGTTGATAGTATGTTAAATAGATTAACAATGTTGGTGTGCAATAAATGTTCAACTCAATGTCGCTTGACTCATGACCTTTTCCATAGCTTCGCATGTGGCGTCTATCTCTGATTCCGTTAGGGTTGGGTGAACTAAAAACATTAAACTAGTTTCGCCTAGCGTTTTAGCGTTTTGAAGGCGAGAAGATGGCCTCAAATTCGATTTCTCGAAAGCTTTTTCTAAATAGACTTCTGGGCATGATCCCGAGAAGCACGGCACTCCTAAGTCATTAATGCTATTGATTATTTTGTCTCTGCACCAATCTGGTTTTAATGCATCCGGATTAACAAAAACATAGCATTTATATGCGGCATGACCGGCCCACTCAGGTACTTCTGATGGATTAAGCCCCGGGATTCTAATTGCTTCTCTCCAAATGCGTTGAGCATTTGCTTTGCGCTTTTCAACCCACTCAGGAAGTCTACGTAATTGAATTCTACCAATGGCTGCTTGCATTTCTGTCATTCTCCAGTTTGTGCCAAGCGAGTTATGTACCCAGCGAAAACTGCTTCCTGACTTATTGCTGTTAGAATGAATCACATCCCAATCTTTGCCATGATCTTTATAGCCCCACATACGTGCATGGAGATCTGCATTACTCGTTGTAACCATGCCTCCTTCTCCACCGGTTGACATGATTTTGTCTTGGCAAAAAGACCAAGCCCCGACATCACCAATACTACCTACAGATCGACCCTTATATGTTGCACCATGAGCTTGTGCGCAATCTTCGACTACATAAAGATTGTGCTCTTTTGCTAGTTGCACTATCGGATCCATATCACAAGGCATGCCTGCTAGATGGACACAAATAATTGCTTTGGTTTGAGGAGTTAATGCAACTCTAATTGTATCTGCACTTATATTCTGAGTATCTGGATCAATATCTGCAAATATTGGAACGGCGCCAACTGCGGAAATAGATGAAGCGGAAGCAATGAATGTTCTGGGTGTTACGATGACATGGTCGCCAACACCAATCTCAAGGCCTCTCAACGCAAGTTCTAATGCAACAGTACCATTGGCCAATGTAATCGCAAACTTTGAACCCGTGTGGCACGCGAACTCAGTTTCAAAGTTAGTGCACTCGCTGCCTGTCCAATAGTTCACATTGTTAGAGAGTAATACTTTAGTGACGGCATCTGCTTCCTCTTGAGTAAAACAAGGCCAGGGTGAGAAAGGACGATATGACATTTTTGCCTCGATCTATGAAAGGTTTAATAAGATTGAAAACTCGACTATCGGAGTGCTTTGGCTGGGACGCCGGCTACTATGGCACAATCTTCAATATCTCTTATAATGACGGAGCCAGCTCCCACAATTACATCATCGTGGACGCGAATGTGCTGCTTTATTGCCGCCCCGATTCCTATCCAGCTTCGTGCGCCGATAGACACGCTTCCTGCGAGCCGAGCCCCTGGACATATATGAACAGCATCACCTAAGGAACAGTCGTGATCTATAGATGAACCGGTATTGATGATACAGCCTATACCAATCGTTGTATCGACATTTATAACCGTTCCAGCGAGTACCACGCTACCAATTCCTATAGTTGTATATTGGCTGATTTGAGCGCTGGGATGAACTAGTGTTACAAGAGGAGCACTATTTTCTTTCAGATGTAGTAGCTTTTCATACCTGATAAGATTATTCCCAATGGCAACGATAACTCCATCGAAATCAGCGAGAGTTGACAGCAGTGAGGGGTAATCACCAATTATTTCCCAATGAGAATTGTTTTTACATTGAGGCCATGTATCGTCAAAAAAGTATACTTCATTCCAATTACAATATTCTGCACAGTCAGCAACAACCTTGCCGTGTCCACTAGCACCATATACAGCTAACTTACTCATTTGAGGAACCTTTGAATTTTGGCATGCTGGCTTCTCCCTCAGCGGATATGCCTTCTCGTTTTACTACTTTTATGAAGGTTAGTATCAATATTCTTAGATCTAGCCACAGTGACTGATTCTCTACATACCAAATATCAAACTCAAATTTTTCCTTCCAGGAGATAGAGTTTCTTCCGTTGATCTGAGCCCAGCCAGTTATTCCAGGTCGGACTTGGTGTCTCTTTAGTTGCCTCTGAGAATAAAGAGGCAAATATTCTTTCAGTAATGGCCTCGGGCCCACTAGACTCATATCGCCCTTCAAAACATTCCAAAGTTCAGGTAACTCATCCAGACTTGTCGAGCGTAAAAATGCTCCTAGCTTTGTAATCCTCATACTATCAGGAAGTTGATTTCCATCGTCATCAATAGAGTCACGCATTGTCTTAAACTTCATCATCCTAAATGGCTGTGAATTTAGCCCGGGTCTCTCTTGGTAGAAGAGTACCGGACGTCCCATAGATGACCAGATCGCTATTGACAATAGCAACATTGCTGGGGAAAAAAGTAGTAACGCTACAAAGGCTACTGAAATGTCCAAAATTCGTTTATACACCTTGTTTATCTCATCGAAAATCTATTAATTTGCACAGACTAACAGCTGTAGGTTGTCCTTCAAATACATCGGTACCTATCTACTTAAAAATATATGGATGTAGCTTATATAGAGCATCGGCTTGGAAACGACTTCCGCTAATAGAAAGGTGATTGTCATCAGCATATAAAAGTTTGCCATTTTTGAAAACTGAACAGATGCTCTCATCGGCGCAAAAAAACTCTGTGCTATCAATGATGTGAATACCTGATATCTTTTGGAGGATCTGAAAATATTCATCCTGCCTGCTTCTAACGGCTTGTAACGATTTTCTGCAATCACGTTTAATTAGTCGTAGGGGGCGATGTTGGCATGCTTCAGCATCATAACTAAGCTCAGGGTTTTCAGTAATGTACACGACCTGTATGCCAGCATTGGTGATAATATCTGTCGTATTTTGGAGTCCCTCTTTAAAGGAGGCCTTACTGAGAATTCCGTTGACAGGATGTGAGAAATGCCTCCGAGCTAGCTCCTGACCACTAAGATAGACAGGTCCACGGGTAAAAAATAAAACAATATTTATGTCTGGATGCTTAGGAAGCTCGTCCAAGATCTGGTTAATATTGATTCTGCAATTTTCCGTTTCAACTTTGGATCTACCAGTTGGTGCCCCGTAAAATGGCGGGCAGCTGCTATTAGCTAGTAACAACGTGTTTTTTTTATGATCCTCTAACAATTCAGCTAGCCCGGTATATGCGGCGTGAGCATGACTGTCACCTATCACGGCTACAGTATAATTTGAGCCTACGTCATTGAAGCGACAGTAATTGAAAGAAGGGGGTGGTGTGCGTATGTATCCAAGGCAAAGTTCATCTTTTGGGCTAGGCCTAATTAGTTCCATATGGTTTTCAGTGAAAGCTTTAACTGTGGATCGTGAGGGTATTCCATTGAATATATGTACGAATAAACCAAAGCTACCTATTAGGAGCATAGATATAACCAATAGTTTAACTGTTGTCGTTCGGTGCCCACTTGTTTTCAGTGGTAGTTCAACAAAACGGTAGGTCAACCAAGCTACTATTATAGAAGCAAGAACGGCGCAAACGCGAAATTCTCTACTAGGCATTTCCCCTGAAATTATCCTTGCAAATGAAAGAACTGGCCAATGCCAAAGATAGAGCGGGTAACTTATTAGGCCGAGCCATACGGCAGGCTTTCCTGAAAGTATAATTCTGTTTAGGATTGCGTTAGAGCCCGCACTAATTATCAGCATAGCACCTAAAACAGGGGTTAATGCCCAAACCCCGGGGAAATGTGCGTTCTGATCCAGATACTTTGCGGCTATCAGAATTGTGAAGAAACCAAGTGTAGACAAGAAGTTCTCTACGAACGGATAAGCTGCTCTAGAGCGACCATTAGCTATAATGGATGTTAATCGTTGATTTATGGCTGTAGTCGTTTTTGAAAGTGTATGTGGATGATTTGAGTAGTAAGCAAGTATAGCTCCACACATTAGCTCCCAAAAGCGATTTAGTGAAGAGAAGTAAGCAGTTTTCGAAGAATAGAACCAAGACTGCGCAGACAATGAGAACGAAATGGCAGCGACAATGATAATTACCAAGAGTATATTGAATTTTCGTTTCCAGGAGAACCACAGTAACAGCGGCCATATGGCGTAGAATTGTTCTTCTACGCTTAAACTCCACAGATGAAGTACAGGCTTGGAAAGTGCAGGAGCTCCAAAGTAATCTACTTCACTTATCAGTAGGAGATTAAGAGCGAATACACTGCTTCCTGCTATATGCTTACCAAGCGATTCTAGTTCATTTGAGAACAAGGCGAACCATCCAAATACAAAGCAAGTCAATGCAACGAGAAGCAACGCAGGGAAAAGTCTCAAAACTCGTTTTTGATAAAATCTGGAAAAATTGAAATAGCCATCTTTTAGGTCTTCAAATATTAAAGATGTAATTAGGTAGCCGGATATTACAAAAAAAACATCTACTCCGATGAAGCCCCCTTTTAGGTGATCCGGAAAGGCATGAAAAACCACCACAACCAGAATTGAAATAGCTCGTAACCCATCTATGTCTGCCCTGTATTTAAGAGTCGATGCTGTATTGGCCATCAGATTACTGTCATAAACCTATGAATCGGTAAGAGGGTTGCCTAAATGTCTATTCGAAATTCAATGATCATTGTTTTCCGTGGTTTAATACTATTTTTTCTAACGATCTAGAGTAGGATGTGTATACGACATGTGATTGGAAGTAAGTTTCAAAAGCTACTTTCGCATTCTGCCTTAATGATTCTAGTTCGGTGGGAGTAGAGCATAATTTGATTAATATTTTATAGAGCTCTTCGCCTGAATCATAACAATATCCTATATTGTAAGATTCGATTGTGTCTCGTGGAACGCCAGTAAGGTTCGTGATTATGGGTAGCCCACCACTTAGATAGTCAAAAAACTTGTTTGAAAGTGAATTCTGATAGTCAATTCTATTTTCAATTGATAATAGCGCACATAAAGACCTGGCTTTGAGGTAGAGTAAGTGGTCTGGTGAAACATGGCCTGCTAACACTATGTTGGGTAGATAATCGACCATTCCTTTTATTCTGGATGCGCACTCACCTTTGCCACATATCACTAATTTGATGTTTAATTCATCTTTAAAGGCACGGTCCATGGCATTCATTACATCTGGTATGGCATTAAGTACTGTATTGTTTAGTGTGCCTGCAAAATATATGTAAGCTTCATTTTTGTTAAAATCTACGCCCTTTTTAGACCAAAAGTTAACGTGCTTGTTGTCGTAAGTGGTGTCATCTGATCCATCTTGAGCTTGAGACTCGTAACCTATAGGAAGCACGAAATCTAAAGACGACTGATCTCTGCCAGAATACTTAATAAGGTAGTCTAAAAAGAACTTAGTTATACCCGAAAGCGCAGTTGCTCCTTTGCACGCGTACCTCAGCTCGATTCTCATCAAGGCTGCCAAAAGCCTCAATTTAAAGCTCACGGCCCCTTTTTCTAACACAAACACATCTGGCCACATGTCGCGAGCATCTAATACGACAGGAATGCGTTTGAGCTTTCCATAGAATACAGCGATTGCACATGTGATTGGTGCAGGCATGCTACAAACAATTACATCTGGAGCGTTCTTACTAGTAGTAGACAAGAAGCGCCATAATAATACGAAGCTTGTAACATATATATTTAGGAGTCTGTAGATGCCGTGTCCACTGTCAGTATAATGAAAAAAGCACTTGATCAAGTTGAATGTGTAATGGTCGTTATATGCTATGGATGTGCTTCTATTTACACGGTCATTTCCTTGTTTATGGTTGTGAGCAGAACACCACCTTACGACCTCATGTCCTCGCTGAACAAGTGCAGCGCCTAGCATCCCCATCCGGTAACTGTAGGGGGTGTCATCGAAAGGCAAATCCTCTTCTAGTTTTATTAGCCAAACGCGCATTCTAACAACCCAAAGTGTCTACGCACTTTTTAATACTATCAACGACATATTCAATCTCTTCCTGTGATATTTCGGGAAATATAGGTAAAGAGAGGATTCTTTCTTGATGGTTAAATGCAATCGGGAAATCTTTAACATTATGGCCGAATCTATTGTAGGCAGGTAAAAACGGTAACGCTATCGGATAGTTAATTACCGTGTCTATTCCCCTGTCTTTTAAGCGTGACTTTAGTTCGTTTCTTCTCTCAGTTTGAATGACGTACAAATGCCACACATGTTCGTTGCCTTCCAGTTCGGTGGGTGAAACTATGGAATCTATGGAACTTAAATTTGAATTGTATTGAAGGGCTATCTGTTGCCGTAGCTTAGTCCATTTTACGAGGTGGGGCAGTTTGACGTTCAGAATGGCCGCCTGCAAGCCATCTAATCGACTGTTTATTCCTTCTATTTCATGATTTCCCTTCTGAAGGCCACCATGCCTGGCAAATTTTGCGGCAAAGAGCGCGTATGATTCTGTGTTTGTGATTAATGCCCCTGCATCTCCCATTGCGCCAAGATTTTTTCCTGGGTAAAACGAAAAAGTTGCGATGTCACCAAAAGTCCCAATTTTCTGGCCGTTGTGTTCTGCTAGATGGGCCTGAGCACAATCTTCGATTACCCAAAGAGAATTTGACCTGGCGATGCGCATGATGTTCGTCATGTCAGCTGGATGACCAAATAAGTGAACGGGGATAATTCCAACAGTCTTGCTAGATATTTTTCGTTCGAGGTCGTCAGGGTTCAATGTGAAAGAATCTATAGTCGTGTCGCAAAATACAACGCTTGCACCTGCTTGCGTAACTGTTTCACTCGTAGAAATCCAGGAATGCGCAGGAACAATAACCTCATCACCAGGTTTAACTCCTAAAGTTTTCATTGCTATATATAATGCATCTGTGCCATTTGCACATGAAACACAATACTTGCTTGATGTGATGTTCGAAAATTGCTCTTCGAACATTTCAACTGCTGGGCCTCGAACAAAGGCAGAATTACGAATTGTTTCGCTTATTGCAGTATCCAATTCATCCTTTAGTGACAAATATTGTCTATATAGGTCATTGAAAGGTACGTGCATACATTCTCCAGGATAAGATTATTAAGAGTAAATTAGATTCTAATGATATTATTTTGGATATAGTCCCCAACGCCTTAAGAGTCGCAGTCCACTTTTTATCTTATTTATAGTGCTGATGTGCGAGGAGTAACTACTTCTATCCATTGGATGGGTAGAAATTATTTCTTCTAGGTCTTCTTTGCTAAGGCCAAATTTTGTGCAAACAAATCTTTTTAGATCTTCTGTGTCTGAAGGGGTAACTGGCGATTCAGATAGGATGCGCAATGCACGTTCTCTGTTTATCTGGCCACTGTAGATAAGATCAGACAAGTGACCTTTTCGCTTATCAATATTAAATTGTTTGGGAAGCACATAACCCTGATAAAATTTTGTGTAAGATGATTCAAAGTGCTTCCCCTCGTATGGGCGCCAATCTAATTCCTTTCTTAGCGTGGTGATAACATCCTGTTTTACATAGGGGATGTAATTCAATATTGATACGCTTCGTATGTGCCTAATAAAAGTGAAGTAGGCGAGATCGAATAATGAAATAGTTGGTATGCTTTGAAATTTTTCTGGGCCACCATTCTTCAAGCTTACACTCCTGAGATACTTCGAATCCATGTGACCGTATGACCAACTAGGCACATAAATAGACTCAGTTTGAAAGTTCATGCCGCTTAGGATGGTTTTAGTCCCTGTTTGGTGAGCTGTTCTCCACAGGCTAGCATATATTGCATGATCGGTCGGTATCTCTCCGTCTGGTGTAGATGCTCGTAAAAAAGCAATTTGCAAAGACTTAAACTCATTCCAGTTTAAGACGACGGTTCTAAGTGGTATTCCTAACACTTTTACAAGTTGCTCGATATTTCGTACCGCTAGTTCTGAGTTCCAACCATTATCGACATGAACGGCTAGGACTCTTAATCCGGACTTTGCCGCAAGATAAGCTACGTACGATGAGTCCACACCTCCACTAACACCAACAATGCAGTCATATTTCTTTCCTCTTCCTCTATGCTTAATACCATCTATAATTGATGCAAACGCACCATCATCTAGATTTAGTCGATCGCGGGATAAGGAGCTGTATCGATGACAATGGTTGCATACCCCGTCATTATCAAATTGTATGTCCGGATCAACTAGGTCGTCCATTACGCATCGGTTACAGATTCTCAATCTTTTTCACCTCAAGGCCTGTTGTAGTTCATCAAAGCTTGGATAAGTTGGTAAAACGCCACGTTCCGCGCCAAAGAAAACAAACATGCTGGATGCGCCGAAAGCAGAGCACCCAGCGTCGCTGGCTTTCTTCATGTCTACCAAGTTTCTAGCGCCTCCACAGATAACTATTGGAATGCCTATGTGATCGGTTAGATCTCTAACGAAATCGATATCATATCCTGAATACGTTCCATCTTTGTCGACCATGTTTATGATTAATTCTCCTGCGCCAGCCGACTCAGCTTCTATTGCAAATTCTTTTATGTTTAGAGTTTGTGTTTTTTCGGTGGTGTGCTGAAAACGACGATAACTGCCAATAAGAGACTTCTTTACATCGATAGATACGCTAACACATGAGGTTCCGAATTCTTTTGCGATACGTGTCGTAAGCTGAGGTGAGTATGTAGAATTTAGTGACACTTTTTCATAACCAAGCTGTATTATCCTGGAGGCATCTTCTAGGCTGGAAACGCCGCCACAATAAGACAGAGGGAATCGAGCACTCGCAGCTATGTCGCCTAAAACTTTAAAGTCGATTCCAACTTTAGAAGCCGTTTTTGAAGTAATAACCATTTCATCTGCTTCTTTATGATTGAAAATCCTAACCAAATTGATAGGGTCACCTATGTATTGATCGTATTTGAACTTGATGGTGTTGATGGCACCAGATCCATCCAATAGAAGGAATACTATAACCCTTGGATGTATATGTTGATTACGCTTTTCCATCATTTACTATGCCTATGAATTTTTTAAAAATATCCATCCCAAATTTTAGGCTTTTTTCAGGGTGAAACTGAGTGCCTATTACGTTTCCTTTCTTTACCGCAACACAGTAGTCTTCCCCATAGTGGCTGAGTGCAATCTCAAAGTTGTTCCTTGGAGCGTGGTAAGAATGGACCAGATAGAATCGTTCAGATGTATCTGTCATGCCAAATGGTGAATGATCTGACCAATCAATGAACGACCAGCCTATTCTTGGGACTTTTAGCGAGGAACCAAACTTTTTGCATTTCCCAGGAATAACACCCAGTCCATTGAGTTCGCCCTCTTCACTGCCTTCAAAAAGCAATTGGAAGCCCAGGCATATTGCCAATGTAGGTTTGTCATTGGTTACCCAGCTCTCTACATGGTGATATACGTCTTGGCGCTTCATGTACTGAATCGCTGCGTCGAATGAGCCGACACCGGGGAGTATTAACGCATCAATTTGCTCGAATTTACTCGGTTCATCTACTATGTGAGATTCCACGCCCAGTTCAGTCAGAATGTTGATAACAGCATTCAGGTTGTTTCTTCCTGTCGTAATTACTCCAATTTTCATTGGGTGACCTTTAGGTATGTGTTAATCATACAAATTTGTTGAGCCTCATAGTTATATAGCGCTTTCGCTTCGTCAAACCCTCGGCAGCCTTCTTGATAAATGGCGGTCGCTTGTTCGATGGCTGTTAGTAGGCTCTCTAGAGATTGTTGCTTTAAACAGGCGCCTAAATTGTACTCTTCAGTAATTCTCGCTTGGTCTCCATATCCGGAAACTACTACCGGCACGCCAGCAAAAATATAGGCAAAGAATTTGTTAGGACTGGCGCATCTATTGCTTAAGCTCGAGGTGTCCATCAAACTGAATCCGACAGAACAGCATTGTGACAATAAGGCCTGTAGTTCGCCTTCTTTGAGTGATGGCAAAATTCTTATGTTGCTGTGTTTAGACGCTATGTTTTCTAGCTCGCTTCTCATGTCTCCGTGGCCTACGAGCAATAGTGTTCGCCCTGTTTTTATGTAGGCTTGTACCAGTAACTCCAGGCCACGCCCACGGGCAAATAATCCAACGTAAACACCTGCATCCTTGGGGAGCATCTGGTTGTAGTATGTTGTATCGTCGGTCGTTTGCGGAACACTATAGACAATGGTCGCCTCAGATATTGAGTAAAGTTTACCATATTTTTTTATATACTCACGTTTAACTGCTTCACCTACGAATACTGTAGCAGTGATAAAATGTCGGAGCGAAATTCTCTCCACAATGCTAATTATGAAAGACCTGAAACCAAGCGAATATGAGGTTCCAAATTCAACTTCATGAGGTTCATATATGATCTTAATATTACGCAGTATGCTTGCTAGCATCACAGGAATTAAGCTGTACCAATTGTGAACATTTACCACAAGAGACTCTCTGTGCGATAACAAATAGAGTAGGGTGTGCGCCAAATATAGTAATTTTCCAATGGAAACTGATTGGCGGGCCTTTCCGAGGAACTCAATGTTACATCCTATCTCACTATACTCATGCAATACATTGTGATGGTTTTCGCCAGGTAGGGCTAGTAAGGCTATTTTATTAAATCTACCTGAGCTCTTTGCTGCCTTCATTGATCGTTTGATTCGAGATTCATGTAAACCATGAGTGGGATAGATGTGGATATTCGTTATACTTTCCATGTTAGGGCTTCAGTCTTTTCGGACATCTATTGGATTAAGGTTGGACGAACTTAATAGGTTTTGCGAAGGAACTTTTCGATATGCGAGGACCACGTAAACTAATGATATTAAAAGCCCGCCAGACAAGATCCACGATTGAAACCTTAAAGAAGAATAGATTATAGCTAAGACGAATCCTATTGAAACAGATCCTTTTAGTGGTTCATTCATTTTGACGATATAGCCGAACATCAACCCTAATATAGTAGTTAATAGAACAGATACTAGAGGAGTGTGCTCCATGTGTACTGTAATGAAAGGGTTCATGTTGGCGTTATGACCTTGCTCTAAAAAATATGTTCCAGCTTGTAGAGACAAAGGTTGGTTGTGCGAAAGTAGGCCGTTATTGGCCAATTCTACAGCTTTCTCGGGCCAGTAGCCGGGAACAATGATCGTTCTTCTGATGAGCATTGATGCAATGAGCCCAGTTAAGGTTGTAGGGAAGATAAATACCAAGCTGCTTAAGAAGACGTAAAACCCCATAATGTAATGAATAAAATATTTACTCGCATGTGTGGCACAGAAAAGTATGTAGATAGCTATTATAAAGTAGGTGTTACGTACACCTAGAGTTAAAAATAGGATGCTAGCTAGGAAAAGTGCAATGGCTACTTTTACCAAGTTGTTTGTTCCTTTCGCGGAAAGCGTAATCGCTATACCAAAGCTTCCAATGCTTACTGCGGAGTATTTTACCAATGAGGAAGCATCTCTCGCTTCGAAGCGGCTGTCATAGAACGCAAACAAGTCAAAATTGAAAGATGCTTGGCTAGCATAAAGGCAAAGGAACACCACGATTGAAAGTAGTGTGGCTAGCTTGGCTGTTCTTGTTGTTAGCATTGGCGGGTGTAGCCTTAGGTACGGTATGTATGCTGCAATCCTGTATGCTATTAGAAATACTAGGAAATAACTTAATGAAATTATGAAAGCTTCAAGTGCAGAGCTGTTCTGAGCTATTAAATAGTTTGTCGCGCATGGCACCAATCCAAAAAATGCTAGAGCTTGTATTTCCACGCTTAATTTGGTTATGGGCCATAAAACTGCAGCGATAATGAGAATGGCAGGGAGGTTAAGGGTCGAATCTATGTTGGAAACGAATAAATCCTTAACGAAGCCTTCTGATACTACTACTTGAGAAATAGCAACAAAAAAAGTTATATAGAAAATGTGAAATCTACAGGCCTTTTCGAAGAGGTTACGTATAGCCATATTTCTCTAGCTCATGATGGAATATTCTATCTAATTCCCTGATTTTGCTGGGTTCCAATGATCTGTATCTCCCTATACTCTTATTGTTAAGCATTGAAAAGTCGAGCTCGCAATCCTCAAGTTCTATACTGTCAAAGATTCTTTTGACCTGTTGTCGTGGGTTCGCAATAAACTCTTCGAGTTTTACTATTTTTACATCTGGGGTGTCCTCAAAGGATTCCAATATGGACTTGATATACAGAGCACAACTTCCTACTTCTGTGGGGGCCCATGTCATATCTATGGATGATGCGACTATGTCTCGTGGGTCTCGAATAATAAAAAACATTTCATGAGAAGTTCCTAGGAGTTCTTGATACTCCTTATGGAAATAAAACGAAAAAGGATTGTCTTCGCAGAGCACAGGTTTTTCAGCACGTATTCCATCGATATATTTTTGTACGAGTTTTCGAAATGCTTGTTTTGTTGCAGAAGTCCCCGTGGTTTTGTATGACATTTGTTGCTTTTCAAAAAGAGAGGATCCAATATACCTCCCGTTGTATAAACATGCGCCAAGATCTTCTAAAAACTCGTTATATATTTGTTTGTGATTTAGAAGAAAGCGACCACCAGTTACTCCCATATATCGTGGAGTTGCTACTCGGTTAAACACTGAGCCAACTTTTGTTCTCAAATGGTATCCAATTCCAGCATGGACTTTTGAGCCATTCATTATTGCTTTATAGGCACTTTCGAATCGTTTCATCGAAGAGTCGAATATAAAAGGGCTTGGGTTGGTTTTAAGTGTTCTATAGAAATCAAGAATGCCATCCGGATCACATAATATTCTCATCTCTCGGCCCTTCACCGTAGCCACCGATGGATGCTGGCTAAGTATTTCCTTGATTATAGTAGTGCCACTTCGGCCAGTTCCTGAAATATTGAGAAGTTTCGGCATCTTTAGTTGCTCAACAAAATGAAAAAGGTAACAAGGAAAATCAAAATAATACTGGCTCCTGCTTTTGCATTCCAAACTGTTTTAATTGCAAAGTAAGACCAGGCCAAGTACGTAGAAATCTGTAAGTAAATTACTGTTGATAGTAGTTCCCAACCTATGAATAAGTTTGCTTTATTGTTTATCAAAAAGAAGAGAGTAAATAGAATTGCTGCTGATAGTTCGATATTAAAGTTAAGTTTTTGTTTGTTGCGTATCTCGAAAGCTTTGTCACCCCAGTTAAAAAATGCTGCTGAGATGCCTTGTAATAGCATTAGTTTCCATATTTTGTCTGAATTGTTATATTGTTCCCCGAATACTATTGGAAGTAAGTTGTTGTTATAAAGTAAGAATGTCAGGGTTAGGCAAGATGCTATGATCAAAATTAGTAGGATTTTAAGTTTTGAGTCCAATAACCCCTTATGTGCTTTTGAATGGTTGACATAGTATGGGCGCAATACCTGAGCCAAGGAGCTGGATACTGAGTTGGATACTCTTTCTGTAAAGTTGTACGTAGCAATGTGGCTTGGTGAGATGTTGCCGCCCATGAAAAGGTAAACAGATCTTAAACGAACTAGATTGACGACTGTTTGTGGTAGCGTATATCTCAGTTGATGCTTTCCTCTTTGTGCCAAGCGCTTGCATTGCTTTGTGTAATCTGACCAGTTTCTGAAATTCATTTTGATTATTCTGAAAGCCAAAAATGCGGTAAGCATGTTTGATGTTATATAACTTATGAAGAAATTGAGTTTTGTGAAGTTTGTGAATATGGAAATTAGGACATTTGCACACAGCGGAATAGCGCTGAGCATTAGTACTGAGAATGCATAGGGGGTCGTGCGTCCAATCCTTAGATAATATGCGATTAGGATCGTATTAATGGCCGTGTTTAACGAAAGTATTGCAGCTGTCGTTTGTAGATCGAATTGAAAGATTGAGAGTGTTGCAAAAATTGCTATGCAATGTATTAGATACATTGAAATAAGTAACGTACTGCAAAACCGACTTACAACTTCCGCTTTTTTTGTACTGTAAAATACGTTTTCTAGCCTTAAGGTTATAAGTGTGCCGGTTGTTGACCCCGCTATAAAGTACAGGCTCCAGCTACCCCACAGCTCAGCGCTATATCCCCTTGATAGTATGGGAAGCATGGCTAAAGACAAGCCAAAGTTTAAAAATGGAAGTGCATAATTCAAGTTGCTAACTCAGTAGAAATCTACGCACGGCAATATAGGTTGGTGTGTGTAACAGGTCGAAAAATACTTTATTATTTCTAAATTCAGATACTGGTGTGTCGCCTTTGCATGAGAAGCTAATCAATTCAGATGCAGGGATGTTCAATTTTTCTGCAACATATTTCAGTTCAGTGTGTTCATAATCAGTTGGCAGCATAGGTTGATTTAGTTGCTCAATAGCATTAGTGCGAGTGATTTCCCCTCTAAGTAACTTTACAGAAAGGTGGGCTCTCCGTTTGTCAATGCCGAATCGCTTTGGTAGCCAGTATCCTTGATAAAACTTTGTCCAAGTTGATTCGAAGTGCTTCTGGTCGTATTTTTTCCAACCGTATTTTTTCTCAAGCTTCATCTTCCATTCGTCTGATGATTGTTCTACGTAGTTTAGAGGAAAGTATTCTTGGTAGCGCCTGGTTATGCGATCAAAAAGATAGCTGAAAAGAGATTGTGAGGGGAACGATTTGTCAATAGATACTCCATGTCTCGAGCATACTGATAGAAGAAACTTCCTGTCTAAAGGGCCGTAAGACCAAGCTTCAGGTAATATCCCTTCAGTGACTAGATTGCGACCAGACAGAATGGATTTTATGCCGTGTTTTTTTGCTGTCTGATATACGCCAAATTTGATGGCGTGATCAGTGGCGAATTCTAGTTCCTTTAGTCCTGCCTCTACAAAAGCTTTTTGTATATCTCTGAAGTTACTCCAATTTAGAACAACTGTAACCAGTGGAAAGCCAGTGCCCTTAGAAAGCAGCTCAATATTTCTAGTGGACAGCTCAGTATTCCAACCGTTGTCAACATGGACAAGTAATGCATTTAGTCTATGTTCGTGGGCCCAATCAACTAGATATGAGCTATCGGTGCCTCCTGAAACACCAATAACACAATCATACTCTTGGTTTGGACCTTTATTCTGTTTGACTCGGTAGGCTATATCTTTTTGAAAGCCAGATTTGTTTACCTGATTAATTTGGTTAAGTCGCGACATATAGGTGTCACAAAAGTTGCATCCACTAGCTGTGTATTGTGCTTCATCAATTTCGTGCTGCAACAAGCATCTTTTACATGTGGATTGCATTACTTTACTCTCCTAGCTGGGTTGCCTGCATACGTTCCTGGCTCCAAGATGTCTTTTGTTACAGTGCTGCCTGCACCGATAACTACGCTGTCGCATATAAAAACAGGGAGCAGAGTGGCGTTGCTACCAATTGATACGTTATTTCCAATTTTTGTTGGCAGCCACTTGCTTTTGTCGCCCATGGCGGGGCCCCCTTCCGAGAATGTGTCGTTGATAAACATTACCCCATGACCGATAAAGCAGTCATTTCCTATTTCGACAAATTCACATATAAAAGAGTGGGACTGGATTTTGGTTCTGCATCCTATTACTACATTTCTTTGTATTTCAACAAACGGTCCTACAAATACACCATCCATAAGAGTGCATCCATATAAATTCGCTGGTTCGATTACGGTGACGTTTTCACCGCAGGTAATGTCAACTATTCCAGCATGGCGTATCGTGGCTGCCATATTCACCCGCCCAATTTACAGAATCTAGGTTTGAATCGAAGCGCGACTTCCTGGCCTGTTTCTATCGATTCATAGATCGCGTTGATAAGTTCAAGGCTTTTTCTTCCTTCCAAGCCATCAACCAAGTGCCTTTTATTGTTTGTTATTGAGTCTACAACATGATCATAGTAGGCTTGATGCCCATATCCATAGACATTCGGTGGATTTACTGAGTATTTTTCCATTACTCCTTGGTCTTCAGGCGTTTCTTCTAAAAAATTCCATGTTTTCATTTGGTTTACTGCAAAACCACCTATTTCAACTGAACCTCGCTCACCAAGGACAGATATTGAGCCTTCTAGATCTTTAGGTCTTACAGCAGTTGTAGCTTCAATTACTCCTAGCGCGCCATTAGTAAATTTCAATGCAACTACTGCAGTATCTTCTGCCTCAATGTTGGCTAACGCTCTTGTGCTGAAGGCTGACACGCTTTCTACTTCTCCCATCATCCATTCTAGCAAATCTACGTGATGACTTGCTTGGTTTGTAAGCACGCCGCCATCCAAAGCCCATGTGCCTCGCCACTCATCTTGGTCATAGTAGGATTGAGGCCTACACCACCTTACTCTGACTGTTCCCAATACTAGTTTGCCGAATCTGCCGCTTTCTAAAGCTTCACGAAGCTTGATTACGGGTACATTGAATCTATTTTGCTTAACAACAAACAGTTTTATGCCCGCAGAATCACACGCAGCAATCATTTGGTCTGCATCTTTGAGTGATAAAGCCATAGGCTTCTCAACGATGATATGTTTGCCATGCCTTGATAACTCAATTACGTGCTTGGCATGGTTCCCGCTTTCTGTTAATACCACTACAACATCAACTTTCTCTGAGGTCATCATTTCGTGCATGTCGTGGTAGTGATTGATGCCAAATTGCTTTGCAATGGTTTTACACTTCTCGATATTGGTATCGCAGACTGCACATAATCTGGCTCCAGCAATTAAGTTGTTTCCTAAGAGTTCTGAGTGCCGCTTTGATATGCGTCCACAGCCTACTAAAGCAAAATTGAGCATTTGTTGTATCCTCTGATTGTTTTCAAGTTCAATAGGGGAGGCATAGAGCATTCAGTTGATAGCTTGTATCTCTTGTTCTCGTACTTTGAATGCAAAGTAGTAGATTAGTACGCCTAGAGTTCCAGTTAATGAGCCTATTATTGTTGCGATTATGCATATGTACGCTCTTTTGGGTTTTACTTTGATTTCTGGTGTGTATGGTGGGTCAATAACCTTAAAAACGTATTCCGGTGTTACTCTGGCGAACATGATCTTTTCAACTTGTGATTGCATTAGATTGAACAATCCAACTCGCAAATCGCTCAGGACCGTTTCTTGAATTTCTTCCTTGAGAAATTCAATAGAGTTTTTTGCCTCTGTTATGTCCAATTGTCGCGCGTCTTCGTTTAAATCCTCTATTAGCCACTCGACCCACCGTTTGGCGACATCTGGTGAAATATGCTCAATGGAAATGCGAATCAAGCCAGTGCTTTTCTCTTGTGATACTGACAATCTAGAAAGAAAAACCTCGTGGGATTCTTGTAGGCTAGGCACTTCCATGTTCGGAAACTTCGGAGGGATAAGCCACTCTCCTCCAGTCGGATCGTATACGTCATTATCCAGTGTTAGCTCTCGGGTATTAGGATCCCATTCCTTTGCAGCCAATAATTTTGGGAGAATGTCTCGCTTCTTTGAGAACTTCTCAAAAAATGCTCTCGACTTTAGAATCTCCATGGTAACCAATGTTTTATCTCTCCATTGGGGAGTGCCGATTATGCTTGAAAGGCCACTGATCCCCCCCAGTTGTGATACTATTCCTCCAAGCCTTCCTTGAGCTTCTTGCCCCGCTGACGCTGGAATCACTATGGCTTCTGCCCGGTAGACGTTGCTTAATGAAAGTGCGTAAATTACTGATGCTATAGCTGCAGCGATGGTAATCCCTACAATCCAGGCTTTCCCCCATAGCATTGCCTGAAAAATGTCGCGAACATCGATTTCGCCTTCGATAAGCCTTGTTGTGTTCGCTTCAGGATGTTTTTCTTTGCTCAAATCGGGCTCCTAAACCATGCATGTTTGTGATGTTTTTAACTAAAAACTAGCTACTGCAGCTGCCCCTAGAGCAATTTGATAGAAAACTTGAGAAATGCTAGTCCACAGAGTTAGTGGTTTAATTCGATCTGCGTCCAACGGAACAACAACTGTGTCCCCGGCTTCGATTCTGTGGTTGGTTGCTTTGAACCACCCCGTTTGTTCAGGCAAAAATACTCTACCATTTGCTTTCACTACGTAAATTCTGTTGTCGTCAGCTTTTTGCGTAGTTCCGCCGCTTCGTTTGATATACTCGTCTGCACTAAGGCCCCTTTCAAATATGTGTGAAGTTGGAAATTGAACTTCTCCCACAACGGTAACAGCTTGTTTTTTTCTGGGGATGACGAGTTTGTCGCCATCTTTTAGTTGGATTGATGTGGTTGTTTTTGCTATAACCGAATTTAAGTCAATGACCATTCTGCCAAGGGGGCGCACAGAGTTCAGGCTTTCAAGTAATTCCTCGGCATCACTAATTGCTATTTTTTGAATTTCGGATTGTTGTTCGACGTTTGCAGCGGCGATATCTGACTCTAATTTATCGCGTAGTTCTTTAAGCCTTTCTGATTCTAACTTCCTAAGATCTTCCCTTGAAAAGACTGCACCCTCTGGGTAGGCCCATTTATTGAGTCCGCCCGCTCGCTCAATTACTTGGCCGAGGGTTTCTCCTCGCTTTATTTTGAATTTTCCAGGAAACTTCACCTCACCCTCTATGGTGACTACCTCTTGATCCAGCCAGTTGGGTAATCGCTTTATGTGAAGTTCATCTTCTTCTTTAAGGCTCTGCACAGAGCTATTGGCGAGATCAACATTGATATGTTCGATGCTCTGTTCTTCTGTTTCGCTATAGGTTATTCGGGTGATTTCACCCCTAAGGCCATAGGCATTCTCGGTCAAGCCGCCAGCGAGTGTGACTGCATCTCGCGCTGACATATTCATGCCAAGGGGGTATTCGCCAGGAAAGCGAACGTAGCCGGATACTTTGACCGTTTGTTTTCTTAAATCCTTGTCGGCTTGCAGCTTAAGCCGTTCCACTAATTCTCCAAGCTGGTTTGTTCTTGCTTCTTCAAAGTTGAAGACGTAGATTTTGTCGCGTGTTTTCAACTCAAGGTTATCCGGGCTTGAGGGGTTGCTAAGTGCTTTGCCCAAGTTAAAAGTGACCACCACCTTTTCTCGGGTGGGTTGAATTTCCCGTTCAATCAAGGCGATGCTCAGATCCGGAAACGGCAAAAGCTCTTCCGCACCTCGAATAACGTCAGTGACTCGCATACCTTGGCGCCAGGCAAATCCACCGGGGCGTTCTACGTGGCCTTCCAGCATGACGACATCTTCCATGTTTTCCAGTACGGAATAGACGCGAATCATGTCTGCGTCTTTTACTCGTATATTTTTGCCAGACTGTTGAGTTAAGTTTGCATCAACCAGCGTACGCTCCCCTTTGTTATCAATACGCTCGATGCGAGAGACAGCTGGGAACGCTGTTGGGGTAAAGCCACCAGCCAGTTGTATTGCCTCAATTGCTTTGTTTTCTCTCTTAAGTTCATAGATGCCTGGACGCTTAACCTCGCCACTTATCCCCACGGTTTCCCCAATGGGGGGAATGAAAATGACATCTCCCGGCAGTAGGCGGGCATCGTCACTGGTATCTCCATTCAGTAGCAGGTCGTACAGATCCAGCGTGGTAATTAATTTACCCTGGCGCTTCAATTGAATATTACGGAGTGACCCTATCTTGCTGATCCCGCCGGAGGTGAACAGGGCATTGGTCATGGTGGAAAGTGAGCTTACGGTGTATGACCCTGGTTGCAGAGCCTCACCCAATACGAAAATGCGTATGGAGCGAAGAGTTCCCATCGTGACACTGGCTTTAACGCCGATCATTTGTTGGGCGACAGTATCCATCAGTACTTGGCGGGCATTGCTGAAGGTCAATCCGGCCAGGGTGATGGGGCCAATTTCAGGGAGTTGGATTTGGCCATCCCTGTTCACCGCCAGGTTGTAGCTGTTGTTTACCTTCCCATACAGTTGGATCACCAGACTGTCCCCGGGGCCGAGTACATAGCTGTCCGGGGGAGGGATATCACTTACCGGCATAAATGCGTCGGGAGTACCATTGAATAGGTCGTAACCAAACTGACGCAGTTCGGCTTTTACTTTTTCAATGTTTTCGCCTTTGTCCGCTTCCCTTTCTGGTTGGCTGTCTGTTCGATTGAACATGGAAACATCTTGTAGAGTCGGACGAATGTTTGGTTGGTTGGTGTTTTGCCCGAGATTAGGCTGGGCCGTGTTGCCTCCCAAGCCTAGGTCGTCGAGGTTCACACCATATTGGCTGGCCAAAGCGCGCTGTTGCTCCGGCGACAGGCTTTTGAACATCTCAATTTGCTGTGAAGTGGGGGTTAGGCCAAAGGCGACAGTCGTTGTACCTGCCAACAGTAGCAGGGCTAAAAGGCTAAAGGATCGTCTAATTAGGTTTTTAATGAGTTGCATGTTGTTTCAATTACCATCTGGCTTCCCATGCGAAATAGGCACTGGCACCGCCAATACTGTCTCCCCCATAGGTTAGATCTTCACTTTGATAATCCACCCCGAAGCTCAATTGCCACGGGTTAATTAATATACTGTATCGGGCATCCGCCAACCACAGATTGGTCCTGACGTTTCTGCTCAAGGTGTTGCCGCCTGGCGGGCTGGTGTCCGTTCCATCCCGGTTCACTTCTACCTTGGCGAGAGACCAACTGATTTGTTGATCGTCGTTCAGGTGTAAATCATGTGCCAAGGTTAGCATGCGGGTGTCGTTGTCGGTGGCGGATGCGATGCTTCTAATCCGATAACGATATCCGTTTTTGTAAATGCTGTGTTCATAACTGATATTTGGTCTGGCGCTGTCGCCGCCTTTAAAACCTTCTGCGGTGGTGTCGCTGAACTCAAGGTAAATACGATGGTGGATGCCAGTAAGAATGATACTCGCATCAGCACCTATTAGCATACTAAATCGGCTTGGTGTTCCCCCGGATTCGTCTTCACCAATCCATTGACTATACAGTCCTACACCAGTATCACCAAAAAATGTTCCACTAAGTCGCCAGTCAATCCCCCCAAGCTGATTGCCTGGTTCGTTACGCTGTTCGATTCCTTCGTCGCCGCGATTATCCCGCCCTAATAGCAGATCAGTAAAGGTGCTGAAGTCTCGTGGGCGACCTTCACCACCCCATTGTGCTGTTCGGGTTAAACCAATTTCCAACGGTTGAATTGGTCGAAAAGTGATCCGCAGCCCCCACAGTAATGCATGGCTGATTTCCCGATTATTTTCCAACCGCCCCATAAAGGTTTCCAGATGCCAGGGGCCAATCCAGCTTAACCAGGGTGTCTCAAAGGCGGCCGAATGATTGCGTTGCAGGGAAAGGCTGGGGGCGGGGCGGGCGTTGGTGCTTAAAATCAGGCTGTTTTGCCAGCCGGGGCCCCACCAGCGCTCGATGGAGCCTGCAGTAAACGCCCAGTTTCCCAACACCGTGCTGATATAGCTGCCGTCCAGTTTGGCATTGGGGTCATCGTTGGCGTCGTCGGTGTAGGATATTTTCAGGCGACCTGCCAGGTGTTTGCCCATCCAGTCAGCGGACAGGCTGGTCTCCGCTTGGTCACGCTGGCTGTCGCCAAAGTCGGTGAAGAGTCGTGGATCCTGGCGCACGTCTCCGCGCCAGTTATATCGGATGTCGTTGCCCGTATCGCGGCGCAGGGCAAAGCGCACATAACTTAAAGACAGTGCTTGTGCGCTGCTAAGTTTGCCTGGGCTCAACGATTCAAGGTCTTGCTTGATGCCGCTCCACATCAACGGCCAAGTGGTGATCGGTACGGTTACTGCGCCAGCATCAGAGAGCACTTGGAGGTGATGGCGCAGGGTTTCATCACCCGGATTGATCCAGGGGCCAGCGTGGCTGGTGTTGGCCACCACGATCAGCAACAGGGGGCAGAGTGCCGCCACCATGCGTCGGATGGAATTGTGCGGGGTTCCTGGCACGGTAACGTTGATCCGTTTCTCCAATTGGTCTGGTGGCTATTTTGCAACTCGTTGTGGGGGTATGCAAGGTGTAAGTGGGTGATTTTTAATAGGCTTATCACAAAACGAGGGCTAGTGGATGTAGTCAGCATTCTCGATTTCGGATAATGTAATTTTTTTGCGAATTGGAGAATATTGATGTTGTTGACGCAGTATCAAGTCGACGCCTTCGCCTCACAGGTATTCGAAGGCAACCCCGCTGCCGTCGTTCCCCTGGAGCAATGGCTGCCCGATGCCACCATGCAAAACATCGCTGCCGAAAACAATCTGGCGGAAACGGCGTTCTTTGTGCCGGAAGGTACGGGGTTTCGTATCCGCTGGTTTACACCCACGGTGGAGGTGAAATTGTGTGGCCATGCCACTCTGGCGTCCGCCTTCATACTCTACGAGAAGTTGGGCTGGAGTGGGCCGCAGGTGGTATTTGAATCCCTTTCCGGGCCTTTATCCGTGCGCAGGGAGGGTGATCTTTTCAGTATGGATTTCCCGGCCCAGCCCGGCGTTGTCTGTGAGCCGCCGCGGGCCCTGGTTGAGGGGTTGGGGGTAGAGCCCCAGTGCTGCCTGGCCTCGGAAGATTACCTGGTGGTGCTGGAGAGCGAACAACAACTGGCGCAATTGCAGCCTGATATGGAAGCCTTGAAGCAGTTGGCTCTTAGAGGGGTGGCGGTAACCGCCCCGGGGGATCATCAGGATTTTGTGGTGCGCTTTTTTGCCCCTCGCTGCGGCATTCCGGAAGATCCCGTAACCGGTTCTGCATACACCCAATTGGCGCCTTACTGGTCGCAGCGGCTGGGGCGCCAGCGGCTGCAGGCCCGGCAAATTTCCGCCAGAGGCGGTGACGTACTGTGTGAAATGGCTGCGGATCGGGTGAATATCTGTGGCTCTGCGGTGCTGTTTTTGCAGGGTGAAATACACCTCTAGCGTCTGACTGGCTGGTCGCTGCAGTATGCATTTGTTGCTGCAGCCCCCGTCAACTCTGGCCTGTATGCTTTATTCATGTAAAAAATACCCACTATACGATCTATTAATTTTATTTATGCTCGTGTGCTCCGTAGAATGCCTTCATCTGCAGTAAAGACTGTTGTCTATAGTTATGCGTTGACGTGATTTACTGCGATACCTAATTCCTAAATGTAGAGGATCTACCATGTCTAACTACTCCGCTTTTACTGATGAAGCAGCATCTGTAATCGCTGCCAATGGCCCCACCTGGAACGCGATCAGCCCTGAGTCGGTTGCTCGTATGCGTTTGCAAAACCGTTTCAAAACCGGTTTGGATATTGCCAAGTACACAGCCAAGATCATGCGTGAAGACATGGCTGCCTACGATGCCGATTCCGCTCAGTACACTCAGTCTCTGGGTTGCTGGCACGGTTTCATCGGTCAGCAGAAACTGATTGCCATCAAAAAGCACCTGGGTGACACCAAGCGTCGTTACCTGTACCTGTCCGGTTGGATGGTTGCGGCTCTGCGTTCCGACTTCGGCCCTCTGCCGGATCAGTCCATGCACGAGAAGACTTCTGTTTCCGGTCTGATCGAAGAACTGTACACCTTCCTGCGTCAGGCCGATGCCCGTGAGCTGGGTGGCCTGTTCCGTGAGCTGGATGCGGCCCGTGAAGCCGGTGATTCCGCCAAGGCGGCTGAAGTTCAGAGCAAAATCGACAACCACCAGACTCACGTTGTGCCCATTATTGCCGACATCGACGCTGGTTTCGGTAATGCAGAAGCCACTTACCTGCTGGCCAAGCGCATGATCGAAGCCGGTGCTTGCTGCATCCAGATCGAGAACCAGGTTTCTGACGAGAAGCAATGTGGTCACCAGGACGGTAAAGTAACCGTTCCTCACGCTGACTTCCTGGCCAAGATCCGCGCTGTTCGTTACGCGTTCATGGAGCTGGGTGTAGACGACGGTGTTATCGTTGCCCGTACCGACTCGCTGGGTGCCGGCCTGACCAAGCAAATCGCCGTAACCAACGAACCCGGTGACCTGGGCGACCAGTACAACAGCTTCCTGGACGGTGATTACATCGAAAGCGCTGACGACATCGACAACGGTGACGTGGTGGTTAAAGCCAACGGCAAGCTGTTGAAGCCCAAGCGTCTGCCTTCCAACCTGTTCCAGTTCAAGAAAGGTTCCGGTGAAGATCGTGTGGTTCTGGACTGTATTACTTCTTTGCAGAACGGTGCAGACCTGCTGTGGATCGAAACCGAGAAGCCCCACGTTGGCCAGATCGCCGGTATGGTTAACCGTATCCGTGAAGTGGTACCCAATGCCAAGCTGGTTTACAACAACAGCCCGTCCTTCAACTGGACTCTGAACTTCCGTCAGCAGGTGTTCGATGCGTGGAGTGAAGAAGGTAAAGACGTGTCTGCATACGATCGTGCCAACCTGATGAGTTCAGAATACGACGAGAGCGAGCTGTCTGCTGAAGCCGATCGTCGCATCCAGAGCTTCCAGGCTGATGCATCACGTGAAGCGGGTATCTTCCACCACCTGATCACTTTGCCGACTTACCACACTGCCGCGCTGTCTACTGACAACCTGGCCAAAGGTTACTTCGGTGATGAAGGCATGCTGGCTTATGTTGCCGGCGTGCAGCGTAAAGAGATCCGTCAGGGTATCGCTTGCGTTAAGCACCAAAACATGGCCGGATCCGATATCGGTGATGACCACAAAGAGTACTTCGCTGGTGAAGCTGCTCTGAAAGCCTCTGGTAAAGACAATACTATGAACCAGTTCTAAGGTTTATAGCGGTTTAGGTAACCTCCTTAACCAGAGTGAAAGAAAAGGCCGGTTGGAAACAACCGGCCTTTTTTCGTCTCAACTGTGACGCAGCTGCGCCAGGCGCGCTTGTTGACGCCAGGCGGGAGCCTCAGTGAGAAACAGCGGGGCTGCCGGGTCCAGTTTTTTTAAGTGCAGAGCGGCAATCGAGCGTTGTGCCTGGCTACCAAATTGCAAAACATCCAGGCAGTGGCGGTGGTTGATTTGCCGGCCCATCTGATAGCGTGTGCCGGGCTTGAAGGTTGAGCCATTGTGTTCCCACCATTGCACCAGTTTGTCCCGGTCCGGCCAGGGCAGCTCTTCATCCGGGTCTGATTCAACGTTCTCATCCTCGGGCTCGTCATTGGGGCCGGCTGCAAAATCCTCGGGTGGGGCGGCGTCCATATTGTTTTCAATCAGGTCCAGTCCTGTGATGCAACTGACTGCGTAAGCGGCCAAACGGGTCAGCTCCGGGTCGGCCATCAGGCGGAGCAGGGCGGGGATGTTGACGGGATCGCCCAAGTCCCCGGCGACCCTAACCAGCAGTCGTTTGTTGCGAGTATATCCCCTGAGCCGGGTCAGAAACGACTGGGCCGCTTCCAGCGGCAGAAACACAGCAAGCAGTGTCAGTGCCTTCGCCTGATACGGAGTGTTCCCCGTTACCAAGGATTGCAGAGCAGACAGTGAGTGGGTATTTTCACCCAGCAACAGGGCTGCCCGTGCTGCCGCAAAACGGGTGGAGTGTTGCTCGGATTGTAGTGCTTGCAGGCACACTGGCAGCAGGGTGGTTGCCCCCAGTTCGCCGGCAGTGGTGAGGCCGGCGTCGCGGATGTCGGTGCCGGCATGGGTGATCGCCCATTCCAGGTGCGTATCCGCGTGGATGTGATGCTGATGGTAAAGGTGCAGGCCAAGGCCCTGGTAAAAGGTGTTCCCTGAGGCCATGAGATGGGGGAGCAGCGGGCGTGTAATGGGCTCAGGTACCCAGGAAAACGCCTGTCTGACACCAAACTGCAGGGTGGTATCGGTTTCCGCCAGCGCCAGAATTTGTTTCAGACGCACGGTGTGTTTGGATTCCAGCGCCAGTACGGTGGCAACAAAGACGACACCGCTATCCGCTGCTGCCAGCGCCGACTCCAGCAGTTTCCATGCGTTGTTCCCCGCGATGCGTAGACCGTCAATACAGGCATCCAGTTGCAGATCCCGACCGCGCAGATCGCCCAGGTTAACGGCTCCATCACGTTGCTCAAACAGCAACTGTGCACCCGCAAGGTACTCCTCCAGTACCGGCGCCAGGGCCGGTTGAGTGCTGGTTTCGGCGGGCGTGAGGTGTTCGGCCTGGGCTCCCATGCTATTTCTGTTCCTTGCTGATACTAGCCATCAAAACGCTCGATCCATTCTTCAAAGGCCTGCCGGTTAAATTTACCGCGGGAGGTATGAATGGCCGGGTGCGTGGTCAGGCGGATGGGTTTAAGTGCGTTGGCAAGCTGGCGATAAATGGGCGTATCGGTACCCTGATTGCGGTCAGCCACAATGGGTGACTGGCCGGCCCGTATGATGATTCCGCCCGGGTAGGGGTGAATGTCGAAGGGAGCAGGCAGGGTGAACCGGGAATCGGGTGACTGTAATTTGCCGAGCCAGGATTCAGACAGAATGGTGAGCCAATTACCGCCCTTTATGCCCTCCCGTGACCACAGGGCGTGTTTCAGTGGGTAGTCCACCTCCAGCGCCGGAAAGCGCTGGGCCAGTGCGTATTCTTCATTTTCATGTTGTGCGGCAACAAATCGATCGCTGGCGTGGATGATGCCCATGCCGCCGTAACCATGGTACGGTTTCAGGCGCTCGCACCAGCGCAGCGCCAGAGCCAGCAGGGCGTCCGGATCGCCCAGGGCACTGTGCAGAGGGAAGTGTACGGACAGATAGGAAAGGTGGCCCAGCTCCTCGCTTTGCTGTTGGGAACAACCTGAAGCCTGAAAGCCACAATCACTGGCGTGTTCCGGTTCATCACTGTGCCAATAGATTTGCCAGCCATCATCATCAGTCACATCAACGGAATCCAGGTATTGCCGCGTTGCCTGCTCGGGAAAGGTATTGAACGCCTGCGGTTTTCCCACCCCGAGAATGCCCCAATGAAGCTGCGCTTTGAATACGTTTAGAAATTCGTTGGCACATTCGGATACCGCCAAGCGGGTGGATTCCAGGTGGCCGTTGTGAAAGTAAAGTGTGAGCAGTGGGCACACTTTTATCACCGGATTATTCTTGCTATCCCGAATGGGTAACATGGTTTGCAATGACTCAGTTAGCATCCACAAGATTCCTCATCCATTAATTCGACAGTGGCGTCCGGGTTGTTTTCCTGCGCGATGCGCTCATAGGCGCGCTGCTGTCCCTGATTCCAGGAATCCCCGGGGAACTTCATTTCCACGATACGGGTGATGTTTGTGCCGCTGACCGGGCCCGGTGCTCCCAGGCAAACCACGTCCGGCCGCCGGTGGCCTGACGGGCGGCCCGAGATAGCCTGCGGCGGGGTTTTGCTCATATCGAAGGGTTGTTCCGCGATCATGGTTGGGTTGTTTTCCAGTTCTTTCTCGACACATTTTTGATTGTCAAAGCGGTTGGTTTTGGCCTTGATGTCCCCGGGCGATTCAAAAGCAGACCGGTCCACGCCCACTGGTGTACCCTGTTTGGCAAAGGGGCGGGTTTGCAGGCACTGGCAGAAGATCATGCACAGTAACTCCATTTGGAAGTCAGTCAGATCCTGGTTGGCCTGCCCTAATCCTGTCATGGTGGCGCCGGTATTGGGTGGCATGCCGCTGGCACCCAGATTGTTCAGCATGGGTTCGCTCAGCAGATGCACGCTTTTGCCCTGTATCTTGACTGTGAGCGAACCGGGGGTGATGAATTTGGCCGGCCCATGGGTGTTGGCGGAAATCAAACCGCCGCCGGTGCCTTTGCTGGCCATATCCCCCATGCTCTTAAACGTTGCTCCACGGATGGCAACGGTGTTGCCTTCAATTTTTACGGTGGTGGAATACCCTTTTGGGGACATGCCGGATTTGGCGATATTGGGAAGGGGCGATGGCACAAAAGGTGCTGGTGGCCCCGGCATTTTGCAGATATTGGGAATGGTGGCTTTGGCGATACCCATGCTGCCTTTGGTCACCGGTGTTTTGGGCGGGTGGATTGCGACGCTGGCCATGGAGTTAACCTCGATACGGACTGGGAATAACGTCCGCTTCCAGTAAGGCGGCTGTGCGCAACCCGTTTTCGGAACTGGTCCACAGCAGACTGCGTTTTCCGCTTGCATAGCCCCGGAGTGCTGCCTGCGTTGCCAGGCCTACAAACAATGCGCCGGAGGCCGCTCCCATATCACCCCAGCAATCCGCCGGGCTCCAGTAGCCGGTGGGGTCATCAAAATACTGTGCCAGTTTCAGGCAAGTGAAGCCCCATTCTTCTCCTCGGTAGCGTTCTCCGTTGATGTCGCAATAGATGGAATGGATACGATCCCGGGAGGCGTCCAAGCCCGCCACAGTGGAGCGAACCGATTCAATTAAAGCTTCCCCAAAATTCATCTCCTGGGTTTTGATCAGCCTGCTTTCCCACGCCGTGGCGGTGTTGTGGATCAGGGCAATGGGTTGCAGCCCGGCTTGCTGCGCTGCGGTGGGCGTCATGACCAGGCAAAAGCCGGCGCCTTCTGCTGGTACAAATCCAGCGCGGGATACACTGCCCAGCAGTTGTTTGTTGGTGTCCAGCCATTCCATGGTGTCCGCATGAAAATAACTCTCTATACCGCCAATCAGACAGGCTTCATATTGCCCTTGCGCCATCTCCTGTCTGGCCATATCAAACAGTGACAGTACCGCGCTGTTTCCACTCATGTAAGCCTGGCTTTTGCTGATGGATACAGGCAGCTCCGGGTGCTGACTGATTTGCTGGCTCAGCCAGTGGGCATCGGATTCACCAAATCCCGGGCGCGGCTCGGGTAAGCCCAGCAACAGCGGTAGAGCGCCAAGGTTGATGTTGGTCAGTGGTTGGCTGGTTTCCAGTAGTGCGGCTTGCCCCATGGCGAGCATGCGCTCCCGGCAGGGTGTTGCAGGATCCAGTAGGGCATCCATAGAGGCGGGCATGGGCTCGCCCACCTGATCAACCATAAAAGGGTGTTCGCTGCAGCTGCTGATAGCCGCTCTCACTGCTGCTGCGGAGGTGTCGGTGTCCAAACCCAGTGGGGTACGTGCTCCGGTGCTGACGACAAAAACGGGCCCGCTCATTGTTCGTACCTTTTTTGGCGAATGATGGTGCGGTCCAGGTAATCGCTTTCATTGCGGCACAGCAATTCGGTATTCCAGATCAGCTTCACCTGCATTGTGTCCGGCTCGATGATGACGCTGGACATTTGCGCCCGATGTTCTTCAACTCTGCCGGCGATGTGGGTGGTGAAGGTAAGGTAGATTTTGGGTAGCTGAAAGCATAGCCGCCCACTGGGTGTCAGATTAAACAGTTCAATGGTTTCTGCGCCGCGCAGGGGCTTTTCTGTCTGCTGATCCAGCGGTGCACATTGCAGGCATTGTGGTTGCCAGTCCAATGGCAGTAGTGGATGGCGCTGTTCCTGCCATTGTTTGTCGTAGGTGCCGACGTATTGACTTCTGGGATGCCAGAAACTGTCTATGGCGCCAAACCCCGCAGGCCCAGCACGTTTTGCTGTGCGCTCCAGGTGTTCGATCTGGGGCAGCGGCATACCCAACTGTGATTCGTTCTGCACCAGGCCGCAGCCGACCGGGTTGTATGGATCCCACTTCTGTTTGGCCGGGTTGGATTGGCTTTTATCCCAACCCCCGTACGCTTTTTCATAGCGGATGGGAACCCGGGTAACCGGTTGGGTGGAGGAAGGTTTTAAACCCACAACCCCTTTTTCCCAATGCCGTTCGCCAAGAACGCGCAGTGCTTTCTGTTTGTTGTTCACCCGCATCGCCACGACGAACTCATTGCTGGGTTTGCCTGCAGGAGCATGGGCGGTGCCGTTGAGGATGATGTCGGTGGTGGGTTTTAGCGGGATCAAATCCGCTTCATATTTTAAACTGGATTGTCCGGGTTCACCAAAGTATTCCCCTGCAAACAGTGGTTCGCACTGCTCATCGGCAAGCTCAAGAACACCATCGTCTTGAATGTTGTAGGTGGCCTTCACGGCCACAATCCATTGATGCCAGCCGTTCAGGTCCCGGCCCCAGGTGCGTTCGGCAGCGAAGGGTGTTTTATTAGCTAGAGCCCACATCAGGCGCTCTCCATGGCCCGTGCACTGTGAGTCTTTTCCACCCGCTGATGGAAGGCGGTGGTGTAATAGCCTCCCCATTGTATTTCAAGCCGATTGAGCCGGTTCAGGCCGGGATCGGAGGCAGGTTTTGGGCTGCCGGGCAGACGCAATTCGATGAGGCCGTTGTGGTGTAAAAGAATCAGGTCATCCAGGTAGCGGTGGTGAGTGCTCAGTACGGTATCCAGCGGAGCGCTTTGCGGCCACAGGCTAAACAGGTGATCCAGTGCACCAGCGATTTGTTTGTCTTTCGCTTCCACCTGGTAGCCATTGGGATGTTGATACCAATTGGGTTTATGGGGGCCGGCGGGATGCAGGCAGGATGCCACACTCAGCTGTTCGAGCAGGTCTGGATCGGGGTGGGGAATCCTGCTGCGCTTTTTGCTCAGGATCGGCGTATGCAGCTGTCGATAGCTGATCAGATCCACGGTGTCTTCCAGGTTGGCTCCGATCAGGTCCTGGGATTCGATCTGTTTTAACAAGGCGGGGTTAACCCTGCCGGAGGGATAGTTGTAATCCGCATCGGAAACCGGGTACAGATCGAAGCGTTGCGCTAAAGCCAGGAATTCGCTGCGCCAATACGCAGTATTGTGTTCGGTTAAGAATTCATGGGCGATATAGCTGTCGTGATTGTCACAGACGAATTGAAATTCGTTACCCAATAGTTGCGAAAACGGATGGGTTTCGTCCGCTAATGAACGCGCCATTTTGGCGGCTGCGGCCCGTGCTGCTGTGAGTTTGTCTGCCAGCGTCGATTGGGACTGGGTATGTGCCAGAAGGTAATCACGTACCATGCCGCGGATGTTCCAGCCCGGTTTGGTGTTGTAGTTCAGATACAAAATTCCTTTGGAGCTGAGCCGGTCGCTACAGAGCTGAAACAATGCATCGCGGACGCCGTCGGCAACCCATGAGAATACGCCATGCACGATGATGAAATCGAATTTCCCCATCAGTTGGGCGTTTGCCTGGCGGAAGTCAAGTTGCAGGAATTCAAGGTTGTCCAGTTGCAGTTGGGCGAGACGGCTCCGGGCCTGCTCAATGTGGCGTGCTGAGCCGTCCACACCGACCCACTCTGCCTGGGGCCGGTAATAGGCCAGCGGCAGCAGGTTCGCGCCATCGCCACAGCCCAGCTCCAGCACTCGGTAGCGCGCAAGGGTCGGGGCCGGGCCGCCGTGCAGAAGAGAGTTGATGGCCAGCCTTTCCGGAGCGGTCCATTCGATGGGCTGGCAGCGATAGGGAATTTGATCGTAGGGGTTGCTGCTCATATCAATTGATCTGCACGCAGCCCCCTTTGATGCGGTGCGTCCCGGTGGCGTGGGAGGAAAGGTAGTTGCCTTTAATCAGAATCTTGCCGGCGCGGGTGAGGGTGATGCTGGCAGCACCACAGCGCAGCGTCAGTTTTTCCTGGGCCTGAATCTGCAGATGCTGATGGTCCACCTCCACCTGAAGAGGTTCAAGTTCTGATTGCCCGGTGGTCGGTTGAGGCGTTTGGATAATGCCCATGATAATGGGTAAGTTCAGGTTTCCCTGATCAAACTGCAAGATGACCTCTGCACCGAACGGAACTGACTCCAGGTTGGCAATGGAGCGTGCCCGGCGGGCGGCCGTACCTTGCTGACCCGGGAATACCACCATGGGGTTGCCATCGCTATCCAGCCCCAAAAACTGGCCGGTGACAACACCGTAAACGGGGCTGCGCAGCTGTGCCTGCTGAGGATTTTCATATGCGCCCATGTGCATCCCTCCCTGTGTATTTTAGTTAATGCCGACCTTGCTGCCCTTGATGGTGACATTGCTGCTGGCTTTGATATTGATTTTGCCCGTTGCCTTCAGATCCAGGTCTTTTCCGCTGATTTGCACGGTGCCGTCTTTTTTCATGCTGATGCTGGCTTTGCCCACCTTGATGGTGAGTTCCTCCTCGGCAATGATGTTGATCTTTTTGGCTTTGTGGCTGCTGTTGTCGGAGACGCTCACATCGCGATTTTTGCCCACTTTCTCGCTCATGCTCCCGCCCACCATAACGGTTTTATTGGCCCCCACCTCTTCGGCTTTCACGGCCCCCACCGTCTCGTTCATGGCCGCACCCACGCTCACCTGATACAGGCCACCAATAGTCAGCTCCTTGGCGGCGCCCACGGTTTCAGCACTGTTGATGGCCACGGTGGTGGTTTGATTGCTGTTGACACCGGTACTCTGGTTGCCTTGCACGGTGATGGACTGATTGCCCGTCACGCTTTCGGTTTGGCTGCCGCCAACACTTTTGGATTCATTGGCGCCCACAGAGACCGCCCGATTGTTGCTGACACTGAGTGTCTGATCATTCTGTATGTCGCCGGTTTCATTGTTGGCGATGACAAAATTCATATCCTTGCCGGCTTTCAGGTAAATTTCTTCGGCGCCGCCGGCGTCGTCAAAACGAAACTCGTTGGCATTGCCGCTCTGTGTCAGCCAGCCGGATTGCGTGGCCGTATATTTCGGCCCCTGGTTATCTTTGTTGTAGAGTGCGCCTACGACGATGGGGCGATCCGGATCGCCGTTGATAAAGTCCACCAGGACTTCCTGATCCAGGCGCGGAACAAAACTAGCGCCCCAGCCACTGCCGGCATAACCCTGCATGACACGCAGCTTACAGCTGTTGTGATCACCGTCCCATGGAAACTGAACTTTCACCATACGTTGCGGATCGGCATCCGGCGCCGATCCGGACGCACTTTGCGCCACCACTTTTGCGGTCTGTGGCCCCGGCATGCGTTGTTTGTAGCGGGGCTTGGCCGGGCGGGGTGGTATATCGGCAGGAATGCAATTGAAGTGATTTTCATACAGACTGGGGCTGTCAATGTTGTTCCGTGCCCGGTGGCTGACTTCCCATAGCAGATAACGTCCGGATTCGGATTTGGCGTTGTGAACCAGCTCAAAGCGGCCCCCGGGATGAAAGCCGGGGCAATTGCTGACACCTTCCGCCAGATTATGTCGTGCTTCCAGTTCTTCCATGCGGTTTTGGGTGATCCGCTTGTTATAGGCTGAGTCAAAATCGTGACAGCTGTCGCTGCCGGTTTTGAAATTGTAACAGCCAAAACCCACCCGGGCGTCCATGGGCGGTGTCTGTGAAAAGGATGAGGTGGTGGGTACCCGCTGTTTGTAGAAGTTCTTGGGGGTGTCCTGGTTGTAATCCAGCAGTTGATACGCTTGGGGGTGGTAGCTGAGCGCTCGGCTCCACTGCCGAATCACTGCGCCCTCCGCACCTTCCTCCCGGGATAAGCCGCGTTTCACCACCTTGGTTTCCGGGCAGTCCACGTAACCGTTGGTTTGGTCGGTCAGTATCAGGGTGTGGCTGTTTTCGGTGAAGGTGAAGTAATAGGTGATACCGTCTTCCGCCAGGATACGCTCGACGAACTCCAGATCGGTTTCGTTGAATTGAACGCAGTACTCACGCTTGATGTATGTGCCGTTGGTTTTGGTTTCCAGTTCGCAGAAAGGGCCGTAGGAGCTGATGATCTCTTCGGCGATCTCCAGGCTGGTTTTATTCTCGAAGATGCGGTTATGGTTGGCCTGTGACAGAAACCAGAAACCGGGTACCACTTGAATCTGGTAGAAGCGTACACCGCTTTCGTTGACGTCGTTCAACACCAGGCGGTTTACCCGGCCGTGCCGGTAGATGCCTTCGGTGCGGCCCTGGTTATGGATCGCGATCCCGATTTTCTGTCCGATCACATCCTCGCAGGACAGCTCCAGGGAGTCTGTGAGAAATTGCACTTGGAATTCATAAGGGGAAGAGAGTGCTTCCCTTCCCTCCAGTTCCACAGCGACGCAAGAGCTATCCACGAAGCTGCCGGACAATCGGATTAAGCGGGTATCTTGAGTCATTTCCCTGGCGCCGAACGAAGACGGGCAACATCCCTGATTACTTGATCAAACCCGTTTGCATGATTGCACAGTAAGTAGGCCTCTATTTCTACGCGTAACGCCGCTGACAGTCAATGAATTGGGCCACACCCAAAGTGTGACTAAATATTGACTTCTAGAAAAGTTGCTCCGGTATGTTACCGCTTTCGCCATGGGGGTTCACCATGTCGTCTTCCACTTCCTGTGCCGGTACGTTCTCTTCGCGGAAGTATTCAAAGATGGCGTTGGGTTGCCCCGGTTTTGCCCGTTTGCCCGTTTCCGGATCGATGCGCACAGTGGTGATGCCATCGGGAATCTTCGGGCTTACCTGGGGCGACGATTGCAAGGCAGTACGCATATAGTCTATCCAGATGGGAAGTGCGGCAGTACCGCCATATTCACCACGGCCAAGGTTGCGGGGCTGATCGAATCCAACCCAGACCGTGGCCACCACATCGCGGTTAAAACCTGAGAACCAGGCGTCTTTCTGGTCGTTGGTGGTGCCGGTTTTACCTGCCAGATCCGAGCGGTTCAGGGCTCGTGCTTTGACACCGGTGCCGCGTTTGATGACGTCCTGCATCATGCTGGTGATCAAAAAGTTGATGCGTTCGTCCTGCACCCGTTCGGCGTAGCGAATCGGCTTTTCCTCTGTAGTATCTTCAGTGTCCGCAGCGGCCTCCGGCTGAGTTGCTTCCTGTGCCAGCAAGTCGGAAAAGGCGAGTTCGTCGCTTTCGTCTGCGGCGGATTCTGCCGCCAGCTGCGCTTCTCGGGCTTGCTCCTCGGCCCGCTGCTGCTCACAGGCGTCGTCACAGATGACCATGGGATTGGCCTCAAACAGCGTATCCCCATCGTTGTTCTCGATGCGTTCGATATACCAGGGTTCCAGCTTGTATCCCCCGTTTGCCAGCACAGAATAGGCGGATGCGATCTCCCAGGGGGTCAGCGCCGCGCTGCCCAGAGCCAGGGACAGGTTGTTCGGCAGTTTGGCTGGGTCGAAACCGAATTTTTCGGCGTATTGAATGGTGTGGCGCACACCGATCTGGCGCAGAACGCGAATGGACACCAGGTTGCGGGATTTGTACAGCGCCTGCCGCAGCCGGGTGGGGCCATAGAAGCGACCGCCCGAGTTCTCCGGACGCCAGGTGCTCTCCAGGCTGGAATCTTCAAATACCACCGGGGCATCGTTGATGACGGTGGCCGGTGTCATGCCCTTATCCAGCGCGGCACTGTAAATAAAAGGCTTGAAGCTGGAGCCGGCCTGTCGGCCACCCTGCACCGCACGATTGAATTTGCTGCTTTGGAAATCAAATCCACCCACCAGTGCCAGCAGTGCGCCGTTGTTGGGATTAAACGATACCATGCCGCTCTGGGCCTGGGGTTTCTGTGCCAGGGTCCACTCATCTTTTTCCTGTATTATGCGGACGATTTGCCCGACCTCCACCACATCGCTGACCTTCTTCGGTTCCGGCCCCCGGTCCACATTGTCAATGTAGCGGCGGGCCCATTGCATGCCTTCCAGCGTCAGGGATACGGTTTCCCCTGATTTCAACAGGGCCTTGGCGGACTCGTCGGACACTTCAGTAATGAGTGCGGGTTGCAGTGGGCCAATGGTGCGGAAGCGCTTCAATTCGGCCACCAGGTCAGTCAGGGGAACCTCCTCCAGCGGGTAATCGAGCTTGGCTTCTTCACCCCGATAGCCATGGCGGCGATCATAATCCACCAGCCCTTTTTGGGTTGCTGCGTTGGCGCTGGTCTGAAAGTCTGCTTTTAGGGTGGTATAGACCCGATAGCCATCGGTATCCGCCTTGTCTCCGTAAAGCGCCACCATATCCCGGCGCACCATTTCGGCAAAATAGGGTGCTTCCACCTGCACCGGGATACCATGCAGCTCCGCTGTTTCCAGTTCAGCCACTGCCGCGTCGTATTGTGGTTGGGTGATGTAATTCAAATCCAGCATGCGGGACAGTATCCAATTGCGGCGGGTCAGCGCCCGCGCCGGATTGGTCACCGGGTTGTAGGCCGAAGGGGCTTTTGGTAACCCGGCGATGGTGGCCAATTGCGCCAGGCTGAGTTCCTGCACCGGTTTACCGTAGTAAACCTGGGCGGCGGCCTGGATACCGTAGGCGCGATGTCCCAGATAAATCTTGTTGATGTACAGCTCTAGAATCTGCTCTTTGCTGAGCTTGCGCTCCATGTCGAGAGAAAGCAGTATCTCATTGAATTTTCTAAGAAAAGTTCGCTCTCTGCTGAGGAAGTAGTTTTTCGCAACCTGCATGGTGATGGTGCTGCCGCCGGTTTGGATCGAGCCTGTGGTGAGCAGTTCCAGGGTAGCCCGGGTGAGGCCCTTAATGTCCACGCCATGATGGCTGAAGAAACGAGCGTCCTCTGCCGCCAGTACCGCGTGAATGAAATCCTGGGGAATATCTTTGTAGAAAATAGGAGAACGTTTTTTTTCGCCGAACTCTGCAATTAGCTTTCCTTCACTGGAATAAATCCGTAAAGGCGTCTGTAATTGTATATCAAGGATCTGCTCAACTTGCGGCAGTTTAGGGCCAAGGTAGAGCAATGTTGCAGTGAGCACCATGGAGCCGGCGCTAATGGCGAGCAGTAGAAGCCACAGCGAAAGTCGTAAAATCGGATGAGTTTTAGGCATGTGTCAGGCTTAACGTCTGTCTGAGTGAGTCGATTGAGATGGTAATAATTTGTTCAGAGTGTGAATTATACGACGATATTGCAGGCGCGATCTAATTGCGTGTTCTAATATTGTGGTATTTAATGTAAATAGACACAATGTTTTTGTAAGTGTGCAGAACTGCACAAAATTCATAATTAAAGCAGAACTACAAAACAGGACAGGAAGATATGCTGCCCTTCCTCAGTAAGAAGGCTTCAACAGCCAAATTGGGAATCGATATCAGCTCGACTTCGGTCAAGCTGCTCGAGCTCAGTCGAAGTGGAAATCGCTACAAGGTCGAAGCCTATGCGGTGGAGCCGCTGCCAGCGAACGCCGTAGTCGAAAAAAACATCAATGATGTGGAAGGCGTGGGTGAAGCAATTGCCCGCGTGGTTTCCCGAGCCAAAAGCGGCGTCAAAAACGCTGCGGTGGCGGTGGCCGGTTCTTCCGTGATCACCAAGGTCATTGAGATGGATGGCAAGCTCTCCGATGATGAAATGGAGAGCCAGATCAAGGTGGAGGCGGACCAGTATATCCCGTATCCCCTGGATGAAGTTGCCATCGATTTTGAGGTCCAGGGCACGGTGGATGGCTCCGCTGATATGGTGGAAGTGCTGCTGGCGGCCTGTCGTAACGAGAATGTTGAGTTGCGGGTGGATGTGCTGGAAATTGCCGGCTTAACCGCCAAGGTGATGGATGTGGAAGCCTACGCCATGGAGCGCGCATTTGGCCTGGTGGCGGACCAGATTGATGGTGGTGAAGAGCAGACTGTCGCCATTGTCGACATCGGCTCCACCATGACCACACTGAGCGTGCTGCATGATGGCCGCACTATCTATACCCGGGAGCAGCTGTTCGGCGGTAAGCAACTGACTGAGGAAATACAGCGCCGCTACGGCTTATCCTTCGAGGAAGCGGGCCTGGCCAAAAAGCAGGGCGGCCTGCCGGATGATTATGAAACCGAGGTGCTGGAGCCGTTCAAGGAAGCCGTGGTTCAGCAGGTCACCCGCTCGTTGCAGTTTTTCTTCTCCTCCAGCCAGTACAATGATGTCGACCATATTTTGCTGGCCGGCGGCACCGCCTCCATCTCCGGTCTGGCTGAAATGGTGCAGGATAAGGTGGGCACCACCACTTCCATCGCCAATCCGTTTGTGGATATGGCTCTTTCCTCCAAAGTTAACGCGTCTCTACTCAGCGCCGATGCGCCATCATTGATGATCGCCTGTGGCTTGGCGTTAAGGAGTTTTGACTAATGACCAAGATTAACCTCCTACCCTGGCGCGAAGAACGGCGCCAGGAACTCAAACAGCAGTTTTTTGTGGTGCTGTTTGGGGTGCTTTTGATTGGCGCCGGCAGTGTGTATCTGGTGGACATGGGGGTTCAGACCCGCATTGAATATCAGAATCAGCGAAATCAGTTCATCGTTGGCGAAACCAAGAAACTGGAGCAGCAAATCAAGGAAATTGAGGAACTCAAGAAAAAGCGGGAATCCCTCATTGAGCGCATGAAGGTCATCCAGGATCTGCAGGGTAATCGCCCCGAGATTGTGAAGGTGTTTGATGAAATGGTGCGCACCCTGCCGGATGGTGTGTACTACAAGCAGATAAAAGCCACCGGAGACATCCTCAGCATGACTGGCTTGGCGGAAAGCAACAACCGGGTCTCCAATCTGATGCGAAATCTTGATGCTTCTGAATTGTTCGAAGCGCCCAACCTGTCCAAGGTTCAGGCCGCCTCCAAAGAACAGTCTGTCAATGAGTTTGATCTGACGGTCAAGCGACAGAAAAAGCTAGCTGAGGAGGAGGGCTGATTATGGACGTTAAAGAGTTTTTTGAGTCCTTTAATAATCTGGATCCGGAGAATATTGGCGGATGGCCGCTCCCGATCAAATTGTTTATCTGGATAGTTGCCAGTGTTGTGGCAGGGTTCCTGGTATTTCATTTGATGTTGTCAGACTCTCTCGGGCAGCTGGATCGGGTGGCTTCCGAAGAAAACAAGTTGATGAAAGAGTATGAGGACAAGGCTTTTAAAGCATCCAACCTGGAGGCTTATAAAGAGCAAATGAAGGAAATGGAGAATACCTTCGGCGCTTTATTGCGGCAACTGCCCAGCGATACTGAGGTTCCCGGACTGCTTGAAGACATCAGCCATACAGGGCTTACGGCGGGTTTGACCTTTAATACCATCGAGCTGGCGCCTGAGAATTCCAAAGAGTTCTATGTTGAGTTGCCCATTGATATTGAGGTCAAAGGTGGATTTCATGCCTTCGGTGCCTTTGTCAGTGCGGTCGCTGCTTTGCCACGTATTGTTACGTTGCATGACTTCGAGATTGCCCCAACCAAAGAGGGCACCCAAGAACTGGTGATGAAAATTCGCGCCAAAACTTACCGCTATAAGGAAAATTGATATGAGAAGCGTAAGTTTTTTTGGAATTGCAATTCTTGGTCTATTGCTGAGTGGGTGTGGTGGTGATACGTCGTTTAGCGACATCAAAGCCAAAATGGCGGAAGTCAAGAGCCGACCTAAAGGCCGAATTGAGCCGCCGCCGGAATTTAAAATTTACAAGGCTTTCTCCTACAGTGCTGCTGCTCTACGTAGCCCGTTTGATCGTCCCATGGATGTAGAGCTGTTGGCAATTCCGCAGAAAAGAAGCAATGTTAAGCCTGATTTTAATCGCCCTAAAGAGGTTCTTGAACAGTATGGGATCGATTCGCTGGCGATGGTGGGTACGCTCACCCGCCCCGGTTCCTCGCTGTTTGCCTTGGTGAAAGACCCGGATAATGGGTTACATCGGGTGAAAGAGGGTAATTATCTGGGTCGCAACTTTGGTAAGATAACGTCGATCACTCCCAGCAAGGTTGATGTTATAGAGATTGTGTCCGATGGTCAGGATGGTTGGGTTGAGCGTCCACGCACCCTAGTGTTGCGTGAAGAGTGAAGCGTGGGAGACAATTCATGAAAAGGTTTCAGATTTTCATTCAAACGATAACAAGCAAGCAGGTAGCTGCAATGAAATTCAAGTTCTGTTGGGGTGCTGTGTTTGCCCTGTTGTCATCTCCGCTGTTCGCCGCAACCCTGACGGGTGTTGAATCAGCAGCCATGCCGGGTGATGCGGTGGAAATCAAACTCAAGTTTGATGGTGCGCCACCTGAGCCGACCGGGTATACCACGGATTCGCCGGCGCGAATCGCTATAGATCTGGATGGTGTTACCAACGGCCTGTCGGAGAAATACCATACCCTGGGTAACGGCAATGTTCGCAGCATGACGGTGATGGGGGCAGGAAGTCGAACCCGTCTGATCGTGAATCTGACGTCTTTGACCGGTTACAGCACGAAAGTGGTGGGTAATAATCTGCTGTTGACTGTAGGTGACGGAGAAGCGTCCGCAGCGGCTCCCGCCGCTCAGGCATCGATTACATCAACCGTCTCTTCAAAACCGGTCAGGTCCAGCAAGGGTGTGCAGGAGATCGACTTCCGGCGTGGTGAGCAAGGCGAAGGTCAGGTCATTATCACTTTGAGCGATGCCAATGCACCGATTGACCTGTCTGAGGAAAGTGGAAAGATTGTTGCCGACTTTGTCGGTGTGGCACTGCCGGAGCAGTTGCAACGGCGTCTGGATGTCGTGGATTTTGCCACCCCGGTCAAGTTGATTGACGCCAGCACTGTGTCGGGTAATGCTCGAATTTCAGTGACACCAACAGGTGAATATGAGTACATGGCGTATCAGACTGATAAGCAATTCACTATCAGCGTGAAACCAATCAGCACTGCCGAACTTGAGCGTAAGCGAAAAGAAAAATTCCAGTACACGGGCGAAAAACTGTCGCTTAATTTCCAGGATATCGAAGTGCGGTCTGTGCTACAGCTGATAGCCGACTTCACTGAGTTGAATCTGGTTGCCAGTGACACCGTGCGTGGGCGTATCACCTTGCGTTTGCAGAATGTGCCCTGGGATCAAGCCTTGGATCTGATTCTCAAGACCAAAGGTTTGGACAAGCGTAAAGTGGGTAACGTCATGTTGGTCGCCCCCGCCGATGAGATCGCTGCCCGGGAGAAACTGGAGCTGGAGTCGCAGCGCCAAGTTAAGGAATTGGCGCCATTGCGCACCGAATATCTGACCGTCAACTATGCCAAAGCTTCGGAAGTGGCGGAGTTAGTGACCACCTCCGGGTTCCTCAGTGAGCGTGGTAGCATCACAGTAGATGAGCGTACAAATGTGTTATTGATTCAGGATACTGGTTCTAACATTGATGAAGTGCGCTTCATGCTGGAGCAACTCGACATACCGATAAGGCAGGTGATGATTGAGGCCCGCATCGTAATTGCACGGTCTGATGCAGCCGAAGAATTGGGTGTGCAGTGGGGTATTGCGCACTACGAAGTGGGCGATGATTCCAACACGGGAGTCTTGATCCAGGGTAATCGCGGTGGCCTGACCGAGGCGCTGGATGATCCGCAATCCATTGAGTTCGGGGATAACTCTTTGTCAGTGGATCTGGGTGTTGCGGGTGAACAGGTTAGCAGGATCGCGCTGGGTGTATTCGATTTCGGCGAGCATGGCTTGGTGGATCTGGAGCTGTCAGCTCTGGAGTCAGACGGTCGGGCGGATATTGTGTCCACACCCAAGGTGTTAACTGCGGATCAGCAAACGGCAAAGATTCAGTCCGGTACTGAAGTTCCCTATCAGGAAGCCTCCTCCAGTGGTGCGACCTCGACTTCCTTTAAAGAGGCAGTGCTTTCCTTGGAAGTAACCCCCCAGATTACACCTGATGGTCGTATCATAATGGATCTTAAAGTGAATCAGGATTCAGTGGGTGAGATCTTTAACGGTGTTCCCTCTATCGACACCAATGAGATTGAAACCAGCGTGGTGGTGGATAATGGCCAAACAGTGGTGCTGGGTGGTGTATTCCGCTCAGAGGATGTGGAGGCAGTAGTCAAAACTCCGTTCCTGGGTGATCTGCCGGTGCTGGGCCGACTGTTCCGGCGCACTACCAGTACCAGCGAAAAAGCCGAGTTGTTGGTCTTCATCACACCTCGTATCGTTAATGATGTGCTTGCTGCCCAGTAACGCATGTCGAAACACGGTAATGTGATTCTGATTGGCCCGATGGGAGCAGGAAAAAGCACCATCGGGCGTCAGCTGGCTCAAATTCTGCACTATGAATTCGTCGACTCCGATCATGAAATTGAAGCTCGGACGGGCGCCGATATTCCCTGGATATTTGATGTGGAAGGGGAAGAGGGCTTTCGGCGCCGCGAGGAAAACGTGATCGATGAGCTGACTCAGCGCGATGGCGTGGTGCTGGCTACTGGCGGCGGTGCCGTTATGCGTGAGGCCAATCGGAGGGTTATATCCGCGCGCGGTATTGTGATCTACCTGAAAACCTCCATTGAGCAGCAATTGGCGCGAACGGCCAAGGATCGCAAGCGGCCATTGTTGCAGCACGCCGAACCCCGCAAAGTGTTAACGGAGCTCATGAAGCATCGGGAACCGTTGTATCTGGAAGTAGCGGATCACGTGGTGGATACCGATGCCTCCAATATTCGCGATGTGGCCTCCCGGATCGCCGAATTAGTTTCACAACCTCTCTGAGTAACCTTCTTTATAGCCTGCGTTAAGGGCCCGAGTGGGCCCCTGGCATAGTCCGTTTCCCATGGATTGCTGTTACAATAGCGGCCGTCGAACATGAGTGAATGGAATGTCAATGGAAACACTTGGTGTAGATTTGGGGGATCGCAGCTATCCCATCTATATTGGCTCCGGACTGCTGGATAGGCTGGGGGATTTGCTTCCCACCCTGGCGGGGAAGCAGGTTCTGGTGGTTACCAATACCACCATTGCCCCGTTGTACCTGGATCGGGTTATGGCCGGTCTGGAGGGTTTGCAGGCCTGCAGTTTGATTTTGCCCGATGGCGAGCAGTATAAGACCCTGGATACTCTGAACCTGATATTTACAAAATTGCTGGAACAGAAGCACAGCCGTACCACCACCCTGGTGGCCCTGGGGGGCGGGGTGATCGGTGACCTCACTGGTTTTGCTGCGGCTGCCTATCAGCGGGGTGTGGATTTTGTCCAGATTCCCACTACCTTGCTGTCCCAGGTGGATTCCTCCGTGGGCGGCAAAACCGGGGTGAACCATGCCTTGGGTAAGAACATGATAGGTGCTTTTCACCAACCGAAGGCTGTGATCGCCGATACAGAAACCTTGTCTACCCTGCCCGCGCGCGAGCTGTCGGCGGGATTGGCGGAAGTGATCAAATATGGGTTGATCCGGGATGAGGCGTTTCTGCACTGGATGGAAGATAACATGAGCAGACTGGTGGCCCGGGATAGTGCCGCGCTCACCCATGCGATCAAGCGTTCCTGTGGGGTGAAGGCTGAGGTGGTCGCTGCCGATGAGCGTGAAGGCGGTTTGCGCGCCATACTCAATTTGGGGCATACCTTTGGCCATGCGATCGAGGCGGTCCAAGGCTATGGGCGCTGGCTGCACGGTGAGGCGGTGGGTGCCGGCATGGTGATGGCGCTTGACCTTTCCTGCCGCATGGGGAATGTGCCGGCAAGCGCTGTGGCAAGAGGCCGTAATATTATTGCGGCGGCGGGGTTGCCGGTGCTTGGCCCAGCCGATATGTCCGTGGACACCTATCTGGAAAAGATGGCCGTGGATAAAAAGAACGTTGATGCGCGCATCCGCCTGGTGTTGCTTGAGCGGGTGGGCAGTGCCATAGTGACAGCCGATTTTGACCCGGGCATGCTGCGTGCTACCTTGCATGACTGCACCGCCCCGACCTGAGCTCCCTTATGACGATGACGTCGAATCGTACCTCCCCCTTTATCGATGGCGCAGTGGATGGGCTGTTCTTTCCCGGTGCCGGCCGGCAGGATGCAGTGCAGCAATTGACGCACCTGCTGCGTTACGGGCCGGCGTTACTGTTGCTGTATGGTGATGAGGGCATCGGAAAGCATTTCGTGATCGACCGTTTGCTCGCTGAACTGGATTTTGATTTATTTGATGTAGCCATGGTGCAGGCCGACGTGCTGATGAATTCAGACAGCATATTGAGCAGGCTGGATGGCCCCTGGCATTGTCCAACCGGCTTTTCCCAGGACAATTTACAGGCCCAGTTGATTGACTGCGCCACTTTGGCTGACGATGAATCCAGGGTGCTGCTATTGGTGGTGCGCCATGCCCAGTACCTGGATGACTCCAGTATCGAGCTGTTATCCCTGATGTTGGCTTCCAGCGCCGGTTTGCCGGTTAAAATCCTGTTGGTGATGGATGCCGATGATCCTGACCAGCTCGATCAGTTCGGGCCGCTGTTTGACCGTGTCCCTGACCATTTTCGTCTGTCGCTTGCCCCCTTTACCCAAGGGGAGACCCGGGCATACGTGGAGTATCGTATGCGCACCGGAGGTATGGGTTCTGCGCGTTTCAGTGATGACCAAATGCAACGCATTTTCAATCTTAGCCTGGGGAACGCGCGGCGCATCAATGAGGTGGCAGGTGAACTGTTGCAGGCGGCGCTGGATAGCCCTCAGGGGGGCGCTAACAAGCCGGCCATCCCCTGGATGCACGTAGGTGCCTTGGGCACTGTATTTCTGCTGTTGGCGATATTGATTTTCTCCCGCGGTGAAGTGGAACCAGGGACTTCAGCGGAGGTTGGGGCGGAGCCCGGGCCCCGGAATATTGCCCGCTCAGAACTGTCCCCCGGGTCAGAGCCTTCTGCCCAGGCAGAGCCTTCCGCTGAGCAAGAGCCTTCCGTTCAGCAAGAGCCTTCTACCGGAACGCAGAAAGACGAGACCGGGCTGACTGAAAAACTGCCAGCGCCGGTTGCGGCTTCTGCTCCCGCGGTAAAGCCCTCCGGCACCAGCGTCAACGAATCTCAATCTAACGGTGAGTCAAAGGCAGATCAGCAGGCGCCGACGCAAGCAGCGGAGCCGGCCCGAACGGCTACTCCGGTCACCAGCGACAAGGCATCAAAGCCGGTAGTGGGGCAAAAGCCGGTAGCGGCGCAAAAGCCAAAACCGGTGGTTACCGCACCCAAAGTGGACTCACGTACCGCCTGGATACGGTCATTGCCCGGCGATCATTATGCTTTACAGCTGTTGGGTGCCCGGGAAAAAGCCACGGTTGATGCGTTTTTGGCAGACTACCCGAGTGTTCAGAAACTAACCTACTATCAAACACAGCGTAATGGTGCGGCCTGGTATGTTGTGGTGCAGGCCAGCTTCTCCGACTATGAGCAAGCGAAGGCTGCCGTGGCAAAATTGCCGCAAAAACTGCAAAAACAGGGCCCTTGGATCCGAAAAATCGAAGCAATTCAAAAAGATCTAAAAAACTGACGGGTCATTGTTAACTTCTTCATTTCTGGACTGTTTTTTGCGTGCCTAATGAAGCTTTGGCAGGCAAATACAGCATTGAAAGGCCCTTCGGTCACGGGTTGGGTTTGTTCCAAGGGGGGTTCGCATGTAAAATGGCTCTCCATTTTTGCCCGGCCCAACATTAAGGCCTGCGAGAATCGCTATTAAACCTTTGAATTCACTGGAAAAAGGGCTTTCGCTTGTGATGAGTGTACAGAGTGGTGGGCTCTACCATCCTGACCAGTTTAGAGACAACTGTGGCTTTGGCTTGATTGCCCATATGAAGGGCGAAGCCAGCCACAATCTGCTGCAGACCGCTATCGAAGCGTTGACCTGCATGACGCACCGTGGTGGCATCGCTGCCGACGGCAAGACCGGCGATGGCTGTGGCCTGCTGTTGAAAATGCCGGAAGCCTTCTTTCGTTCTGTTGCCAAAAAAACCTTTGGTCAGGAACTCTCTGCTGCGTTTGCAGTGGGCATGGTGTTCCTGTCCAGGGATGCGGACAATGCTGCCCGTGCCCGTTCCGCGCTGGAACAGGAAATCACCAAGCAGGGGTTGGACACAGTGGGCTGGCGTACCGTGCCGGTGGACAGCTCCGTGTGCGGCAGCATCGCTCTGGAAAGCTTGCCGACTATTGAGCAGCTTTTTATCAACAGTGCGGGGATGTCCGAGCAGGAGCTCAATCGCCGCCTGTTCTTTGCGCGCCGTCGTGCCGAAGTGGTACTGCAGCAAGACCGCGACTTTTATATATCCAGTCTGTCCGCCTCCGTGGTGTCCTACAAAGGCCTGGTGATGCCGGCCGACTTGCCATCTTTTTATCAGGATCTGGCAAACAAGGACATGGGTACAGCGATCTGTGTGTTCCACCAGCGCTTTTCCACCAACACCCTGCCACGTTGGCCGTTGGCGCAGCCTTTCCGTTATCTGGCCCACAATGGTGAAATCAACACCATTATGGGGAACCGTAATTGGTCAGTGGCACGCACCAGCAAGTTCAAATCGGACCTGTTACCGGGCCTGGATGAAATTACTCCGTTGGTGAACCGCACCGGTTCCGACTCATCCAGCCTGGATAACATGCTGGAACTGTTGCTGGCAGGTGGCGTGGACATCTATCGGGCTGTGCGCATGATGGTGCCTCCCGCCTGGCAAAACGTGGAAACCATGGACGCCGACCTGCGTGCATTCTACGAATACAACTCCATGCATATGGAACCCTGGGATGGCCCCGCCGGCCTGGTGATGACCGATGGCCGTCATGCCATCTGTATGCTGGACCGAAATGGTCTGCGCCCTGCCCGCTGGGTGATCACCAAGAACGATTACATCACCTTGGCTTCTGAAATCGGCGTGTATTCCTACAAGCCGGAAGATGTTGTAGCCAAAGGCCGGGTGGGCCCCGGTCAGATTCTGGTGGTGGACACCGAAACCGGTGATGTATTGCACACCCGGGATGTGGATGAGCGTCTCAAGCAGGGTCAGCCCTACAAGCAGTGGCTGAAGGAAAACGCCATTCGTATCCAGGATACGTTGACCGACGAAACCCGCTCCATCGAGCAGCTGGATCCGGCGGCCATTAAAACCTATCAGAAACTGTTCCAGGTCTCGTTTGAAGAGCGTGATCAGGTGATTCGCCCCATGGCGGAGAATGGCCAGGAGGCGGTGGGTTCCATGGGTGACGATACCCCCATGGCGGTGCTGTCTGCCAAAGTGCGCCCATTGTACGATTTCTTCCGCCAACAGTTTGCCCAGGTAACCAATCCGCCGATCGATCCGCTGCGGGAGTCCATCGTTATGTCGCTGGAGACCTGCGTGGGGGCGGAACGCAACGTGTTTGAGGAAACCCCTCAACATGCTGATCGTGCCATTCTGACTTCGCCGGTATTGTCCCACAGCAAGTTTCAGCAACTGCTGTCCATAGAGCGCGATGGCTATGCCGTACAGAAAATTTCCCTCAACTATGACGCGGCCATCAGCCTGCGCCAGGCGGTGGAAAATGTCTGCAAGGAGGCAGCAGAAGCTGCCCGCAACGGCAAGGTCATCCTGGTACTGAGCGATCGTGATATCGATCAGGGTAAATTACCCATCCCGGCCCTGATGGCCACCGGTGCCGTGCATCACCACCTCACCAATAACGCCTTGCGCTGTGAAAGCAATATCGTGGTGGAAACCGCATCGGCCCGTGATCCTCATCATTTTGCCTGCCTCATCGGCTTTGGTGCGACCGCGGTATACCCGTATCTGGCTTTTGATGTGATCTGTGACCTGGTGCGTACCGGGGAAGTATTGATGGATCCCATCGACGCCCAGAAGAATTTCCGCAAAGCCATCGATAAGGGCTTGCTGAAAATTCTGTCCAAAATGGGGATTTCCACCATTGCCTCCTATCGGGGAGCGCAGTTGTTCGAAGCGGTGGGTGTTTCCCGTGATGTGGTGGACAGTTGCTTCTGCGGCGTGCAGAGCCGTATCCAGGGTGCCGGCTTTGCTGATTTCGAAGCCGATGCCAAGCGCCTGGCAGTGGATGCCTGGAAAGCTCGTAAATCCATTGAGCAGGGTGGCTTGCTGAAGTTTGTACACGGTGGTGAATACCACGCCTTTAATCCGGATGTGATCGCTGCATTGCACAAGGCGGTTCAGTCCGGTGACTTTGAGGCTTACCGTGAATACGCCGCCCTGACTCAGGACCGGCCTGTAGCCGCGATCCGTGATTTGTTGTCCCTGAAGACCGACGTGAGCCCAATCAAAGTGGACGAGGTAGAGCCTCTGGAGGCTATCCTGCCGCGCTTTGATTCTGCGGGTATGTCGTTGGGCGCCTTGAGCCCGGAAGCGCACGAGGCCATCGCCATGGCCATGAACCGTTTGGGCGGCCGCAGTAACTCAGGTGAAGGCGGTGAAGATCCTGTCCGCTTTGGTACCGAGCGCGTTTCCAAGATCAAGCAGGTTGCCTCAGGCCGTTTCGGTGTGACGCCACACTATCTGGTGAATGCGGAAGTGCTGCAGATCAAAGTCGCACAAGGGGCCAAGCCCGGTGAGGGTGGGCAATTGCCCGGTGGTAAGGTGAACGAGCTGATTGCCCGTTTGCGTTACTCGGTGCCCGGCGTGACCCTGATTTCGCCGCCACCCCATCACGACATTTATTCCATCGAAGATCTGGCGCAGCTGATCTACGACCTCAAGCAGGTGAATCCGGATGCGCTGGTATCGGTAAAACTGGTTTCCGAACCGGGTGTGGGCACCATTGCGGCGGGTGTGGCAAAAGCCTACGCTGATCTGATTACCATCTCCGGCTACGATGGTGGCACCGCCGCCAGTCCACTGACCTCAATCCGCTATGCCGGGTCACCCTGGGAGCTGGGCCTGAGCGAAGCCCACCAGGCGCTGCGCGGGAATGATCTGCGTGACAAGATCCGTCTGCAAACCGATGGCGGCCTCAAGAACGGCCTGGACGTGGTGAAAGCGGCGATCCTGGGCGCGGAAAGTTTCGGCTTCGGCACCATCCCGATGATTGCTCTGGGCTGTAAGTACCTGCGCATCTGTCACCTGAACAACTGTGCCACCGGTGTGGCCACCCAGCAGGACAAACTGCGGCAGGATTACTTCATCGGTGCCCCTGAGATGGTGATGAACTTCTTCAAGTTCGTGGCCCAGGAAACCCGTGAGTGGATGGCACGCCTGGGGGTCAGTAAGTTGGAAGAGCTGGTGGGTCGTACGGATCTGCTGGAGGTGTTGGAAGGGGTTACCGAAAAGCAGCGTAATCTGGATCTGACGCCGATACTGTCCAGTGCCCATGTGCCGGCGGACAAGCCCCATACCTGCCAGGTTCCCAAGAACGTACCCTTTGATAAAGGTGAATTGGCCGAGCGCATGGTGAAAGAAACACTGGCGGCCATCGACGCCATGGCCGGTGGTGAGTTTGAATACCGCATCACCAACTGCGACCGCTCAATCGGTGCCCGGATTTCCGGTGAGATTGCCAAGCGTCACGGTAATCAGGGCATGGCCGAACAACCGATTACCATCCGCTTTAACGGCACCGCCGGGCAGAGTTTTGGGGTGTGGAACGCTGGTGGTTTGAACATGTACCTGGAAGGGGATGCCAACGATTACGTTGGTAAAGGAATGACCGGCGGCAAGCTGGTGATTCGTCCACCCAAGGGCAGCCCGTTCAAGAGCCAGGACACCTCGATCATCGGCAACACCTGCTTATACGGTGCCACCGGCGGTAAATTGTTTGCCTCGGGTTCCGCCGGTGAGCGTTTCGGCGTGCGCAACTCCGGCGCCCATGCGGTGGTGGAAGGGGTTGGTGATCACGGCTGTGAGTACATGACCGGTGGTTTGATTACGGTGCTGGGTCGAACCGGCTACAACTTCGGTGCCGGTATGACCGGTGGTTTCGCCTATGTACTGGATGAAGACAAAACCTTCGTCGACAAGTACAACCATGAACTGGTGGAGATCCAGCGCATCAACAGTGAAGAGATGGAAGCCTACCGCCATCATCTGGTGAGCGTAATCGAAGAGTTTGTGGCTGAAACCGGCAGCAGTTGGGGCCAGTCGATCATTGATAACTTTGATGATTATGTGGGCCAGTTCTGGCTGGTGAAACCGAAGGCGGCCAGCGTGCAGAAACTGTTGAACAGCATAAGACACCGTCCTGAGTAAGAAGGATGTGATGGGAGCCTGGCTCCGGATCCATGAAAGAGGTTAATGATGGCAGAACGTTTAAGTAACGACTTCCAATTTCTGGATGTGCCCCGCAACGATCCTTCCAAGAAGGACATCGGGGTAAGACGTTCTCAGTACGTTGAGATCTACAGTCCATTCCAGCCGGAGCAGGCCGCGTCTCAGGCCCACCGGTGCCTGGAGTGCGGCAACCCCTATTGTGAATGGAAGTGCCCGGTGCACAACTACATTCCCAACTGGCTGAAACTGGTATCGGAAGGCAATATTCTGGAGGCTGCTGAGCTGAGCCACCAGACCAACACGTTGCCGGAAGTCTGTGGTCGGGTGTGCCCTCAGGATCGTTTGTGTGAAGGGGCTTGTACACTGAACGACGGTTTTGGAGCGGTTACCATCGGTTCGGTGGAGAAGTACATCAGCGATACCGCGTTGGCTATGGGCTGGCGCCCGGATATGTCGGACGTGGTGTGGACCGATAAAAAAGTGGCGGTGATCGGTGCCGGACCAGCGGGATTGGGCTGTGCGGACGTACTGGTACGCAATGGTGTGAAGCCGGTGGTATTTGACCGCAATCCTGAGATAGGCGGCTTGCTGACCTTTGGTATTCCGGAATTCAAGCTGGAAAAGCCGGTGATGCAGCTGCGCCGTGAAGTGTTTGAGGGCATGGGTATTGAGTTCCGCTTGAATACGGAAATCGGCAGGGATATCACCATCGACGACCTGCTCAGTGAGTACGATGCGGTGTTTATGGGCATGGGCACTTACACCTATATGAAGGGTGGCTTTCCCGGTGAAGATCTGGACGGTGTCTACGAAGCCTTGCCGTACCTGGTGTCCAACGTGAATCGCAACATGGGATTCGAGCAGTCGGCCGACGATTTCATTAACATGAGCGCTAAGAAAGTAGTGGTGCTGGGTGGTGGTGATACCGCCATGGACTGTAACCGGACGGCCATTCGCCAGGGTGCCGATAAAGTAATCTGCGCTTACCGCCGCGATGAAGCCAACATGCCCGGTTCCCGCCGTGAAGTGGCCAATGCCCGCGAAGAAGGGGTCGAATTTCTCTTTAATCGTCAGCCCATTGCCATTATTGGTGACAACAAGGTGGAAGGCGTAAAGGTGGTGGAAACCCGCCTGGGTGAGCCGGATGCCCGTGGCCGTCGCAGCCCGGAACCCATCCCCGGTTCCGAGCAGATTCTGGATGCCGATGCGGTGATCATTGCCTTTGGTTTTCGTCCCAGCCCCCAGCCCTGGTTTGAAACAGCCGGTGTGAGCACGGACGATGGTGGCCGGGTGCTGGCGCCGGAGCAGGCTCAATTCCAGTTCCAGACCTCCAACCCCAAGATTTTTGCCGGTGGTGATATGGTGCGGGGCTCGGACCTGGTGGTGACCGCCATCTGGGAAGGCCGCAAGGCGGCCGAAGGTATCCTGGATTACCTGGACATCTGATCGGTCACACTGCTGAACAATTTGGTAACACCGTTGCAACGGGTGGAGTAATGGCGAGCGAATCGTTGTACACTTCCACCCGTTTTTTATGTTGCAATTGCGTGTTAGTCGGCTGCCGTACCGAAATGCCACAACTCTTTACGCGCAAGATGCTCATTTAGGTGAACCAAGACAATAGGCCCAACATGTCCAAACTGAAGAACGATCGATTCCTGCGAGCCCTGATGAAACAACCGGTGGATGTCACCCCTGTGTGGATGATGCGGCAGGCGGGTCGTTATTTGCCTGAGTACAAGGCCACCCGGGCCCAGGCCGGGGATTTTATGTCCCTGTGTAAAAATGCCGAACTGGCTTGCGAAGTCACCCTGCAGCCGCTGGAACGGTTTGAGTTGGACGCCGCGATTCTGTTCTCAGACATCTTGACCATACCCGATGCCATGGGCTTGGGCCTGTATTTTGAGCAGGGGGAAGGCCCCCGTTTCAGAAAAGTGGTACGCAGCGAGCAGGATGTGGCAGCGTTGCCGGTTCCGGACGCGGCGGTGGATCTGGATTACGTGATGAACGCGGTACGAACCATCCGTTCTGCGCTGGGGGGGCGGGTGCCGTTGATCGGGTTTTCCGGCAGCCCCTGGACGTTGGCTACCTACATGGTGGAAGGGGGTTCCAGCAAGGATTTCCGCACCATCAAGCGCATGATGTACGCCCAGCCTGAGGTGCTGCACGGATTGCTGGATAAGCTGGCGGACAGCGTCATTGATTACCTGAATCAACAGATTCTGGCCGGTGCCCAGGCTGTACAGATTTTTGATACCTGGGGTGGTGTGCTCAGCACCCAACACTATCAGGCGTTTTCACTCGATTACATGAAAAAAATTGTGGCCGGTTTGATCAAGGAGCACGACGGACGTGCGGTGCCCAGTATTCTGTTCACCAAAAACGGCGGACAGTGGCTGGAGTTGATCGCCGATGCAGGTGCCAACGCTGCCGGCCTGGATTGGACCATTGAGATCGGCGCGGCCCGTGAGCGGGTGGGTGACAAGCTTGCCTTACAGGGCAATATGGACCCTTCGGTTCTGTATGCCTCGCCCCAGGCCATTCGGGCGGAGGTTGCCCGCATTCTGGAAAGCTTTGGTCATGGGGATGGCCATGTGTTCAACCTGGGCCACGGTATTGCCCTGGATGCCGATCCGGACCACGCCAAAGTGTTTGTGGACGCGGTGCATGAGTTGAGTGCCCAGTACCACGCATAGACCCAGTCAGGCTTAACGGGTAATTGTTAAGCAGGCAGCCTTATGGAAGAAGCCCGGTTTGACCGGGCTTTTTTGTGCGACAGTCCGGTGACGCAATGTCGGTTCAGCGGCCGTGGGCACGGGCCTGATAACGACCGGTGGTGATGGCGCAGATTTCGCCGCTTTCGTCTTTGATTTCCTGTTCCAGGATGTAAACGGATTTGCCGTTTTCCGCCACTTCACGCTTCACCCGTTCAATTTCCTCATCGCTGATTCGGCACTCCACCGTGGCCGCGGTCTTGATGGGCTTTAAGAATTTGACACTCATTTCGGTCACGATGGGGTAGCACTGGGTGGGGTCGAAGGCGCTGAAGAACAGCGCGCCACCGGGTAATTCACCCAGGGTGAAAATGGAGCCGGCGTACATGATGCCGATGTGGTTGACGTTCTGTTCAAAGGGCATGGCCATTTTGACGTAGCCGCGCTCCATTTCAATGACCTCGGCCCCCACAAATTTCGCCAGAGGAATGGAGCCGGTGGTCATTTCATTTACTTTGTCTTTATCGAATTGCATCGGTACACCTTGGTTATGTTGGCTGAATCAGTTTAGGATGGTGATGTTGATTCAGGCGTTACTCTGAGTCCATCGCAGGATAATACCAAGGTCAATAGAGGTCGACTATATGGTCAAGCATGCTTTCAGCGCATTGTTGTGTCTGGTGAACGGGTTGTTAATTGCGGTTCATGGCTGGGCCGAGCCGGTTGCCAACAGCGCTCACCATGGTGTGATTCTCCAATATCATCATATTGCGACGGACACGCCAGCGTCCACTTCGCTCTCACCCAAGGTGTTTCGGCAGCATTTGGAGATCTTGAAAACAGAGGGCTACCACGTGTGGGGGTTGCCGGAACTGGTGACGGCATTGCGTGCAGAGCAGGCGGTACCGGACCGGGTGGTGGTAATCACGTTTGACGATGCCTATGACGACATAGCCACCACGGCGGCCCCTCTGCTGAACGAGTTCGGCTACCCGTTTACCGTGTTTGTGAGTACCGATTTTGTCGATCGCAAGCAGCACGGCTACATGACCTGGGACCAGTTGCGGGCCTTGCAGGCACAGGACGTGACCCTGGCCAATCACACACGCAGTCACCTGCATTTGCTGCGCAGGGATGAAGGCCTGTCCGATCGCGACTGGCTGCAAGCCCTGCGCCGGGAGATTGATGGGGCAGAACAGCGCATCAAAGCGGAAACCGGGCAGAACTGGCGCTATTTTGCTTATCCCTATGGGGAGGCGGATGCCGCCATCATTGACGCGCTGCAGGATTGGGGGTATCTGGGGTTTGGTCAACAATCCGGGGCCTTGGACAAGCGGCTGTTGGAATCCGGAATGGCGCCCCGGTTTCCCTTCAATGAACACTACCGTGAGCTGGCGGATTTCCGGGTTAAAGCCAGCAGCCTGCCCCTACCGGTGGTGCAGGAAACCTTCCCCGGTTGGGTGTTTGCAGAGGCGGTGATTCCCGAATTACGTTTGCAGCTTGCGGACCATAAAGGCCAGCTGACCTGCTTTGCCAGTGGTCAGGGCCCGATCAAGGTGCTCAGCAAACCACAGCATGTCTATGTGATTAAGGCCCCAAAACCGGTGGCGGTGGGGCGTTCACGTTACAACTGTACCTTGCCGGTGGCAGGTGAAGCAGGGCGTTTCCATTGGTATTCCCGAATGTGGATTCGTAAACGGGATGATGGCAGCTGGTATCCGGAGCCTTGAGCATCCGGCTGGTGTGCATGCGAATGGAGTAGGCCCCGGGCCTGTACCAGCGCAGCTGGTAAGGCGTTCGCTGCACCGTTGGGCGTCTTACTAATCGATGGTGCGATCGGTAAAGGGTATGGCCTCTTTTTTCTGATTGCGTTGCACGGAAATGCGCTGGTTCTTGGTGCCCATGACTTTGCGTTGCCAGAGCCGCTCAGCCCGTAAGGCGGCCCGATCCAAAGCCCGCCAGGCATCCTGCAACAGGAATTTACCGGCGGCGACGGCATCGGGTGAGCGCACCGAAATCTCTTCGATTAATGTCAGGGCGGTGTGCATTGGATCGTCGCTGACGTGAGTCACCAGTCCCAGTATTCTGGCATCATCAGCGCCGATAATGCGGCCTGTCATGGTGAGCTCCTTGGCCCTGTCCAGTGGCATGAGTTCCCGCATCAGCGCGACACCACCCATGTCAGGCACCAGCCCCCATTTGGCTTCCATCATGGAGAGCTGTGCGTCCGGGTGGCAAATACGGATATCGGCTCCCAGGCCCAGCTGCAGGCCGGCGCCAAAGCAGTTACCGTGCATCAGGGCAATGACCGGAACCCCTACCTCCCGCCAGCCAATACTCCAGGTCTGAAAATCGTTCTGAAAGGGTAACCACAGTTGCATATAGCTGGCGAACGCCGTGAGGGGCTTGGCCAGTACGCTTTTGAAATCCAGCCCGGCGCAGAATGAGGGGCCCTCGCCCTGCAGAATCACCGCCCGGATACCTTTCATCTTGCGGACTTTTTTCTGTGCGGCAATGACGCCTCGCAGCATATCCAGATCCATGCCGTTGTGCTTGTCGGCCCGGTTCAGGGTCACCGTGGCGATATGGTTGTTGACAGAGATGATAACGCGATCGTTCATGCTGGCTCCTTGGTGCGGTCAGTGCCCTAAGGTAGCGGTATCGCCAGCGAAAGTGAATACCAAGATTTTTAACCCGAATGCAGAGTCTATGGGCCGGAATGAACAGGTCCGAACAGGATGCCCATGATGCGCTCCACTTGTTGTTGTGGTGCTTTGCCGGGCTGTTTGTCGAGTAACTGCTGCACACCAGGTACGATCAAGGGAAAGAACGTGAGGCTTAACAGGGCGAGGAAAAAGGTGTCATTGGTGTGTTGGTTTAACCAGGGGCATTGTTCTCTGGCCCGTTCAAACAGCAGACCAATGGGGGTGTGCAGAGAGAGAAAGTTGGCCCTGACGTAGTCTGCGCGTTCATTGTCTGTGGCGGTCTCGCCCATCAACAGGCGGGCCAGCATCGGATCGGAATACGATACACGAATGAAGCTTTCCACCACCTGCTTGAAGGCCTGCAGGGGGGTTTCCATCTGCGTGGCATCCTGCAGGATCGGAAGCATGTGGGATTGGTAGTGCTCCAGAACGGTATCCGCCACCGCCCTCCATATGTCCAGTTTACTGCCGAAATGGTGCCGCAATGAGCCGTGAGTCAGCCCTGTTGCCTGGGCAATCCCGCGCAGTGTGGTGGCTTCGTAACCCTGCCTGGAGAAGCATTCGGTGGCTGCGGTGATGATTTCCTGCCGGGTGTGGGCGGCCGCTTCGGCGCTTTGTTTTCCCCTTTTACGGCGGTCGTTGGTCACGGGCGGGTGGTTCCTGCTGGTTGGTGTGGCGCTGAATGCATTCGGGGGGAAGTATAGCGGGGTGGCAAGGGGCTGAGAACCGGTGCAGTGGGCGATTGCTTTATATTATCCATATGGATAATATAAAGCATAAGGCCGATACGGAACAACGAATCATCCGCATCGAACATAACAAGTGCATAAAGTGATGAGAGGGGTAGGCACGATGCTATATCGCAGAGCATGGTTAGTGATCCTGGTATGGTGGGGGCTGGTGGCGTCGGCGCAGGCCCATTTGGGGGAATATCGCATGCCCGCCAATGGCGATCAGCAGGTGGTGGTGATAGAGCAGGTACTGGAGGGGGTCAGGCCGGAAATGCTCGACTGGTGGTGGAACAATATGGCGAGCAACGATTATTTCCAGCGCTGGCATCCACAGGCGAATCAGTCTGCGTATTGGCAAGTGCCCCCGGCCTCCTTTGAAACCCTGGACTATGCCGTGGGGGCAGTGCTGGATACCGTGCAGATGGTGGCCGGGCAAGCGGTGGAAGCGGAGTGGGCTTTCGCTGTGCCACCCGGCCCTACCCGCTGCCTGGATGAGGATCACCGCTTTATGGCGCGGATACGCTTTCCCGGTTACCCTGATCTGGGCGTGGGGTTACTGCGTTATGACTACGTGGCGGACCCGTATGGCAGGGGGACTGTGGTGCGTGTTAGTTATGCGTTACCTGCCATGATCGACGCTGCTTACCCAGGCTATAGTGCCGGGATCGGGGCCATTGTGGAAAGCAGCCTGGCAAACCTCAATGGTTTTTTGCCTGAAGCTTTCCAGCAGGAATACATCGAAGGCACGCTGTTAAGCCGGGGTAATGTTCGGTTTGAGGCTGACGGTTGGCTCAAAAAGCGCATTATTGTGGAACAGGAAATCGCCGGTATCACAGCGGACATGCTGGACTGGTGGTGGGACAACATCAACTCCACTGCCCGCTACCAGCGTTGGCATCCCACTGCCCATGTGAGTTTCGAGTGGCTTGAACCGCCCGCTCAGGCCGATGAACTGGCGTATTCCGTCGGCGCCGTGCAATTGGTGAGTGAATACATCGGCCCCTATAAATCCAACTTGCTGATTACCTGGTTAGAAGCGGAGGGTGCAATCGGGCAAGTGGAATACGATCACTGGATCTATGCCAAGACCGATCTTAAGGCGTTAAGGGGGATTTTTCCCCAGCGGATGATTCATGAGTATCAGGATAATGAATCTGGAGATGGTATTGTGATGCGCTCCATTTTTACTGTGCCGAGTTTCTTTGACCTGGTGATGCCGGGGTTTTCCCGCAGCCTGGGGGAACATGCTATTCAGGAGATGCAGTTTTTACCACGCTTCTTACCGGAATTGTTTCGGCGAGAGTTTGAAAGAGACTGGAGTGACTGTGGTCTTTGTACCGAATAACCATGGGTGATTGGCCGGGCCGACGAGGGCACCGGGGCGTTGCAGCAATGTGCTTGCTGCCGGCGCCCCATTAGACTGACGTTTTCGTGTTTAAAGCAGGAAGCGTTATGTGGTCAAGGATATCGTTTCAATCGTTGAGTGGTTATGTCTGTAATCTCTACTCACTTGAATCAGGTGAAGCGGGTGATCGTGGTACTGTCCTGTTTTTGCATGGCTGGGGCGATCACGGTGGCCGCTATCACTCAACCGGGGAACGAATACATCAAGCCGGCTTCCGGGTACTGATTCCCGAGTTCACAGGCCACGGACTCTCATCTGGCCCCCGCGGGCGGGTGGATGACTTTTCCATATTAATCGAGGATCTGCACAGCCTGGTGAAATCCCTTGCTGGACCGGTCTTTCTGGTGGGCCACAGCATGGGGGGTTGTCTGGCGTTTCATTATGCGTTGCGCTATCCAGAGCGGCTGACGAGCTTGGTGTTTAACAGTGCGGCCCTGGGGGTAAGCCCAAGAATTCCGCAGTGGAAGCGATGGTTGACCCGGCGCCTGGGTACCTGGGTGCCGCACGTCAAGCTGTTACAATTGAAGGCGGCCCACATGATGACGTCGGTACCGGCCCAGCAACGTGCCTATGATCAGGATTCGCTGCTCTACCATGGCAAGTTGGAATTCGGCACCGGACTGGCATTGATGCAGGCCAACAATGAGTGCGCTCAACAGCTGGAGGCTTTCTGCGCCCGTAACTTACCCATTCTGGTGTTGCAGGGCAGTGACGATGAATTGGTGGACCCCCATGCCGCGCAAAGACTGTATGCTGCGCAATCCCATCCCGGGTCACAAATGAAACTGTATGACGCGCGTCATGATCTACTGCATGACTATGTGGCCGAAGAGGTTACTCAACAGATGCTGGCGTGGTTGCTGCGCTGTACTGAGGCCTGATCAGACACGCTGAATCAGGCTCAGTTCCTCTTCATCCTCATCCACGTCTGTGGATTTTTTCTCAATGCCATTGGCACCGCATTTAATGGTATCCATAACGGTGTTGTCCTGTACGGACTCCAGCACGACATCGAATTTCCACAGTCGGTGCAGATGTTTCAGCACTTCTTCGGCAGACTCCTGCTCCAATGGTCGTCGATTATGGCGTACGTGGCGTAGTGTAATGGAACGGTCACCTCGAACGTTCACGTTGTAAACCTGAATGTTGGGTTCGTTCATCGACAAATTGTATTGCTTGGAGAGCGCTTCCCGCACATCGCGATACCCTGGATCATCATGAATTGCCGTGATGTGGAGATCCTTTTCCTTGTCGTCATCGTTGAGGGCAAAGAATTTAAATTCCCGAATGATTTTGGGTGACAGAAACTGCTGCACAAAGCTTTCGTCTTTGAAGTTCTGCATGGCAAAGGTCAGGGTTTCCTGCCAATTGCTGCCGGCGATTTCCGGGAACCACTTTTTGTCTTCCGGGGTGGGGTTTTCACAGATACGGCGAATATCCTGCATCATGTTGAAGCCCAGTGCATAGGGGTTGATACCACTGTAGAACTTGCTGTCGAAAGGCGGTTGGTAGACCACAGAAGTATGGGATTGCAGGAATTCCAGCATGAAGCCATCGGTGACCTTGCCTTCTTCGTAGAGCTTGTTGAGCAGTGTGTAGTGCCAGAAGGTGGCCCAACCTTCGTTCATGACCTGGGTTTGACGCTGTGGATAAAAGTACTGGGCAATCTTGCGCACGATGCGCACGACTTCCCGTTGCCAGGATTCCAGCAAGGGAGCATTTTTCTCAATAAAATAGAGCAGGTTTTCCTGTGGTTCTTCCGGGAAGCGTTTGATGTCGTGGCTGTCTTCCTTGTCGCCCATCAGCGGAATGGTTTTCCACAATTCATTGACCTGTTTCTGGAGGTATTCTTCACGCTCGCGCTGACGCTGTTTTTCCTGTTCCGCGGAAATTGGGTAAGGGCGTTTGTAGCGATCCACACCATAGTTCATCAGGGCATGGCAGGAATCCAGTATCGCCTCCACTTCATTCACACCGTAACGTTCTTCGCAGCGCATGATGTAATTCTTGGCAAATACCAGATAGTCGATAATGGATGAGGCATCAGTCCAGGTGCGGAACAGATAGTTGCCTTTGAAAAAGGAATTATGGCCGTAGCAGGCGTGTGCAATCACCAGGGCCTGCATCATCATGGTGTTTTCTTCCATGAGATAGGCAATACAGGGATTGGAGTTGATGACGATCTCATAGGCCAATCCCATCTGGCCGCGCCGGTAGTGTTGCTCGTTGCTGACAAAATGCTTGCCGTAGGACCAGTGGTTGTAGCCCACGGGCATGCCCACGGAAGAATAGGCATCGAGCATTTGTTCGGCGGAGATTATCTCGATCTGGTTGGGGTAGGTGTCCAGGCCAAAGTCTTTGGCAACGCGGCCGATTTCACGGTCGTAGTCCTGAATCAATTCGAAAGTCCAGTCTGACCCGGTTGAGATTGGAGTGCGTTCAGTCATAGGCAATCACAGTTTACTAACTGGCCCTTTTGGTTTCCTTGCGTTGAAACAGCTCACGAAACACCGGATAGATGTCACCGGGGTCACTGATTTGCTGCATGGCAAAGTGTTCAATGGTGGCTTCAATGGTTTCGTACTCCCGCCATAAAGCCTGATGTCGACGCGGGTTAATCTCAATGTATGAGTAGTATTGTACCTGCGGCAAAATATCCTTGATGAGAATTTCACGGCAGGTGGGGGAATCATCGTTCCAGTTGTCACCATCGGAGGCCTGAGCGCCATAAATATTCCACTCATCAGCGGGGTAGCGATCCTGCATGATGTCGCGCATCATCTTCAACGCGCTGGAGACGATGGTGCCGCCGGTTTCCCGAGAATAGAAAAACTCTTCTTCATCGACTTCCTTGGCGCTGGTGTGGTGGCGGATAAATACCACTTCAATTTTTTCGTAGTTGCGCTTCAGGAACATGTACAACAGGATAAAGAAGCGTTTCGCCATATCCTTCATGGCTTGATTCATCGAGCCGGATACGTCCATCAGGCAGAACATGACGGCCTTGGAGGTGGGTTTGGGTTGCTTCAGGTGCAGGTTATAGCGCAGATCGATGTCATCGATAAAGGGGATTTTGTTGATCCGGCGGCGCAGTTTGGCGATCTCTTCTTCCAGTTCCTGTTCTTTGCGTTTGTCCCGCAGTACGGGATCCTGTTCCTGCAGTGCCTGCAGCTCCTCTTCAAATTTGCGCAGGCGTCGTCGACTGGATGCGGACAGCGCAATGCGGCGACTGGTAGCCTGGCGCATGGAGCGTACCACGTTGATCTTGGCCGGATTGCCTTCATTCACTACCCCGGCGCGCACGTATTTGAAAGATTCAATGCCCTGCAACTGGCGCTTCACCAGATTGGGCAGTTCCAGGTCTTCAAACAGAAAATCGAGGAACTCATCCTGGCTGATCTGGAACACAAAATCATCGATACCTTCGCCGCTGTCGCTGGCATCGCCTTCGCCACCGCCACTGCCACCACCGCCACCCTGGGGGCGCTGAATGTGGTCGCCGGTAACAAATTCCTTGTTGCCGGGATGAACCATATCCCGCTTGCCGCCCTTGCCATGGTGGAAGAACGGTTCTGAGATATCCCGACGTGGAATGGAAATACTTTCGCCGCTATCCAGGTCGGTGATGCTGCGTTTGGTAACGGCTTCATCCACCGCTTTCTTGATGTGCTTGCGGTAGCGGTGCAGGAACCGTTGCCGGTTCACTGTGCTCTTGTTTTTACCGTTCAGGCGGCGATCAACAATATACGACACTGTTTCACCCTTAGCGGATGTTCCGCATTACTGCGATTTTCGAACCCGCAGGTACCATTCTGACAGCAGGCGTACCTGCTTCTCGGTGTAACCACGTTCCACCATACGTTTGACGAAGTCCTCGTGTTTCTTCTGATCCCCTTGTGATGCCTTGGGATTGAAAGAAATAACCGGCAGTAGATCTTCGGTGTTGGAGAACATCTTCTTCTCTATGACGGTGCGCAGTTTTTCATAACTGAGCCAGGAGGGATTTTTGCCGGCGTGGTTGGCGCGGGCCCTCAGTACAAAGTTCACCACCTCGTTACGGAAGTCTTTTGGATTGCTGATGCCGGCGGGTTTCTCGATTTTTTCCAGCTCATCGTTCAACGATTTGCGATCAAAGATTTCCCCAGTATCGGGATCACGGTATTCCTGATCCTGAATCCAGAAGTCAGCGTAGGTAACATAGCGGTCGAAAATATTCTGACCATATTCCGAGTAGGATTCCAGGTACGCGGTCTGGATCTCCTTGCCGATGAATTCCACGTAGCGGGGCGCCAGGAATTCCTTGATAAAACGCAGGTAGCGTTCCCGGGTTTCGGCCGGGAATTGTTCCTGGTCGATGGCGTTTTCCAGAACGTGCAGCAGGTGTACCGGATTGGCGGCTACTTCCGCATGATCGTAGTTGAATACCTTGGACAGTATTTTGAAAGCGAAGCGGGTGGACAAACCATCCATGCCTTCATCAACACCGGCGGAATCCCGGTATTCCTGATAGGACTTGGCCTTGGGGTCTGTGTCTTTCAGGTTTTCCCCATCGTAGATACGCATCTTGGAGTAGATGGAGGAATTTTCCGGTTCTTTCAGTCGCGACAGTGTGGTGAACTGGGCCAGCATACGCAAGGTATCGGGTGCACAGTGGGCATTGGACAGGGAACTGTTCTGCAGCAACTTTTCATAAATCTTGATTTCTTCGGTGACGCGCAGGCAGTAGGGCACTTTCACGATGTAAATTCGGTCGATAAAAGCTTCGTTGTTTTTGTTGTTGCGAAATGCCTGCCATTCCGATTCGTTGGAGTGTGCCAGGACAATGCCGTCAAACGGGATAGCGCCCATGCCTTCCGTACTGTTGTAGTTGCCTTCCTGAGTAGCGGTCAACAACGGGTGCAGGACTTTAATGGGTGCCTTGAACATCTCCACAAATTCCAGCAGACCCTGATTGGCTTTGCACAACCCACCGGAGAAGGCATAACAATCGGGATCATTTTGCGCGAATTCCTCCAGTTTGCGAATATCCACTTTGCCCACCAGGCTGGAAATGTCCTGGTTGTTCTCATCACCCGGTTCAGTTTTGGCAACTGCAATCTGATCAAGAATGGATGGGTACAGTTTTACCACTTTGAATTTGGAAATGTCGCCGTTGTATTCATGCAGGCGTTTTACCGCCCAGGGCGACATGATGCCTTTCAGGTAGCGTCGGGGTATGCCGTACTCTTCTTCCAGAATGCCTGCGTCCTCTTCCGGAGCGAACAGATTCAGGGGCGATTCATTGACCGGAGAATCCTTGATGGCATAAAAATGTATTTTTTCGATCAGGTGTTTTAATCGTTCTGCCAGTGAGGATTTACCACCGCCCACCGGGCCCAGTAAATATAGAATTTGTTTTTTCTCTTCCAGGCCCTGAGCAGCGTGGCGGAAGTAAGAAACGATTTGTTCGATGCATTCCTCCATGCCGTAAAATTCACTGAAGGCCGGATAGCGACGAATAATTTTGTTGGAAAAAATGCGGGAGAGTCGCGGGTCCATAGAGGTATCGACTAGTTCAGGTTCGCCGATGGCTTTCAGCATGCGTTCGGGTGCGCTGGCGTAGGCAGAAGGGTCGTTCTTACAAATATCCAGATATTCCTGGAGGGTGTATTCTTCCTCTTGCGAAACTTCGTACCGGGTCTGGTAGTGACTAAATATGCTCATAGGTCTACCTCATGTTACCGCGATTGGTCTTTACAATTTGAGTTTTTGAGACGGCATAGGTTCCAAATCAAATTCCTTCCTATTTATATCTTAGTATGAAAAAGTAAAAACGCTTGAAAGAAAAGAACTTATTTTGATTTTTCCAAAAAAAAATAATTTCAGTCGAGAAATATTACCCAGCGTAGTGACATGCATTCGGCAACGTTTTAAGCTGGTCCGGCAATGGGTTTTCATCGGCCAACAAGCCCGTTTGGGTTGTGTAATCGATCACTTGAAAGCGCCCCGAGTGCCGGCAGGTGGGTGTAGCGATCGGGCACCGGTTTTCATAAGCAGTGATGGAATAAAGCTGGTGATGCTTATATGAAAATCAGGCTGTGGATAACCCTGTTAGTCACCCGTTCAGTGCCGACAGTCACAACGGGTCCATTGCCCTGTTTCCAGACAATAGGCGCTTAGTTGATTGCCCCAGACACAGCCGGTATCAAGCCCGATGATGTTGCGATCTTCCGTTTTGCCCTCCAGGGCCGCCCAGTGACCAAACAGCAGACCTTTTTCGATCGGCACCCGATTGTGCCATTTGAACCAGGGGCTGAACCCGGTTGGTGCATCGGTCAGGGATTCCTTGTACTGGAAATCCATGTTACCGGCATCGTCGATCAGCCGCATGCGGGTAAAAAAGTTGGTGATGGTCCGCCATCGGTCCGGTCCCTGCAGGGATTCGTCCCAATGGGCGGGTTCGTTACCGTACATATGGGCAAAAAACACCTGCCTTTGCTGGGGGCTTTGTAATACCGCTTCCACTTCTCGGGCGCAGCGCCGGGCGGTTGCCAGATCCCAGCCGGGGTAGATCCCGGCGTGACTCATTACCCATTCCTGGTTCTCGTGCATTAATGGGCATTGATGCAGCCATTGTGCCAATACATCCCGGCGCCCGGATGCCATAACATCCTGGAAGGTGTCTTTGCGTTTGGGCTTGAGGCTGCCCTCCAGTACCGCCAGCATGTGTAGATCGTGATTGCCCAGCACCGTCACCAGGTTATCCCGCAGGTCATGGCAGTATTGGAGGGTTTTGAGGGAATCCGGCCCGCGGTTCACCAGATCCCCCGCCAGCCAGAGCTGATCGCGGTCAGGATTGAACTGCAATTGCTGCAGCAGACAGCGGAAGGCCTCATAGCAGCCCTGCAGGTCACCGATGGCATAGGTTGCCATTAATGCAGAGCCCGGGGCGTCGCCAGGGTGAACACGGGAATCCTGGCGTCAAACTTGAGGCCGGTGGCATCGATCATCTGGTAGGAGCCCTGCATGCTGCCCACCGGGGTTTGCAGTACGGCCCCGCTGCTGTATTCGTAGGTTTCACCGGGCATGATGGTAGGCTGCTCACCGATAACTCCTTCACCACGGACCTCCTGTACTTTCTGGTTTCCATCGGTGATAACCCAGTGGCGGGACAGCAGTTGGGCCGGCAGGTTGCCGCAGTTTTCAATAATTACGTGGTAGGTGAACACATAGCGGTTCTCATCCTGACTGGACTGATCCGGTACGTATTCGCTTTTCACCTGTACCTGAATGCCGTTGGCTGCCTGCTCGCTGTGCATGAAATATATGGCTCCTGAGTGTCGTAACGGTCTTCACTGTGGTGACGGCAGAAAAACGGTTTATGGGTTAGCCGTCTCTCAGCAAGGTGAGATCCGTGAGGTGGGCATACTGTGCCAGAGATACCTGCTCGGGTCGAACCTCCGGGCGGATGCCTGCTTCCTCCAGTAGTGCGTCATCTGCATATGATTTTAAGGCATTTCGAATGGTTTTGCGCCGTTGGTTGAATGCCGCTGTGACGATTTTGTTGAGGCTGCTGGTGCAGCGGGTGGTCACCGGCAGGGTGGTGTGGGGCACCAGCCGGACGATGGCCGAATCCACTTTGGGCGGTGGATTGAACGCGGTGGGCGGCACCTGGAACAATGGGCTGACCTGGCAATAGTACTGAATCATGATGCTCAGCCGACCATAGGCACTGTCTCCAACTCCGGCCGCCATTCTGTCCACCACCTCTTTCTGCAACATAAAGTGCATGTCGTGGATGTGGTCATGGTAATCGATCAGATGAAAGAGCAGGGGGGTGGAGATGTTGTAGGGCAGGTTGCCCACAATGCGCATCTTCTGTTCACCCAGGTCGTCAATAATACGGCCGTAGTTGAATTTGAGCGCATCCCCTTCATAAATATGAAAATTATTACGGGTGGCGAAACTGATGCGTAGATTGGGAATCAGATCCCGGTCCAGTTCCACCACCGCCAATTGCCCGACCTGATCAATGAGGTGCTCAGTGAGTGCCCCCAGGCCGGGGCCGATTTCCACCATCAGATCCTCCGTCTGGGGGGCGATGCACTGGATGATGTTGTCAATCACTCCAGGGTCCTGCAGAAAATTCTGACCGAATCGCTTGCGTGGCTGGTGCTTGCTGAAGCCGGGTTTCCTGCCCTTAGCCATGCTGTGCTCCTCCGTGGGGAGTGGAATGGCCCCGGGATGCGGCCATGGACAGGGCGTAGCCGATGGCGGTGGCAAGGCTGCCGGTATCGGCCCTGCCGCTGCCCGCCAGATCCAGAGCCGTGCCGTGATCCACCGAGGTGCGGATAATGGGCAGACCCAGGGTGATGTTGACGGCATTGCCGAATCCCATGTGCTTCAGTACCGGTAGCCCCTGATCATGGTACATGGCCACCACTGCGTCCGCCTGTTGCAGGTAGCCGGGGGTGAACAGGGTGTCGGCGGGGAGGGGGTGGCTCAGGTCCAGACCTTCGGTCTGCAGCTGCTGCAAAACCGGAATCATGATGTCGATTTCTTCGCGCCCCAGATGGCCGGATTCGCCGGCGTGGGGGTTGAGTCCGCATACCAGAATTCTGGGGTTGGGGATGGCAAACTGGGTTTGCAGGCTGTGATGTGTGACGCGCAGTACCTGTTCCAGGCTTTCTTGGCTGAGCGCGTCTGCCACCTGGCGCAATGGTAAGTGCGTAGTGGCCAGTGCCACCCGCAGTCCGTCTGTGGCCAGCATCATCACCACCTTGCTTACTCCGCAGCGCTGTTGCAGATACTCGGTATGGCCACTGAAGGCGATACCGGCTTCATTGATGACGGATTTTTGCACCGGACAGGTGACCAGGGCGGCAAACTGCCCCTGGCGACAACCATCAATGGCCTGATCCAACGTGGCCAGCACATAGGGGGCATTGTTGGGGTTGAGCTGACCGGGCTGACAGGGCTCTGCCATGCTCACCGGCAACACGCGCAGAGCATTTGCCGTTTTGGATTGCCAGTCCTGCAGGGCAATGGGAATGCCCAGGGCGCGGGCCCGCTGCTGCAGCAAGTCCGGGTCGGCGATCACCACCCAGCGGCTGTAATCCTGCTGTTGCGCCAGTTGCAGCACCAGATCCGGGCCGATGCCGGCGGGTTCCCCGGCCGTAATGGCAATATCCATTCAGAGTTTGATCTCAACATAGGCGTTCTGGCGGATTTCCCGCAGCCAGCCGTCCAGCTCTTCGTCAAAGCGGCGTTTTTGCAGCATTTGCCGGGCGCGGCTACGGCGGAACTCTTCACTCATGTCCTGGCTGCGACGCTCTTCCACCTGCAGGATGTGCCAGCCAAAGTCGCTGCGAAACGGCTGCGATATTTCGCCGATTTGGGCTGCCTGCATCTGCTGTTCGAACTCGGGCACCATGGTGCCCGGGTTGACCCAGCCCAGGCTGCCACCCTGCAGGGCGCTGCCCGGGTCATCCGAGTAGGTTTTTGCCAGGGTTTCGAACTGATCCGGATCCTGCTGTAATTGCCGGTAAATATCCTCGATCAGTGTGCGGGTTTCGGTTTCGCTGCGGATCTCGTTGGGCTTCACCAGAATATGACGGGCCTTGGTCTGCTGGACGATCTGCTCGGTGCCGCCCCGCAGTTCCAGTACCTTTATGATGTGGTAGCCACTGGCACTGCGAATCGGCGCGGATACGTCGCCTGCGCCCATGTCCAGCACTGTATCGGAGAACAGGGTGGGCAGTTGGGCGGCTTTGCGCCAGCCCAGGTCGCCCCCGGACAAGGCCGCATCACCACTCGAATACCGCACTGCCAGGGCGGCAAAATCAGCCCCGTCCTGCAGTTTCTGATACACCATCATGGCAGTTTCTTCGGCTACCTGGGGAGGGGTTTGGTTGTCAATGGCAATCAAGATGTGCCCCAGGCGATAGTCCGGGGCCAGATTGGTCTTGGCCACTTCTGAATTGAGAAAGTTGTCGACATCCTGGTCCGTAATCTGGATGCGACCGCCGACACGGCGCTGGCGCAGTTGGTTGACGGTCAGCTCCCGGCGGATCTGGTCCCGTAACGCGGGCCAGGACATGCCTTCACTGAGGACAGTCTCGCGAAAGGCTTCCGTGGTCATGTTGTTCTGGCGCGCGATGTTGGCCAGGGTTTCATTGAGTTGGTTGTCACTGACCCGGATGCCGGCCTTCTCAGCCATCTGCAGTTCGATGCTTTCTACGATCATGCGCTCCAGCACCTGTTCCAACAGCACATCGGTGGGTGGCAGTTGGGTTTGCTGGTCGCGCATGCGGGCACGAATGCTGGCGGTGCGCTCCAGCAATTCGGTTTCCATGATTATATCGTCATCCACAACCGCCACCACCCGGTCGAGTTCCCTGGGTTCGGCATGCAGGCCGGCAGCAAGCATAAGCAGTGCCGCCAACAGGCTGTGTAAGGTGACGCGGTGGTATGTTCTGGTTAGCAAAATCATCTGGGTATAAAACTCGGTTATTGCGAATTAAGGTTAATAAAAGTTGCTGGGGCGGGCTTCTTCCCGTTCCCGATAGCCGGAGATGGCATCATCCAGCATGCGGTCCACAGCGCCGCCCAGGCCACCTAAGCCTTTCAATTCAAACTGCAAAAAGATGCCCTGGGAGGCCTCAACGATCTCGTCTGCATCATTGGACTCTTTCAGGTAGCGTCGGTTCACCAGGCGCGCGCGCCAGCAGCAGCTCTCGTACTCTACGCCGACGATGTTATCGTAGGAGCGCTGTTGTTTCATATCGAAACCCCAGCGGCCGATGATGCCCCAGCGTTGGGAAACACTCCACATAAATGAGATATCGGACTGTTTGATGTCCTCCGATTCCGGGTCGGCGATGACCGCACCGCTGTCGTAGTAGTTGAAATTGATGTTGATCAGATTGTTGAATTCATCCCGGTAACGAAACCCGGTGACCACGCTGTCCAGATTGTTTTCCTGAGTGTCCAGCTGGGTTTCAGCGCGCCACGACCATTGTCGGTTGATCAACCAGCTCATGCGGGCCACGAAGGGGGACAGCGTGGTTTCTTCGACGTCATCGTCGGGTGACAATTGTACTTCCCGATCCCGCAGATAGAAAATCTGTCCCAGGCTGACATTCACCTCTTCTTCCCCCGTGTCATGATTGATCAGGCGCGAGGTTAACCCCACGGACACCTGGTTGGCGTCGCCGATACGGTCGCCGCCGGTAAAGCGGTTTTCGCGGAACAATTGTTCGAAACTGAAGCTGGTTTTGGCGGTATCGAACAGGGGCAGGTCATTTTGATCCCGGTATGGCGAATACAAATAGAAGATCCTGGGCTCCAGGGTTTGTAAATAATTGGTATTGTTGAAGGCGAAAGGCCGATCCAGGTACAGGCCGCTATCCAGGCTGAAGATGTTGTTGGTGAGGGTTGCTTCGTTGTCCACCAGATCCACCTGGTTCAGGTCATAGTAGCGCTGGTAGTTGGACAGTTTGGGAACCACAAAGCCCCAGGGGCGGCGGTAATTATAACTCAGGGAAGGAATTACCCGCACCCGCTCTGCGCTGGTGGGCCCGTTGACGATTTCCTCCGGATGATCGAAGTAGGTGTATTCGCCACTGATGCCCAGTTGCAGCCGATTGTCGTCGAATGGATAGCGGCCGCTGGCCCGCAGTTGCGGCAGCATGCGGTAGGGCAGGTCTTCGTCGTCAATCAGCTCATCGATGGTCTGGAACTGCCTGACCAGTACGTTGCTGTTCCAGTGATCACCAAAGTACTGCAGGCTGGCTTTCTGATCCAGATGGGTTTTGGCGCTGGTATTGAGCGTGGTGTCCAGATCCAGAAAATGATCGCTGTCCCCTACCCGGGTATAATCGACCCGATTTTCCCAGGCATCATTTTGATAAGTGCCCTTGTGCTGCCAGGTAAACAGCGAGCGGCTGTCGCCGTACTCCTGGTCATTGGGCATGTAACCCAGGCCAACGGTGCCCCCGGTGTGGTCCGACAGGTAGCGAAATTCCCCCTCCAGCATTTCACCGCGCTCCGCCAGATAGCGGGGGGTCAGGGTGGCATCGTAATTGGGTGCCAGGTTGAGATAGTAGGGTGTGGAGAAATCCAGACCGTTATCACCGCTGCCGATGCTGGGGAACAGAAAGCCGGATTGGCGGCGGTCGTCAATGGGGAATGTCCACCAGGGCAGATAGACGATCGGAACACCGCCCAGCTCTACGGTGGCGCCGGATACTTCACCCCAGCCGGATTCTTCATTCAGCTGGATTTCATCCGCTTTGATCACCCAGGCTTCGCTGCCCGGCTCGCAGGTGGTGTAGGTGCTGTTATCCAGCACCAGTACCCGCTCTTCCGGGTTATAGATGCGGCCGGCGGTGCCGTGCACATGGATGTTGTGAATCACGTACTCGGTGTTCTGCACATCCAGTTTTTTCTCATTGAGATTGATTTCGGCGCTATCCCCCAGAATCAACATGCCCTCCTGGCGAATTTTAACGTCACCCTTGAGCGAGGTGGCCCGGGTGATGCGGTTGAGGCGGATCTCTTCGCTGTACAGTTCCCGGTTGCCCTGTTTCAGCACCACCGCTCCACTGAGCACGTTGGTGCCGTCCGGCAGGGTGTCAAAGCGATCGGCGGAAGCCTCGATCTGGGACTGGGTGGGGTCACCCTGGGTCATGGCCGGAGCCAGATAGACCCCTTCGCAGATGCCGGTGAACCTCGGCCGCCGATCGGCGGGCATGGCAGCCAGATCAGCCGCCGTCACCCAATCCAGGTGGCGGTAGGGGTTGTCGCTGGCGGCTTCGGTTTGGGCGGACTGGTCCTGTTGGGCTGTGTTGGGTGGCGTGCTGCTGTCGCCAGCGCCCTCCTCGGCAGAGGCCGACGCGACGCTGACCGCCATCACCAGGAAGGCGGTGAAAATTCGTTTCCAATTCATGAACTAAGGTTCGGAATGTGATGTGGGTGCTTGACCCTGTTTTAAGTCTGGTGTGATGATACACGATCACATGATACGAGTCACAAATTTGCCATCCCCTATGGATCATCCATTGGATCAACGATTGAACGCACTCAGCACCTGGGTGAATCACCAACTTGCGGAACTGGATCTCTATCACGGCCCTGCGCTGACACTGGATACGGTGTCGGGCGATGCCAGTTTCCGGCGTTATTTCCGTTGTCGCTTTGCCGGCCGTCGGGGCCCGGGCTCCTGCATCGGTGTGGATGCCCCGCCGGATAAGGAGAATAACCCGGTGTTCATCAGGGTGGACCGGGTGTTTGCCGCCGCCGGGGTGCCGGTGCCCGCGGTGCTGGCCGCTGATCTGGAGCAGGGTTTTATGTTGCTCTCTGATCTGGGGGATACCCTGCTCAAGCAGGTGCTCAACGGGCATACCGCAGAGCACTATATTGATCAGGCCTTTCAGGTGCTGCAGCGCATTATGGCGGCTGATTTCAGCGCAGATCCGTTGCCGCCCTATGATTCTGCTTTGTTGCAACGGGAAATGGAGCTGTTCCGGGACTGGTTCTGCCGGCGCTTCCTGCAACTAGAATTGACCGAGGCAGAGCATACGCTGTTGTCTGAAGTCTTTCTGTTTCTTGAGCAACGGGCATTGCAGCAGACGCAGGTGCCGGTGCATCGCGATTACCATACCCGTAACCTGATGGTGCTGGCGGATGATTCCCTGGGCGTGATTGATTTTCAGGATGCCGTGCTGGGCCCGGTGACCTACGATGTGCTGTCGTTATTGCGGGATGAGACCTTTCCAGCCTGGGATCCACTGCGGGTGCGAGGCTGGGTGGATGGGTTTGCGGCCCGCCTGAGGCAGGGCGGAATCATTGCCATTGATAATGAGCAGTTCTGGCGGGATTTCAATGCCATGGGCGCCCAGCGTCACCTCAAGGTGGCGGGTATTTTCGCGCGCCTGCGCTATCGGGACAACAAAGCCGGTTACCTGGAGCACACACCCCAGTCCCTGCGTTACATCATGATGGAGATCGCCGCCTTGAAAGCACACGGCCCAGCGTGCCTGGGGCAATTTGAAGTGTGGCTAAAGCAGCGCATTGTGCCGGCTTTACTGGCGGCGCTTCCGGCAGCCCGCCTTACCCTGGTGCCGGAGTCACCCGCGTGAAAGCCATGCTGCTGGCGGCAGGGCGTGGGGAGCGCATGGGTGCGTTGACGCAAGAGTGCCCCAAGCCGCTGTTACCGGTGGCCGGTAAACCCCTGTTGCGCCATCATCTGGAGCGGTTGGCGCAGGCGGGCATTCGCGAGGTGGTGATCAATACATCCTACCGCGCCCGGCAGATCGAGCATTTTCTGCAGCAGCAATCGGATTTGGGCCTGGCTCTGCACGTCAGTCATGAGCCGGCGCGCCTGGAGACCGGTGGCGGTATTCATAATGCGCTACCCTTATTGGGTGATGCGCCGTTTTTGTTGATGAACGGCGATGTCTGGAGCGACTACCCGCTGCAGGCGCTGTCACTCCCGGCGCAGGCGTTGGCCTATCTGGTATTGGTGGCCAATCCGGAGCACAATCCCCGGGGTGATTTCGCCGTTCGGGGGCCGCTTGCCGTGGCCGAGGGTGAACCCCGTTATACGTTCAGCGGGATCAGCGTCCTTGACCCCAGGCTGTTCAGGGGATGCGCGGCGGGTCGTTTTCCGTTGGCGCCTCTGTTGCGGGAAGCCATGGGGAACAACCAGGTGCAGTGTGAAATTTACCAGGGGCTTTGGATTGACGTGGGCACACCCCAACGTCTGCAGGCCGTTGAACAACTCGTGCAGGAGCAGAGGCAGTGACTTCTTTGATCTGGATTGGTCCCGCGGTGGGATTGTTGGTGGGGTATTTTCTGGCCGGCGGCGGTGTGATCGGCGTGGTGGGCTCGGTACTGGGCGGCTGGCTCGGGCACCAGTTCGATTCCATTATTCAGCTCAGCAGCAGCGTCTATCAGATTGCCCAACCCAAACCGAAAGGGCGTGAATCAGAAATTCAAAAGGCGTTTTTTCGCGCCACCTTTGTTGCGCTGGGGCGGGTGGCAAAGTGCGATGGTGCGGTATGTGATGCCGAGATTCAGTGGACCACCGCGGTCATGAACCGGATGGGGCTGAGCCCGGAAAAAAAGCGGGAAGCCATTGACCTGTTCGAGCAGGGCAAATCCAGTCCGGATATTGCTGAAGAGTTAAATGAGCTGCGCAGTGCCTGCGGGCGTCGCAGCACTCTCTTACAGATATTTATGGAGATACTGGTGCAGGCGGCACTGGCGGATGGCAAGCTGGATCAGCAGGAATGGGCGACGTTATCACACATTGCCCAATCCATTCGCTATCGCATCACCTATCTCGAGAAGATCGTGCGCAGTGCCCAGGCCTATCAGGAATTCCGTGCGGCCGGGGATCAGGGGCCGTTGTCGGAAAGTGATGAGTTGTTGCGCGCTCACGAGATTCTGGGCGTGAGTCCGGATGCAGGGTTGCTGGAGGTGAAACGGGCCTACCGGCGCCTCATGAGTCAGCATCATCCGGACAAGCTGATTGCCAGGGGTATGCCCAAGGAAATGCTGGATATGGCCAAGGAAAAATCCCAGGCCATTCGCTCTGCCTACGATATCATCGCTCAATCCCGCAAGAAATAACGGCCGTCAGCGTTTAAAGCGGACTTCACCCCAGCCTCTGACGGCTTTCAGCACTTGGGTTTCTGCGTTGCGGAAATCCTGGTTGCTGCCCCGGATAATGCGTTGTTGATAGGCGTCTTGCTGCAGCCTGCGGGCGTTGTCGGCTCGGGCTTTGGGGTTGGCGCGGGGATTGAATTCCGGCGCCAGATCCAGCACGGGGATCCGCAAGTCCATGGCATCCAGTGTTTCGTCGTAGCCCTCCAGCCCCGGTAACGGCACCGGGTCTAGGATCACCAGTCCGTTGATGTCCTCCAGAAACAGCTCCTGAGCCTGTTTTGCCACCAGGGTGGCACTGCTGCCCACGGCGATGATCACCAATGGCAACGGGCTGTTGGTGTTCAGGGTCTGCGTAGCCAGTCGGATGCGCTGCTCCAACTGCTCCCCCGGAGGTGCTTCGGACGCGGAGGGCGGGGCGGCAGCGCCGCTTGCGGCCCGGGTGTCCTGCTCCAGAGTGGCCTCCGGTTCGGTGGCCTCCGTATCCAGTTCTGTGGTGATGGCGGAGCGCTGTTCCGGCAACGGCGGGATGGCTTTCACCGGCCGATAATCCGGAACCGCGATGCTGAGGGTGTTCCAGCCCACTGCAGCCAGCTCCTTGCGCAGGGTTCGCACCACGCCGGGCCAGTCCGGGTTTTGCTGGTTGTCGTGCAAAATCAGCGCATTAGCAAAGGTTTCACCACTGGTGTCCTGGCGCTTCAAACCCAGAAAGCGGGCTTTGCCCTGCCCCAGCCAGAGGCTTTCCGTGGCCTTGTCCGTCAGCGCCAATTGGGCTTCCACGGCCTGGTTGCGCAGGGTTTCATCCCGCTCCGGGGCCGGGCTTGGTAATTGGGACAGCTCCGTATCAGCGCCCTCGTCAGCGCCGGCTTCCGCCCACGCAGCTGAGCCAGTCATGGCATTGACGGCCAGGATCAGGCAGCAGCACAGAGGTCGGATCCGGGGTTGTATAGAGTGGTTGAGTCCCATAGATCGAATTAACCGAATTAGGAGAATGTGGTTGCCTTCAGTATAGACCCTGGTTGCAGTACAATGCGCGCTCTCTGAAACCGACCGGAAGATGACCATGGCCGATTACCTGATTGCACCCTCGATTCTGTCTGCTGACTTTGCCCGCCTGGGTGAGGAAGTGGACGCGGTACTGGCGGCAGGCGCCGACGTTATTCATTTTGATGTAATGGATAATCACTATGTGCCTAATCTGACCATCGGGCCCATGGTGTGCAAAGCACTGCGGAACTATGGCATCACCGCCCCCATTGACGTGCACCTGATGGTGAAGCCGGTGGACCGCATTATCGGTGATTTTATTGAAGCCGGTGCCAGCTACATTACCTTTCACCCCGAGGCCAGCGAACACATCGACCGCAGCCTGGCCATGATCCGGGAAGGGGGCTGCAAAGCCGGTCTGGTATTCAACCCCGCAACCCCCTTGAGCCATGTGGAACATGTGATGGACAAGCTGGATATGATTCTGTTGATGTCGGTGAACCCGGGCTTTGGCGGGCAAAAATTTATCCCCCAAACCCTGCAAAAACTGCGTCAGGCCCGCCAGCTGATTGATGACAGCGGCCTGGATATCCGCCTGGAAATTGATGGCGGTGTGGGGGTACCCAATATTCGCGAAATAGCCCAGGCGGGTGCGGATACTTTCGTGGCGGGCTCGGCTATTTTCGGAAAGGATGACTATAAAGCGGTTATTGACGCCATGCGGGCACAACTGGCGGAAGTGTGAATGCTGACCAAGATTACCGGCCATTTTCAGGGCCACCTGCCGCAACTGATTGCCTTTGATCTGGACGGTACCCTGGTGGACAGTGTGCCGGACATCGCCGTGGCCACGGACCGTATGCTGGCGGGCATTGGCCGCCCCGCGGCAGGGGAAGAAAAAGTGCGCGGCTGGGTGGGCAATGGCGCTGCGCAACTGGTGAAGCGGGCACTGGCCGACAGCCATGAGCCGGCGCAGGTAGCTCAGGTGACCCAGGCTGAATTCGACCCGGCCATGGGGTTGTTTCGGCAATACTATGCCGAGGAAAACGGCCGCCTGTCCCGCCTTTACCCCGGCGTTGCCGAGGTGCTGCAGGCATTGTATCAGCTGGGGCTGCCCCTGGTGGTGATCACCAACAAGCCCAAGGTGTTCGCCGATCCGTTGTTACGTTGCCTGAATATCGATTCTTATTTTCCGCTGGTATTGGGGGGGGAATGCCTGCCCCGGAAAAAACCCGACCCCATGCCATTGCACACCGCCGCCAGCCAGTTGGGTGCCAGTGCTCATCGCAGCCTGATGGTGGGAGACAGTCGCAACGATGTGGAGGCGGCCAAAGCGGCCGGTTGGATCAGCGCGGCACTTACCTACGGGTATAACCATGGTGAACCGGTAGCAAACAGTGAGCCCCACTGGCTGCTGGATGATTTTCGTGAATTGATATTGTAATCGCAGTTTTGTGAAATGCTTGGGGTTGGCAGAAGTGAAAGCCTGGTGTACAGTTCAGGATCATTGGAATCGAAATCGTGTGCTGAAAAAGTGAAACCATCATTTTCGAATCAACCTTCCTCCCTGATCACCGTCTTTCGCTGGCGATGGCGTTGGTGATGCTTGTCTCTGGCTGGCGTTGAACCTGTGCCCGGCCACCCCCTGTTTCAAGAATATGATTTAAAGATAAAACAGATTTTTCAGTAATACTGGAAAATCAGGCATTCCGGCCTTTGTGCCAGTGCTCCGTGGCGAACCTGCGTCCAGAGCCTGTGCAGTATGGCCTCAGTATGAGAACAAGATGATGACTCCGGAAACTTTCCAAGCCCTGGCGGCCCAGGGTTACACCCGAATTCCCCTGATGCGTGAAGCATTGGCGGACCTGGAAACGCCGTTATCCACCTATAAGAAACTGGCAGGACAGCCGTATACCTATCTGTTTGAATCCGTCCAGGGTGGGGAAAAGTGGGGGCGTTACTCGATCATCGGCTTGCCCTGCAGTGCTCGCCTTGTGGTGCGTGATCGGGAAATAACCCTGCTCAATGGGGACACCATTCTGGAGCAGAAGCAGGTGGATGATCCCTTGGCTTTTATTGAATCCTTTCAGGCTCGCTACAAAGTGCCTGAGGTGGACGGGTTGCCACGCTTTAACGGCGGTCTGGTGGGGTATTTCGGTTACGACATTGTGCGCTACATTGAGCAACGCCTGGATAAACCGGCCAAGCCTGATCCCATTGGTACACCGGACATCATGCTGATGGTGTCAGACGATATTGTTGTGTTTGATAATCTGCGTGGCTCATTGTATGTGATTACCCACGTTGATCCGGCGCAAAGCGATGCCTATGTGCTGGGCCAGGCGCGACTGGACGCCATCCTGCAACAGTTGAAACAACCGTTGCCGGTGCAGGAAGATCCGCACCGCTTCGATGTTCGTGAGAGCGATTTCAAATCCAGTTTTCCGCAGCCGGAGTTTGAACAGGCGGTGGAGGATATCAAAGAGTTTGTGTTGGCGGGGGATACCATGCAAGTGGTGATTTCCCAGCGCATGAGTATTCCCTATGATTTGCCGCCGCTGGATCTGTATCGTGCCCTGCGTTGCTTGAACCCATCCCCTTATATGTATTTTCTGGATATGGGGGATTTCCAGATTGCCGGTTCTTCACCGGAAATCCTGGCGCGGGTGGAACAGGGAGTGGTGACGGTGAGACCCATAGCCGGTACCCGGCGCCGGGGAAAAAATGCGGAAGACGATCTGGCCATGGAGGCCGAACTGTTGGCGGACCCCAAGGAAATTGCCGAGCACCTGATGTTGATTGATCTGGGCCGTAACGACGTTGGCCGCATCGCTGAAATAGGCACCGTGGCACTCACCGATAAAATGGTGGTGGAACGCTATTCCCATGTGATGCACATTGTTTCCAATGTGGAAGGCAAACTCAAACCGGAACACAGTTGCATTGATGTGCTGCGGGCCACTCACCCTGCCGGTACATTAAGCGGTGCCCCCAAAATTCGGGCCATGGAAATTATTCATGACATCGAGCCGGTCAAGCGCGGCGTTTACGGGGGCGCGGTGGGGTACCTCTCCTGGCATGGCGATATGGACACGGCCATCGCCATTCGCACAGCGGTGATCAAGGATGGCCAGCTGCATATCCAGGCCGGTGCGGGGGTGGTGGCGGACTCCGTACCCAGGCTGGAGTGGAAAGAAACGCAAAACAAAGCCCGTGCAGTGTTTCGTGCCATGGCCATGGCGGCCAACGGCCTGGTTCCGGTGGAGGAGTAACCCATGTTGTTGATGATAGATAATTACGATTCGTTCACCTACAACCTGGTGCAGTATTTCGGTGAGCTGGGGGCGAACGTGGTGGTAAAGCGTAACGATGCAGTGTCGTTGCAGGATATTGAGAAACTGGCACCGGAACGCCTGGTCATTTCACCGGGCCCCTGTTCACCCAACGAGGCCGGTATATCCATGGCGGCGATTCAACACTTTGCCGGTAAGCTGCCTATTCTTGGTGTGTGTCTGGGCCATCAAAGTATCGGCCAGGTGTTTGGCGGCAATGTGGTGCGGGCCGATGCCGTGATGCATGGCAAGACTTCACCCATCTACCACCGGGATGAAGGTGTGTTCAAAGGTCTGGACAATCCCTTCGAAGCCACCCGTTACCACTCTCTGGTGGTGGATCGGCAGAGTCTGCCGGAGTGTCTGGAAATAACCGCCTGGACCCAGCATCAGGATGGCTCCATGGACAAGATCATGGGCATGCGGCATCGAGAGTATGCCATCGAAGGGGTGCAGTTCCATCCTGAGTCCATCCTCACACAGTATGGGCATGAACTGCTGAAAAATTTTATGGAACTGTAATCGGGCCGACCATGTTTACGGTGTGCATTTATTGATAAGATTGCGCACCATAGAAATTATCGTTATTGGGAATTGAGATACTATGCTGTTGAATCGCGTTGTGACTTTGCTTTTGGCATTGGCCCTATTGATTGTTGTCGGAGCCAATGCTTTCCGTCATATCACGCAAAGCCAGTATCTGGAATACGACGAGTTCTATAGCCTTGAACGCTCTCATGGTTTCGATAAGTTCAACGACTGGCTTAGTGTCTATTCTCTGAATGAACCCACGGCCAAGAAGCCGCCACTGCAATATTGGCTGAATGCGGTGGCAATTAATCTGGGTATGCGGGATGTCACTGCGTTGCGCTTCTGGTCCTGGGTGTTCTTTTTGGGGCTTCTGCTGGTGACGGCCGTCACCAGCCTGTATTTGAAACCGGACAACCCCTGGGTCATGCCGGCTGCGATCCTGCTGCTGGCATCTTCCACCCAACTGACCGCACTGGCCCGTTCCGGCTTGCTGGATACGGGGATGGGCCTGCTTATGATGGCCGGCCTGCTTACCTTTTTGTATGCCAGGCATCAGCCCCGAATCTGGTTGTTGTGCGGGGTCGTGCTTGGGTTGGGTGCCCTGCAGAAAGCCCCCGTCGCTTTATTGTTCATTGCTGTGCTACTGCTTATCTTCCGTGTTAAAGGGGATACAGAGATACGGTGGCAGCAGTTGCGCCAAAACCGGTATTTCAATCGAGGCCTTTGGATCACGTTAATCCTGTTTCTGGCATGGCCCATTCTGCAGTCTTTCAAATACGGTGGTGACTACCTAAACGTGGCAATCAAGCAGCAGATGCTAAACCGCTTTTCGCCATTGCGGCCTGAGTCCGAAGTGCGCTCGGGTGCGTTTGATTGGGTGGGCTGGTTATGGGCGGATCTGCATTGGTTTGCCATTGTTGCCGGTTGTTGCACCTTGGCTGCAGTACTGTTGCCCCGCTGGCGTAGGCAAACGGATACCTTTGCCTACGCCGCCTTGGCGTTGCTGGTGATAGCGGCGTTCACTCTGGCGTCCGGCAAGATTTATTCGCGTTATCTGGCAGTGCTTACCCCTTTAATGGTCTGTGTGTCGGTGAAAGTAATGGCTGATCTGATTCCCTGGAAACCTGCTGTGTTTTTAATCGGTGCGGTGTTTTTTGCCATAGCTTTTCCGGATATAGACCGGATTATCGACGGGGAGGAGCGGGGCCATAATTATTTTGAGGTGCGCGACACAGTGGCCTATATCGATCGTTTTCGAGAGGATTCCGACTACGTTCTAATTAATTTGGGGCTGCTTCCACCTGGTGCGTACGGTTACTTCGGAGAGAGCCGTGCACCGTTTCGAGCGTACGATGAGATGGATGAAAAGCGAGTGGCAAAATACCTGGATAAACTGGACCTGGTGGCCCGAAACCTGTCCTTGCTGGGAATGGACAAAGTGGAAAGCCGGGCCCAGCTTGAGCAGGTGATGCCGGGGTTGCAGGTATTGGACATTGCCGGAGATACTATGATTTGGCGCTTTCGTCCATCGCCGGAGATGACCCTTGAGTGAAACCGGCGGCCTGGCGATTATTGCTGTATCGAATGTCCAAGTACAGGTTGTAACTGGCAATGGCCGCCGGAAACAGATTGGAGAGGATGCCGACGGAATCATTTTTGCCAAACACGAAATAGGATAACAGCATCAGGCTGCCTCCCAGGCTCATAATCCAGAACAAGCGTGGAAATGTTGGCGCTTTGGTCTTTGAGCTAGCCGCCAGTTGAATTAACCAGCGGCCGGAGAAACAGAGCACACCCAGGTAGCCGATGGTTTTCCATGGCGTTATTACAACGCCCCACAAAGTGATGATCGTCTCGTTCATTCCGCATCCAGTGTTGTGTTTACTTTTCGCTTCAGGTACCAGCTGACACCAATCAGGTCGTAAATGCCTCTGAGGGCACGGTCCAGATTGTTGTACTTCGAAATGCCTTCCACCCTGGGTCTGTGATTAACCGGGGTTTCGACTATTCGAAAGCCTTCAGCAACGAAAAAGGCCCCCATAAAACGGTGCAGGCCATTGAAAGGGGGCAGATACTGTACCATTTCCCGACGGAAAACTTTGAGTGAACAGCCGGTATCCTTGATGCCATCTTTCACAAATGCCCGCCGTATGGCGTTTGCAATCTTGGACGCCAGGCGCCGGTCCCAGGTATCTTTTCTTGTTTTACGAAAGCCGAATACAGCGTCACTTTTATCAATGAGGGCCACCATGCTGGCGATGTCCGCCGGGTCATTTTGCCCATCGCCGTCCATCACCACGCAGATGTCATGGCTAGCCTGCTTCAAGCCGGTCAGCATAGCGGCCGATTGGCCACGGTTTTTCTTGAGCCGGATTCCCCGTACCGCAGGTAAACTGGCAATTTTTTGCCAGGTCCCGTCACTGCTGCCATCATCCACCGCGATGACTTCGGCGCTGGGCTGGCAATCGATGATTTCGTTGAGTACCGTTTCAACGTTGTCAGCTTCATTGAAAAACGGTACCACGATGGAAATGGGCGGATTGGGGGCTGAAAGTGGTGAACTGGTCATGGTGTCTTCGCGTTGTCTCTCCAGGAATTAGGATTATGGTCGCCGCGGGTGCAAGAGGGCAGTCGACTGCTGTGGCTGAGATCAGTAGCAAGCATGCCGTTTTCAGCGCGCGCATAATGTACCTTAAAGTGCTCCGGTTTGCACCTTGAATTGGCCCCTGTATACACTGCCGTATATCCGGATTTCAGGTAGGGTGACACGGGGGGGCAGTGCCCCCGGGAGATTTCTAGCGGGCTAATCAGGGTAGGAAGCCACCGGGGCCATAGCGAATATTAACTCCCACCGATGGTGGCATTGCTCTGGGGCTATCGCGGGGGTTACAAGCCCTGATTTATGGTAGGATTGCGGCAAATTTATCGTGTACGAGTACGTGTCCAGCATGAACATCCAGCAAGCCATCAAGCAGGTAATTGAGCGTCAGGATCTGACGGAAGCCGAAATGTCAGAGGTGATGAACCAGATAATGACCGGACAGGCCACCCCGGCCCAGATCGGTGGCTTTCTGGTGGGATTGTGCATGAAAGGGGAGACGGTTGATGAAATCACCGGTGCCGCCCGGGTCATGCGCCAGCTGGCCACCCCGGTTGCGGTGCAGGCGGATAACCTGGTGGATACCTGTGGCACCGGTGGTGATGGTTCCAGAACGTTCAATATATCCACCACGGTGGCCTTTGTGCTGGCGGCAGCCGGTGGCAAAGTTGCGAAACACGGTAATCGCTCGGTGTCCAGCGTCAGTGGCAGTGCCGACGTACTGGAAGCAGCCGGTGTCTACCTGGGCATCAGTCCACAGCAAGTGGCGCGCTGTGTGGAAACCATTGGGGTGGGCTTTATGTTTGCTCCCGCCCATCACAGCGCCATGAAACACGCCATCGGGCCGCGCAAGGAGATGGGCGTACGCACCGTCTTCAATCTGCTGGGGCCCCTCACCAATCCCGCGGGTGCCAAACGTCAGGTAATGGGGGTGTATTCGCGCCACTGGGTAGGTCCCATTGCCGAGGTACTGCAACGCTTGGGCTGTGAGCATGTGTTGGTAGTGCACGCAGCAGACGGTATGGATGAGATCAGTATCGGTGCTGAAACCTTTGTCGCAGAGGCTACTCCGACGGAGGTTAAGGAATATGTTATACAACCGGAAGATTTCGGTATGGCGCGTGCGTCATTGGACAGCCTGGCGGTGAGCAGCGTGGAAGACAGCCTGGCCACCATCAAAGCCGTGCTGGGCAAGGAGCCTGGCCCTGCCGCCGACATCGTTGCCTTAAATGCCGGAGCGGCCATTTATGTGGCGGGCCTGGCGGATTCCATCAAAGAAGGTGTCGCGTTGGCGCAGGATGCCATCGGCAGCGGTCTGGCTTATGCCAAACTGAATGAACTGGCGCAATTAAGTAAAGTGTTTCAACAGGAAAACGGCTGTGAGTAGCGTACACAACGACACCCCAACGGTACTGAAGAACATTGTGGCCCGCAAATGGGAAGAGGTGGCAGAACGTAAAGTTCAGCAATCTGAAGCTGCCCTGTTGGCAAAAATTCAGCGGGCCGATGCGCCCCGCGGGTTTGTGCAAGCCATGCAGAAAAACCTGCAGGCCGGGCGCTCAGCGGTGATTGCGGAAGCCAAAAAGGCTTCCCCCAGCAAGGGTGTGATCCGCCAGCAATTTGATCCCGCCGCCATTGCCAGATCCTATGAGGAGGGGGGCGCATCCTGTTTAAGTGTACTCACCGATCGGGATTTTTTTCAGGGTCATGAAACCTACCTGCAGCAGGCCCGGGCTGCCTGCTCCCTGCCGGTGATACGCAAGGATTTTATTGTTGATCCTTATCAGGTGTTGGAAGCCCGCGCCATCAATGCGGATTGTATTTTGCTGATTGCAGCCTGTTTGTCTGATCAGCAGATGAGCGATCTGGCGGCGGCCGCTGTTGAGTTGGGGATGGATGTGCTGATTGAGGTGCATGATCGCCATGAGTTGGAACGCTCATTGCCCCTGAACCAGACGCTGGTGGGCATTAATAATCGCAACCTGCATACTTTTGATGTCAGCCTCGATACCACTTTTGAGTTGTTGCCACATATTCCTGAACAGAGGATTGTGGTGACGGAAAGCGGTATACTGTCCCGCGATGACGTGGAGCAAATGCGCGCCCATGCAGTGGATGCCTTCCTGGTGGGTGAGACCTTTATGCGCGCGAAACAACCGGGTCAGAAACTGAAGGAGTTGTTTTTTTAGCTTAATAGGTTGGTAAACACCACTTTGGGACGATGAGTAGCCATTGCATCCGGGTTAAAATTTGGGTTATCAGTGTATACTAAGTCATTCTGTTGTTGATTTTGATCAGTCTCAAATCAGGTCAATCTGATAACGTTGCTGCATGGCGCAGTGACTTACAATAACGAATGAAAGCAAAGACGGGGAAAATACATGCAATTAATCGCAATACTGGGTGTGCTGGTGGCAGTGAATCTCGGCATCGTATACGTTGGGTCTGAGGCTGTCGACGAAAGTCAGCCGCAGGTTGAAGGTGTGGTGGAAGTGGAAGCGGTGGATGCCACTGAAGCGCCTGCCGCCGAACAGTCTATGGACGCTCAGCCAGCACAAGAAAGCAGCGATGCTGCGGCCCAGTAAACACTGCTGGTGAGACTGTTTAGTCAAACATAAAGTCCGGTATTTGTGGCCAAAATCCACATAGTTGGCGCCTTGAACACTGGTATATGGCGTGTATCTGGAGTATTTTGCCCGTTACCGCTCGCAGTATTCGATAGGAGAACATTATGGGACACGTAATCGCAATCTTTGGAACCCTGATTGCACTGAACCTTGGATTTGGGTACTGGCTGTCAGAGGAAAATGCGGCGGCTGAACCTGAGGAAGGCGTGGTTGAAGTTGAAGAAGTGCCTGTCGACGACGCGGTAGCGCCTCAGGAAGAGCAGTAGTACGGCAGCAGCAAGGTTAATCCCGATTATAAAAAAGCCCCGATCGAGATCGGGGCTTTTTTATTGCGCTGTTGAGTGCCGCGGTCGTCAATCCCGGTCAAACGACCAGAGGATATCAAAGGCGTTACTTTTGCCGCTGATCACTTCGGCATAGAGGTTTTTGTGTATGCGGTACTTCAATGTGAGGGTGTTCACGGACTCGAACATGCCCACGCCATAGCGAATCATCAAGTCCGATGTGATGTATCCGCTGAGCCCCACTTCACTGCGGTTTTCTGTGGAACCGGTGCTCAAGGTGAGATCCTGGATACCCAGTTTTTCCCCGGCTTTGCGGGTGAAACCACTACGGGATTCCAGCGCCATGGACAGTGCCGCCTCTGCGGCCACACTGGAAGAGTCCTGGTTGGGGTCGGTATTGGGCGCACGGCCGGTGAGCAGGTAGTGGAATTTTTCCTGTTGCGGCATTTCCGGAATGGAATAAATGGCAATCTCCGGATTTTTGGCACGGCCGGTAACCCGAATGCCCACCACCACATTGTCATTGATATTGTCTCGCGTCGCGGAGAGCCGCAATTGGGGGTTGTCCAGCTCATCGATGAAGATCAAGTCCCCATCGCTGATGCTGAGCGACTGGCCGTAAGCCTGGTAGGTTCCATCTTCCAGGCGAATAATGCCTTTAGCCCGCAAAAGGTCGGACTGTTGTTGATGGATGCTCATTTGCCCGGTGAGATTGGTTTCCAAACCATACCCTTTGAAGTGAACATCGTCCCCTAACGTCAGGTTGAGGCGGGTGGAAATGTCCAGTTCATTCTGTGTGCTGTTGTCAGCATCGACGATAACCGCATCCGAGGACACCGAAACGGCTTGCTCCGGCAGGGATTTCAGCGCAATGCGTGCTTTGGGCACTTGAATGTCGCCGTTAATGTTCAACGAATGCGGTGTGAGATTGAAACTGATGTCCGGCTTCACATAAATCAGAATGTCATCGGTGGGCTGATAAGCCAGGGTGTCTGAACGAAAGCTGACTTTGCTCCACCACTGAGGCTGTTGCCAATTGAATATACCTTGCAGTTGGCCTGGCTTGTTGTTGGCGGTGAATTGGCCGGACAAGCGCGCAATCCGCTGTTCAGTGGTGAGTGTAATACGAATATTTTCGATGGGCAGAGGCAACATGATGGTGTGAATCTCACCCTGTTCCAGCGTTGCCTGTCCTTCCACTGAGGGTGAATCCAGATTGCCGCCGATACGGAAGTCGCCCGCCACCACACCTTTGATGTGATCGCCTTCCTCTTCCAGCAACCAACGGGAAAACGGTTCAATGATAAACTCCGTCAGTGCGGCGTTACCTTTCAGTTGTCGGTTATCCATGGTCAGGATGCCTTCACTGTTGCCGGCATCGGATTCAATCAGCCAGTTGATGTCGGCTCGGTCGCCCACCATGGAGGCGCTGACTTGGGTGTGCGTTAGTCGCAGGGGCACGGAGTGGGATTGGTTATCGAACAGTGTCAGCCGGGTATCGTCACTGTTCAGGGTCGCTGTCACCGCCAGCTCCGGCGTTATCGCAATATCGGCGCTGAGATCCACCTGACCATCGAGCCCCATGCCCTGCGGCAACCAGGGTTTTAACCAGGCCAGATAAAGCCGGTTGCCCTGCAGCTTTATGGGGCTGGAGTGGCCGCTGCTGATACTGAAGGCTTCTTGCAGGCACAATGCGCTGCCTTCTAAGCGGTAACAGAACGGGGTCACCCGAATGCCGGCCTGCTGGCTTATGTCCACCTCAAATGATTGTTGCAGCGTCCAGGTTTGTGGGGGATCCAGATAAGCCACATCAAACGTGCTTTGGGTGCAGTTTGCGTGCCACTGGTCGAACTGGATCTGCGACGGGTTAACAGCTAGCTGGCCGTTGCAGTTCAGGGCCAGCCGGTTGCCTTGCTGTTCCTGTACCTGCAGGTAGGCTTTGTGTTGTTGCGCATGGCCGCGAAGCTTCAGGTCACCTTCAAGGATCAACTGGTCGGCCAGTTGCAGTGCCTGTACCTGAAGGTGGAGTCTGTTGGCGCGCTCTGACAATGGAGCCCAATCGATATCGGCCCATGCCCGGCCGAGCGTGAGATCGTTGTACTGTATCTGGCGGGCGGTTAAGGTGCCCTGGATGGTGGGCATTTGCAGGGCGCCCTTTAGCTTCAGATTGGCGTGCAGAGAGCCCTGCAGTTGCGGCAGTATCTGCGCCAGGGAGTCCAGTTCCAGCTTCACCTGCAGGTTACTGTCACCAGCCAGGGACAGGGTACCGTTGGCCTGGGCTCGGTTGCGGTCCTGCTGGATATCAATGTTGTTCAGGTTTATCTCATTACCCTTCAGATTGAGGTTGCCGTCCAGCTGCCAGGGGGTCTCAAACAGCGAACCGGTGAGCTGATCCAGGTCGATGTCCACCTGCAGCGTATCGTCGGCCAGCTGACCCTGGTGCAGGATGCTGCCACTGGCCTGCCCCTGCAGTTGATCAGTGAACTGGGCAAACGCAACGCTGTCCATCCGGCTTTCTGCCTGCCAGGAGAGCGTGGGTGAAAACAACACAGTGCCCTGGGTGGCGACATCGCCCTGCGGCAACTGCAGGCGCAGGCTTTTAACATCCAGCTGTTGCATCGTTGCCGCCAAGTCAGCCGAGGATTGCAGGGGCGAGGGGAACAGCGGGCTGCTCAGTTCCGCCTGCAGTTTGGCCGTAACCTTGTCCAGTGTACCCTCGGCATCGATATGGGCGCTGTTGAGGGTAATGGCATCCTGTTCCAAGGGGTAGGTAAACGGGCTCAGCAGGGACAGCCGTGCCTGGAACGGAAGCTTGTCAGCAAGCAGGGCCAGTTGCAGGTTAAGCTTGCTGCTGAGCTCGCCCTGGGTTGTCGCCCTCACGCTCAGCGCGTCCAGGTCACCGCTGGCCTTCGCCGTAATCCGGGTAAAAGGATAGTGTGCTGTGTCGCACTGCAGGGTGAGACGCAACGGGTAGCGACGGGTTAAGCGGATGCTGCTCTCACCTTGCCAGCGACAAAGGTCATCTTGTGCCTGAAAGCCGTGCAGGCTGATGCGGTTGTGAATGGCCTCGGCCGCCAGCGTAATCGCCTGCGCCTGATAGAGTGTTGCATCCTGCTGGCGGATACTCAGTTGTTGGATGTTGAGTTGGTTCAGGCTAACCGGGACAGGGATGGAGACGCTGGGTAACTGCACAGGTTTGTCATCCGCGGCGGCGGGCTCCCTGTGCAGCAACGTCACGGTAAGGGATTCTATGGTAAGGGATCGAAGGCAAACGGCCAGTTGCCACAGGCAGCCGGGGCGAATATGCAACGCGGCCGTTTCCACCTGGACGTCGGTCATCTGATCCTGATAGCGCAGGTCAAAGCCAAGCCCCCCAGCCAGCGAGCCCTGTACGTTGTTGATGTCCAGCGCAGGTACGCGGTTGGCGATTTCTTGCAGCAGCAGCTGGTTGGCGCGGGGGCTGTAACTGATCCAGATCAGTGATGCCAGCAGCGCCAGCATCAGGGCCAGTATAACCACCACAATCCGAAAACTGATTCTGGCCGCGCTCATAGCAGCATCCCCAGATAGATATGCACGCGCGGTGAGGATTTATCTTCACCGGTGATGGGTTTGGCGATATCAAAGGAAAACGTGCCTATGGGTAAGTGCCAGCGCAGACCGAAACCCGCCCCGGAGTGGAAGGGATCGTGGCTGGAAATAAAGGTACGGCCGGTGTCGGCGAAGGTGGCCAGGCTCCATTCTTCATTCAAGGCGTATTGGTATTCAACGCTGAACACATTGAGAAACTGGCCGCCCAGCAAATCGCCGTCTTCATCTTCCGGTGCCAGTGAATTGTATTTATAGCCGCGCACGGTCTGGTCACCACCTGTATAGAAGCGTTTCGACAGGGGTACGCTGTAGAAATTGTTGGTCATGATGCCACCCAGTTCAAAGCGGGTGGCGATGGTATGGAGGCTGGTGATGTGCCAGGTGTAAGACGCACCAATGGCAGTGGACAGGAACTGGGTATCTTCCTGCAGCACGTTAAAACCCAGTGACGCATCCAGCCAGTATTTCAAGATGGCGGTTGGGTTGTTGCGTTCTCCAAACAACAGCCGCTCCATGTAGTGATAGTTGGGAAGCAGGTAGGTGATGCTTTCTTCCGGGTTGTCCCCCTGGCGATAGTTTTCGTTCTCCAGGTTGACGCCCACACTGTACTGCCATTGTTTGCGCAGAGAGCGCTTCAAGGCAATACCGGTGGTGAACACCGAAGATTCACGGTCGGTGGTTTCTTCGCGTTTCCAGCCGGTTTCCAGGCTCAGGTAGCGTTCCAGGGGGTGAGGCCAGGGAATGCGGTATTGCAGCGAAATCTCTTCGCCGATTTGTGAAACCTGCAGATTGCTATAGATGTCATCACCACGATTATTGACCCGCGACCGGGTCCAGCCCAATTTGCCCCGCGCACCGGTGTTGGTGCCATAGCCGATACCGGTGGTGAACTGATCCTTTGGCTGATCTTCCAACTGGAGGTTCAGGGTGGCTTGGTCCGGTGGTGTTTTCTCCACATCAATTACCGCATTTTTAAAATAACCAGTGGTAAGCAGGTCTTCATACAACAGGCCGATTCTATCAGCGTTGTAGTACTCACCTTCCTGTATTTTTACCAGTGCCATGGTGGTTTTATCGGATAAGCCACTGCCCTGGGTGCGAATCTCGGTAATGCGATAGCGTTGCCCGGGGCTCATGTGCAGTAACACGTCCGCATGCTGCTCCTCAGTGTTGATCAGTAACTGGCTGCGCTCCCAGGTGGCATCCAGAAATCCCTGTTGGCGTAGCCTCACCAACAGATCCTTTTTGTAGTTGTCGTAGCTGCTGTGGTTGATCGGCTGGCCGGCTTTGAAAGGCGGGGAGCGCAACAGTTTCATGGTGGCGTCGTTGAGGTCGTGTTCCGGCAGGGGCACCGTTATCTGAATGTGGCGCCATACCACCGGCGTGCCGGGATCGATGTTCAATTGCACCGAGGACGCTGTCCATTCACTCTGGATACTTGGCTCGTAGTAGCCGTAGGGCTGCAGTGCTTTGGTAACGGCATTGTGCAGCGTACGGCGGATGCTGTCGTCGTCTCCTCTGGGTAAGGATTCATAGCGGGATAAGTGCAGCTCAACGTTCTCCCGCAATTTGCCTCCCACGCCACTGATGTTGATCTCCAGCTTGGCCTGGACATAACAGGGCATCAGCAACAGGCCCACCAGCAGCCAGACGGGGAGTCTCTGCATCAGCTTAAAGCGTCTCAAGTGGCCGTTCGACGATGGAAAGATGAGATTGTCTGAGAATGGAAATAGCACAGCCCTGTGTTGAATGTTATTCGGTCACCACCATGGTCTACATGGCCAAATAGGGATAGTCCGCCTGCCATTTTAGTCGTTGGCGGATAGCATGTACATGGATGCCCGTTCCCGGGTTCAGACAATAACAAAGAAAATAGAGGTGGCAATATGGAAGCGCAAAATGAGCGTGCTACATGGCAGCGCTGGTTGGGTGTCATGTCGTTAATGGCAGCCAGCCTGCTGTTCAGCGGCTGTCATGACGAACTGCATGTGAAGGTTAAGACCGGTGGCTGGGTAACCGGTATCTGGCACGATGGAGAAGAAGGCGGGGCGCGGGCGTTCCTGGGCATTCCCTATGCGAAGCCACCGCTGGGTGAGCTGAGGTTCCAGCCGCCAGAACCGGCCGCGCGCTGGCGTGGAGAGTGGCAGGCCACTGAGTTTGGACCATCCTGCATGCAGAATCCCGGTGCACTGTCGGCCACCGGTGAACTCAGTGAAGATTGCCTGACCGTTAATGTGTACAGCCCCCAGAACCCGGACTATGGCAGTTTGCCGGTGATGGTGTTCATACATGGGGGGGCCTTTGTGGCCGGGGGGTCGAATCAGTACGACGGCTGGCGGCTGGCGGAAGAGTACGGGACAGTGGTGGTGACCCTTAACTATCGTCTTGGTGCCCTGGGTTTCCTGTCTCACCCTGAACTGGATCTGGAAATGGGTGTGCCGCAATCGGGCAACCTGGCGCTGAAAGACCAGCAATTGGCGCTGAAGTGGGTACAGCAGAATATTGCCGCCTTTGGTGGCGATCCGGCGCGGGTGACTCTGTTTGGTGAATCCGCCGGTTCCATGAGTGCCTGCGTGCACATGGTGGCGCCGGGCAGCCAGAATCTGGCCAGTGCGTTTATTCTGGAAAGTGCCGTCTGCGTGGGTGGGCTGCCCCTCAACAGCAAGCCACAATCGGATGCCGTAGGTGAGGCCCTGATGCAGAATTTCTGCGCTGAAGCAGCGGACCCACTGGCCTGTCTGCGGGAGGTACCCGCCGCGGAGCTGGTGGCCTGGGGTGCCGATGCCGGTATATTCGGTGCCGGATGGGCGCCGACGGTGGTGCCGGAAAGCGACATACTGCCGGCGCCGCCGGTGGCGCTGATTGAGGCCGGCCAATATAACCAGGGGCCGGTGATTGTGGGTACCAATCGCAACGAGTGGGGTTTGTTCCAGCTGATTGGTGCCGCCGATAGCGTGGCCGATACGGCGGGCCTTTACCAATACATCGATGGTACTTATCCGCCGGCGCTGGCGACACCGTTGAAAGCTCTGTACGCACCGCCTTCGGATGCCCTTGCCAACGCCAAACTGGTTGAGCTGATCACAGATCAGGTGTTTCGATGTCCTGCCCGGGAATTTGCACGGCGGGTTCAGGCCATGGGATCGGATGTGTGGTTGTACAGCTTTGATCACTTGCCGGCCTTTCACGCCATGGAACTGCCTTATGTGTTCGGTAATCCCAGTGCGACGTTGGCGCCGGTATTGAATGAAGCCGTACGGGTTGCAGTGCAGGGATACTGGACTCAGTTTGCCTACAGCGGTGACCCCAATCAGCCGCCGTTGCCACTGTGGCCCAAGTATGATGCGCAGTCCGATATGAGCATCAGCCTGCAGGAGACACCGGTGGTGGAACAGGGGTTGGCAGCCGGCACCTGTGATTTCTGGAGTGCGTTGTCTGCAGGGCAGTAACCGCGGCAAGGTTTTTGGCCTTGCGGGATAGCCAAGCATAAAAAAACCGGCCACCAGGGCCGGTTTTTTTATGCTTGGAAGAAAGCGCGCTTTACTCTGTGACTTCCTCTGTCGCTTCCTGTGCCACCTCTGTGGTGAAGGTCACCACCGGGCAGGACAGTTCACGTTTCAACAGTGGTGTACGGGAGCAGACTTCCACAGTGTGCTCACCGGCCAGCAAGCGGCTCAGACGAATCTCGTCACGACGCTTCCAGATGGACCAGCCACCGCCGTCAACCCGGTAGCGGTATTCCAGGAAGCCCAGATCCGGGTTGGGGTTGAGACCGTCAATGTCGATGGTGACTTCACCATTGTTGACGGTGACCGCGTTTGAAGTGACCACACCCAACTCGTTAACAGATTCAACTTCAACAGTCACATCTTCGGTGACTACGTCTTCCACTGTGGTGGAGGGCGCGGCAGCCGCCTGGGTTACGCTCACCGGAATCAGATCACCGGCCAGAGACAGGTTGTTGTTACCGGAACCGGCAATCCAGAAGTCACGCATATAGAGGGTATGTTCGTAAATGCGCGGCAGCGGTACCACTTTCAGTTTTTCTGCCAGGCGCGGCATTACGGCCGGCATGAAGAAATCCAGTGTGGAGTTGATGAAGCCCGGTGGCAGCAGAATCATGCCGGTGGCATCGGTTTCCGTGATGTAGATGATCGGTAGTTGTTCGATACCGATGCTCAGGAAGCCATCTTCGGTGGAGTTCACTTCGAAAGGCACTTCCAGATTAAAGGTAACACCGAACAAGGTGCGGTACTCGCCCCATTCTGCTTTGTACAGATCGAAGGTGAGTTTAACGTCGTACCAGGCAAAGACACCGGCTGCGCCATCGGCTGGCATCAACTTGATATAAGGCGCAGAGGCCGGCTCGATACGCATGCCGATCTGATCAGCGGAATCAATTTCAGAGTCCGCCGGCGTGTACACGGCGATACCATCGGGTGTGGCGTTGGCGTAGAAGCCGGGGCTGATGTCCATGGTGGTGACGCCGGCTTCATGTGCTGCGTGCAGGGCCTGGTTGATTACGTTGGAAGAAATGGAGGCGCCGAAATGGAAAGGCTCGCCATCCGGTGTGGTGGCACCCATGGTGGGGGTTTCACCTTCAACATACAGTGAACCCAGCGCGCCGGGAATGCCTTCCGGAGGCTCCGGTGCCCAGATGCGGGTGCCCAGATCAACAGACACACCGTTTTCCTTGGAATCGAGGAAGAAAGGCAGGGCACGGATATTCAGGGTTTCACCATCATCCAACGTGACCAACTGCAGCGTGATGGGGATGTCTTTAATGAAATCCGACACGATGGGAATAATGATCTGTTCCAGAATATCGATGAACAGGTTTTCGAACAGCGGTGCCAGGATAGCAACGATGGCGCTGGTAATGTCATCGAAGATATTCAGAATGCCGCTGGTGTTGGTGAAATCAATATTGGGATAGGTGTGATTGATCTGGGTGCCGGACAGGTTGATGTCCAGATCCGCGTCGACAATATCCAGCAACAGGTCGGTGCCCAGGTCCACTTCGTCAAACTGCAGGGTGCCGCCACTGCTGTAAGGAATCAGGAAACCGATGGTACCGTTCAGATTAATACCGAAAATAAAGTTGTCGACATAGATGTCGGTGTCCAAGCGCTCGTTATCCAGCACCGTCAGGTCGATGTCCACATCGTCAAAGTAGAAGTCGGTGATGCGCAGGTTCAGGTTGAACAGGCCGAAGGTGTTGATCAGTTCGATGTTGCCAATGCCGTCCACGATGTCCTGGAAGTCAGCACCATTCAATTCCTGCTCAAGTACGCTGATCAGAAAATCAAAGCCGCCCTGGTTCAGGCGCGCGGAAATCCCCACAAATTCATTGTCGCCACGGGCATACTCAGTGGTTTTACTCTGGCCGAAACCGTCCACCGCAACAAACGTGTTGAAAGGCTGGTCGGTAAACGAGGCTGTGAAACTGTTGCCCGCCCCCAATTCCAGGGCAACACCATCCAGCATCACGCTTTCCACGCCGCCGGGATCGGATACATAACCGGTGACGGTCAGGGCGTCACGGTCGGTATCCATAATGTGAATCTCGGGGCCTTCCGTATCGTAGTAGAAGGCCACCTGCTTGATCTGGTTATAGCCTTTGACCCGGAAGATATTGCGACCAGGGAACACCTGATCCGCCAGTAAGCTGCCGTCGGCGGTGGCACCCGTATCCGTGACCGTAAAGGCGCTGGTTACATCAGCGGTGTTGAGCTGGATGGCGAGATCCGAAGGTGCAACACTGCCGGTAAAAGCGATCTGAAAAGAGAGAGGTTTTTCGGTGGAAACTGCGTTGTTGGAGGGAGCTACAATGTTGGCTTGCTCACAGGCAGCCAGCCCCAATACCGCAACCAGAAAGAGTATGCGTTTAAAAGTATTCACGTTGAGTGCCTCGATACTTTGTATTATTGGTATAAGAGTTAACGTTATTTTATGTGGCGATTCCGCTCTTGTTACTGACATTGGCGAATGCGCAACTGGTAATCCCCAACCCGACTTCCGAGGGTACCTTTAACCATCGTACTAGATTCGTACGGACAGTAAATAGTCTTTTTGTATATTGATAAACCTATAGGTGTTTACCGGTGCCGATTTTTTGGCGATTTGTAACGCAAATAACCATTGGCTAACACTTCAGCAACAAAAAAGCCGGCTGACGCCGGCTTTCGATAATAGATCTATAAGTGGTGGGTTATTCTGCGACGGTGGTGGTGAATTCCACCACCGGACAGTCGGTTTCCTCTTTCATCAGCGCACTGCGGGAACAGATCCGCACACTGTGGTCACCGGCCAGGAAACTGTCGATGTCGATGCTGCTGCGTTCCTTCCAGGCACTCCAGCCGCCGCCATCGATCTTGAACCGGTACTGCAGCCCCCCGTATTCAGGGTTGGGGTTGGTGCCGGAAATACGGATATTGACGGCGCCGTTGTTCAGGGTGACGGAATTGGTGCTGACGATGCCGCCGGTGACGGATTCCATCTCAACGGTGGTTTGCCGATACGTTACGTCATCAATATTGGTGGTGGGGGCCGCCGCATTCTGCACCAGGGCGATGGGTATCAGTTTGCCGGCCAGCGCCAGGGTATTGTTACTGTCGCTGCCGCCTTCAACCCAGAACTCTTCCATGAACAGGGTATGGTCGAAGATGCTGGGCAGGGGAATGACCTGCAGTTGGTTGGCCAGCAGCGGCAGTACCATCGGTATCACGTACTCTACGGTGCTGTTGATAAAGCTGGCTGGCAGCGGCAGGATGCCGGAGGCGTCGGTCTGGGTGACTTCGATGATCGGCAGTTGCTCTATTGAGAGCGCCAGGTAGCCTCCAAAGGTGGAATTGATTTCAAAGGGCACTTCAACATTGATGGTCGCCCCGAAAATGGTGCGGTATTCCCCCCAGCTCTCCCGGTAGAGATCCAGCGACACGGTGAGGTCGTACCAGTACAGGGTTCCCGCTGCGCCTTCGGCATTGCCAAGGGTCACATAGGGCGCCGAAGCCGGGGTGATGCGGATCCCCACCAGGTCACCTTCCAGGATGGCGTCATTCAGTGTGCTGCTGCCTTGATAGAAGCCGGGCCCCAACTCCATTGTGGTGAGGCCGGAATCGTGGGCGGCGACCAAAATCTGATTTAATACGTTGGCGGACAGGGCCACGCCGAAATCAAAGGTGGAACCGTCCGGTGTGGTGGCGGGCATGATAGGCGCGATACCGTTCACATAGAGGGAACCCAAAGCGGTGGGAACGGTGGCCGGTGGTGTGGGGGCCGATGCATTGGTGGCCAGGCGCACGCTCAGGCCGGTGGCGGTGGTGTTCAGGTAGTCCGGGGTTGCGGTGAAATCGATATTGGCGCCATTACCGTCGATGTTTTCCAGGCTCACGCCGATCGAAAGCTCAGACAGGAACTCGGAAACCAGCGGCATAATGAGGTAGTCCACCAGTGTTGTAATCAAGTCGTTGAACAGGGACAGCATGACATCCAGCAACGCATCCACGATGATGCTGGCGATGTTGTCAAACAGGGCGATACCGGTGGCGTCCAGTTGGATATCCAGGCCGGACACGTTGAGATCGGTGTTGTTGGTATCCAGGTCGATGTCGCCGTTGTTGACACTCATGGCCAGCAGCGTCACCACATCCAGGTAGTTGTTACCGCCACCATCATCGGTGGTGTTGACCACAGCGCCTACTTCCAGGCCCCGCAACAGGCCAAAGATATCCAGTACATAGTCGATATTGCTCAGTTGCAGGCCCACCACCATATTTTCAGCGTAGAGGCCCACATCCAGCCGTTCACTGGGTTGCAGGTTCAGGCCCAGATCCAGGTTTTCCATGTACAGGTCGGTGATTTCCACATCCACTGACATACCCAGGTCAGGAATGGTGATGGTCACCGGCCCCAAGGCAGCCAGAATAGGCGCCATATCGGCACCGGACAGGGTTTGCTCAAGGATCGGGGTGAGGAAATCCAGGCCACTCTGGCTCAGGTACGCAGACAGGCCATTAAAGGTATTGTCGTTGCGGGCAAAGGTGGTGGTACTGGTCTGGTTGAAATTATCGATGGCTTCGAAGCGGTTGAAAGCCTGATCGTTGTAGCTGGTGGTGAAACGGTTATTGGCATCCAGCGTCAGGGCTACACCATCCAGGCTGACAGCGGCGATACCGGCCGGGTCGCTGACATAACCGGTGACGGTTTGGGTATCCCGGTCGGCTGCCAGGATGTGAATCGCCGGGCCGGTGGTGTCGTAGTAAAACACCACCTGCTTCATTTGTGTGCCGGTGGCGACCCGAAACAGGTTGCGCCCCGAATAGACGTAATCGGCCAGCAGTGATCCATCCGCGCTGGCTCCGGCCTCTGTTACCGTGAACAGGTCGGTGACGTCGGTGCTGTTAAGTTGCATGGACAGGGTCGCGGGTATTTTGCCGTCTGGGAATGTGATCTGGAAGCTGGCGGGCTTGGTGGTTGCCACCGCATTGTCCGTGGGCGCCACTATGTTGGCCTGCTCGCAGGCAGCCAGGCCAATGGCGGTCACCAGGCACAGTATCCGGGTCAGTGTGGTCAGCATATATCCCTCATAAAATTTTTATAAAACAAATGGTTGTTGGAGTTTGTCGGCACTGGAACAGGTTTACCAATGCTGTGCCCCAATGAGTCTCAGCCTTTGCCGAGGCGTAAGACAAAATAATCTGGCTGTATCGTAATGATAGGGGGGCGGATCAAATAATAAACAAAAAAATCGTCGCTTTATGCCACTGTCTGTATAAGCGCTTATCGCTGTGTAATGATGTGTAATCGCAGCTGGCGCAGGGCGCGCGGGTCGTCTAGCAGTCTACGGCCTACCAGGCCCGGATCCTGGCATGGCTAAACCAGAGGAGATAAACGGAATTGGATAAGCAAACAGAAATCGAAGCAGCGGTGTTCAGGCGTTTACTGGAGCACCTGGATAACAACAAGCAGGTACAGAATATTGAGCTGATGAATCTGGCTGGATTCTGCCGCAACTGCCTTTCCAAATGGATGGTGACTGCTGCGCAGGAGCGTGGGGTAGCGTTGGATTACGAGGCTGCCAGGGAGCAGGTATACGGCATGCCCTACCCGGAATGGAAAGATCGCTACCAGACTCAAGCCACGCCAGAGCAGCTGGCCGCTTTCAATAACCGGGATCAGAGCTGACCCGATTGACCTACTGACGCAGGATCACATCATCAATGAAGCGCAGACAGTTTATTGCCCTTGGCGGGCTGGCCCTGGCATCGACCCCACTGCGGGCCGTGGCGCCGGACCGGCCCTCTGATCAGCCGGCAGTCCCCCTGGCCGAGACACTGACCATGACTGCCGCATTGCAGACTCTGGATCAGCTGCGCGCAGCACAGGTTACCAACCGGGGCACGTGGAATCTGTATCAGGTCTACACCCACCTGGCGCAGAGTGTGGAATACTCCATGAGTGGTTACCCCGAGCACAGGTCATGGTTGTTCAAGAACTCGGTGGGCTCTATCGCGTTTGCGGTGTTCGCCGTTAAGGGCTCCATGAACCACAACCTGGAGGAAGCCATCCCCGGAGCGCCCCCTCTGCAACCGGTGGGTGATGCGGAGCAGGCGCTGCAGCGGTTGCGCCAGTCCCTGCTGGTGTTCCGGGATTTTGATGGCCCGTTGCAGCCGCACTTTGCCTATGGGGAGCTGTCCTGGCGGGAGTACGAGCAGGCCCATGTAATGCACCTGAACAACCATCTTGAGGCCTTCGTTCAGTCCGGATAGTGTTCGCGGAAGCGGGTGAATTCATCGATGTTGTCCAGCAGAATGTCCACCAACCGGGGATCGAATTTTACTCCGGCCAGAGCGTGAATCTCTTGCTTGATGGCGTCGATGGGCCAGGCCTCCTTGTAACAGCGTTTGCTGCCCAGGGCATCGAATACGTCTGCCAGTGCGGTGATGCGTCCGGCGATGTGGATGTTCTCACCGGACAGGCCACTGGGGTAGCCACTGCCATCCCAATTCTCGTGATGTTCCTTGGCGATGATGGCGGCCATGTTCAAGAGCGGCTTCTTGGAGCTGTTCAGCATTTCGTAACCGATATGGGCGTGGGTTTTCATGGTTTCCCATTCCTCGGGTTCAAAACGGCCGGGCTTGTTGAGGATTTTATCCGGTATGGCAATTTTGCCAATATCATGTAGCGGTGACGCCAGTTTGATATTGGATGCCTGCATCTCGTCCAGCCCGTATTTTCGCGCCAGCAATTCCGAGATCAGCGCAACCCTTTTTACATGGCCTCCGGTTTCCTTGGAGCGCTTTTCCACCGCTTCACCCAGGCGGTAAATCAGTTCCCGCTGGGTGGCTTCGATTTCCTGATGCAGGTTGCGATTTTCCAGTGCAATGGCGACGTTATTGGAATAGATTTCCAGCAGGTGCAATTCCAGGTCGCTGAGGTTATTGCCCGGGCATACATAGAGCAAATGTTCATTGCCGTTTTTGGTAACGAAATAGCCGAAGAACGCGTTGTCAATATTCATGCTCTTGCGCGCGGTCAGCACCTGATCAAAGCCGTCTTTGATCTCAGGGGGAATGGCTTTGCTATGGGACTTTTCCATCAGCTCGGCAATGTTGCCGGTGGTGGCAATGATTTCGTAGTGGTCGGTGTTTTTGCCGTGGCTGGCGGCCATGGCCCGTACCGCCGATGCGTAGATGGAATCATGCTCGATATACAGCAGATTACTGATCTGCTCCAGCACTGCAGAAGCAAAGGATTCCATGGAAAAGTTCTGGTAGATGGTTGAGGTGGCGGTGATTACCCGTTCCAGGCCCCGGCGGCTGCGCTCAATGGTGATGATGTCCCGGTAAGAACGCAATGCGGCGTACACCAGGGTTTTCATTTTGATATCAGTGAGTTCAGTTTTGTCTTTGTAATCATTGATGTCGTAATCTTCAATCACCTGATGCTCCGGAGCCTGGCCAGGTTGTCCGGTGCGCAAAACCAGGCGGATACGGGGGTTGTCCAGTTCGCGGCGAATCCAGTCCACCAGATCCAGCCCGGCGCGATCATTTTCCATCACCACATCCACCAGGGCCAGTGCGATATCCGGATTATCGGCCAGGATGGATCTGGCTTCCTGAGCGGAGTAGGCATGCAGAAAATGCAGGGGGCGCCTGTCAAAACGAATCTTGCTTAGTACCAATTTGGATACTTTGTGCACCTCTTCCTCGTCGTCGATGATGAGGATATTCCAGGGGATGGCGGCTTCGGTTTCAACTTCCTGATTGGCGGGCGTTGTTTCATCCGCTGCAAAGAGCAGGCTGTCGTCCGTCATAATATTAAATCCTTTTATTCTGTTGGGGTTTCAGTCTCCTGTCTTTGAAGAATAGCTCTAATGCAGGAACCAACCAGTCCGGCGGTCTATAATGATTCTACAGCACAGGGAACGCTCAAAGAAAAGGGTGGTAGAGGCGTACATGCACAGGATGTCAGCGGACCATGAAGTACTGCACTAATGCCAGGCGGGTAGCAGGGGCATTCTGGTGGTTCGGGATTTGCCTGCTGTTTGCCGGTGTGTTGAATACGGGTAACGCACAAGTTATTGATAAATTGACTTATAACGAAGTGCAGGCCGCTTATATCTATAAGATAGCCAGCCTCGTCAGTTGGCCCGACGGCACCCACTTTGAGCATTTCACGGTTTGCGTGGTGGAGCCGGCCGAGGAAGTGTCCCGTTTTATCCGCGATGCCGTCGGCAAACGCACTATCAATGGACTTCCTGTGGTGGTGATTCAGCTGAGCGCTGATCGCCTGGTTTCCGCTGCAGATTTTTCCCCCTGCCAACTGGTTTATTTGCTGGAGCCGGTCCACAATCAGGCCATCCCGGACGTCGCTGAGCAACCCCATGGCACACCGGTTATATGGGTTTCTGCACCGTCGGTGCAAGCCAACGGCACCGCGTTGTTTGAGTTGGCATTGGAAGGGCGACGACTGGTGATCTATGTTAACCGTGAACAGTTGCGCAGCAGTGGATTGCAGGTGGCCGCCCCTCTGTTGTCTGTGGCCAGGCCGAGGTGACAGGATGGTGACGCTCAATTTTGGCCAAAAGATTTTCTTCAGCGTGCTGAGTGTGGCGGGGCTCAGTGTGTTGCTTATTTCATTGCCCCTGCTGTTTAACTCTGCTTCGCATTTTATGCAGATCGCCAGCGATCATGCCCGCACCGACTCTGTCATGCTGGGGGAAATGGTGCAGCCGGCCCTGGTGTTCGAACGGGAAGACATGGCGCAGGGATTGCTGGAGATTCTGCAGCAGTCACCGGATGTGTTGGCGGCGACGATTTTTTCGGTTGATCCTGCTGATGGCAGTGAAAGTCTCTTTGCCCATTATGGTGATCAAACCCTACTAAGTGATATACAACTCAACCGGACCGACAGAACGCAGGTTGAGCGGGTTGGTTCCTATTTGATTGCCGTCAGTCCGGTGCGGTCTTCCGGGGCAACCGTCGGCTATGTGCGGTTGGTGGTATCTCAGTCCAACATTGAGACACATTTTCAAGAAACCCTGATCTATGTGACTGTGGCGGTGATTGTGGCATTGTTCATTGCCGGCTATCTTGCCGTGGCCTCCCGGCGCGCCATCCTCAAGCCTATACAGGATCTGGGCCAGGTTACGCAACTGGTGGCGCAGACCCAGGATTATGGAACGCGGGCCAAGTCGGATTCTGAAGATGAAGTGGGCGATCTGGTTGTTTCATTCAATGCCATGCTGGATACGATTGAGGAATTTGACCGCCAGCGTATGCAAAAGGAACGGGAAATTCTGCAACTGAACCAGAATCTGGAGCGCATCGTGGATGAGCGTACCGTGGAGTTGCAAAACAGTATGGCGGTGTTGCGTAAAACGGTGGAAGACTTGCGTGAAACTCAGGGCAAACTGGTGGAGCAGGAAAAAATGGCATCCCTGGGGAGTCTGGTGGCGGGAGTGGCCCATGAAATCAATACTCCGATTGGTGTGGGGATTACGGCGGCGTCGCATCTCACTCAATCCCTTGGCGAATTACAACAGCGCTTTCTGGACGGCAGTCTTACCAAGCGTCAGTTTGCTGATTCAGTGGCGGAAATGACCGAGACGGTACAGATGATCAGCAAGAACCTGGAACGTTCTGCTGCGTTGGTCAAGAGTTTCAAAATGGTGGCGGTGGATCAGTCCTCGGACGATATGCGGGTGTTCAATGTGAAGGAGTATATTGAAAATGTATTGATGTCGTTGAAGCCGAAATTAAAACGTACCCGCCATGAAGTAATCGTGAATGTGGCGGAGGATTTGACCATCTTCAGTTCTCCGGGTGCATTGTCTCAGATTGTCACCAATCTGATCATGAACTCCCTGTTGCACGGTTTTGATGAAACTGAGCAAGGCCGCATTGAACTGAAGATGCAGCAAACCGGCGATGAATTGGTGTTTGATTACATGGACAACGGCAAAGGTATTCCTGCTGCTATCCGGGACCGGATTTTCGATCCCTTTGTCACCACTGCCCGGCACAAGGGCGGCAGTGGTCTGGGCACCCATATACTGTATAACCTGGTAACCCGGGTGCTGGGCGGTACGGTAACCCTGGAGCCGGAGCGGCAACCGGGTGTGCACTTCCGTTTGCGTTTTCCGGTGCGCAGTGATGTCGGGCCAATGGATATTCCGATTGCAGGTGCACGCTGATGGTACCGTCAAACGCCTCACTGGACTCTCCCTTGTTCGCCAACGATGAACAAGACCTGCTGACACCCTTGGAAGAGGCGCCGCGCTGGAAAGTGTTGGTGGTGGATGATGAGGAAGATGTGGTGTCGGTTACCCGGCTGGTACTGGCATCGTTCAAATTTGAGGGGCGCGCCATCGAACTGCTTCCGGCCCGTTCGGCAGAGCAGGCACGCAAGGTGTTGGAGCAGCACTCTGATATCGCGGTGGCATTCATTGATGTGGTTATGGAATCGGATAATGCGGGGCTGGAGCTGGTTCGCTTCATTCGCGACGTTCAGCGCAACGATGAAATACAGTTGATACTGCGCACTGGCCAACCCGGTTTTGCTCCGGAACTGAAAGTTATTCTGGAATACGGTATTAACGATTACCGCACCAAGACCGAACTGGATAACGTAAAACTGTTGTCCTGTCTGGTAGCCGGGCTACGTAATTACCGCTATCGGGTGCAGGCGCGGCAGGCGGCATTACGGGAAGAAGTGGCCTCCGAATTACATGAAGCCAAGAGTCTGTTCTTCGCTCAGATGAGCCATGACCTGCGCACGCCTTTGAACAGTATTCTGGGCTTTTGCCAGTTGCTGGAACTCAGCGAATTGGGTGACGAACAGTTGGAGCAGGTACGGCTGATTCGTGATTCCGGTGACCACCTGCTGGCGCTGGTGAACGACATTCTGGATCTGTCCAAGGGCGAGGCCGGTAAGATCGAACTGGAGTCCATCGCGTTTTCCCTGCATAGCCTGGTGCGGGACATTACCACGTTTCTACAACCGCAGGTTCCCGCGGGTGTCCAGTTCCAGAGTCACATTGAGCACGATGTTCCGGATCTGGTATTAGGGGATCCGGTGCGGGTGCGGCAGATTCTCTACAACCTGTTAAGTAACGCTTTGAAGTTTACCCAGCAGGGGGCGGTGAGCCTGCAGGTCGCACTTCTTGATGACGCCCCGGCAGCGGGGCTGAACCGCATTGGCATCACCGTCACAGATACCGGCCCCGGCATTCCCCAGGATCGCTTGCCGCACCTGTTCTCCGTGTACGAACAGGCGGATGCTTCTGTCAGCCGTTCCTATGGCGGCACCGGGCTTGGGCTCTATATCAGCAAACAGCTGGCTGAACTGATGCAGGGTGCCATTGATGTGTCCAGCAGGTTGGGTAAAGGATCGGTTTTTAAGGTGGAGATATGCCTGCCGTCCGCGCGGCAGGAGGCGCCGGCGACAGTTGAACCGGTTGCAACAGGGGTGAAGCAACATTTTGCCCGGGTGCTGGTGGTGGATGATGATCGGGTGAACTGCATGTTGTTGCGGAAAATGCTGGCACGACGCGGACTGGAGACGACCTGCGCGGAAAATGGCGCGGCTGCCTTGGCTGCCGCCCGCCAGGAGCGTTTTGATCTTGTTTTTATGGACTGCCAGATGCCCGGATTGAGCGGTATGGAGACCACCCGGCGCCTGCGCTTGTTGGAGCATTATGCCCGGGTGCCGGTGATTGCACTGACCGGTAATGGTGAAGATGATATGGCCGCGTGTTTTCAGGCGGGAATGAATGATTTTATGACCAAGCCGGTGGACCTGGATGGGTTAAACGCCATGGTGGCCAAGTGGATGGGATTCCGCACCATGATGAAATAAAAAAGGGCCCTCTTGGGCCCTTTTCTCGGGTGTCAGTGCAGGCTCAGCTTACTTGACTGCATCCACCGCTTTCTGGATGGCGGCTTTGGCTTCTTCCACACCGGCCCAGCCATCCACTTTCACCCATTTGCCGGGCTCCAGATCCTTGTAATTCTCGAAGAAGTGCTCGATTTGCTTGATCAGCAGTTCAGGCAAATCGGAGTATTCTTTTACGTCCTGGTACAGCGCCGTCAGCTTGTCGTGGGGAACGGCCAGGATTTTGGCGTCGGAACCCGCTTCATCGGACATGTTCAGTACGCCCACCGGACGGGCACGGATAACGGATCCGGGAACCACCGGGTAGGGGGTCACCACCAGGACATCCAGTGGGTCACCATCTTCACCCAGGCTATTGGGAACATAGCCGTAGTTGGCGGGATAGAACATGGGTGTGGCCATGAATCGATCAACAAATACGCAATCGCTGTCCTTATCGATTTCGTACTTGATGGGTGAGCTGTTGGCGGGGATTTCAATGGCAACGTAGATTTCGTTGGGGATGTCTTTCCCGGCGGGAACGGAATTAAAGCCCATGATTAAACCTTTCTCTGTCTAAGTGAATGGATGAGGTGAAAAAAGTGGGCGCATTATACCTGAAGCCCCGCTCCGCGCCTACCTGCACGATACCGGTATGGCCTGGGCCCTGAGTGGGGCTTGAAAGGGTCTAAAATAATTAGGAATCGCCGCCGCGGATGCTTGTCTGGTTGCACTTTTAACGTTAGCGTTAGCACTCACTGAAATACCGGGAGCATCTATGATCATTGTTCATCATCTGGAAAATTCTCGTTCACAGCGGGTTCTCTGGCTGCTGGAGGAGCTGGCGGTACCTTATGAAATTAAGAATTACCAGCGTGACAAGAAAACCATGCTGGCCCCGGCCAGCCTGAAAGCGGTGCATCCGTTGGGCAAGTCGCCGGTCATCACCGATGCCGGTAAGACCATCGCCGAGTCCGGTGCCATCACTGAATACCTCATTCACCACTATGGGCCCGACAGTATGAAGTTTGACGTGGGCAGCGAGGCCTGGCTGCAGGGTACCTATTGGAGCCACTTTGCCGAAGGCACCGCCATGCCGTTTCTGGTGATGAAACTGGTGTTCAGTCAGATCAAACGGGCACCGATGCCATTCTTCGTCAAGCCGGTGGCCGGGCAGATCGTCAACAAGGTAATGAGCAGCTTTCTACAGCCCAACATCGATAATACGCTGGCCTATATCAATGATCATCTGCAAGGCAAAACCTGGTTTGTGGATGAGACGCTTTCCGCAGCGGATTTCCAGATGAGCTTTCCTTTACTGGCGGCCGCAGCGCGGGAAGATATCCCCGCTCAGTATCCCAATATTCAGCGTTATCTGGAGCGGATGCAGCAGCGCCCGGCTTTCCAGAAGGCCATTGAAAAAGGCGGCCCGTTGCAGGTGATGAGTTAAGTGCCGGCAGGTTGTGCGTTTACATATTGAAACAGAATAGTAACAAATGAACATGTAATTCAGGTCTGAACATGACGCTTTTGTGACAGCCTCTAACTGCCGGTTTTTGCAGGTTATTTCTTCTGAATTGAACGGGTGTGGTCGATAATCGATCGCACCCGCCGCCATGGTTTATGTCCGGATTCACCTTAATGCTTCCAATAACGCCCTCCATGTTCGGGCCGGGGGATTGTGTGGGTGGTGGGCAATCTGCAATAGTGCAGACCACTGCATCGACACATGCGAGCTTGGAAGGGGGTATCAAGACATGGCCAATTCAGATTTTCGTTCCGGTTTAAATGTATTTTCCGATCGATATACGCTGGTACAGAAGCAACTGACAGAGATCGAACGGCAAAGCAGTATTCGCAGCCGCAACCTTGATCGCTACCGTGACTTGCTGGACGAGCTGATTCAGATCGGCATGGAACGGGCGCAGTACTGTTCGCAGTGGCACGAGAAAACACTGCTGAGCTGACCCCGGCTAACTGGCGTTTGCCAACGTTATGTTGTTGCGTTGCGGGCGGGCGATGTCATGTTCCACGAACAAGCGTGATACCCGCACCACAATGTCCGACTGGTAGGCTTTCTCGTAATGCACATCCAGCACATAGGATTTGGCGCGAATCTGAATGGCCAGCCGTTCTGCGATGACCACTTCGTTAATGGCGAAGGTAACGGGTTTTTTCAGATAGACGAAGCGGCTGGTCACGATGGCTTCGTGTATCAGCGATTGGGCCAGCTCCAGATCCGCATCCAGTGCCACATGAAAATCACATACCACCATCATATCCAGGGCGCCGGCATTGCCCGATGACACCACCTCTGTAATGAAACGGCTATTGGGGATGGTGACCAGATTGTCATCCAGTGTACTGAGCCGCACCGAGCGTAAACCGATGCTGACGATCTCACCGTAGGTGTCGCCAAAACTGACACGGTCGCCCACCTGAAACGGCCGATCGAACAATAGAATCAAACCGGCGATGATGGACGCCGCCACATCTTTCAAGGCAAACCCCACGGCAACCGCGGCGCTGCCTCCCAGAGCCAGCAGCATTTCATTGGGCGGTTGCAGTATGCCGACAATCATCCAGTAGGCACCGCCGAAGTACCACAAAAAGGTGATGAGGGTGGACGTCTGCAGAATCAGAAAGCGGCGCGAGGGAATTTTTTCCATCAACTTCTGACTGAAGCGGCGCAGCAAATCATTGGCCAGCCAGAGAAACGTGGCAGCTGCCACCAGCATAAAGATTTTATTGAAATCCAGCAGTTCGCTGAAGGCAGCCAGTTCTTCCAGAGTCTGATTATCCATCTAGATATCCCATAGCAGGTTTTTGCTGGCCAGAAAGCTGCTGAGCGTGCCTTGCCAGGCCGGTTGAATGCGGTAACGCTGATTGTCATCACGCCAAAGCAGACCCAGATTGAGGCCTTGTTTCAGGGCGTGGCGTACGATGGCGTCGGGAAAGTGTGTAACCTTGATGATCTCTTCACTGGTGAGGGATTTGTGGATGACGATCGCGGCGTAGACAAAACACAGATCGTCTTTCAGTGTTTTCAGGGCATTGCCGGCGGGCTTGCTGGGTACCCCCAATTCCACCAGTTTATCCTTGCTGCGGGCAGCAGACAGCCATAAATGCACCGCCACTTGCGGAATGCCACCACTTTGCTCCCACAGAATATTGAACACCCGGGAATTGGCGGCACGCACACTGCTGGACTCGTTGCCGGCGGAGGCGGACAGCAGCAGTTCATCGTAATGAATGCGGCGCCGGCTGCCCTGATGTCGCGACAGGATCAGTTTGCGGATGTCCGACGGTGACCAGCGCGGCATTTTAAAGATATGACTGAAGCGTAGTTCCCGGTTAAATACACAGCTCAGGTAAGTCCAACTGGGGGCATGCATGACCACCACCCAGAAAATGTTGTGCAGGTGCGCGTTCAGGCACTGATTCAGGGTGCGATAGGCATCCAGGCAACCCACTTCCGACAGGAACAGGTTGTGGGTGTTGTCCAGTACGATGATCTGGGGCTCCAGGCTTTCATCCAGTTTCACCAACTCCACCACGCTTTTCAGGTCGGCGATACACAGGTGCTCACCGATCAGAGGCAGAATGGCATCCGGATCGGTGGTTTTGGCGGGAATATTCAATACGCTTAGCGGTGTTTCTTCCCATACGCTGCTGAGCCGGTTGATCAGAGCGGTTTTACCGCTGCCCTGATCGCCGACGATCAGCAGTACGTTATCGTCAGATTTTTCATTGTTCCAATCCTGAATGGGTTTCAGCACGGTGCTGATGTCAAAGGCGTCGATCCAGGCTTTATTGTTGCGCAGCATCCAGTCGGAATAGCTTTCATCCGGCAGGCTGTCATCGCCTTCCGCTGACTCTTCGTCTTTGGCTTCAGCGGCCAGGCGAATGCGCATGAGTTTGACGGAGACGGAGCGATAGGTATCAAAAAACAGCAGCTTCTGGTGCAAATGAATCACCACGTCGCTTAAGTGTGCCAGCACGAACAATAACGGCCAGATGGGCAGCATCCACCAGCGTTGGGCAGTTTGCGGATCGAGTTTTTTAGCGGTGCCTCTACCGGCAGCGTAAAGCAGAAAACGGGATACGGAGTCCCGGTAGCGCAGCATCAGCCACAGCAGGGTTGCCCACAGCAGCAGGGCGATGAGCAGGATGATGAAAAACATCAGGTAGCCGCCGCCGGTGCCTTTCACCAGGGTCCAGCCCAGTATGCAGAGCAGGACCAGCCAGGAAACCCGCTGGGCATCATGGGTTTGTTGTTGGGCTGTGTGACTGGAAACAAACTGGCCGGAGCGGGTAAAGGAGCGGGCGATCACCCATTCCACGATTACCCGCACGGCCCTGAACGCGGCATAGAGGCTGCCGATGGGGGCAAGCCAGTGCAGAATGATCCAGCGGTCCGGTAAAAATTCGGCAATGGTGTTGGCACACACCAACACCATAAACCAGGGGGCATTGGGTTTGATAAACCAGAGTACCGCCGCATTGAACTGGATCAGCCCGCGATGCTTCAGGGTACTGAGCAGGCGTTGCTGGGCGTGCGACAGAAACTGTGGCGTCACTGCGGCCAGCTTCAGTATGGCCGACATGATGGCCACCAAAGCCAGGCCCTGCAGGAACCAGCTGGCGAGCATTTCCCCCCGCTTTTCCTGTTTAACCGCCCGCCGGTAATCGCGGATGAAGGGGCGGGTGATTGCGTCGATCAGGTTGGTGGGGGCGCTGCGGATTTCGGTGGCCAGTTGCAGTGCGAATCGCTGTGGCTGGCTCAGCTCATGCAGAAAATTGCCCCAGCCCAGGGCCCAGATATGCTGATTGCGCCACTTGCCCGATTCCCGCAGCAGGGCACGGTGGGCTTCCTCCAGGGTATCCAGCCAGCCCAGCAGATCCACATCGGCCCCCAGCCGGATGGGAATACTCCAGTCGATGGCCTGCTGGGGGTGGGGAACCTGCAGGGTTTCGCGCCACACTTCATTGGATGCGGTGCTCTGCGGCTGGTTGGCCACCAGCTGGCTTAACCAGATGCGGGTAGAGCTGCGCCAGTATTCGATCCAGGCCAGAATTTCCCGTTGCAGACTCTGTACTTCGGGGTGCTCCGGGTGATTGTCCGCCCAGGATTGCACGGTGGCAGACAGGGTGTTCAGGGTCTGCCACTGGGTGGCTTCCCGCACCAGCGCCAGCCGGGAGGCGCGCGGCAGCTCATAAAGCTGCAACTGCAGTTTGTTGACCACCTGGCGCAGGGAGCGGATCTGTTTCTCCTGCCCCAGCCAGCGCGTGCTCTGGTCCGGACAGTCGGCAAAGGCTTGCGGTACGGCGGGGGTGTCTTCGGAGTCCAACTGGTGTTGTTCACGCTGCAGTGAACGCCGGGCCTCCAGCACTTCAAGGCCCATATCCAGGGGCGCGTCCACGGCTTCAGTGAGCACGAAATCGTTGTTGATTTGCCCCTGCAGCAGGTTATCCAGGGCCTGGCGTTGCTGCTCCAGGTGCTCTAAGGCACGGTTTTGGCGGGACAGCTGGGATTCCAGCGCGGCACAGTCGGCAACAGCGGCCGCCGCGATCAGCAGCAGATACAGGGTAAGCAGGGTTTTAAGGGCTTTCATGTTGTCAGCGGCGGGTTCCCGAATTCATTTTTTATTGTGACTTTATATCATGTGACTGCGTCTAAAAGCCAAGTGAATGCCACCAGGCTTAATGATAGACTCCAGAACCAAGACGGGATGGTAGATGCAGAAATGAGTAAAGAGCAGGACGACACACCGCAACCCAACGAACAAGAACTCCAGGCACTGCTGCAGCAGTCTGCCGCCACCGACACCCGGGCATTCGACCCCGACCAGTCATTGCGCCGGGTCTTATCCCGGGCCAAGCAACAAACCGCAACCCGGGATCTGTTCAGTTTTTTCATGAGCTGGATCTGGCTTTTGTTCGCCGGCTTCGGCGCTTCCATGTACAGTGCCGGGCAACGCCGCCATCCACCGGTAAAGCGGCGTCCGGGGCCGCGAAAAAATCAGGCAACATCAGCCGATCAATAATCTTTGCGCATAACGGAACAGGGGGAATAATCCGTGGACATCGAGCAATGGACCCAGAATATTATTAATGCCACTGCCAGCTTCTGGAACAAGATAGCGGCGTTCCTGCCCAACCTGGTGGCCACCATCGTGATCCTGGTGGTGGGGGTGCTGTTGGCAAAACTGTTGTCCCGTTGGTCGGGGAAGTTGCTCGGTAAGATTGGCCTGGACAGCTTGTGCCAACGTATCGGAATTACGGAATCCATGGCCAAGGCCGGTATGGAGAAACGCCCCAGTGAGATTCTGGCCAAGTTCCTCTATTTCTTCATCCTGTTGATTGTCACCCTGAGCGCAGCGGAAACCCTGGGGCTGAATCGGATTACCGTGATCCTGGATGATTTCATTCTCTATCTGCCCAAAGTACTGGGGGCACTGTTTGTCATTCTGGTGGGTATGTTCATCGCCCATGTGGTGAAACAGAGCATTCATACCGCGGTCAACAAAATGGGTATGGAATATGCCTCGTCGGTGGCGCGCCTGGCGCAAATCATTATTTTCGTGACCACGTTTTCGCTGGCGGTGGGGCAACTGGAGATCGAGACCCAGATGCTCAACATTGTGTTCGCCATTGTGTTGGGCTCCCTGGGGGCGGCGGCCGCCATTTCGCTGGGGCTGGGCACCCGCAGTGTCTCCAATAACATTATTTCCGGTGTCTACATGCGTGAACAGCTGCAGCCCGGCGATGAAGTTACCGTGGGGGATTTCAAGGGGGTGGTGGTGTCCGTGGGTACGGTAAACACCGTACTGGAAAACGAGCAGGGTGAGTGCCTGTCGGTCCCCAATCAACAGTTGATCAACAGCAGTTTCAAATTCCAATCCTGGTCTGAAGACGAAGACTGAGCCGGCACCAGCACCCACCGGGCCCAGTCATGAACAGACCTGTCGCCAACAAGCGGCCTTCCCGCGCTCAGCTGGCTGAGAAAAGCGATCAGCAACTGGTGGCCATCGCCCGGCGCCAGCTGCCCCATGTGACCCTGGCCTACGAAGTGCTGATGCGTCGTTACCAGGATGCCCTGATCCGTACCTGTACCCGTTACCTGAATTCCGTTGAGGATGCCGAAGAAGTGGTGCACGAAGTGATGCTGAAGGTGTTTCATGGCCTGGCGCGCTTCAAAGGGGAATCCAGTTTCAAAACCTGGTTGTATCGCATAGCCCACAACGAATCCATGACCTGCCTGCGCAAGCGCAAGGTGCAGCTGCCGCTGGAGGCGGTGAATGAAGATGATCATCTTGCAACGGAGCAGCATGATGTGGAGCGCGATGTGATGGGCATGCGGCTGGACCGGTGGATCAGCAAACTGGGGCAGGAGGACAAAACCATCGTGGTGTACCGTGCCATTGCCGAGCTGGAATATCAGGAAATCGCCGACATCGTCAACATGAACCTGAGTGCAGTAAAAATGCGTTATCAGCGTGCATTGGAAAAATTAAAGCAGCATTACGAATAAGGCCGTTCATCGGTCAGAAACCGGATTCACAGTAAAAAAATTGTGACTTTTCCTGCGCTAATCCCGTCTGAATTTCATATTGTGGTACAAACGCCCAGCGTACCCGCTTGGAATAATAAGACCCAGCAGGAGAAACCCCTATGCACACCGACGCCATTTTCATCTGTTCCATGGAGAAGGCTGCCCGCCAGGTTGAGTCGGATTGGGAACCTTTTCATGTGGTGCGACAGTTTATTGATGGGGAAAGCGATGTGTTGTCGGAAGGGTGCTACTACGCCTGTCGCTCTTCCATTGACCGCTACTATCGTTATCTGTCCTGCCAGGAAGACCACTACAGGGTTTACTGGCGTAACGAAACCAGTTTTGAGGTCTATGAAAACCGACTCTCTGATTGCGCTTGATCAAAATATGGCATAACGTTTCCAGTATTCTAATCAAACCATTGGTATCTGGAGAACACGGATATGGTGACTTACGGTCGTATTCTGATGGCGGTTCCCCATCGCTATGTGAATGAGGAAACCGTTCAGCATGCGGTGGCTGTGGCCAAGTCGTATAACGCCTCACTGACCCTGCTGGGGGTGGTGGAGGAGATTGAAAAGGAATACGAAAACTGGTTGACCACCAAGGTACCCCAGGATCTGAAAAAGGAGATGTTCGATAAGCAACAGGCGGCCCTGCAGCAGCGGGTAACCCAGTTGCAACAGCAATACCCCAATGTGGATTGTGTGGTGAGGCAGGGTATACCCTTTGTCGAGATCGTCAGACAGGTAAAAAGCGGCGGGCACGATCTGTTGATTCTGGATGCGGTATCCCATAAGCCCGGTCACAAGCGCTTTATGGGCAGCACCACCAAACACGTGCTGCGCAAATGCCCCTGTACCGTGCTCTGCGTGCGCGACAACGAACACCCCCGCAAAGTGGTGGCGGCAGTGGATGTGTTTGCCTCCAAGCCTGATTCTGACGCCCTCAACCGAAAAGTGCTCAGTCATGCCCATGCCCTGGCGCAACGGGACGCAGCAGAACTGCATGTGGTTTATGCCCAACAACCCATTGGCGAGCCGATGTTGTCCTCCTGGGGGGTAGGCAGTGCCAGTATGCTCGATGAGATGGAGCGCGACCTGGTAGCCAGTGCAAAATCCAAACTGCTTAAGCTCACGGAAGATGTCTGCGGCAGTGCCGATGGGGTTCTGTTGAAAACCCTGCTGGGTAATCCCCGGGATGTGTTACCGCTGTATGTGGAGGAAAACCAGATTGATCTGATCAGCATGGGAACCGTCTGCCGCACCGGGATAAAAGGATTCCTGATCGGCAACACCGCAGAGTCCATTTTAGCGGAAGTCCAGTGTTCCGTGCTGGCGCTTAAGCCCGATGGTTTTGTGAGCACCGTTGAATAAATAACCCATTGGATCGTACAAAAAACGAACGGGGCATGCAGGGCGTGCCCCGTTTTCTGTATTAAGCCCTGCCTCAAAGTGTGAATAGTACCAGTTCGCGTTTCCCATGTGACTTCCCCCGGGCCGCCCCCGTCTACCTCTACAGAACCACATTTTTTGTTACTAAATGCATCTGTTGGAGGCAACATCATGAAGAAAGTAAGCGTTTTCAATTGCCGGATTCGTCGTAAGCAGAGAGGTGAACCGTACGGTGATGTATTCCAGTTGGTGAGGGAGTATGTGGTGGGGGAGGATGAGGTATTGTTGCAAGGCACTTACCAGACCTGCCGGGACGCCATGAATCGCTATCACAGCCAGCTGATCTCGGACCCTGAGCAGTATGTGGTGCAATGGTGCGATGAGTTCGGGTTCATTGTTCATCAGCTGGTGGATGCCGATACCTATGACGCCCAGGTGTCACTGCATTGTGAGGGTTGATCTGATGGAGCGGTTGCAACAGGAAATCGCGCTGCTGGAGCGTGTGCGGGCGCGCAAGATGTTGGCCGCGCGGGATGTTGAGGTGCTGGATTCCATGCTGGAGTCGCGGCGTACGTTGTTGTATCAGCTGCGGCAACAGAGCCGGGCTCCGGAGAGGGTTCAAGGTGGTTAGGTGGTTGGTCCAGCAGCATATGGGAACTACCTTCAAGGGTATAAAGGGGAGTTCGGTATCGCTATATTCCCATTGTCCGATCGATACTGCGGATCGAACGCATGCTGCTGTCCAACCTTGAGCCAGTCCCCGAGGGGGCTGAGTCAAGCAACGCCTCACAATTTGGCAAGAACGAGGCGTACCAGGTCGAGGTAAGGCCAATCACCCCAACCTGATTCGGTGCAGGTTTCCAGGCGTTTGCTCAGCCCAGAAACACTTCAACTTTTCCGGCGTTTTCGCGTACTTTGTACACCGGGATCTGCGTGTCTTCCTCCAGGCATTTGCCGGTTTCAAGACAAAAATGCTGCTTGTAAATGGGTGATGCCACCACGTTATGACCTTTCAGGTCGCCCACAATACCCCGGGAAAGGACGTTGGCCTTGCTGAAGGGGTCGTGGTTGTCGATGGCGTACAGAGTGGTCTTACCCTGATCTGCAATCTTGAATATGGCTACCTGGCGGTCGGCAACTTTGGCGCACACGCCGACGTTGGTCAGTAAGTCATCCAGTTCGCACACGGGCACCCAGGACAGTTCTGCTTTTGCGTTCATGCTGTGATCCTCTCGGTGTTGATGTTGGTACGCTTGGTGATTACACGGCAACAGTTTCAATGCGTTTTTCGTCATCACGGGCCGGCCGTATCTGGCCGCGTTCCTTGACGAATACAACATTGCTGTCTTTCTCATCAGAGTTAACAAAGTGACGGAACCGCTTCATCTTCTCTGGATCTTCTATGGTGGTTTTCCATTCGCACTGATAGGTATCCACCAGGTGATTCATTTGTGCTTCCAACTCTGCGGCAATGCCCAGGGAATCGTTGATGACCACGTCTCTCAGGTAGTCCAGGCCGCCCTCCAGGTTATCCATCCAGACGGAGGTGCGCTGCAGTCGATCGGCGGTCTTGATGTAGAACATGAAAAAACGATCGATGTACTTGAGCAGGGTTTCGTCATCCAGGTCCGAGGCAAACAGATCGGCGTGGCGTGGCTTCATGCCACCGTTACCACACAGGTACAGGTTCCAGCCTTTCTCGGTGGCAATAACGCCGATGTCTTTGCTCTGGGCTTCGGCACACTCACGGGTGCAGCCGGAGACCGCCAGCTTTACCTTGTGGGGCGAACGGATACCGCGATAGCGCTGTTCCACCAGAATCGCCATGCCCACACTGTCCTGAACCCCATAACGGCACCAGGTGGAACCGACACAGCTTTTAACGGTACGCATGGATTTGCCGTAGGCGTGTCCGCTTTCAAAACCGGCATCGATCAGTTCCTTCCAGATCAGAGGCAGCTCATGGGATTGGGCACCAAACAGGTCGATCCGTTGACCGCCGGTGATCTTGGTGTACAGGTTGTATTTCTTACCGATCTCGCCAATGGCAATCAGGCCGTCGGGGGTGATCTCACCACCGGGTACGCGGGGTACCACTGAGTAGGTGCCGTCCTTCTGCATGTTGGCCATGAAGTAGTCGTTGGTATCCTGCAGTCCTGCCAGGGCCGGCTCAATAATATGGTCGTTCCAGCAGGACGCCAGTATGGAGGCGGTGGTGGGCTTGCAAATATCGCAGCCCTTGCCCTTACCGTGTTTGCTGATCAGCTCTTCAAAGGAGCGAATGCCGTCCACCCGCACCAGGTGATACAGCTCCTGGCGGGAATAGGGGAAGTGCTCGCACAGATCTTTTTTCACTTCAATGCCGAGCTTTTCCAGTTCGGCGTTCAGTACCTGGCCCACCAGCGCTGAGCAGCCGCCACAACTGGTGGCCGCTTTGGTGGTGGATTTCAACTCGCCCAGCTCGGTGATGCCGCCCTGTACGGCGCAACACAGATCACCTTTGCTGACGTTGTTGCAGGAACAGATCTGCGCGCTGTCCGGCAGTTTGTCCACACCCATGGCCGGGGCGGCGGAATCACCCCGTTGAGGCAGGATCAATGTGTCGGGGAATTCCGGCAGCTCGATGTCGTTGAGCATCATCTGCAACAGGGTGCCGTATTCCTCGGCCTCGCCCACCAACACAGCCCCCAGCAGATACTTGCCGTCTTCGCTGACCACAATCTTCTTATAAACCTGATTGTGTTCATCGGTATAAATATAGCTTTGCGCGCCTTTGGTCATGCCATGGGCATCACCGATACTGGCAACGTCCACACCCATCAACTTGAGCTTGGTGCTCATGTCGGCGCCCAGGAACTCGGAGCTGAACTCGCCGCTGATGGCGTCGGCAGCCACCTGGGACATCTGATAGCCGGGCGCCACCAGACCAAAGATACGGTTGTTCCACAGGGCACACTCACCAATGGCAAAGATGTCCTCATCGGAGGTTTGGCAGTAATTGTTGATGGTGATTCCACCGCGTTCACCCATGGCCAGGTCTGCCTGGCGGGCCAGTTCATCCTGGGGACGAATACCGGCAGAGAACAGAATCAGGTCTGTTTCCAGATGGCTTTCGTCGGCAAAGTTCATGCGCAGTGTGCAGTCGTCGCCATCGACGATTTCCCGGGTGTTTTTGCCGGTGTGAACCTGCACACCCAGTTCTTCGATTTTGGCGCGCAGCATTTTGCCGCCGCCTTCATCAATCTGCACCGCCATCAGGCGCGGAGCAAATTCCACCACATGGGTTTCCAATCCGAGGTCTTTCAACGCTTTTGCCGCTTCCAGACCGAGCAGACCGCCCCCGACGACCACACCAACGCGACTTTTGGCTGCGGTGGCTTTAATGGCTTCCAGGTCTTCAATGGTTCGGTAAACCAGACATTCGGGGCGATCCTTGCCTGGAATAGGAGGTACAAACGGATAGGATCCCGTGGCGAGCACGAGCTTGTCATAGGGAATGAGGTCGCCTTTGGCAGACTTCACTTCCTTATTGTTACGGTCAATGGCAACGGCTTTGTCACCCAGTCGGATGTCCACCTGGCTGGTTTCGAAAAATCCTTCTGCTACCAGCGACAGGTCTTCTGCCGTTTTGCCACTGAAGTATTCTGAAAGATGAACACGGTCATAGGCGGCCCGTGGCTCTTCACAGAATGTGGTGATTTGAAAGTTGGACGCTTGCTCTTTGGCTGCAAACTGCTCCAGAAATTTTTGGCCTACCATGCCGTTTCCGATAACGACTAACTTTTGCTTGCTCACGATGGACTCCGCTCTATCTCACTGCTTTTGGCCGGGGCGATACTCCCGGCGTGGCCCGATAGTGTTAACTCTCGAAACTGATAAAGCAGCTAACATGCCAATTATCTGAGTGGTGCCTAAAAAGCGCTGAAAACACAGAAAAGCGGATAAAAACAGCGCAAAAAAACCAATATGCATCATCATGAATCGCCGTGCACCACGGCGAGCACCAAATAAGTGCTAAGTGAGGGGTGAGGTTTTTAAAAAAAGGCTCTTAAATGATGCGCTTAGGCGGAGTTTGTGTTTATTGGTGGTGCAAAAATTAACAGTCAATTTCGTGAATAAAATGCGCTTTGGGGAGTGGGAAAAGGGTGATGCAGGCTTGTGCCTGCATCGGGTAACGGGGTCATTATGGTGGTGCAGGTGGCAGTGGAAGGCAGCCCTGGCAGGGGGCTCCTGGCAGGGGGCTCTACCTGCTTAAACTGTGTTCAGCCCTGCAGGAGGGCTTTGATTTCCGACACGCAGGACCCGCAGTTGGTGCCGGCTTTCAGGTGCTTTCCCACCGCCGCGGCATCGGTCAGGCCATATTTCTGGATGGCTTTGCGGATGGTGTTCTCGCCCACCCCGAAACAGGCGCAGATGGTGCGGCCGCAGTCCTCTACACCGGCCGGGCTTCTTCCCGAGAGCAGGGCCTTGCGCTCCATGGTGTTGAGGCTTTGCTTTTCAAACAGGCTGGCGAGCCAGTTGCGATCGGCGCTGGCGATGGTGCTGGTGTTCCCCGGGCCGATGTAAATGCAGGTGTGCAGGCCGCTATCGTTAATCCAGGCACAGCGAAAACTGTGGCGGGGGGTATCCAGGTATTCAATGGCAGGCTCAGACGCCATCGCAGCGAATTGCCTGGCGGTTTCCGCCAGGCTCTCCAGTGTGCCCTGGCCGCATAACTCATAGCGATAAAAGTGCTGGCCGCGTACTTTGGCGGCGTAATCGCACTGGGGTAAAGGCAGGTTCTTGCGGGACAGCATCAGCGCGCGCCACTGCGGCAGCCAGGGTGCAATGCTGCAGGGGGTGTGCTTGGATTCCGGTTGGCCGGAGATGGGGTCCACCACCGGGTTCACCAATTCACCGATGCGGGCGCCGCGGGCCCATTGATCGTTCCAGTGCATGGGGACGAACAGTTCACCGCGGCGCACGCTGTCGGTCACGTTGACCTTCATGATGGCGCTGCCCCATTGGGATTCGATGCGCGCCAACTGGTTGTCCAGCACCTGGTAGGTGGCGGCGGTGTCCGGATGAATTTCCACAAAAGGCTCTGGTTTGTGCGCGTTGAGTGGCGGGGCCAGTGCCGTTCGGGTCATGGTGTGCCACTGATCCCGGATGCGTCCGGTGTTCAGCGACAGCGGCCAACGGGCGCTGACCGGGTGGCGGACTCCGCGACATTGCGTGGCCACGAACTGGGCTTTGCCGTTGGGTGTGCTGAAGTTGCCGTCGGCGTACAGGCGCTGGGGATCCTGCTCCCCGGTGGCTGGCCATTGCTGTGGCTGCAGGTTGTTGTACTGTGCCTCGGTGAGGTCTGCCAGGTCGCCCAGGTCCAGCTTGCGCGGGGTGTGGCGGTTGAGGCTGGTCAGACGGGCGTGCTCGCGAAAAATGTCGGCGGCCGTGCGGTAGGGAAAGTGGGTGCCGAATCCCATGGCGTGGGCAACGTCGGTCAGAATGCGCCAGTCCTGACGCGCTTCGCCGGCCGGTTGCAGGCTGCCCCGCTGGCGTGAGATGCAGCGCTCGGAATTGGTGACGGTGCCGTCCTTTTCCCCCCAGCCTGCCGCCGGCAGCAGCACGTGGGCGTACTGGCTGGTGTCGGTGTGCGCGATGCAGTCGGATACGATGACCAGCTCCGCCTTGTTAAGTGCTTGCACTACCTTGCCGGCGTTGGGCAGGCTCACCGCGGGGTTGGTACCCATTACCCAGATTGCTTTCACGCGCCCGGCTGCGACGGCATCAAACAGATCCACCGCTTTCAGGCCCGGTTGTTGCGCCAACGTGTCGGTCTGCCAGAAAGCACTTACTTTGTCCCGCTCGGCGGTGGTGAAATCCATGTGCGCCGCCAGTTGGTTGGCAAGGCCGCCCACTTCACGGCCACCCATGGCATTGGGCTGGCCGGTGAGGGAAAAAGGTGATGCGCCGGGCTTGCCGACCCGCCCCGTGGCCAGGTGACAATTGATGATGGCGTTACCTTTGTCGGTGCCCTGGGAGGATTGGTTGATGCCTTGGGAAAAGCAGGTCAGGGTGCGTTCGGTGGCAGCAAACCATGCATAGAAGGTGGCGACGTCCTGCTCTTTGAGATCGCAGCGCCGGGCCACTTGCTGCAGGGTGGCGGCATCGGCGCGGGCGCTGTCCAGGGCGGCTGCAAAGCCTTCGCAGTGTCGTTCTATGTAGTCGCGATCGGTTTTGCCCTGTTCGTCCAGATAGCTCAGCAGGCCGTTGAACAGAGCAACGTCGCTGCCAGGAATCAGCGGTAAATGCAGATCGGCGATTTCACAGGTGGCGGTGCGCCGGGGGTCAATGACCACCACCTTCATCTGCGGACGCTTCTGTTTGGCGGCTTTGATGCGTTGAAACAGGATCGGATGGCACCAGGCGGTGTTGGAACCGGTGAGCACGATCAGGTCGGCCAGTTCCAGGTCCGCGTAACTGGCGGGCACGCAGTCTTCACCGAACGCCCGTTTGTAGGCGGCCACCGCGGACGACATGCATAAGCGGGAGTTGGTGTCGATGTTGGCGCTGCCGATAAAGCCTTTCATCAGCTTGTTGGCAACGTAGTAGTCTTCGGTCAGCAACTGGCCGGACACGTAAAAAGCCACGGCATCGGCACCGTGCTCGCGGGTGATACGGTGCAGCTCGCCGGCGACGTATGTTGTGGCCTGATCCCAGCTGGCACGCAGGCCGTGAATCATGGGGTGAAGCAGGCGGCCCTCGTGGGTCAGGGTGTGCGCCAGGGTAGACCCTTTGGCGCACAATTTACCGAAATTGGCAGGGTGGTCGGCATCACCCTGAACGCGGGTACTGCCGTCCGGGTCAGTGTGTATCTCTATGCCGCAACCCACTCCGCAGTAAGCGCAGGTACTTCTATTTAGCATTGGTTCAATAGCCATGTTGGTCGGTCAGGCGGCTTCCGGCAGATGCTCCGGATCCTGTTGCGCGCCGGTACAGAAATCTTTGCCAAAAATCAGTTGATCCCGAATGGCGCTGATGTCGGTTTGTTGTTGAATCAATTCAAAGAACCAGCCGCCGTCCTGCGTGTCTCCGTAGAGCACCGCGCCCACCAGGGTATTGTCTTTGATGACCAGCTTTTTGTAGTGCCCCATGGCCTGGTCGAAGAAGGTGATCTCTTCACCGCCTTCGGCATTGTCGAAGACCCCGGCGGAAAAAGCGTGTATCCCGGTGATCTTGAGCTGGGTGGCCTGTGCCGTTTGTATATAGCGGGCAATGCCCATTTCCGCCAGGTGGTTGGCGCAAACCCGGGCCTGTTCGTAGGTAGGGGCCACCAGGCCAAACAATTGCCCCCGGTGCTGAATGCACTCACCAACGGCGTAAATGGCCGGGTCAAAGGTTTGCAGGACGTCGTTTACCAGAATGCCGCGGTCGCACTGTAGGCCGCTGTTTTTGGCCAGTTCGATATTGGGTTTGACACCGGTTGCCATGACCACCATATCCACATCGAGATGGGTGCCGTCCTTGAACTGCAACCGCTCCACTTCACCTTGCTCGTTGCCTTCGATGGCGGCAGTCATGGCCCCCATCACAAACTCAATGCCTTTCTCCTCCAGGGATTGTTGCAGGAGCCGGGCGGCGGTCTTGTCCAGTTGCCGGTTGAGTAGAGAGTCGAACGCATGGACCACAGTCACCTTCATGCCTTGCTTGCGCAAGCCGTTGGCCGCCTCCAGGCCCAGCAGCCCGCCCCCGATGACAGCAGCGTGCTGTTTGCGGCCGCTCAGTTCCAGCATGGTATTGACGTCGTTGATGTGGCGGAAAGTCAGTACGTTTTTCAGATCATGGCCGGGAACCGGAATGCGAACCGGGACCGAGCCGGTGGCCAGTACCAGGCGGTCGTAGGGAATCTCTCGGTTGCCGGTGGTCATTACCCGGCGCTTGTTGCGGTCGATGCGGATGGCGCGCTCGCCCTTATAAAAGGTAATGTTGTTTTGCCGATACCAGGCTTCATCATTGAGCATGATGTTGTCTATGGTTTTTTCGCCCGCCAGCACCGGTGACAGCATGATGCGATTGTAGTTGCCAAAATTTTCCTCGCCGATCACGCTGATCTCGTACTTTTCGGAATGAATGGCCAGCAGCTCCTCCAGGGTTCGTGTTCCCGCCATACCGTTACCTACGAATACCAGTTTGGGTTTGCTGCCTTGGGTGTTGAATGCTGTAGGGGTCGTACTCACAGGGCACCGCCTTTACAGAAATGGGGTTCTTGCTTATGAAGTTAGCAAGCCCTATGCCAGCGTTTGGCGGGCATGAGCAAACAGGGGGTTATTGATAAAAATGCACCGTTATGGGATGGGGTGCTTCGGAAAGTGTTTTTGTGTGGTGCGTTATTACCTGTTAGCGAATTGGTTTAGTGTGCTGTCTGCGTGCATCAAAAAGATAAATGCGTTCTTATATGATGCATTTTTGATGGTTTTCCTGAAAAAGAGACCCAAAATAGTAGCGGCATGGCTTTTTTTGTGCGCTTTTCTGGGGATGGCATGCCCATTGCTTTGTTGGGATCGTCATTTTTTAAGGAGATTCCAATGAATAGCGGTAAATTGAATCTGCTGGATTTTAGCAATCCCAGTATTCGTACCCTGCACCTGACGTGGGTGGCGTTCTTCATCACTTTCGTTGTCTGGTTCAGCCATGCGCCACTGTTGGCAGCCATCAAGGAAACCTTTGATCTGTCCCAGCAACAGGTTAAGGCACTGATGATTCTGAACGTTGCCCTCACCATCCCGGCGCGCATTGTCATTGGAATCCTGGTGGATAAGTTTGGCCCACGCCATGTTTTCAGCGGGCTGCTGGTCGCTTCATCCTTTATCTGCTTTTTGTTTGCCTCTTCCACCAGTTATGAAATGCTGGCTCTGAGCCGGTTTATGCTGGGCTTTGTGGGTGCCGGTTTTGTGATTGGTATCCGTTTGGTGGGTGAATGGTTCCCCGCCAAGCAGGTGGGATTGGCGGAAGGCGTGTACGGCGGTTGGGGTAACTTTGGTTCGGCTGCCGCCGCCATGACACTGCCCACCATCGCCCTGCTGTTCGGTGGGCCGGAAGGCTGGCGTTATGCGGTGGCCTGCACCGGTGCACTGGCGCTGGTGTACGGCGTGTTCTTTTATTTTAAAGCACGTAACACACCGAAAGGTTCCACCTATTTCAAGCCGAAAAAATCCGGCGGCCTGGAGGTAACCACCAAGAAAGATTTCTTCTTCTATCTGGCCATGAATGTGCCCATGTACATAGCCCTGGCCGTGCTGACCTGGAAACTGGGCCCGGACAATCTGAAACTGTTGAGCGGTGGCGCGGCGGTTGCGTTGTGGGTGGGCCTGGTTGCGTTGTTTGTCTTCCAGGTCACCCAGATCTACAAAGTGAACAGCCACTTGTTTACTGACCCCCAACCGCAACCGGAAGGCTATAAATTCAAGCAGGTGGCGGTACTGGACTGGGCGTATTTTGTAACCTTCGGTTCAGAGCTGGCGGTGGTGTCCATGTTGCCCCTGTTCTTTATGGATACCTTTGGCCTGGATGCGGTTAAGGCGGGCTTACTGGCATCCGGTTTTGCCTTTATGAACCTGGCGGCGCGCCCTGGTGGTGGCTGGATCAGCGACAAGTTTGGCCGTAAGAAAACCATGAGCATTCTGGTGGCCGGGCTGGCGGTAGGTTACCTGGTGCTGAGTCAGATCGATGGCAGCTGGTGGATCTGGGTTGCCGTGGTTGCCACCATGTGTTGCTCTTTCTTCGTGCAGGCCGGTGAAGGCGCAGTGTTTGCCATGGTGCCCCTGGTACAGCGCCGCATGACCGGACAAATTGCCGGTATGGCGGGTGCCTATGGTAATGTGGGTGCGGTGACTTTCCTGACTGTGCTGTCGTTTGTGGATGCCTCCACTTTCTTTATGGTGATCGCCGGTTGCGCCGGTTTGGTGTTCCTGCTGGTGCAGTTTATCGAGGAGCCCGAAGGTCACATGACGGAAGTACTGCCGGATGGCACGGTTCAGCTCATTGAAGTAAGCTGAGCCGGTGGCCGGCAGCGCAAAGTGAATGCGCAATGTGAACGCAACACGGGTCGCCAATGGCGGCCCGTGTGCTTTCAGTTACCCGTTAATATGAATTTATAATGTGATCCCAGTATGTCATTGGATACCACAAAGCAGCAGTTGGCAGTCAGCGCCGCCCAGTTCACCAGTGCCGGTGTCAAACCGCAGAACGAAGACAGCATGGCCATCAAGATCCCGCAGGGCTCCCTGCTCAACCGCAAGGGCATTGTGGTGGCCATTGCCGACGGTGTGAGTGCCGCGGAGGCGGGCAAGGAGGCATCGGACATCGCGGTGACCGGCTTCATCAATGATTATTACTCGACGCCGGATTCCTGGAGCGTCAAGCAGTCTGCCCACAAGGTACTGACGGCCCTGAACCGCTGGTTGTACGGCCAGGGGCAACGGTTTCTGGAAGCCGAGAAGGGCTATGTCACCACCTTCAGTTGCGTCATTCTGAAATCCCGTTCCGCTTATATTTTTCACGTGGGGGATTCCCGGGTCTGGCGTTTTCGGGAGGGCATTCTGGAGCAGTTAACCCGGGATCATACGGCGCGAATTTCGTCGTCGCAGAATTATCTGGCGCGGGCCCTGGGCATCGATCTGAACCTGGATGTGGATCTGAAAGTGGTGGACCTGGAACCCGGTGATGGTTTCCTGCTGACCACCGATGGTGTGCATGAGTTTATTGATCAGCGCACCTTGCAAACGGCGTTGGCACAAGGCATGGCAACCCCGGACACGCTGATGGCCGATCTGGTGCAGCGGGCGCTGGATAACGGCAGCCAGGATAACCTGTCCTGCCAGTGGGTACAGGTGACGCAACTGGGCCAGGAAACCAACGAAGACGTGCTGCAGAGCCTGCGCCAGTTACCCTTTCCACCGGAGCTGGAAGTGGGGCTGAAACTGGATGGCTGGTGTGTGCAGCAACAGATTCACGCCAGTCAGCGCAGTCAGCTGTACCGGGTTCGCCACGAGCACAGCGGTATCAGTGCGGTGATGAAAACCCCCTCGGTGAATTACGTGGATGACGTGGCCTATATCGAACGCTTTATCATGGAAGAGTGGGTGGGGCGCCGCATCGACAATCCCTACGTGGTGAAAGTGGTGGAGCCCGGCCCCGGGCGGCGGTTTCTGTATTATCTCACCGAGGATTTGCCGGGCCCGTCGCTGGCGCAGAAGATTGCCGGGGGGCAGCCGATGGATGTGGCGCAGGTGGTGGCCATGGCGGAAAAGCTGGTGCAGGGCCTGCGCTCCTTCCACCGCCGCGAAACCCTGCATCAGGACATCAAGCCCGATAACATTGTCATGAAAGGCGAGGATCCGGTGATCATCGACTTCGGTTCCGTCTACGTGGCGGGGGTGGATGAGATTGCCACCAGCTTTGAGCGTGAGCGCGCCCTGGGCACGCTGGATTACTCTGCTCCGGAATATCGCCTGCAACGGCCGCGCTCGGAGAAAAGCGATCAGTTTTCCCTGGCCATGGTGATTTACGAGATGCTGACCGGCAAGCATCCGTTTGGGGAGCGTTTCCAGAAGGCCACCACTGTCTCGGACTTTCTGGATCTTAAATACATACCGGCCTATCGCCGTAACCCCATGGTGCCGGTGTGGCTGGACGGGGCGTTGCGCAAGGCCATGCAAACCAATGCGGATCTGCGCTATGACTCCCTGTCTGAGTTTGTACATGATCTGAAACACCCCAATCCGGCTTTCCTGTCAGTGCAGCAGCGGCCGTTGCTGGAGCGCGATCCGGCCGGCTTCTGGCGTTGGCTGGCGCTGCTGTTGCTGGTGACCAATTTGGTGACCCTCACCCTGTGGTTGGGTTGAGAAACCGTATATACTGGCGCCCCAAATGTAACCTTCACCTGTAATCTGCAGTCAATGGGAATCAGCGTCAATTATGGAACAGACCTACCGCCTTGTTATCCGCTGTCCGGACCGGGTTGGCATCGTCGCCAAAGTCAGTGAGTTCATCAGTGCCCACGGGGGCTGGTTGACGGAAGCGAGCTATCACTCGGAGCCCGGCAGCGGCGCCCAGGACCCGGGCTGGTTTTTCATGCGCAACGAGATTCGGGCGGATTCCCTGGATGTCAGTCTGGAGCAGTTCCAGCAACGCTTTGCCGAGCTGGCACAGGCCTTTCAGATGAGCTGGTTCATCAGCGATTCCAGTGTGCGCAAGAAGGTGGTTATTCTGGCCAGTCACGCCTCCCATTGTCTGGCGGACATCCTCTACCGCTGGCACAGTGGTGAACTGTACTGCGACATCAGTGCCGTGATTGCCAATCATGACAATCTGCGCAGTATGGTGGAGTGGCATGGTATTCCGTTTCATCACGTGCCGGTTGACCCAGCCGACAAATCCGCACACTTTCAGCAGGTGGATGACTTGCTGCAACAGGTTGAGGCTCAAACCATTGTGCTGGCCCGCTACATGCAAATACTGCCGGCGGCCATTTGTGAGCGTTACCAGGGCCAGGTGATTAATATCCACCACAGTTTTCTGCCGTCGTTTATCGGTGCCAATCCCTATTACCAGGCTTATGACCGGGGTGTGAAACTGATTGGCGCCACCTGTCATTACGTGACCCAGGAGCTGGATCAGGGGCCTATCATCGAGCAGGATGTGGAGCGCATCAGCCATCGCCATAACAAGGATGATCTGGTACGCCTGGGCAAAGACGTGGAAAAAATCGTTCTGGCCCGCGGATTGCGTTACCATCTGGAGGACAGGGTGGTGATGCATGGCAACAAAACTGTTATTTTCGACTAGACTCAGCCAGCAACCATCTGCGCATATAAACACAATAAATAGCGAATCAGACAACAGGAATGTATCAGCGTGAATCTTGAAATACCCGCAGCCCTGCTCAAAGAGGATGAGGACAGTACCAACCAAAGGATTCTGGATAGCGCACGATCACTGTACATTGAATACGGCTTGCGCCGCACCACCATGGAAGATGTGTCCAAGCGTGCCGGCATGGGGCGTGCCACTTTGTATCGGCGCTTCAGCGAAAAAGATCAGCTATTCAAGGCCGTCATTTTCCGCGACCTGCAACGCAGCCTGGTGCACATCGAAGAGGCCATCAATGACCTGGGCTCGGCGTTGGATGCGTTACTGGAATCGTTTGTGTTGTTCAGCCGCATGACCCACGGCAATGAGCTGTTGCAACGGTTGCTGAAGTCGGAGCCCGACCACGTTCTGCCTTATCTGACCACCGACTTTGAACTCATTATGAGTTTCTCCCGCCAGTATCTGGCCATGCAGCTGGAGCGGGCGCAAAAGGCGGGTCACATACGGGCGGGTGATCCTCAGGTGATGGCGGAAATGGTGTTGCGACTGACCCAATCCCTGATGCTGAGCCCCAGCGGCGTCATTAACCCCGCTGACGAAGACAGCTTGCGGGCTTTCACCGAGCATTACCTGCGGCCTCTCCTGGCGCCCTGAATACAGGCTAACGCGGCATCAGGCCTGCTTTGCAGCGGGTCTGCCTTTAGGCTGGAGCACGTTTCCCCCTTTATCTGACCAATAAGTCGCTTGATTTTTTGAGTCATAAGACATATTTTGTCTTTTGTCTCGATCAGTACAGTAACGTATCAGGAGGAAGGCGTGACTCAAGCGGCCAACATACAACGAAAACACCATCAACCGGAGCTGCGACCACTGGGGCCAGAATCCAACACCTGGCGCGATTTTGGCTCGTACCGGTTTCATCTGATGCTGCCCCAGGCCTTTGTGCTGCAGTCCGCCCATCCGGTGATTGACGCGGCGGTGTCCAAAGAAAAGAAGTATAAGCTGGACCCTTGGGGGCGGGCCAAAGGCTCCACCAAGCTGCTGTGGCCTGTGGTCTACTCGCGGCCGGACAAGGCCATCGAAATGGGCCATCGGCTGCGTGAGCTGCATCGTGAGATCAAGGGCACCGACAAGGACGGCAACCGCTACCACGCCCTGGACCCGGAAGCCTATTCCTGGGTACACATCACCGGCTTTGATGCCACCTTGCGTATGTATGAATATTTTGGAACCCGTTTAAGCCGCGAACAGCGCGAAGCGATGTTCGGGGAATGGAAACAGATGGGGGCACTGCTGGGTATCCATGAGAAGCACATTCCACAAACCCAGGATGAATACTGGAAGCATTTTGACTACATCATTGAGCAGCGCCTGGAGTGGGGTGACGTACTGGATGACCTCATGGACCCCGGGTTTTACGCAGCTTACCCACGGCCGGAAGAGCTGAAGAAACTGCCTATGCCGATCTTCAGGCTGCTGATGAAGGGCATGGGCTGGTTCATGCACAAAATCACCATCGCCACCTTGCCGGAGACGTTCCGTCGCCGTTTCGATGTTCGCTTCAGCAAAACCGACCAGCGTCTGTTCCGCCTGTTTGCCTGGTCGGTGCGCACGTTCTATCCCCTGGTGCCGGAGCGCCTGCAATACATCCCGCTGGCCTGGCGTGCCATCCAGGATTCCCGCCGCCATCCCGATGCCTATCAGCTGGATGCCTATGAACCAGATGGGAATGAACGCGACGAGGGTGACCTGAGCCTGGCGGCCTCGTCCTGATTGCTGGCCCATGGGCCAGGTTGCGCAATGCAGGCCTGATAGTGAGGTAGCACTTAATAGTAAGGTACTAAATACTGAAGTGTGTATTCAGTACCTTGGCCACCTTCACTTTCTTCAGTTGGGCGATCATGGGAATGCCATTCTGGTAGGGCGGGTAGGATTCCCCCTGAATCAGCGGCTGCAGGTAGTCCAGGCAGGGCTGGGTCACATCAAAGCCGCACGGGCTGATGAAATCCTTGGGCATCTTCTGTTCGACGTTTGCCACCTCCGCCAGGTTGGCCTCGCCGATGGTCCAGCTGTATTGCGCACCGGGGTTGCGCACGATGATGGGCATGACGGCGTTCTTGCCGGCCAGGGCGAACTCCACGGCGGATTGGCCCATGGCGTAGGCGTGATCCACATCGGTGGCCGAGGCAATGTGGCGGGCTGCCCGTTGCAGATAGTCCGCCAGCGCCCAGTGATACTTATAACCCAGTTCTTTCTTGATCAGCTGCGCCAGGTACGGTGCCACGCCCCCCAGTTGGGTGTGGCCGAAGGCGTCCTTGCCGCCGGAATCCGCCAGGAAGGTGCCGTCGCGCCGTTGAGCGCCTTCAGACACCACGATGGCGCAAAAACCATCCTGTTTCACGGACTGCTGCACCTTGGCCAGAAACGCTTCCTGCTCAAAGGGGATCTCCGGAAACACGATAACTTGTGGCGCCGGAAAACCATCCTGTCGGGCCAGGGCCCCGGCGGCGGCAATCCACCCGGCGTGGCGGCCCATCACTTCCAGAATGAAGATCTTGGTGGAGGATTCGCACATGGAGGCCACGTCCAGCGCTCCTTCCCGGATGGAGATGGCCACGTACTTTGCCACCGAGCCGAAGCCGGGGCTGCAGTCGGTGAAGGGCAGGTCGTTGTCCACGGTTTTGGGGATGCCGATACAGGTAATGGGGTAGCCCATTTTTTCTGAGATCTGGGATACCTTGTGGGCGGTGTCCTGGGAATCACCACCGCCGTTATAAAAGAAGTAGCCGATATTGTGGGCCCTGAACACCTCCACCAGGCGTTCGTACTCGCGCCGGTTTTCTTCAAAGCTGCGCAGCTTGTAACGGCAGGAGCCAAAGGCACCGCCGGGGGTATGTTTGAGGGCGGCGATGGCGGTATCGCTTTCTGCGCTGGTGTCGATCAGGTCTTCGGTGAGCGCACCGAGGATGCCGTTATTGCCGGCGTACACCTTGCCGATTTTGTCAGGGTGTTTACGGGCGGTTTCAATGACTCCGCAGGCACTGGCATTGATCACCGCCGTGACCCCGCCGGACTGGGCATAGAACGCATTCTTGGTGGCCATGGATACTCCCGAGGCTGAGCTTTTTGACCGCGGCATGATATAGCAAATGACGGCGGGTTTCATGTTGTGTTGCTCCCGGGTACTGCCTTTTGGCACAATGCCCGCTCTGTTCATTCGCCCCTCAGAATCAGGAGTGCTCTTGAAGCCGTTGTTTGTGCTGTTCTGGCAGCTGTGTCGATTCCAGAAAGGTCCCCAGGATGTGCCTTACTCGCAGGTCCTGCTGCTGCTGTTGCTGGTGGCGGAACTGGCGCTGGGAATGGCCACCATCCTGCTGCTGGAGCCGTTGAACATGGGCCAGCAGATGCTGGGATTGCTGATGGCCATGGGGGCCTGGTTGCTGCTGGTGTGGGCGCTGCTGGCGTTCAAGGGCCTCACGGCCCGTTACGTGCAGACCATGAGCGCCTGCCTGGGCACCGATCTGTTGCTCAGTTGCATTATTCTGCCGCTGCAGGTGTATATCGTCGGTCAGGGGCTGGAACCGGAATCCGGCACGCTGGCGCGACTGGCATTGTTGGTGGCGTTGATCTGGGATATTTTGATCAAAGGGCGCATCTACGGGGCGTCCATGCAACTGGGTCGGCTGCAGGCCAATCTGCTGTCCATTACCATCTGGGTGATTGTGCTGTTGTTGAGTAATGCGTTTATGCCGGCGCCAATGCCGGAGCAGGCACCACAGAACCCGGCGGTGGAGCAGGTACAGCCACCCTCCAACTAGAGTGAACCAGCCTTAGGATCTTTTATGCACCTACACTTCCTGGGAATCTGCGGCACCTTTATGGGCAGTCTGGCCTTGCTGGCCAAGGCCCAGGGGCACCGGGTGACCGGCTCCGATGCCAACGTCTACCCCCCTATGAGCACCCAGCTGCAGGAGCAGGGTATTGAGCTGATCGAAGGTTATGATCCTGCCCAGCTGGACCCGGCACCGGATCTGGTGATCATCGGCAATGCCCTGTCCCGGGGCAATCCGGCGGTGGAATACGTGCTGGACCGGGGGTTGACCTACACCTCCGGCCCCCAGTGGCTGCGTGATCACGTGCTGCAGGGGCGTTGGGTGATTGCGGTGGCCGGCACCCACGGCAAAACCACCACCTCCGCCATGGTGGCCTGGATACTGGAGCAGGCGGGGCTGGCACCCGGTTACCTGATTGGCGGGATTCCCAAGAACTTTGCGGTCTCCGCGCGGCTGGGCGAAGAGCCGTTTTTTGTGATCGAGGCGGACGAATACGATTCCGCCTTTTTCGACAAGCGTTCCAAGTTTGTCCATTACCTGCCGCGGACCCTGATCCTCAACAATCTTGAATACGATCACGCCGATATCTTCGAAGACATCAAGGCCATCCAGAAACAATTCCACCATGTGGTGCGTACGGTGCCCGGCAATGGCCTGGTGATTCATCCCCAGGCCGATGTCTATCTGGCGGAGGTGTTGGCCGCCGGTTGCTGGACTCCAGTGCAGCTGATCGGTGAAGCCGGCTGGCAGGCGCGGCTGCTGGCGGAGGATGGCTCCCACTTTGAGGTGTGCTACCAGGGCCATTGCTATGGCAGCGTCCACTGGCCCCTCACCGGGTTGCACAATGTGAACAACGGACTGGCGGCCATTGCCGCGGCCCGCCATGCCGGTGTCACCGCCGAGCAGGGGGTGGCGGCATTGTGTGAGTTCGGTGGCGTCAAGCGGCGTATGGAAGTGGTGGGCTGCGTGGCCGGCATAACGGTGTACGACGATTTCGCCCACCACCCCACGGCCATCAAGAGCACCCTGGACGGGCTGCGTAAGCAGGTGGGGCAGCAGCGCATCGTGGCGGTGATTGAGCCGCGCTCCAACACCATGCGCCTGGGTGTACACAAGGCCAACCTGGCGCCGGCAACGGAGCAGGCGGATGAGGCTATCTGGTATCAGCCCCCGGGGCTGGATTGGGATCTGCAGCCGGTGGTGGCGGCCAGCAAGGCCCCGGCCCGGGTGGCCAGTGACCTGGAGCAGCTGGTACAGAGCCTGGTGGCGCAAGCCAAAGCGGGGGATCACATTGTCATCATGAGCAATGGGGGCTTTGGCGGCATACACCGGAAGCTGTTGCAGGCGTTACAGAACGAGCTGGTTAAAAACTAATCAAAAACTGTAAAAAAAGCCGACGCCCTGATTCAGGGGCCGGCTTCTTACGCTTGGAAAGGTTTTCCGGGGGTGGCTATCAGCTGTTGCGAACCCGGCGGCGCGCCATACCCAGGCCCAGCAGGCCCAGTCCCAACAGGGCAATGGAGGCCGGCTCAGGCACGGCAACCACTTCAAACTGATAACGTAGGGTACCATCGGGGTTGTAGGTCACCAGTGCGTCTGGGCTGTTCAGCTCGTCACTGATGTAGATGCCATCCGCCGCTTTTGCATACTGGTCTTCGTAGTTGATGTCGCTGAAGCCAAGATCGAAAGCGCTGGAACCCAGTTGGAAGCTCAGCAGATCAAACTCGTCGCTCAGATAAAAATCGATACCATCCACACCGCCGTCATTATTGGTTGCGGCCTGGAAGGACAGGGCATCAATACCACCGAAGGCAAGGGCATCATAGGTTTCATACAGGTTGTCACCGTAGGTGCCGCCGCTCTCGAAACTGTATTCCACGGCGCTGCCCAGATCGCTGTTGAAGAACAGAATAGAACCGTACCAGGCAACCGGATCCTGTACCGCGCCAATGCCGGTCCAGCGCAGATGCCAGCTGCGGCTGTCGCCTTCATCGCTCCACAGGTAGTAGCCGAAGGTGCTGAAGTCGCTATCGGTCAGGCTGCCTTCGGTTTCACCGGTATACTGAGGCGTGGCAAACACACTACCGGTCAACAGGGCGGCGCTCAGTGCAATGGTGGTAATCAGTTTGTTCATGGATAAGGCTCCGTTTCTATTTACTTGCTCACCGCAGAAACAGTGAATTCAGATAATTTTGATCAATAAGTAAGCAGAATGTGGGCCAATATTGATATTTGTATAAAAAACAGACAGTTGTTTTGGTTGAATATTAATCAGTAATGGGTTGGTGTAAATTTGATCGACACATAAAGGTGCCGATTTTGTATACCGGTTAGCCGCCCTGCAACCGGGCTCGGCGGCGGAGACCTTATCAGCGTCGCCAGATCCCAGTATGATTTGGTTTAGACCGGAACCAGAATAGAGAATTTCCCCATGTTCAATCCTGAGGATGAAGATCTGTTCCGCAAGGAACTGGAAGGTGTGAAGCCCCTGGTACAAAACCGGGTGTCTATCCGTAATAGCGCTCAGGGGCCATCGGAGGCCCAATTGGCTCGGCGCGAGGCGGCCATCACCGACCTGAAGCGGGATGAAAACCTGCTGACCACCGAGTATGTGGAGATGGTAGATCCCCACGACATCATTGAATACAAGCGCCCGGGGGTGCAGGAAGGGGTGTACCGCAAATTGCGTCTGGGCAAGTATTCAGTGGATGCGGTGCTGGATCTGCATCGTAAAACAGTGGAGCAATCCCGAACAGAAGTATTTGAATTTATTCAGGAATGTACCCGTATGGGGTTGCGTACGGTGATGATCCTGCATGGTAAGGGGGATCGCAGCCAGCCGCCGGCGCTGTTGAAAAGCTACGTCAATAAATGGCTGCCCAGCCTGCCTGTGGTCATGGCTTTCCACAGCGCCCAGAAACATCACGGCGGTGCCGGGGCTTTATATGTACTGCTGAAGAAGAACGCCGAGAAGAAACAGGAAAACCGCGAACGTCATTTGCGGGGGCGCTGAGTCAGGCGCGGCGGCTGTTGCCTTCCGGAAACACCAGGTACTGCAGCAGTTTTTCCTTGATGGTGGCGAGGTCGACGGGTTTGGACAGGTGGCCGTCCATGCCGGCCGCCAGGGCGCGCTGCTGGTGTTCCCGCATGGCATGGGCCGTGAGCGCCAGGATCGGGGTTCTGGGCAAATGGTGTTGATCTTCAAACTCACGGATTTGGCGGCAACTGCGGTAGCCATCCATCACCGGCATTTCGCAGTCCATAAAAATGAGATCGAAACGGTGGGGCTCTCGGGTGAAGGCCTGCAGGGCCTGCTCACCGTTGGCAACCAATTCGCAGTTCACCCCCAGTTTTTTCAGCATGCCGGTGATCACCATCTGATTGACATTGTTATCCTCGGCTACCAATACGGTTTGACCTTGAATAGGCGAGGCTGCCTTCTCATGGCGGGGCTGCTGCCCCTGTCCGCCACCCTCCATTAACCCCAGAATGGCTTGGCGCAATGTTCGGGCGGAGATGGGCTTCTGCATGGCCAGATCGATGCCTGCCGCTTCCAGCTCTGCGCGCCCGGGAACCCTGCGCATCGCCGTCAGCAGGATACAGTGGCAGTGGGGGATTGCGGCGGTGTGCTTTATCCGGCGGGCGCACTCCAGGCCATTGGTGCCCGGCAGGTTCCTGTCCAGGGTCACCACCTGAAACGGCGCACCGGCCGCGCTGGCCGCGTTCAGTTTTTCCAGGGCCTCAGCGGCGGTGAATGCCACTTCGGGCCGCATACCCCATGCTTCAGCCTGCTCCTTCAGCACCTGGCAGAAGTCGGTGGAATCATCCACGATCAGCAGCTTTACCGCCTCCAGGGCAGACAGGGGGACAAAGTGCTCGCGGATGAATTGAGGCTCACACTGGCGGCACTGTAACGTGAACCAAAAACGGCTGCCTTCACCCACCTGGCTTTCAATACCGATTTCACCCCCCATCAGGTGCACCAGTTGTCTGGAAATACTCAGGCCCAACCCGGTGCCACCGTACTCCCGTGAGATGGTGGAATCCGCCTGCACAAACTCACTGAACAGGTTTTCCTGTTGTTCCGGGCGGATGCCGATACCGGTATCCCGCACTTCGAAATGCAGCGTATATTCCCCGGCCACCTTGGGCTCGGTTTCCCGCACGCGCAGAATAATGGAGCCGGATTGGGTGAACTTGAAGGCGTTGCCCAACAGGTTAAGCAGAATCTGCCGCAGGCGGCAAGGATCCGATTTAACCAGGGTGGGAGTGCCCGGTTCCAGGGAGCAAAGCAAGGCCAGTTGTTTGCGCTCGGCCGTGGGGGAAAACACCGAGGCGCACTCCAGACAGAGCTGATCCAGATCGAAATCCAGGTATTCGATTTCCATCTTCCCGGCGCTGATTTTGGAATAATCCAGAATGTCATTAATGATGTTGAGCAGGGCGCTGCCGGAGTTGGAGATGACATCCAGGTAGTGGCGCTGGTTGTCGTCAAGTTTGGTTTCCTGCAGCAGGTCTGCCATGCCCAGCACGCCGTTCATGGGGGTGCGTATTTCGTGGCTCATGGTGGCCAGGAACTCGCTTTTCGCTTTGCTCTCCGCCTGGGCTTCGATCACTTCCTGGCGCGCTTTCAACTCGTCCAGCTTGGTCTGGTATTTCAGCTCTATGTAGCGTTTGCTGTCCTCCGCGGCCTGTTGCTGGCTTTCCAGTGCCAGCTTTTCTGCCACCCGCTTGGCCCGGCGTTCCTCGTTGATGCGGTCTGCCATGGCGAACGACAGCAAAATGACTTCCAGGGCGGAACCGTATTGCAGCGAATGTTCAATGAAATGGCTGCTGGGAATAAAACCACCCTTGCTGAGCGCGGTGATGAACAGGGCGGCGAACAGGCAAGACCAGGCCAACAGATAAAAGCGGGCGATTCGATAACCTTGCAGAAATAAATAGAAGCCCGTATAGGTTCCCAGCAGAATGCTGCAGATGCCCACCACCAGGACAATGCGGATGGTGGATTGATAGGGCAGAAAGAACAGGCTCAGCAGCACCAGGGTATAGGCGGCGATGATGCCCAGCTTGAGTTTGTAAAGGGTGGGGGCAGTGCGTTGCAGGTTAAGCAGGGCGATGGCGAACAATTTGGAACTGATGCCGAAGGCCGCGACGGTCAAGGGCACGGCAATGGCGTTGATCTCCGGCATGGCACCCCAGACAAACTGAAAACCCAGGCCCTGCATGGAGGCATTGATTCCCGCGCAGGACAGGGCCGCCACTGTGTAGTACAGGTAGGTGATGTGGCGAATGCTGAGGTAGATGAACAGGTTGTACAGAATCATCACCAGCATAATGCCGAAGTACAGGCCGTGGGCGATCAGGGAGGGCTGTTGTCGCTCAAAGAAATGATCCATGTCCCAGAGGGTGATCGGGGCCTGTACCGTGCCTGCGGTGGTGATTTGCAAATACAGGGTGGCACGCTCGCCGGGAAGCAGCTGGAAGGGCACGATAAAATGACGGAATTCCACCGGGCGTTGGGTAAATGGATAGGTATCCCCCATGGTGTACCGGGCCACCACGTGGCCATCCCGGATTACAAAGGCGGCCACGTGGTCGAGGATTGGATAGGCAATCTCCAGCCCCAGGCGTCTGGGTTGGTCGCCGTGGTTGGCGACCGGCAGTTTCAGCCACAGGCTACCGGGGCGAAACCCGAAGGAGGTGGTTTCCGTTTGCGGGGTAAGCCACTGCTCCCGTGGCAGGTTCATGGCGTCATCGAGGTGCAGGTTGCCTTCAAGATCCAGATAGAGCAGCGCCTGCAGGCCGGCGGGCTGACTGGTGAAATCGTTGCTGACGCTAATCTGGCCATAGGCTCGGGCACCGGGCAGCGCCAGGGCCAGTAACACCGAGAGCAACGCCCAGGTGCGGCCCTGCGGCAGTGCAATTGACCAGAATGCTGAAAGCATAATAATTGTCCGAACTTTTACCGGGTAACTCTTAGAATATAGACCAGTGTGCGTTCAAATAATCGGGCAAATTCACGGGCCAGGGTGAAGGCGGGGTAAGTGAGGGCTACATTAGGGGCACATTCGGGCTGCTTGAAGCGGGCGGACCGGCCCCCTGGATGCAGGTGCTTACCCAGGGAGCCGGTGCAGATCTTTACTGATTGGCGCGATTGTCGATCAGGTCGTTCACCACGGAAGGGTCGGCCAGGGTTGAGGTGTCCCCCAGGTTCTCCAGCTCGTTGGCGGCGATCTTGCGCAGTATGCGGCGCATGATCTTACCGGAACGGGTTTTGGGCAGGCCCGGGGCCCATTGGATCAGATCCGGCTTGGCGATGGCGCCGATCTCTTTGGATACCACCGCCAGCAGCTCTTTGCGCAGCGCTTCGCTGGGTTGAACGCCGCTCATCAATGTGACGTAGGCATACACACCCTGGCCCTTGATGTCATGGGGGTAACCCACCACCGCCGCTTCCGCCACTGCATTGTGCAGCACCAGGGCGCTTTCGATTTCAGCGGTGCCCATGCGGTGGCCGGACACATTCAGTACATCGTCCACCCGGCCGGTAATCCAGTAATAACCGTCTTCATCCCGGCGCGCGCCGTCACCGGTGAAGTAAGCACCGGGGTAGGTGGAAAAGTAGGTGTCGATGCAGCGCTGGTGATCCCCAAACACACTGCGAATCTGGCTGGGCCAGCTGCGCTTGATGATCAGGTTGCCTTCCGCTGCCCCTTGCAGTTCATTGCCTTCACCATCCACCAGTGCGGGCTCCACACCAAAGAACGGCAGGGTGGCGGAGCCGGGTTTGAGGGTAAAGGCGCCGGGCAGGGGGGCAATCATTACCGAACCGGTTTCCGTCTGCCACCAGGTGTCGACGATGGGGCAGCGGGCATCCCCCACCACGTTGTAATACCATTCCCAGGCTTCCGGGTTGATGGGTTCACCCACGGTGCCCAACAGGCGAATGGACTGGCGGCTGCACCGCTTCACCGGCTCCTCGCCCTGGCTCATCAGGGCCCGGATGGCGGTGGGGGCGGTGTAGAAAATGTTCACTTTATGCTTATCCACCACCTGCCAGCAGCGGGCGGCATCCGGGTAGGTGGGCACCCCTTCGAACATCAAGGTGGTGCCGCCGTTGGCCAGCGGGCCGTACACAATATAGGAGTGGCCGGTGATCCAGCCCACGTCGGCAGTGCACCAGAAAATATCCCCTTCGCGATAATCCAGGATGTACTTGTGGGTCATGGCGGAGCCCAGCATATAGCCGGCGGTGGTGTGCATGACACCTTTGGGCTTACCGGTGGAGCCGGAGGTGTACAGAATGAACATGGGATCTTCGGAATCCATTTCTTCTGCCGGGCAATCGGCGCTCACGTTGGCGGTAAGCTCGTGATACCAGACATCCCGTTGTGCGTGCCACTGGATGTCGCCCCCGGTGCGTTTTACCACCAGACAGGTGTGCACATCCGGGCAGTGTTCCAGGGCCTTATCGGTGTTCTCCTTGAGGGGAATGGTGCGGCCGCCACGGAGCCCTTCATCGGCGGTGATCACCACCTGGCAATCGGAATCCAGAATACGATCCTTCAGCGAATCCGGTGAAAAGCCACCGAACACCACCGAGTGAATGGCCCCTACGCGGGCGCAGGCCAGCATGGCGTAGGCGGCTTCGGGAATCATCGGCATATAGATACACACCCGGTCGCCTTTTTTCACGCCCCGTTGTTTCAGCACATTGCCCAGCCGGCTCACCTGCTCGTGCAGTTCCTTATAGGTGATGCGGGCATCCTCTTTGGGGTCGTCGCCTTCCCAGATAATGGCCACCTGATCACCACGCTTTTCCAGGTGGCGGTCGATACAGTTATAAGCAGCATTGAGCTTGCCATCCTTGAACCAGGTGGCTTCCCCCTTGGGAAAATCGTATTCGTTAACTTTGGTCCAGGGTTTGGACCAGGTGAGGAACTCTTCCGCGCGCTTTGACCAGAACTGGTCCGGCTGCTCCAGGGATTCCTTATACCAGGCCTGATACTGTTCCAGCGTCATGTTGGCGTCTTTGGCGTAGGCCGGATCCACTGGATGGTTTTTGATGTCGTACATGGTAAGAAGGCTCCTGTCCTTTATCGTTCTTTTCTGGCAAACACAAGATGTAGTGGGCAACGTTACTCCCGTGTCATTTAAATGGCAATTATCCTTTAGTCCAACGAGCAAGCTCTGGCGCCGTCAAAATTTTTTTAAAAGCGAAAAATTATTTTTGTTAGGGGGTGCTAACTTTTAAGCCTGCGGCATAAGCGGAGGCAATAGCACGTATACCTTACAGACCGGTTACATTCTGTAAAAAAGTAGAAAATTTGGGGTTGTTAAACTTTCAAAGCTAGCTAGAATATTTTCTCGAAACCACAAGATATTGTGGTTGGTGGCATGAGAGAGACGGATATAGCGTGTTAGCCTCTTTTCCGGTGGTGGCAGGATGTCAACCGGAAAAAGCCGTTGGGAACAGGCCGGACCGTACTGTGCAGGGGTAGTAAGCACAGCTCATCATAATAAAAGCGATCGATTGTCACACCGGGTGGTGATACATGAGACATCCTACTTGTCTGTTTATTGCTCAGGTCTCTTTGGGAAAGTTCGGCATAAGCCGATTAGGAAACCGGGCCGCTAATTCCAGTAGCGCCTGTCAACGCATAACCGATTCGCCAGGGCCGTTCAGGTTCTGACAACACAACATCTAGTAGTTCATAATTCAGGCCCGCAGCCCCTTTTTCGGTTGCGTGGAGATCATTTTGTTCGGGAAATCATAAGAAGGTGGCAATGAGCGCTGTATCTTATCAACCAGTAGAGAAGCAAGCTGAAAAGGAAATCCCACTGCAGGAGGCATCGTTGGACATCTGGCGGTCTAAATACTGTCTGCAGGATAGCGAAGGCACCGCCGTGGATGCCTCCATCGACCATTCATTCCAGCGTGTGGCCCGCGCTTTGGCGGATGTGGAAACCGATGACGCCAAGAAAGCCGAATGGTACGAGCAGTTCCTGTGGGCGTTGCGTCATGGTGCCATACCCGCCGGCCGTATCCTGTCCAATGCGGGTGCCCAGGCCTACAAGGCCGACACCTCCACCATCAACTGCACCGTGTCCGGCACCGTCAACGACACCATGTCCGGCATTCTGGAAAAGAACTACGAAGCGGGCCTGACCCTGAAAGCCGGTTGCGGCATCGGCTACGAGTTCTCTACCCTGCGCCCCCGGGGCGCTTACGTGTCCGGCGCCGGGGCCAAAACCTCCGGCCCCTTATCCTTTATGGATATCTTTGATCGCACCTGCTTTACCGTATCCTCTGCCGGCGGCCGTCGCGGTGCCCAGATGGCCACCTTTGATGTCTCCCACCCGGACGTACTGGAATTCATCAAAGCCAAGCGTGAAGACGGCCGCCTGCGCCAGTTCAACCTGTCCCTGCTGATCAGTGAAGAGTTCATTGACTGCGTGGTGAAAGACGAAGACTGGGCGCTGGTGTTCCCCATCAAGCAGAACAGCCCCGATGCCAACAAGATGGACCTGAAAGACACCAGCAAGGTGATCTGGCGGGAATGGCCCGCCAACGACGGCTACATCGTTAACGATAAGGGGCTGGTGGCCTGTAAAATCTACGGCTATGAAAAAGCCCGCAAGATCTGGCATGCCATCATGTCCTCCACCTATGATTTTGCAGAACCCGGTTTCATCCTCATCGACAAAGTGAACCAGATGAACAACAACTGGTTCTGCGAGAACATCCGCGCCACCAACCCCTGCGGTGAGCAGCCCCTGCCGGAATACGGCAGCTGCCTGCTGGGCTCGGTGAACCTGACCCGCTTTGTGCGCAATCCTTTCACCGAAAAAGCCAGTTTCGATTGGGATGAATACCGCAAAGTGGTGTCCACCTTTACGCGCATGCTGGATAACGTGGTGGAAATCAATGGCTTGCCGTTAGAGCAACAGCGCCACGAAATCACCACCAAGCGTCGTCACGGCATGGGCTTTCTGGGCCTGGGCTCCACCCTTACCATGCTGCGCATGAAGTATGGCTCTGCGGATTCCGTGGAGTTTACCGAACAGGTGGCCAGGGAAATGGCCGTCACCGGCTGGCAGACCGGCCTGGCCCTGGCAGCGGAGAAAGGCCCTGCCCCCATTATGGAGCAGGAATTCAAAGTGGATGGTGCCATGTTGCGCAAGCGTCCGGAAATGAAAAAGGATGGCTATAAAATAGGCGACAAGGTAAAAGGCAAAGTGTTACACGCCAAATACAGCCGCTATATGCAGCGCTTGGCGGAGGTAGAACCCGAGCTGGTGGAGAACATTGCCAAGAACGGTGCGCGCTTTACCCACCATTCCTCCATTGCGCCCACCGGCACGATCTCGTTGTCCATTGCCAATAATGCCAGTAATGGCATAGAGCCGAGCTTTGCACACCACTATTCCCGTAATATCATCCGGGAAGGGCGCAAATCCAAAGAGAAGGTGGATGTGTTCTCCTACGAGCTGCTGGCCTATCGTGAGCTGATCAACAGCGATGCCATGCCTTACAGTGAAGAGGCCGATCAGCAGTTGCCAGAGTACTTCACGGCAACCGATAATGTGAGCCCAGAGCAGCACGTGGACATTCAGGCGGCAGCACAAAAGTGGGTGGATTCCTCCATTTCCAAAACCATCAATGTGCCCACCGACTTTGAATACGATAAGTTCAAGGACATCTACCTGTATGCATTCCGCAAGGGATTGAAGGGCTGCACCACCTTCCGCTTTAACCCGGAAGCGTTCCAGGGTGTGTTGGTGAAAGAGAAAGACATCGAAGCCACTACCTACAAATTCACCCTGGAAGATGGCAGCGTAATTGAGGCCAAGGGCAACGAAATGATTACGTACGATGGCGAAGAGCATACGGCCGCCAACCTGTACGATGCCCTGAAAGAAGGCTACTACGGAAAACTTTAAAGGTATTGACCCATGGCTAAAGAAATCAAATCCAAAATCATTGGATACGAAGTGGTGAAACCGGAGCAGCCTGCCGCTGAACCGGTACAGCCCGAAAGTAATGTCGTGCAGATGCACGAAAGCGTAGAGCGCCCGGAAATGCTGCTGGGCTCTACCTATAAAATCAAAACCCCGTTGTCGGATCATGCGTTGTATATCACCATCAACGACATCATCCTGAACGAAGGCACCGAGCACGAACAACGCCGCCCCTTCGAGATTTTCATCAACTCGAAGAACATGGAAAATTTCCAGTGGGTACTGGCGCTGACCCGTGTTATTTCCGCCGTATTCCGCAAGGGGGGTGACAGTACCTTCCTGGTGGAAGAGCTGAAAGCGGTATTCGATCCCAAGGGCGGCTACTTCAAGCGCGGCGGCAAGTTCATGCCCTCGCTGGTGGCCGAGATCGGTGAAGCCATTGAAAACCACATGCGCATGATCGGCATGATCAAAAGCGAACTGGACGAACACCAGCAAGCGTTTATAGAAAAGAAAAAACAGGAGTTGACTGCCCAGGCAAAAAAGCCTGAAGCGCCGCACGAGGAGGACAGCGCCTTTCCTGCAGGGGCCAGCCTGTGCGGTAAGTGCAGTACCAAAGCGGTTATCTATATGGATGGCTGCATGACCTGTTTGAACTGCGGGGATTCAAAATGCGGCTGATGACAGGTTGCTGAGTTTTGCCAAAAGGCCACAGCATTCGCTGTGGCCTTTTGCGTTCAGGGCTCGATAAAGGCATGGGGATAGATGTACTTGCGACGGTTGAAAAAAGGAAATCTGGGTGATATCGGATCAAGCGCAGACTATTTGAAATCATGCGTCATTGGTACGGTGATGTATGGGGAATGGCGGGGTATACGTACTTTTGTACGTAGGTGGGAATGTTAGCACTACAAAGAGGGCAATCGAGCATTGCGGAAAGAGTTGATAGAAACAGGGTATGTGTCATTTTCAAGCGACCCAAATGAATCGATGCTTGAAGTGGCGCAGCGTATTGGGAATATATTTAAAGTCCCCACAATGCCGTTGATCCAAACCCTGACGCCAAGACTAAAAGAGAACGAATTAGATAACACTTATAGCGGCAATTTTGGGGTAAATGAGTTTCCTTTTCATACGGATTTGGCGCATTGGTACGTTCCGCCAAGATACTTATTTCTAAGAAGTGTTGTGCCAGTGGCAGATGTTGAAACAAAACTCATCGACAGCAAAGAAATTTGTGATGGAATTGATGCTTGTATTCTGAATCGAGCTCATTTTAGGCCTAGGAAAAAATTAGATCGAACCGCAAATTTGATAAAAGTTAAGCAAGATGGGATGTTTCGGTGGGATTCTGTATTTATAGAGCCTGCTAACAGTATTGCAAAAGATTTGAGGCAGGAAATTCAAGTCAGTTTAAATAATGCAAAATATATGAGTCTGTATCTTGCTGAGAAAGGTGACTGCTTGCTCATAGACAACTGGCGGATGCTTCATGGTAGAAGCGTGGTCAGTACTAAGTCTATGGATAGAATAATAGAAAGGGTTTATTTCGAAGAGGTGATAATTTGAACGCTACAAGAACTGCGCACGAATGGTCTAAAGACGCATTGTTTACAAAAGCTCAGCGATATGTTGAGACAATGATGGAAAAAGAGCATTCAGATTGGGAGTTTGGCTTTTGGTCTGCCTTAACGCTAGAGATTCTAGTGCGCGCTGCTATTTCAAACATATCACCAGCATTAGTTGCTGATGGAAAGGATTGGAATAATATTTTGTATGCGGTTGGTACAGATCCAAACCAACAGAAGTTTACCCCTAAATCCGCAGATATTTCTGATTTGTTGAAACGCGCGGAAAATCTATTTCCTGATTTCACGAGGGAGATGCTGAATTTTAGCATAGCTCATATAAACAAAAGAAACAGTGAACTGCATTCTGGTGCGTTACCCTTTGACGGCGTGGGATCTTCCTCTTGGCTTCCCATGTTTTACTCTGTATGTAAGGTTTTGGTGACTTCAATAGGAGAAACATTGGAGTCCTTGCTTGGCAAGGATGTGGCTGAGGAAGCTGAGCATCATATTTCAGCCTTGCAGGATGAAAGTGCGAAATCAGTTAAGGGAACAATTAATGCCCATAAAACTATTTGGCATGAAAAATCAGACGAAGATAGGATCAAGCTTTCCAAGCAGGCTGAATTGCTGTCAACAAGGCATCATGGACATAGAGTGCAATGCCCAGCTTGTAATAGCGTAGCTTTGATACAAGGGCGTTCAATTGGTGCGCCTAAAACTACGGTAGATGAGGATGGTATTATTGAGAAACAAACAATGCTTCCTGCGAGCTTTGTGTGCGGTGCCTGTGGCTTGAAAATATTAGGTTACTCAAAGCTTGTGGCATGTGGTTTAGGAAATACTTATGTGTCCACTAACCATTATGACGCAGTCGAATACTTTGAAATTGATTTAGAAGAAGAAATGCGCAGCATGATGTATGAAGATAACAATGAGCCATACTAAAGTGCTAACAAACGCAAGCACGCGGACAAACTTACGCTGCGCTCCAGTTTGCCGGTGTTGCGGGCGTTATGCACAATTAGATTTAAACAGAGGATAATACTGTGAATGCAGATGAGCTTAAATATGGAAACTTAAAAGCCATGTTGACTCGATATGAAGAAAAAGGCCGGGGTGAGTCAATTGCATTTCTAAATTGGTTTTTGGAAAACATTTTTAGGCTTGATAGCGTGGAGGCGGACGATGCTATTTGCGATCGCCCGAATGATAGAGGCATTGACGGGCTGTTCGTAGATCATACTCAAGAGATAATTTATGTTCTTCAAGGAAAAATAAAACAAAAAGACTCCACCTTGGGGGATGCATCTTTAAGAGAGCTGGCAGGGACAATAACACAATTAAATGACGAAGACTCCGTTCAGGCGCTTCTTGACGGCGGAGCAAATGAAGAGTTGAAGAGAGTTTTACGTAGAAATAACGTTAAAGGTCTTGTTAATAAAGGATATAAGGTTCAGGGGTTATTTGTTTGCAATTTACCTCTAGATGCAAATGGCGAGGAGTTTCTTCGGCAGGAGGAATCCTTAGTAGTTTATGATCGAATAAAAATTGCTAAGGAATTTGTGGATATAGAGGTTGAGGGCGGAATTGAGGGTAGTTATGAGTTCGATGCTAGCTATGTCGAACCGATAATAGTGCAAACTTCTGATCGAGCAATAACTTACATTTTGCCAGTTCAAGCTATTGAGCTAGCAGGTATGAGTGGTATAGATGATGGAACTCTGTTCTCGCAGAACGTAAGGCAGTCTCTAGGCAATACAAAAGTGAATAAAGCTTTAATGAGTAGTGTTAATGATCCCGCTGAGCATGAAAATTTTCTTCTGTACCACAACGGGGTCAATATTCTCTGTGAAGATGCGGAAATTAAAGATGAGCGACTAAAAGTTAAAAACTACGTAGTGGTAAATGGCGCACAAAGTATTTCTACATTTAAGAAAGCATCTGAATATTTGACTGAAAATCTTAGGGTAATTGCTAAAATAATACAAATTAAGGATGCAGTACTATCAAAGAAAATTACTGTAAATAGCAACAACCAAAACGCTATTAAACCTAGGGACTTAAAGTCAACAAATGAAGTCCAACTTAGGTTAAAAGAGGAATTTACAAAAGTTGAAAATGGCATATACGAACTCGAGATTAAGCGCGGTCAACAACAAAAAGATGGCACTACTCTAATCACAAACGAAGAGGCAGGTCGGCTATTGCTTTCATTTGACCTGCTGGAGCCGGAATCATGCCATCAGGTTTACAAATTATTTGATGACAAATATTCTGATATATTTGCAAGGCCTGCAGTAACCGCGCACCGAATAATATTTCTTCATCTAATAATGGAGCGCATTATAAGTGTCGCTCCTGAAATTGAGTATAAACCGCTATCCAAGTATGGCTTGACAAGATTTTTTCTTATGTCTGTTTTGTCAGAATTGATTAGAAATGACCGAATTGCATCGGAATATTTTCGAGATCCTAAGAAGCTGTTTGACGAAGGTAAGGTTGACCGGTTTATGGCCGCTGCTGAATCAATACTTAGGTCTTTAATTATTGACTTAAACTATGAAGTTCAAGACCTAGGCGATCAATTTGATTATAAAGGTGACTTTAAAAGCCCTACTAAAATTAGGGAGCTAAGGACCAAATTATTACGTAGCTATGAAAAAGATGTAGCTCGTAATAAGGCGGATTCATTTGAAGACCACCTTAAAGAATAAATGCATAACAAAACCAATCACTGAAGCCCCTTCGGGGCAGGACCTCCGCACTACGTGCTCCGGCCTGTGTTGGCGGCGTTATGCAATTATTTGGTTGAACCGGCCAATAATAAGGCAAGGAAGATAAAATGATTAAAGATGTTTTTAATGAAGCAAGCAACCACTTTGCTTCGAGGTTAAGAGATCCTTTGCTGGGAGCTTTTACATTTGGTTGGCTTATATTTAATTGGAAAGCTATTGGAGTGCTGCTTTTTAGTGAAAAGATGATTGAGGAAAGAATAGAGTTTATTGATGGCAATTATTTTTTCATACAAAATCTTATTTTGTTTCCACTATTGTTCTCTATCCTTGTGTCGCTAATTGGACCGTGGATAAGCTTGGGTGTCCAAAAATTACAAATGATACCAAATGAGAAAAGAAGAAATGAAAAGATAGATGAAGACACAAGGTTATTTGTTAAGTCCAAAAGTCGAGCCGAAGCAAAAGCGGAATTAAATAGAATACTTGCGGAAGATGAAATATCACGAAAGCTCAAAGATGAAATAAGCTCCCTAAAAGATGAAGTTACGGCTGTAAATGCTGACTACGAAAAAATGAAAAATGAGGTGGAGATAAAGCAAAAGGAATATGATGAGAGAGAAAATAAAGATACAGAAGAAGCCGAATTAGCAAGAAAGGAGCTGGAAACACTTAGAAAGCATATGGAGTCTGAGAGACTGGCTGCCAAGTCAGAGGAGAGTCGTGTCAGAAAGGAATTAGAGAAAAGGCAGGCGGAGCTCGAAAGCAGGTTGAGCAACTCATCGATTCAGATTTTTTCATTAAGCGGATCAGAGTTCGAGCGAGAATTGATCTCAAATAAATTTAGACTCTATCATAATCCTGGCGCAAGTATTAAAAGATCAAAAGTAATATCCTTTGCTAAAGATGGAAAAATAATTGGTGGAAATCACTTTGAGAATAGGTGGAGAATCGTAGATGGAAGGTTGGAGCTTTTGGAGAGTGGTGGTGATATTCATAGCCGATTTTACTTCCTCCCTAAAAGCCATATCTTTGTTCACACCGGAGATAAAGATACATCGTCTGCAGAGGGACAGTTCATTATTCCTGAGCCAGAAGTGGATGAGTAGAACTCGGTGATGGGTCTATCTATAACAAACAAAGGCAGAATAGACCGCTTTGCGGCCTGGGACCTCCTTTTAGTCACTGGTGTTTGAGGCATGATGCGTTTTGTTGAGGATTTCCCTTGAGTAAAAATCTCTCATTTGAACCCATAGATTTTTCTAAGCATCCTGAAATGATTCAGATGGACGGAAAAAATCTATTCGCTCTTAAGTTTCAGAGTAAGCATGCAAAAATTTACGTTGCCTATGCTTCGCTTAAACGTAGCCTGGATTATTGCAATTGGAGCATATGCTGTATTAATACTTATCGAAACAAAAAAGAAGATCCTTTCGCCAATCACAACATTACAGCGCACGCGACATCGTTGATTGTCAATTACGGCCGGTGTTTCGTTAGTGGCAGAGTCAAGCTGGAGAAGGTCCACGTTCCAAAAGAGTATATAAACACACATAAAAAGTTGATGAATCTTAGAAATAACTATATTGCTCACTCGGGCGGAAGTGGAGAGGGCACTATGAATTTAATTGGCCTATATCCGAACTCTGCAAAGAAGAAGGTAATATATATTTCAAAGCCCGTGTTCGCGACTGTTAATTACATAAATGATTCATTTCTGTTGGAGGTGCAAAACATAGTTGCGCACCTCATTACTCATGTTGAAGATAAGCTTAAAATTCACTACGAAAAAATATTGCATGAGGTGTTGGCGGCAGATTTAGATGATATGTATTCAAAATTCGAAAAATATGAAATGTCTCGGTTTGAATATGATCCTGATATCACCCCTGGTCAATACTTATTTAACGTTGAAATAAAGCCGAATGGCGTTGTTTACCTGAAGGGAACAAGGCAGTGTTAGTGTGAAGCGCATAACAAGTCGTTCATGCCCACTGATGCGGGCGTTATACGCCCGTGTTACCCACAATTAGTAGACATCCTTTATAGTTAGACTAACCACTATGGAGGTGTCCGAGATGGCACGCAAGAAGACCCAAGCTTATACCGAAGAATTCCGCCGAGAAGGGGTAAACAGGGCCTCGAAAGAGGGCATTACTACTGCTCAGGTTGTCAAAGAGTTAGGAGTGAGTGCCCAGCAGATCTATAACTGGTGTCGTCAGTTCACCCGTCTTTCTGATAAGCAATTCAATACGGTAGATGGTGTTGATTCTTCCAAGCAAGAGAGTGAAGAGACGCGCAGGCTACGTCGGGAAAACATGAAGCTCAAAGAGGAGCTGGAATTTTTAAAAAAGGCAGTGGCGTACTTCGCGAACGACCAAAAGTGAAGTACGCCGGTAATACCCACATATAACTTTTATTTTGCGCTGTACGGCCCGGTTCTTTGAGCACTTGTACCGTGGTTTATCCATTTGCAGTACCGGATATTCCAGTAGCTGTTCGTGCATTAAATTAATGACCGGTTGTAATAGTTCTCCGGCTTTAACCACCTGATGACACAGGGTGTTGCGGGCATAATCGATTCCACTGCGTTTTAGAATATGACATTGGCGATACAGTGGTAACGCATCAGCGTATTTGCTGGTAACGATGTAGGCTAAAAATCCTGGGCTGGCCTGGCTTTTGGGGATAGGCTGCGGTGGCATCGGAGCGGTTTCTGGTGCAGATCATGTCGTATTTCAATACGGGGTAGGTGGGAAGGCAAGCTCCGTCTACCACCCCGTCGTTGATGTGCTTTTACTTCGGTGCTGTCGGATTCTACATCAGGCGACGCTTCAACTTCGGATTCAGCCTCATCAAACATTCGATACTGAAGCGCTTCTTTTTCACTGCTCGGTGCAAATTGGCGAGTGAGCGCTAATCGCCTTTGTTCTTCAAAGGCATCAATCAATTGTTGTTGGAAAGCAATTTTCTGATTCGCTTTCTTCAACAACGCTTTTAGCGATACCACATCATTGGGGTATTGATCGTCAGACATGTCTTCCAATAGTATCGTGCATACCATTAAATTCTACGACAATAAAATGCTACAACTATGGTAAGGTCAGCTGCAAATAATAATATATATTGCGTATTGGACCATACAAGTGGTATTGCATCAGTTGCCGGGCTAACCGATTACCACTCAGCCCGGCTAATTTGATCCATTAGCTCAGCTTGACGTTCATGGTGATTTCCGCAGTGAATACCAGTTGACCGTCCTCATCGAATACCTCTACTGGCACGGTTTTTTCACCCGTAGTGTCCCAGTCGATTTCCTGTCCGTTTGAAACGGCACGCAAGGCCGTCTTTGCCTTGGCCAGATACTTGACCGACATAGCCTGTGGGATCCACTTTCCATTGCTAGGTATCGACGCATCTGTCATCAATCCCGCCACTAATTCAGCGAGGTTGCACATCGCGATAGCGTGCACCGTACCTAAGTGGTTGGTAATTTCCTTTCTAAAAGGCACCCGTGCTTCAGCGAACTTTGATTTCAGGTCGACGAGTTCTGGCTGGATGGTGCTGAAATAGGGTGCTTGTTGGCACACCATATTACCAAAGCTCTCGGGGCCGAATGCGTTGAATGCTGCTAAGGTTTGGCTCATCGGTGAACACTCCATACAATAAAAGAATAGTATTCTGTAAAAGAATAGTATTCTGTTTATGTGGTGGCTGTCAACAGGTAGAATGTCGAGTATCGCTAGCTCAAACGGATGAATCACAATTTAATGAATAAAGACAAAATCCTGGAGGATCGGTTTCCAGGCCGCAGGGCTGCCCTGAAAAGAGAGATTCTGGAGCATGCGCTCTATTGCTTTAATGAACTCGGAGTGGAGGCAACTACCATCGATGCGATTAAGGCCCGTTGCGATACAAGCGTGGGAGCGATTTACCATCACTTCGGGAACAAAGAAGGAATTTTGAGTACACTCTTTTTTGCTGCCCAAGATGATCAGCGGCAGCACTTGGAGCATGAATTAGCCAAAACGAACAGTCTTCGCGAGGCTATCTATTCGATTGTATCGAGTTATTTGGACTGGGTTGTGGCACAACCGGAATGGGCGCGATTCCTTTATCAGGCGCGCTCTCCCGTTGCGAAAGGGCCGTTTCGTCAGGAGCTGAAAGTTCGAAATGCCCAAAATTACCAGGAACTGAAAGAGAAGTTGCTCAGTTTTGAAAACAAAGATATCAAGATAGTTCAGCCGTTCGAGATAATACCTTCTTTAATCGTAGGCCCATCGGAAAATTATTGCAGAGCGTGGTTGGCCAACCGGGTTCGGACATCGCCTCGGGATTACCGAGAGGAATTTTCGGAATCTGCATGGCGCTCGCTGCAGAGGTGATCTACGTAAGCACTTTTAACCAAGTGCTGTTGTCGGATAATTTCTCCACCGCATCGCGGCTCCAAAATTGACGTAAAGCTCAGCGTTAGGCAAATAAAGAAATTCTTACTATTAATTGAAATGAGAACACTATGCATAGGATAGTTGCAGCTCTTCTACGAGACTTTGTCGAAAGTTATGAACTTCATGAAATGGGCGAGGCAGATCAATTTGAACGTCTTGTTAACCATTGTGTGATAACCCCTGAAGTTGTTGAAAGTTACGATCTTGCAGATATCACAACTACTTCAGGCGATGACGGATTAGATGGATGTGCGCTTTTAATAGATCAGGAAGTATCTCTATCGATAGAAGATGCAGAAGAGATACTTGGAGATGGGCGGAGAAATCATGATGTTAAACTTATTCTTACACAAGCAAAAACATCAGAAAACCTTGATTTGGGGGAAGTTCTTAAATTCCATGCTGCTATAGAACGTTTCTGCCACGATTTCAAAGACACGCCCAATGACTCGATCGAGGCTAATACTAAACAAGTTTACGGAGCTGCGATTGATAGGGCTGGTGCTATCCGTGATGGAAAGTTGAGCTTACTCATTCGATTTGCATACACAGGCCGATATATAGCACCAGAGGAAATTGAAAAAGCAAAAGCTGAACTTGTTAATCGCATTGAAGAGGAAGGTTATTTTTCAGAAATCGATTACGAAATACTTGATCGAGAAGGTTTAGGTCATGCTTTTCAGTCAACAACAGCTCCGATTGAGGCAAAAGTCGATGCTTTCTCTGTTGCAGCTCTTCCTACTATAGCGGGCGTAGAAGAATCGTATCTTGCTATAGTTCCTGCAAAAAAATTCGTTGAGAATCTACTTGCAGATGACACAGGCAGGTTACGGCTTCACGTTTTCGAAGAAAATGTTAGAGCATTTCTGGGGGCAGATAATCCTGTAAATAGCGCAATTGGCGAAACAATAAGAAACGAAGAGTCGCACTCAAGATTTCCCGTATTGAACAATGGGATCACCATCGTTAGTCCTGATGTCAGAGTTCAGGGGATGAGCATTACATTTGTAGACTTTCAAATAGTTAACGGCTGTCAAACATCAAATGTCTTGTGGATTAACCGAGACGACCTTAGTGATGATATGATGGTTTCTCTGAAAGTTATTGAAACGGACAACGAGGATGTTTTCACGGATCTTGTTCGCGCTACTAATAGCCAAACTAAAATTGATGATGATCAGTTTCTGTCATTGCAGCCAATGGCGCGTAGAATAGAAACCTACTTTAACTCCTTCTCAGATGACGAAAATAGATTGTTTTTTGAACGCAGGGACAGGCAGTATGTGGGGCAAGGGGTGCCGGGTGTTAAAATATTTGATCTTAAGATACTTGCTCGTTGTGTATCTGCTGTATTTCTTGATCGTCCTGACCTTTCTTATCGCTTTCCTCGAAAAATATTTTCAGACAACAGCATCGCAAGTCGGGCTTTTAGCGAAGAAAATAGAGAAATTGTTTACTACACGAGCTGCTTGGTTTACTACCGAATGGCTATCCTCTTTAGCAACAAACAAATACCCGCTGAAGCTCGGAAATTTAAATGGCACATAATGGCGCTTCTATCACATAGAATTACTGGGGCTCAAAGACCTACATTACGAAGCCGGAAAATCGAATCATGGTCACAACAAATCATTGATATGATTATTAACCAACCACGTGAATTTAAAGCTGTGGTCATTGGATGTTACGAGACATTCCGCGATTTGGGGGATGTGAGCGAAGATCGCTTAAAAAGGCAAGCCATATATGAACAGGTGCTTAAAACAGAAGGCTAACAAGCACGTAAACACGGATCGCCCAAAGCTGCGCCGCTTCGCTCTGCACCTTTGTGCGCCCGGTTACGCAAAACGTTATGTTTTTGAAGCTTCGGAGTATTAGTCATGGATAATGACGATGAAATAGAGTTTATATTACCTGGGTATCCACAGTATCCTGCCTCGTTATCTACTGCTATGACATTCTACAATGCAGCAAGAAATGAGATAAATGAACGAGTAAAATTCCGCGATCAGGTTCTTTTAACGGTGATAGGAGCCACGTTTGCATTTCTTGGATTCATGAAAGTTCTTGATATGGGGCCTACTAATATCATTAACCCGGGAGAACATATCCTTTTAGTTAATGAATTTATAAAATACTTCATCACTATCGGCGGGGTGTCTGTGCTCGTGTATTTTCTCGCTATATATAATGGTTATCAAAATTCAAAAATTGCAGAGTTGGGTTTGTTCATTACAAGCGGCCCAGCAAAACATTTAATGCTCTATGGAGCGCATGAACTAGCGGATAAAATTCGTCATGGAAAAAATGGAGAGTTTTTAGCTGAAGAAATAAAAGATGCTCACATTAAGTTAAAAAACACTATAGCTCACTGGGATGGGTGGGCAGCACAACAATTATTTAATAGCGGTCAAGAAGCTGTTCCATTTGAGAGGGATCAGCATATAAATGAGTGGGATTTTATAGATAAATACAAGGATCAGTTTTCTCAAGATAGGTTGTACAAGTCACTACTTCTGTTTATGTCATCAATTCCTTCGGTGATTACTATATCTTTCTTGCTTTATGGTGATGGCGCTATAATTTCATCATTCAAAAAATTTGTTACTTACGCAGATTCAGATAAGTTCTGTTTTTATTTGGATGGTTTGATTTATTTTATCTTTGCCTTGATGGCGCTATTGATTTCTATCGGCTTGCCTGCAGTGGTGAGAAATAAAGTAACGGTTGCAAAAAACCTAAAAGACAAGTACTCCAAGCTTAGAAAGTCCTATAATTGAAAAATAAAATGAGCTCTGAGAATATTCTAATATTAGGCGATATTTTATTAGATAGGTATCTTGTAAACTCTATCTACCTTCATCGTATAGGGTGTTCAGGTAATATTATTAATGTTTTGGAAGAGTTGAAGTCGAAATATTTGCTTGTCACGTCCTTCCCGAAGCCAGATCTTATCAATTTAATATTTGATGAGTGCGCGTATAAATCAGGATCATTAATTACATTCCCCGCAGAGGGAAAGACTAATGTCGTTGAGTATTTAGTGGATGATGGTGTTACAAAACAAATAAAAGATAAGCCAGAACCGGTACGAAATATCAATGATTTAGAAATGGCAGAAATAATAAAGAATTCATGTTCTAAAAAAATTCTGGTTTCAGACTATGGGCTGGGTGGGATTGGACCTATTTCAAAGGAGTCTTTACGTGAGAAGTTTAAAGATCCTGCTGTGATATCTTTTGTTGATGCAAGAAAATCAAATTATTTAGATTACTTTGGCGCCAGTTGGTTTTTTCCTACCGAGGATGAGTTTAGAGCGTTTCTTGGACAATGCCCGACTAAAGAGAGTTTGAAGGAGTTTAGTGAAATATTGTCTGCTTACGGCGTAATATTAAAGCGTGGAGATAGGGGGCTTATAAAGTATACGAATGGAGAAGAATCTGACTTTTCTATACCAAATAAATATTTAGCAGTGGATGTTTTTGGTGCGGGAGATATGTTGATGGCTATTATTGCATCAACAACAAAAACTAAGAATTTAGATGACAATACTATCAGAAAAGCAATGCTTTTGTTGGCGGAAAAACTGACTGTTAATGGTGCTGGATCTTTGGGTTTTCGTGACCGGTAAACATAACAATTGCAGTCAGTCGGACTTGACACCTCCCCCGATAATGCGCACACCTCCAACTACCTAAGTGGAGGTGTCAAATGGCACGAAGAAAGCAATACAATCGATACGACGATGAGTTCAAGGCAACGGCGGTTGCCCTCACCAAAATACC